>NZ_JRPE02000020.1 GCF_000765825.2 Helicobacter magdeburgensis
TAATATTGCAACCAGCAAGGTTGAAACAGGAATACAACAGGAAAATTATTTATAGATATTTGTAACTATTTATAGTTTTTTATAGGTTTGTAGGAACGGTTAAAAAAAGGATTATGGTATGTGGTATAATGGTGCTTAGAGGTTGCCCAAAAGGCAAAAATAAGAGAGTGCGACCTCTCTTAGCGTAACCTACTTGGGCTTTTTATAGATAAGATTCAAGCTTAGTTGTTAGATAAAAAAGCTTAATGCCATTCTCTTTTATATTTTCTTTTGATTTCCACCCACTTTCATTATTTATAAGTGCTTGTATTTCTTTAAAAGTGTTTATGGTATTCTCATAAGATTGTATAGATTGTGGTGAAGCGAAAGAACTTGCTTTCATCACGGCGAGTTTGTGTTGCAATGTTGCTACATCATTTTGTAGTCCTATTGAAGCCAAACTCGCCCCTCTTTCTGTATTAAGTGTTATATCTCCTGTTAAATCATTCCACGCTTTTGTATCACTTGCAAGTGGTCTGCCACCTTTTTTAGAAAGAGATGAATAAACATTATTTTTTAAGGAAAAACCTGCTGCCCTACTACCTGTAAGCTGATTTACAAGCCCTTTCCCTGCTTTATCCAAACCTTTTAAGGTTACATCTGTCATCATTCTGCCCGTATCGCCATTTGCTATGCTTAAAAGTGATTTTACTGTTTGTGTGGCGTTTATTGCAGTGTCTGTAAAGTCATTGAGTGATTTTGAATAATCTGCTGTCCTTCTTCTATTATCCACTTTCATATCAATTTTATGAAAATTATAGCTGACATTCAATCCTAGCTGTTTTGCGAGATAGGCATCTAATAGGCTCAAATTCCCTTTTCTATCAAAATAATCCACCCCTGTGTTGCGATATTTTTGATATTTCACGCTCTCACTGACATCAGGAGGGATAATGGCATAGTTTGATTGCTCTTGTGGCGTTTGCGATTCTAAGCCTATATCATTAATTTCATCTGCCTTTGCTTGAGAGTTTGTATCAAAGGATTTTTCAAAGCTTAGTGGCTCATCGTTGTTTTGTGGCTTTTGTGCGAGTTTGTCCGCTTGTTCAAAGGCACTGCTTCCCATTATTTCTCTTGCTTGGTTTGGCAAAGTTGTCTTTTCTTGTTTAAACTG
Source organism: Helicobacter magdeburgensis (assembly GCF_000765825.2). Classification (GTDB taxonomy): domain Bacteria; phylum Campylobacterota; class Campylobacteria; order Campylobacterales; family Helicobacteraceae; genus Helicobacter_C; species Helicobacter_C magdeburgensis. The sequence goes on from NZ_JRPE02000020.1 coordinate 1,154, forward strand.
CTCTACTTTCTCTTCTAATTCTTGTTTTTTTTGCTCTGTGGGCTGTTTTGCTGTATTAGTATCCATCGCATTCTCCTTTTATTTCTTTTGGTTTTACCACTTTTATAAAAATCTTATCCTCTATCCACTCATTACTATTATCACGCACTCTAAAAATAACTTCGTGGCTGCCTAGCTCATCGCTTTGGAATACAAAGAGCTTAGATTCTATCACTTCATCTTTGTATAAAAACTCCGCAGTATTGTCTGTAAAAACGCTTAAGCCTAGAAGTGTAATAGGCTCATTTGGAGCTAAAATTGTCTTTGGTGCTAGAATCTTAACCTGCTTATTGCCTAGCCCTAAATCTTTGATATTTAAAGCCTTATCTACAAGCGAGTTTAAAAGTTCATCAAAGTTTGAGCTTAAAGGCTCATCATTAATCTTATCAATCATTCTCACGACTAAATCACTGATATTTTTAAGCATTGAGCCACTATTTAACGAAGCGGCATTATTAGCCACAGCATTCATTGCGACATTAAAATAGCTTACATAGGCATTTGTCTTGTTTATCGCAGCATTATCTACCACGCTTCTTTTAATAGATTCTGCTTGGACTGCACTAGCTATGGCTTCACAAGCGAGTTTGATATTTTGGATTTTCTCCCGTGAGATTGCCATTTCTAGCTCTTGTCGCATTTTTTCCTGCTCCATTGCGACTTGTTGTTTTTTGTAATCTAGCTCTTGGAGATTTAGGGCTGTTTGGGTGGCTACTTGGCAGAGTTGCACTTGGATTTGAGCAAGTTCAGCAGAGCTAAAATTCCAGCTTTTGACATTTTGTAAAAACCCGCTTTGAAACAAGCTCTCAAAGATTTTATTTAATCTCACTTCAAATTCTACACTATTCATATTGATTCCTATTTTATTTTATGTGCGTGAAGTTTGGTATAAAGCACTTATTTTACCACAAGCACATTGTTTTTTATGCTATTTGGATTTGGGAGTTGGGGCTTATAGTAGTCTTTGCTTAGGGCGGAGTGGATACCTTGAATAAGCTCATTAATGCCTAGAATCTGCACACTTGCCAAACGCAAAGCAGTCTCATAACGCATTTTTATAATCTCATCAAGCTTTAAAGCTTCTCTAAAAATAGATGGGGCTTGTTCTTTCAAAGCTTGTGTGATAAGGCTTTTTGCGTGATTGTTTAAATATTCTTGTGTTTTATTATAAGCGTGATTTTCTAGCGTGGTGTTAAGCTTTTGGCTAGATTGTAGGGCTTGGCTTAATGCGGTATAATCTAGGAGAATGTTTTCATAATTGATATAATCACTTATATTAAGATTTTTAAAAAAATCTTGCGTGAGTGAAAGCAGGGCAGTTTGTATGTCTTGCTGTAATTGTGGTGTGAGAGCTTGTTTTAAACTATCAAGCAAACTTTCTTGCAAATGGGGGAGATTATCTAATCCCCATTGTTGTAAAAAGCTTTGTGTTAAAGATTTTAGCTCGGCTTTGAGCGTGGCTTTGGCAGATTCTAGTATAGTATTGTTTTGAGCTTTGATTGTATGAAGCAAGGCTCTTAAATCTTGTGTGTTTTGAGCTTTTAAACTATCTGTGTTTTCTTGTAATATAGCTTTGGCTTGGGTGTTGTATTGTGTATTTAACTGCCCTTTTAAATCGCTCAAAGCTTTGTTAAAGGCTGTTTCATAAGTGGCTTGTATGCGTTGTTCTAGGTTGGAGATAATGTCTTTAATATCATTGTGGGCTTGGTTTATTTCTTGTATTTTTTCGTGTAGAAGCATAATTGTTTCCTTTTTAATTTAAAACGCGTTGTCTGAGCGTTTTTCTCTCAAACTTCTAAGATTCGCGGTGTTGCTTTGTGGGCTTTATCCGCATTTTAAGGGGGAGCTAGACATAAAGTCTGCGGTTCTCTTAAAATGCGGATAATCGCACAAATGATTACCCGAAGCTGAAGTTTCACTACTCTTTGCTAGAGAATAGCCCGATAACCGCAAAGTCTTGGTTAGAAAAGGCTGAAAGTGAGCCAGATTCTAATGCAAATCTGCCCTTTGCAATGGATAAAAGTCTATCCACTCCACAAACTACCTTTCTGCCACTATCTTCATTGTCATTGATGTAGAATGAGACTTTATCATTTCCCGCCATAACAATCGCACTAGCACCGATTAACGCACCTATGGCAATAGGTTGAGTTCCTGTATAATAGCTAGGCGGTGTGATTTTAGAAACATTTTGTGGGTCAATGTTTTTCTTAAAATCCTCATCACTTAGCTCACTATTTGGCATACCCACTTGTAATTTAGTCCAAATACCCATATCAATCACAGGGCAGCCATCAATCAGCCCTAAAAGCCCACTGAATAGGCGGTTTTTATCGCCACGCTCTCCTGCGTGAATTTGCATATCTTTCCACTCTTTATCATTTTTGAGCTGATTGGCTTGATGAGATTCTAAGAGAATGATATAAGAGTTATGCACGATACTAAGCCCACCCTCACTCACTACATCAGCTTTAATGGGCTTAAGGGGGAATGTTTCTTTGCCATTGACACCAATCCCAGCCCTTGCCATAAAAATGGCTCTTCTTAAAGCCTTGACATTCATAACATCACCCGCTTGGATTTTCTTTGTCATTGTTTGGATTTTTGTATCAAATTCCTTATATCCATTAGCAGAATCGCACACTACCGCGTTTGTGAAGTCATTACACAAATGAGCTACGATTGACTTATCACGCCTATCACTCGCCCATTCTGCAAGGCTATCAGTGGCTTCTTTGACAAAGTCAATTTGTGCCATTGTAGAATAATGCTTAATGGGACTTCGCAAAGCGTTTGCAATCACTTTGGGATAAATGGTTTGATTCAAAATCTCCATACTATCATAGTTTGCTTCTAAATCCGTGTTCCCACTGACACCATCGCCTGTGAGCTTGTTTTTCAGTCTTGGGCGGTAGGGTTGGTCATTTTGCACACTATATTGACGGACACCCCTATCACTGCCTTTGCCTGTGAAACTTGCAAAAGGGCTTTTAATCCAGCTTAGGCGTTCAATCTCAGTAGCGATTTTTACGCCGATGTTTGGGTCGTCCTTAATGTTTGAAAAATCTATTGTATTCCAATTTAATGCACTCATTTGTTACTCCTTGTTTTTTTTGGTTTTAGTATCGTTGTGTTGGTAAATCACTTTGTGGCTCTTGTGAGCTGACATTGGCGGGGCTTCCATTGACTTGCTGTGGCAAGTCTTGGTTTTGCTCTTGTGGCTTTTGGCTTTGCATAATCTCTAAGAGTGTTGGGAATACACTCTCACTTGGCAAAGCTTCTAGCTCTTTTTGCACTTCAGGGGGAAGTGTGGTAAAAAAGGCTAAAAGCTCATCGGCACTTACAGGGGGATTTTGTGAATCCCATTGCTTTTTAGCAGAATCCAGCTCTTGCATTTTGTTATCAAACTCTATCTCGCCCTGCAAGTTTGCTACTTTTTCTTGGCGTGGCACAATCTCTTCTTTAAAGACTTGGTTTTGATATTCCAAAATCTTTAAGAAAAACTGCTCCTTATCGCTGAAAAATAGCTCCTCTAGCTCTGGGTCATTCTCACAAAGGCTAACGCACTTTTTAGCAAAATCAGATTCTAAGCTTTGCATTGCTTGATTAAGCTCATTTTGCATAGCTTGTAGTGTCTGCTCTTTATTTTGTGGCTCATTTGTTGCAGGGGTGTTTGGCGGCGTAGCCCCTTGTGGAGTTGGCTGTATATTTTGCTCCATAGCTTATCCTTTTTAATAATCTATGCGGATTGTGCTAGGCAGAAAATACACCACTCTAAGCATTGCTTTGCCCTTACTTGCACCTGTGCTTGTGGCTAGAAGCGTTTCATCTTTTGAGGGTGTAAATACGGCATTGCAAATATTTACACCTTTTTGAGTTGTGTCAATATCATTACCTAAGATTTCGCTCTCACCCTCAAAGCCTAAATCCAGCTTTGCTCCTCCTTCTGCTACTTCTTGCACTTCTACACTTAAATGAGTGATTGTTGAGCCTTTTGGAAGAATCACTGCTTGTGTTGTGTCTTGTGATAAGTCCAGCACACAATCAGCCATATAACATACATTATGCACTTTTTGAGTTGCCATTTTTTGCTCCTTTTTTAAAAATGTGAGTGCTATTGTGATAAAAAACAAAAAAATAAAAAAGGGTTAAAACTCTTTTAATATTGCGTTTTTGTTTGCATTACTCTTTTATTGTTTGAGCTGTTCTTATGTGTGCGTATTACACCTTTTTCTTTTTCATATTCACGCTCATAGAATTGCTTTTTTTGGATATTTATCTCATTTACCTCTCTTAAAAACATTTCGCACACTATACCCAAGCTTAAGGCTTTGTTATAGCTAGAATCTAGCACTAGCTCATCGTTTAGCTCTATCTTTTCGCTTAAAGCAGAGTAAGTGATACTTATCTCATCGTATTTGTCTATGGGGTAATTTAAAATGCTGTAAGTGTTTTCATACAAATGCGTAAAAACTAGGCTGTTTATGCTGTGAGCGGTGTGCTTTTGCAGGTAGGGGATACTCGTGCCATTGAGCGTAATGCTGTGAATATAAGCGACTTTTTGTGGCAAATCAAAAATGGCACTTTTTGGCTTAAAACAAAGCACTTGGATATTTTCTCTAAAAAGTGTTATTAGCTCATCTTGCACCCTTTGCATAGAATCTAGTAATTCCCTATCACTAAAACGCAGATTTTTATAATCATCATCTCTTAAAAGGGAGCGGGTAAGCAGTAAAACTTCTTGGGCTATCACTTTAATTCTCCTTGTGCTTGTTCTTGCTCTATGAGAGCGTTAAGCTCTTGGAGTGTGAGCTTTTCATATTCTACAACGCTTTGGTCTTGCAAGAGTGTTGTGTCTTTGCCATAAATTTGAGTTTTCATATCAGCAAAGATTTTAGCTACTTTCTCCGCACAGGCTATGAAAATGGGGCTATTTTTTGGGTCGCCATTATCATTGTGAGCTAACCGCAACAAATGGTCTTTGGCTAAAATTGCACAAAGGGCTATGTTTTTTTGAATAAAATTCACACTCATAGTTTTTAGTAATATCTCATCTGTGCTAGATTGCAGCAGATTATTTAAAATCATAGAATCCACATTAAAGGCACATTCTCCTAAGTTTGTTTTGATTTGGTCTTTTATCCTATCTTCTGCGATGTTTAGCACTCTATTTGTATTTTTAATCACTTGGGGAGTATGAATCTCATCTATTAATAAGGCTTGCCCTTGCTTCCAATTCTCTTTTTTAATCCAATACGCTAGAGTTCGGTAAGGGATATTAAAATGCTTTGCGACTTCTTGTTTTGAAAGATTGTGAGTTTTGTAGAAAATTTCTATTTCATTTTTATTTTTTATTGCCATTGCTTGTTTCCTTAAAATAAGAGCTTAAGGCTATTTGTGTGAATAGCCTTAAATTAAGGAGATTTTGTGTCAGTCAAACACGGGCATATTGTAGAAAAATGAAAAATGAAAAAAAAGGGTTAAAATGGATTTAAAGTGTTTTGCCACAAGTTTCACACACTTTACTTTCTTGTGTAGTTTCTAGGTCTCTCAAAGAAACTTCATCTTCAGTTTTAGAATCCTGTGTGTTTTCTCCACTATGATTTGAATCCGTGCTTTCTTGTGTGTTTATAGAATCTACATCACTTTTACTTGTGGCGACATTATCCATATTTGGCAAAGTTTCCCCGCTTCCATAGCGAGATTCCAGCCATTTGTTGATTTCTTTATTGTAGATTAAAATGGCGGTTGTGATAACAATATGCGGTATAGAAGCACAAAAATACGCCACGCTTAAAGCCGAATAGTCATCATTTGGCACAACTTTAGGGAGCAGACCACTTTTAAAAAAGATGATGATAAAAATAAACACACCCCAGCTTAAGAGTAGCTGCACCACTATGGCAAAAACTATAAGCCATTTTGGCACACCGATGATTTTTATATGTTGTATGCTTATAGCCACTGCTACACCAAACACCCCAGCACACAAAGCGATTAAAAATTTCCAAAAAAAACTTACTTCATTCATTTAATCTTATCCTTTGCATATTGGAGCAACTCTTGTGTGTAGAGTGCATCTAGGCGAACTTTTAACTCACTATCAGTAATTGAGTTTTTATCCCTTGTCGCACGGCTTGTGTATGTTGGCATTCCACCTGCTTTGCTATTCTCATTGCCATTTCGCACAATCTCAATAGCTTCGGGGATTGTGCGTTTGTAAATAGGCAGGGCAGTAGCTAGTGTATTATGGCAGTTTATACACGCTGTGCCTTGCCATACATCTTGGTTTTTTTGGAGCTTGTAGAAGTCTGCGGATTCTTTTTCATTCGCATTTAATCGTGTGGTGATGGCTTCTGCTTTTGCTTGGAATTGCAGCATTTTGTCTTCTAGTCTTTTTTGCCCACTTTTTAGCTCATCTACCATTCCACTACCGACATATAAAATAAGCAAAAGTCCTACAAAATACCATAGATTCCAATTTTTCATCATTTCAAGTCCTTACACGCTTAAAGGTAGAAGTCATAAAATAGCAATTCTTTTTTTCTTTTTACAAGGGGGAATGAAATACAAAAAGGAGTATTAAACACAAAAAACAAAGGGAATTAAAAGGGTTAAAAGGGGATTGTGGTATAAAGTATGTTACAATAGTTTTGCCCCAAAAATCACTTTGAGGCAAAATCACCTTAAAGGCGTTCCTATGAAACGACATAGTGAAACGACATAGAAAACGCTTACTTGTATTATATATTAATTTTAGGCTTTTTAGGTTTAAAATTAAGTTGAAATATAAGTATTAGCGTAAGGGGGATTTCCCCCGCCTTTTTAGGTGTTTGTGTAAAAGCTTTAACCTGCAAAGTTTCTTAAAGTCTCATATGCCCATAGCTTTGATAGCTCCCTATCTTTTCCCTATGGCTCATCACTTCCACAAAGCAAAACATCAAAACAAGTAGCGTTACAACCACAACCAGCCTTAGCAAAGTCTCCATTATTCACCACTATAAATATTTAAAGCTTTCTCAAACTCTTTGAGCTTAGATTCACAGCTCTCATCTTTATGCTCTGTGATAACTGCGGAGTATTTTGCCCTTGTGTAGTCATTCATAGATTCTAAATCGCAGTGATACTTTTCACTCTCTAGTGCCATTTGCTCTATGGCTTTTGTTTGAGAATCTACTATGGCATTATTGATTTGATTAAGCATTTTTAATTCTGCATTTTTGTTTAAAAGATACGCACAACTTCCACCTAGAGTGAAAATAATCAATCCTAGAAAAATAGTCAAGTATTGCATTTTGTAACTCCTTTTTATTTTGTCTTTTTATAAGGGGGGAGATGTGGAAACAAGCCGCACACATAGCGGAAGTATTTTTGAGATAGAAACGGCGTTTTGGAGCGAACAAGCAAGAAGCTTACTTAAGCGTAAGTGCCGAAGCTTGTGAGCGAACAATCGCCGTTTCTAGCAAAAAAGACAACGCTACACCGAAAGCCATCACTTCTTGCCTTTGCAGTAGTTCAAGTCCTTCTCCAACCCCTCCGCATACACCAACACTTCTTTTAAATACTCCAGCACATTGGCGTTTTTGAGCGGTTTCTTTCTTTCTTTGACATCACAGGCAACAGGCACTTTGACTTCTTTAAACACAACTTTTGGCTCTGCACAGCCTTTCATAAAATATACAAAAAGTGTGAGAATAAGCAGAGTGGATAAAGATTTAAGAGCTTTGGCTTTACTCATCATTGTTGTATCCTTTTCTTATTTCATAGCCGTGAAGTTTTGCGTAAAACTTCACTTAAGACCACTGCGGCAGGAATAAATCCTGCCTTGTTCCTAAAGCTTGAGTTATGACTACCTTGCAGGTATCCATCAACTCGTTTTTTTAGGAATTTAAGCAAATACAAGGGATTTTTAAAAGGGTTAAAGGATTGTGGTATAATATGCGTGAGGTTGCAAAAAGCTAAAGGGTCGCAACCTTACGCTTTTTGCTCCTCCATTTTACAAAAGGAGGTTATAAAAGTGTCTTGCAAGATTCACACGAGAATCTTAATCGCTATAATACTATTATGTCTCATAATAGTCAAGGCATATTAAGATAGGGGGCTTTGCCCCTGCTTGTGTGATTGCCCCTTTAGTGTCTTTAGCTCATAGATGTCTTTTTCTAGCCTATTCACACGCCTTAAAGCTGTTTTGAGATTAGATTCTAAATCATTCACTCTATGTTGCAACACGCCAATATCCACTTCTTGCTTTGTGTCAAGCTCATTGCTTTCTTTAGCTCCATTTTGTGAGCTAAATAGGTTTTTTAAGAATTCTAGTAAGGTTTGCATTTATGCTCCTTAGTTGAGAGAAGTTTTTTAGCAATTCTTTTTTTCTTTTTTTTTTTTTTAAGGGGGAGGGGCTTGAATTTGCGTAAAACGGGTTTGCTTCGCTACACGCGAAATCACCCCTCCCCCTTAAAAATCCCCCACCCGATAACGCTTTAAGAGGTGGCACTTCGTGCGATTTTATTTTATTACGCTTAAGGTCGTGGTTGAAGCGTGAGGCTAATGCTTTTAACCATTTTTAATTTGAATTTAAATGCGTTTTTATATACTCATTTAACTCTTCTTGCTTTAAAATGGCTTTGTCTATGCTCTCTTGCAAATGCTTTAGTGTTACATCTTTGTTAGCTAATAAATAAGTTATTTGGCTATATTGCTCCCTAAGGTTTATAATCTCATTTTCAAGTTCTAGCATACCTAGCCATTTTTGAAGTAAGTGTTTCATTTTCTATCCCTTTACACATAAAAGCGTTTTACACGCCCAAGCCAACCATTTAAAAACTTCTCATTTTGTGGCTTTCTTTTAACCAAGTCTTTATAGAAGTTTTCACGCCCAACGCAATAATCATTATTGAGCTTTGCAGATTCTGCATTATTACAGGCAGTGAGTGTCCCATTGCCAAAAATACCATCATCAGCGATACCTAATGCCCTTTGCAATGTTTTCACTGCTTGTTTCACTCCAGCATTTACAGCAAAGTCATAGACATTCCCCGCTACTGCTTGGCTCTCAATCTCATCGCCCTTTACTTTATCCCAAAACTGAGATTTATAAAAAGCATTCTTTTGAGATACAAATTCAGCATTCCCCAAGCATAGCTTTTCTAGCTCTTTGCGTTCGCTTTTTTGAGCTAAATCGCCCACCATTTGCTTATAATCATCTACGATTTTCCATAAGGGCAAATCTTTCCACATATTCCTAGCAATGCCAAAAATCGTTTCACCCCCTGCGTCTTTTGGGTCATTGACATACCCACCCTCGCAATCTGCTGTTACCTTGTGTGCGATTTCAAAATTTGCCATTGTTTATCCTTTTTAATGTTTTATTCAAAGGGATTCCTATTGTTTGGTTTTATACTCTACCCAGAGTTTGTCGAAAGTTGTTCTTTACTTGTGCTGGTTACGCACCACCCTTTGAATATGGTGCAAGTGTAGGGGATATTAAAAAAGATTAAAAGGGTTAAAAAGATTATGCGATTTCTCGCATTCTTTTTATCGCTTTTTGTGCTAACCTTATTAGGTATTTATCCCTTTTGCTTATAAAAAAAAGATAATATAAACCCTTGTGTGCAGATAAAATCTCCTTAAAATCAAAGGATTTTTCTGCATTGAAAATATTATGCAAAATCTCCTCTCGCTCACTCATTCCTTTTTGTGAGATAAATCTATCTACCACCACGCCGCTTAATAACTCATAGATATAAAAATCCTTACTTACACCATAGAATCCATAACTATAATGATTTTTTGCTCCTACTAGCATTTTGTCTCCTTTGTGTTGAATTGAATTAAAACATATTGTCTTGGCATTGTATTTCCTCCTTGCACTTTGTGATATACTCGCTTAATGCAATAATTTGCGGAATATCTTTTTTAATTTTGGCAATGTCTAGATTCTTACTTGCCTGAATGATGTTAAGGTTTAAAATCTCGTTATACACGCTAGAAATATTAAGATTTGTATTAAGCTTATCGTTTAAGGCGATGTTTAACGCACTGCCTTGCAGTTGCTCTGTGTTTAAAAAATGCTCTAAGTCAGCTTTGTAATGCTCATCTATGCTGTCTAAATCTAGTTGCTTTTTGGCGATATACGCACAATCCTTATCATTATAAATACTATAAAGCAGCTCTAAGATTCTGTTATGATTACTCTTATAGCTTTGTGCTTTTTTAGTGTAAAAATATTCTTTTGGAATATGCGTAAGTGATGAGATATTATCTATCAATTCAAGTTTTGCGTAGAAGTTTTGCTCATTGTCTATGAGACTGACAAGATATTTAAGCAAGTCATCTTTTGCCTTAGAATCTTTAGCTTGTTTAAAATGATAGCCTATATAAAATTTCAAACCCGTTATAACATTACACTCTAGTTGTGCTTTTTTCTCTAAAATCTCGCCTATGTCTTTATGATTGCCTTTGAGTAGCATAGTTTTGACATTGTAGAATTTATGCGAAAAGCAAAGCTCTAGGCTTCTAATAGTCGCCTTTTTTCCTGCTTCATCACTATCAAAACAAAAGACTAGCTCAATCTCTTGGTTTATGCGATACAAGGCATTAAGATGAGCGAGATTAAAGGCTGTGCCACAAGTTGCCACAGCGTTAGTAAAGCCCATTTTATGTAAGGCTATGCAGTCCATATAGCCCTCCACTATAATCACGCTATTGTTTTGCTTTATCGCACTTTTTGCTAAGGAGAATAGGTATAGATTCTCACTCTTTTTAAATAGAAAACTTTCTCCACTATTTAAATATTTTGGGGCGTTTCTAAAGTTTTCATAAGGGTGTGTTCGCCCACTTAAACCTACAATTTTATGAGCGTTGTTTCTAATGGCAAAAATAATGCGATTTTTAAAAGGTGTGTATATGCTCCCATCGGTGCGTTTTTTTAAGATTCCTAACTGCAAGGCGGTTTGGGTATCGTAAATGCTACGGATAGAATCAAGGCTAGGCATTAGCCCTATGCTAAAGATGTTTAAATCCTCTTGTGTAAGCCCTCTATTATAGAGATATTGTAAAATTTTTTCATTTGCCAAAAGCTCTTGTGTAGCTTTGACAAATAGGCTTTCATATTGTGCGTTTAGCTCTTGGCGTTTGTCTTTATTGTGGGCTGTATTCTTGTTTGTTTCATATTCTATATTTACTCCACTAAGTTCGCCCACTGCTTCCACACTTTCTTGGAAACTAAGCTGCTTGTATTCTTGTAAAAACTTAAATACATCGCCACTTTTGCCACAGCCAAAACAAGTGAAAATCTGCTTAGCTGGGCTAACTATAAAACTTGCACTTTTTTCATTATGAAAAGGGCAGGGACTAGAGTAGTTTGCTCCACTTTTTTTGAGGATTAAAAAACTGCCAATAATGTCTATAATGTCGCTTTTGGCTTTAATTTCGCTAACATTTTTAATCAATTTTTACTCCTTTGTTGCCTAGCGTTGTCTTGTGGGCTAGAATCGGCGATTGTTCGCTCACAAGCTTCGGCACTTACGCTTAAGTAAGCTTCTTGCTTGTTCGCTCCAAAACGCCGTTTCTATCTCAAAAATACTTCCGCTATTTGTGCGTTACAAAATTGAATACGCAAATCTTAGAATCTTGTTTGTGTAGCATAGCTATCGCTCCTAGAAACCCTCATTATAAAACGCAAACAAATTATGCTTTCCCACAAATTCCAAATATTCATTGATTACACCAATCAAATAAGCATTCTTGCTTAACTTCTGTTTTCTTGCGTTTCTGTTTATACGCCTTATGTTTGACTCTCTTAGTAGGAATTTTTTTCTTTGCTTTTTTTGGTTTAATTTTACGCTCCGCATTGTCAAATCCTTTTTCTTTTCCAAATACTGCTCTTTCAATGACTATACTTCTACTCACGCCTAAAATCTCGGCAATTTCATCTATGCTTTGCAACAAGGCTGTTTCTAAGAAAAAGCTTGTTGTATGGATTTTTGCGTTTTTCATTTGTTGTCTCCTTGCATTATCCAAGTTAGCCCTAGCTCTTTTAATCTTTGCTTGGTGAAGTAGTCTTTTAATAATGTCTCTTCCTCAAACCTTGTGCCTTTAAAATTTTTAATCCTTGCAGTTGTGGATAAAAATTCAGCCTGTTTTTTCACACAATCAAGCAATATTGAAAAAAACTCGCCCACATAGATTCTTGCCTTTGCATTACAATTGAGACTTAGCACAAAAGATTCTAAAAGCCCTGTATCTTGTGGATTCTCATCACTTAGCTTTTGGAGAAAAAAATTCACTTGATTAACCGCATAATCTGTGAGTTTTATTCTCTCATCACCCTTAATTTCTGTAATAAATTGTTCTTTTACCATTCCTACCTCCTTTGCCTTTATTTTACTTCTTGCCCTAATCTTTCAAGGGGATTATGAGCGGTTTTGGCTTCTTGGTTTTTCCCCACATAGTTTTTGGCTTGTGGTTTTTTAAAACTTTCATATCTAAGTAGTGCTTCGTGGGCTTTAAGCAGCCCACTCCAGCCACGATTAATGCAAGTTTCAACACATAGCACAATATCCGCATTTTGCTTTTTAAGCTTCTCAAAGTCTTTGATTATGCTATTTATCGTGCTTTTGGCTAAAAAACCTTTTTCCTTGCGATAAGCAATAAAGTCTTTGTAAGCCTGTATTTCTTGCTCGGTGTAAGATTCTAAAGGCAGTGATTCTTTGAATTTTGTGCTTTTAGGTGAGAGTTTAGTGTCTTTGAAAAATTTAAAACTTTGGCTTATGATGAGAAACAAAGCGGTTGGTTTTGGCGACTTATTAGAGTTGATATTACTTGATTTATTATTATTACTTATGTCAGCAGAATCTCCGTATGCGGATAAATGTTTAAACGGATAAGATTCCACACTTATGGAGTTTTGAGCTTCTTGCTCTTGTGAATCTATACTATCTACATATTGAGATTGTATAATTTCTAATTTATTAAAAGTATAGACACTTTCTTGTGTCAATTTGCCTTTTTCATCTCTTATTTGTGAATATTGCAAAAGCCCAGCATTGACAAGCTCATTTCTAAACTTCCTTACACTTGCTTCGCTCACATTTAAAAGCTTGGCAAAATGCTTGATATTGATATTCCACTCATCGCTAAAACTTTGAGCTAGAGCATAAAACATTCTAGCACCCATACTTAAACTTTCATCACGCAAAATGTCGCTAGAAAGGATTGTGAAGTTGTTTATTTGTTGGTCTTTTTGTATCATTTTTTTACTCCTTGTTTGTGATTTTTTTTAAGATTCAGCTTTTGCAGGTTTGGACTAGTGCTTCGCACGAGTGGGTATGCAATGCGGCAGAATTTGCGAGTGATTTTTGGGGTTGTGCTGCGTTTCCGTGCGAGAAGCTACCTAAGCGGTAGTGCCGAAGCACGAAACGCAAACTCCCCAAAAAGCACCGTAAAGACAACGCATTTTTCATATCTCTACTACCTCCAAATCTCTATAGTTCTGCTCACTTTCATACACACTAAACTTACCTAGCTCACTATTGAAATTTACCCTTTCTTTATAGTGTTTGCCTGTTTGCTTGTTTTTCTTTAAAATCACGATGCGCGAATCTTCGCTAAATTCTCTCACGCTTTCATTTTTTGGCTTATCGTGTTCTATGCGTATGGTGATACTTGATTCGTGTCCGCCCTTTTTGCTCCCCATAGGATTATCTCTATCACCTTTACTCGTTTGCACGATAAGAAAGACTAAAATCCCTAAGCTATGGCATAGTCTTGCAAGAGTTGAAAATTTAAGACTTTCTTCCTCTTCCATATTTCTACCATTGGGGCTTACTAGTCGCATTTGGGAATCTATGAGAAATACTCTCACGCCTTGTTTGTAAAGTGTCTTAATATTTTGAGCTACTTGATAAATCTCATATCCATCATCAATGATGATGAGATTTTCCCTTTTGAATGATTTATCATTTCTTTTGCGTTTGAGATAGGTGTAAATGGGAAACTCAAAGCTAAAAAAACATACCTTATTGGTTTTTGCCATAAATTCCAGCATCTGCAAACCTAAAGTTGTTTTACCTGCTTCTGGGTCGCCACTGATAAGCACAAGTTGAGCGGATTCTATGCCCCCATCAAAGACAGAATCTAAAAAGCTAATACCTGTTTTATACTTTGGCATTTGGGGCTTTGTAGCGTAGTAGTCTTGCCATTCCTGCATATTTTTATGGGAGCAAAAATTCACATTAGGGATAAGCGTATTCATATCAAGCAGAGCATTATTCTCACTTGCTTCAAGGAGCTTTAGTCCTGCTTCTTTTTGCTTTTGCTTTAAAAAGCTTTCATAAAAGCTTTGCGTTAGTCGCACCACATTTGGATTTGGGATATGGGAGAGAACATCTAAAAAATAATCCTGCTCCTGCTCTTTTTTATTAAGCCGTCCCACAAAGGCGTTTTTACTCACACTTTGAGATTCTAAAAGCTCTATTAGAATCTCAAGTGTTCTTTGACCTTTTGGGCTAAAACACTCTTTGGGGATTTTTTCTAAAAACTCATCAATCTGCTGTGGATAGGCTAAGAATGAAGCTATAATCTCTTTTTCTAACTCTAACATCGCTTTTCTCCAATCACTTCAATAACAATACATTGAGCTTCCCCACATTCACTACATATTGATAAGATAGGCACTTCACTATCCAGCTTGATTTTTAAATCAATTTCCGCAAAATCTACTTCATTTATATATCCACACTTCTTGCAAACATACCAAAATGTCATATTTCCCCCTTGATTGATAGAGTAAAGTTATCTAAAAAGGCGGCTCGTTTTTTTGTTTGCGGGATATATTTCACATAGTGTTTGTAAGTGGTGTGAAGTGATTTGTGTCCTAGCATTGAGCTTACCCACAATGGTTCTTCGTTGTTTGTAAGCATCATCGTGGCAAAACTATGGCGTGTTTGATACAAGCACCTTTTTTCTAAACCCAAGCTCTCACACACTTTGTGCCATTTATTTCTTGCGGTTACGACATTGAATGTAAAGATAGTCTTATCATCTTGGGCTTTGCTTTTTAAGGATAAAAGGGCGAGTTTTACTTGGGGGAGCATATCAATATAGCGGGATTGATGGGTTTTTGTGGTTGTGATTTTACCTGTTGAAAATTCTAGGCTTTTATTCACTAAAATCTTGTTATTTTCAAAATCACAATCTTGCCATTGCAGTGCAAAAAGCTCCCCTGTTCTCATTCCTGTGAAAAAGGCTAATTGCAAGAAGTTTTTAAAATAATCATCTTTTACAGATTCTAACACCTGCTTTATTTCATCTAGGCTGAATGGTAAGACATTTTTTGTATTAGCATTTACCACATAGTGATTTTTAAATTTAAGCGGCTTTAAGTTTAGCCTCACATTATTGGTGATGGCAAATCGTATAATACGATTGAGAAAAGCTATTTTGTAGGCTTGGGTTTGATTATCATATGCGTAGTTTCTTACCTGCTCTTGGGTAATCAGCCTCAAATCTTTTGAGCCAAAATACTTGATAATATCAGTCAGATTGCTTTTGTATTTCATCAATGTTTGTGTTTTTGTATGTTGGCATTCCTCTAAGATGAATTTTTCTCCCAGCGTTGCAAAGGTAAGTTTTTGCTCTTTGACTTGAACGCCTAAATACGCAAAAATCAAATCCTTAGCTGAAAGCAAAGCTTTTGCCATATTTTCTTTTGTATCTTTAAGTTTAGTGCTGAATCGCACTCTGCCGATTTCTGTTAGAGTAGCATCTATGTAGATGATACCATTCCTTTTGTAGAGGTTTGTGTGTTTGACTTCCATTTGTTCTCCTTTAAAGATAGTCCCACATCAAGTGGCGTGATTTATCATTGCAAAATGCGTTCTTTAAAGAAGTGTGTAAGGTTTGTAAATGAAATGGGTTTTGTGATACGGAGTAGTGATATGAAAAGGGATTTTCAGGGAGTAGAATAAGGGTGTAAGGTCAAAAAATCAAAAATTTATAGATTTTGACACAAAATTTGACACACCCTTTGGGATTCTAACCCCCCAAAATGTCAAAAAATAACCTAAAAAGCCCTAAAAAAGGAAAGCTTTAATTATTGATGAATATTTTCTTTCGTGGAATCTAGAATCTAATATAGTAGTTTTTTTGGTAGTTTTTTGCAGTTTTTGTATTGAATAAAAAAGATACTTTGGCAAAGCCCGAGTAATGACATAAGATAGACAAGCTTTGATATAACAAGTAAAAGCATTAGAGTGATACAAATCCCCTCACAAATCGGGTCCCACTAGAACCGACTCTCCCAAGTCGGCTCTAGTATGTGCTTTGAGCGTTTTCAAAGCTTGAAATATCCTAAAACACGCAACTCTAGCCAAACAAGTCATATCAAAATGTCAAAAAACGCCTATTTCTAGGGAATGCCACAAGGGCTTTTAATGGTTTTATGATAGATAAAAGGTGTTAAAATAGAGTAAATCGTCTTGGTATTTTATAGAGAATCTTAATTACGCATTTTTTGTGTGTAAAAGTATGAGAAAAGTGAGAGAGTGGAAAAAAGTAGGGATTTTTTGAGATTCTGGCTCATATGTCTTTTGCTTGTAAGATTTTGCTAAGATAGGGTTTTGCAATGACAGGCGGTAGATTTTCGCTAGATTTTAAAACATAGTCTATTTTTAGAATCTAGCTTTATTTACAAGCGGTGCAAAAAAGTGAAATCTTAACTCATACGACCAAAATGCTCTAGGGCTTTGGCAAGTTCATTTAGCGTCGTGTCAATATCGCTTTTAGAATCGGCGATACTATCTCGCACACAATGATTAATATGTCCTTCAAGCACAATCTGCCCCACTTTGTGAATCGCACTCTTTGCGGCATTAAGCTGGATAAGCACATCGGGGCAGGGGGCGTCTTCGCTAATCATCTTATCAATGCCATTAAGCTGACCTATGATTTTTTTCAAACGGCGATGCAGGGCTTGTTTATCGTGCATAATCTCTCCTTAGATTTTCCTATAACTCAACGCTTCTAGGATATGGGCTTTTTGTATCTCCTGCTCCCCTGCTAAATCGGCAATAGTTCTTGCGACTTTTTTAATTTTATTTAGCCCACGATATGAGAGTGAGAAACGCTCACTGGCTTGGGTAAGCAAGGCAAGTGATTGTGAATCTAGCTTGCAATATGTCTCAATCTCTTTTTCATTTAACTTACCATTGAAGGCGGTTTGTCCCCTTTGCTTTTGCATTGTAAAGGCTTGAAACACAAGCTCTTGCATACTCTTAGAATCTAGCCCTTTTGGCAGATTCTTATCTTTTTCATACTCATTCATCTGCACGAATAAATCAATCCTATCTAAAAACGGCTGGGATAATCGCCCACGATATGCACTAATCTCTCGCTCTTGACAGCGGCATTCCTTTGTTTTGCTAAGCAAATTCCCACACGGGCAGGGATTGAGTGCGGCGACAAACAGGAAGTTTGTGTCATACTCAAGCTTTGAATGCACACGAGAGATGACAAGCTTATTGTTTTCAAGCGGCTCACGCAGGGCTTCTAAAATATCTTTTTTAAAATGCGGTAATTCATCAAAAAATAAAATGCCATTATGGGCTAATGCCACTTCTCCGGGTTTGACTTCATACTGCGTAGCAGAGCCTAGGATACTTGATTTACTCGCGCTTTGATGGGGATTGCGGAATGGGCGAAGTGGCGTGTAGGTGGCAGTTTGCTTGTTTAGGGACTGATATTTTATGGTTTCTATCATCTCTTGGAGTGAGCTAGGCGGGAGAATATAGGGCAAACGCTTGGCTATCATACTTTTGCCACTGCCCGGTGAGCCTTCCATAATGAAGTTATGAAACCCAGCAGCGGCGATGAGAGCCGCACGCTTGGCAATATCCTGCCCCTGCACTTCGCTAAAATCAAAGTCAAAATTTTCATTATAAAAATATTTCTCCCCCCGCACTTCAAGGTTTGCAAAGCCAAAATGCGAGATAGAATCTGTGCTATGGGGCGTTGTGCTATGCGGATTAGATTCTAGATTATTCAAAATATCTATGGCTTCTTGCAGGTGCGAGACAAAATAAAATTGCAAATGCGGAATGGGGGAAAGAAGCTCTTTTGCAGACAAGGGGACAATGACTTTTGCGTCCTTATGCAAAAGGGTAATGTCAAGCAGGAGTGGATAAATAGAATCTGTGTATTTCACACTCCCATCAAGCCCTAGCTCCCCAAAGGCAAAAATATCCTTGAGCTGCGTTTTTTGCAGTGCTAGGGCGATTGGCAAGTCAAAATGCCCTCCATTTTTGGGAATATCTGATGGAGAGAGATTGATATTAATTTTTTGCGGTGGCAGGGTAATGCCGATGTTGGCAAGTGCGGCTTGGACGCGTTGCTTAGATTCTTGGATAGAGCTATGGGCTAGACCTGTGATATTAAAGCTAGGCAGTCCCCTAATGAAAGTGGCTTCTACCTGAATGATTTTCGCACTCGTGCCAAAGCTTGTCGCACTAAGGATTGTATTAACCATTATTATGTTTTTTGATTTTTTAGTTTTTTGAGTTCTTTTTCAAACTTCTTGCGTCTAAGAATGGGGAGCTTATCTACAAATAAGATTCCATTTAAATGATCTATCTCGTGTTGCAATGCCACGGCTAAAAAGCCCTCCGCTTGGAGAATCTTATCATTGCCAAATCTATCTTTATAAGCGATTGAGACTTTATTAAATCGCTTCACACTCTCATAAAATTCTGGCACAGACAGACAGCCCTCTTCCCACTCTATATCATCTTCTTGGGTTAAAAAAGTGGGATTAATCACTTCTAGTAAATCTTCTTTGTATTGTTGCTTATCCTCATCTCGTGGGAGATTAATCACAAGAATCTGCTTGGCAATGCCGACTTGAATTGCCGCCAGTCCTACACCGCCACTTTCTATCATCGTTTCATACATATCATCAAGTAGGGTATGTAGAGATTCGTCAAAAGATTCTACTTTTGTGGATTTTTGACGCAAAATAGGGTTAGGATATTTCAAAATCGCCAAAGTCGCCAAAATCATCTCCGGGTATGTCTAAATCATCTGAATCTGCACTGCCAAATGTCCCGCCCCCACCACTATTTTCTGCTTGTTTAAATTGCAAGTGTTTGTTTTCACTCAATGCTTCATCAAGTGCGGCTTTTGCCTCTTCTAGCATAGATTCAGGCGTTTTATTGACATCAAATACAATCCCGCCCATAACGATATGCAAATGCAAATCCAAATCACCGATAAAAATATTGGTCGCCTTGCATTTTTTAATCACTTCTTCGCACAAGTCTATCGCGCCTTGGGCTTGAACATTTTTAAGCAACATTCCAAATCGCCCACTGCCAAGATAGCTGACAAGGTCCTTTGTGCCGATATTTTTTGAAACGATTTTAGCGATATTTTTAAAAGTCGTAACAAGCTTTGTTTGGTCTGTGAGCTGTGTGCCAAGCTCCTTTGACGGAGAAAACACTACAAGTGCAGAGTGGCGTGGAAACTCTTTGCCATTTTTACATTCAAGTTCCAAAGATTGCAGGAAAAAGCTTTTGCTGTGGATTCCAAGTGTTGTGTCATACATAGCACTCGTTTTGGCTGTGGAGGACTTTGCATACATATCGCGGTATGAGCGAGAGATACTATCAGCTTGTGTAACAAACTGCTTGTGAAAGCCCTTAATCTCGTTTAGCAATACCTTAATGGCATTTTGCGCACCAAGGGGATTTGTGATAGCGGCAATTTCAGCAAGGCGTTTGTTTGTATTGCTTTCCATTGATGAGAGTTGCTTGCAAAGGGTAAGGAGCTGTTCCAAAACGGATTTAAGCGTTGTAAAATTATCATTGAAAGTTTTTTCAAGGGCAATAAGTCTAGAATCGTGATTTGCACTCTCTACCATTGCTCTAATCTTTTCTCGCACATTTTCATCTTGTTCTTGCGAGAGTGTTTTTTCAAAATAAGCTTCAAAGTTTTCAGGTAAAGGCAAAATGTCATCTTTTTCAAGGGCTTCCATTGCCTGTTTGGAAATAGAGCTTAGCTTTTGTGTCGTATCTGTCGGGGTTATGGACACAGAGGGGATAGACTGCGTTTTTGCCTTACCTCCTTCTAGTCCCACGACATCGAGATTCCCAAAAAAATCATTATTGCCAATATCTAAGTCTAATCCACTTAAATCCATAAAATACCTCCAAAACCTATTTCAAAACCAAGCCTATTTCAAACTTTTTGTAAGAATCTTATCAACCAATCCGTAATCTCTCGCTTCTTCTCCACTCATAAAAAAATCTCGTTCCGTATCTTGTGTGATTTTCTCCACACTCTGCCCTGTGTTTTCCGCCATAATCTCATTAAGAATCTTTTTCAAACGCAAAATCTCTTTAGCCTGAATCTCAATATCTGTGGCTTGTCCCTGTGCGCCACCAAGTGGTTGATGAATCATAATGCGAGAGTTTGGCAGAGAGAAACGCTTACCCTTTGTGCCAGAGCTAAGTAAGAATGCTCCAGCAGACGCAGCTTGTCCAATGCAAATGGTGCTTATATCAGAGCGGATATAATTCATCGTATCATAAATGCTAAACGCACTTGTGATAACTCCACCGGGCGAGTTGATATAAAAGTTAATGTCCTTATCCGGGTCTTCAGCTTCTAAGAATAGCAGTTGAGCTACGATTGAAGAAGCGATATGGTCATTTATCTCGCCACTTAGCAAAATAATGCGGTCTTTAAGCAAACGCGAGTAAATGTCATAACTTCGCTCACCTCGCCCCGTGCGTTCTATAACAAAAGGAATATATCCACTCATTGCTTATCCTTATTTAGTTTTCTTGTTTGATTCTGTTTTGCCTGAATCCGCCTTATCCGTCTTAGATTCTGCTTTGGAATCCGCTTTTGAAGTTGTAGCTTTTTCTTTGCTTTTTGCAAACTTTTCATCAAGCAAATAATGCAACACCCTATCTTCAATCATTGTCATTTTAATCGCTGGGACAAGGTTATTTTGCTGATAGTATTCTAAAACTTCTTTTGGATTTTGCCCCATCATCATCGCTTCATAATAAATCGTTTGTAAAACTTCATTGTCTTGGATAACGATATTATATTGTTTTGCTAATTTATCCATAATGAAAGTGATTTGCACACTTTTACACGCCTCATCGCGATGTGTTTCACGTACCTTTTTTGCCTCTTCTTGATTGTTTTTCATTTTTTCAATCTCTTCTGGGGCAAGTTGAGATAGGGCATTTCTAAATAAAATGTCCATTTCCTGCTCTACAATAAGCTCGGGCAGGTCAAAAGAGATATTTTTAAGCAAGGATTCCACAAGCTTTTCTTTCAGCTCTTTATTATAAAGCTCGGTTTTTTGCTCCATTTCAAGCTGTTCTTTAACCATATCTTTTAAAGATTCAAGGCTAGATTCAGCCCCGGCGATACTTTTTGCAAACTCATCATCAATTTTAGTTGAATCTTTTTGCAAAATCTTGTGAAGTGTTACATCAAACTTTGCCTTTTTACCCGCAAGATGTGCAGCTTGATAATTTTCTGGGAAAGTAACATCAATGCTTCGCTTTTCACCCTTTTTCATACCAATAAGGGCATCTTCAAAGCCGGGGATAAACTGATTTGAGCCAATCACAAGGTTGAAATTCTCTCCCTTACCACCCTCAAACGCCTTACCATCAACAAAGCCTTCAAAGTCAATATTTGCCGTATCATCTTTTGCCAAAGCCCTATTTTCCGTAATCTCACTGAGCGGAGCGCGACTTTTAGCAATCTCTGCTAATCGCTCATCAATTTGAGCTTTTGTAACAGCTTTAAGCTTCACTTCAGGGACATATTTTTCTACATTATCGGTTTCAAAGCTCGGTGCAATGCTGATTTTTATCTCTAAATCAATCTTATCTTCATTCTTATCAAACTTTAGAATCATAGGATTCCCAATAAGCGAGTTTGGAGCGACATTTAACTCCTTAAGTGCCAAGTCAAGTAAATCTTGTATCGCCTCTTGCTGTGCGTCTTGCTCTACTTGATCCTTGTATCTTGCTTTGATGACTTGTGCAGGGACTTTGCCTTTTCTAAACCCATCAATTTTCACGCTTTGAGCGATTTTTTTGATGACTTTGTCAAACTTCTCTTCAAGTTTAGATAGAGCAATACTACCATTGACGATAGCATTAGCGTTGTTTGTGCGTTTTGTTGTGAAATTCATAGTGGTCCTTAATGAAATAAAAAAGTATAATTTGGTATTCTATAAAAAAAAATCTTAAAAGTAGGTTTTGTAATGCCATTATCTCACATCAAAGAAAAATTAAAACATAATATGAATCTTTCTCCAAGCTATGGGCAGCTTATAAAAGTTATGCAAAACATGTTTGTAGCTAATGGTGTAAAGCCTTCAGTTGGCGATATTGTAAAAATTATCCCAAGTAGGCAGAATCTAAACGCACAAAATCGTAATGGGAGACTTAATGGGGAGCTTTGCGGCGAATTTGATAAAGAGTTTGACAAAGAAGATGAAAGCGAGATTCACACACAGGGTGAAAAAAAGCAAAGTTTAGGTATGGTAATCGCCATTGAGGGGGAGAAATTTTTTATTAGCCCATTTTCCTTTGTGGAGGGGCATAAATGTGGCGATAAGGTGGAGATTCTAAATCACGGGTTAAATATCCCTGTGGGGGAGGCTATGCTGGGGCGAGTGGTGAATCCTTTAGGAGAGCCTATTGATGATAAGGGGAGTTTGCATACTCAAGCGACAACGCCGCTTATGCGTTCGCCACTAAGTGCGTTAAAGCGAGGGCTTATAGATGAAGTCTTTGAAGTGGGGGTAAAATCTATTGATAGTATTTTAACTTGTGGCAAAGGGCAAAAAATGGGAATCTTTGCTGGAAGTGGCGTTGGCAAATCCACGCTTATGGGTATGATAGTGCGAGGGGCAAAAGCACCCATTAAGGTTATTGCGCTTATTGGGGAGCGGGGCAGGGAAGTGCCGGAGTTTATCCATAAGAATCTTAATAATGATTTGACAAATACCATTCTTGTGGTAGCTACAAGCGATGATTCTCCGCTTATGCGTAAATACGGGGCATTTAGTGCGATGGCTATTGCTGAATATTTTAAATCGCTTGGCAATGATGTGCTGTTTATTATGGATTCTGTTACGCGTTTTGCTATGGCTCAGCGAGAGATAGGACTAGCTCTAGGAGAGCCACCTACGAGTAAGGGCTATCCCCCATCAGTCTTAACGCTCCTGCCACAGCTTATGGAAAGGGCGGGGAAAGAAGATGGTGTAGGCTCTATCACAGCGTTTTTTACCGTGCTAGTTGAGGGCGATGACTTGAGCGATCCTATTGCCGATCAAAGCAGAAGTATCCTAGATGGGCATATTGTGCTTAATCGTGATTTGACAGATATGGGAATCTACCCACCGATAAATATTCTAAACTCCGCTTCAAGGATTATTAATGACATTATTAGTCCGGAGCATTTAGGCTATGTGCGGAAGTTTCGGCGGTTGTATTCATTGATTAAGGAAAATGAAGTGCTTATCCGCATTGGAGCGTATCAAAGGGGAGCGGACTTGGAACTTGATGAGGCGATAAATAAACGCACAGCAATGGAAGCATTTTTAAAACAAGAAATTGATGAAAAGTGGGACTTTCAACGCTCCCTTGATGAGTTATGCAGGATTATGCAGGAGTAGTTTAACCTAACAAATAAATCTAAAATTTAAGCAGACTACAAAAGCATAAAGACACACCAAACAAACATAAAGGCTGTAAGTCTAAGAAGCCTAGATTCTCCTACGATATATAGAATCTAAACTCCACTTACCTAACACAATCCCTAAAACCTCTTCTTATTCACATCATCTAATATATCTTTAGCTACTCTATCTACTCTTTCACTTATTTCAGCACTTGAATTTGCTATCTCTACATTT
>NZ_JRPE02000021.1 GCF_000765825.2 Helicobacter magdeburgensis
AAATGTAGAGATAGCAAATTCAAGTGCTGAAATAAGTGAAAGAGTAGATAGAGTAGCTAAAGATATATTAGATGATGTGAATAAGAAGAGGTTTTAGGGGGATTTAGATTTAAGTATTTTTCACATCTTAAGGGGTATTGAATACTCCTTATCTTTTTTTAATCTCGCATTTTGATTTATACACTCATTGACAGGAACTTGTTTATAGCATATATTGGGGGTATAAAATCTAATACTTTATACAAAATTCTGTTTTATTTCTAAACTAAAAGCAACCGCAAAGGAGTAATATGAAAACAATTATTGCTGGGAATTTTAAGGCAAATCTAACGCGAAAGCAGGTAGCGGCTTATACGCAAGGATTAGAGAAGTTTTTAGAATCTCAATGTGCAGATTCTATCAAAAATCATAAGCTACAAGTGGATATTTTCCCTTCACACACGGCGTTACTTGAGGATAATTTTAAGCATTTTCATATCGGCACACAAAATGGCTATTTTGCTCTATCTGGAGGTTTTACGGGTGAAATTGGGCTTTTACAATTACAAGAATTTGGGATTCATCGTATTTTGATTGGGCATAGTGAGCGTAGGAATCTGTTTGGTGAAAATAGCGAGTGCATCGCTAAAAAGTTTAGATTCTATGCCCAAGTGGGATTTGAGATTTATTACTGCATAGGGGAGGATTTGCAAACGCGTGAAAAAGGTGAAGAGGCGTTAAAGAACTTTTTGAACGCACAACTTGCAAACATTGATGTAGGTTATCCTAAACTGATTGTAGCCTATGAACCTATTTGGGCGATTGGCACGGGGGTAAGTGCAAAGGCGGAGCAGATTGCAAAAACACATAAGATTCTAGCGGAGATGACAGAAGCTCCATTGCTGTATGGTGGGAGTGTGAATGCGGATAATGCGGGGGAAATTCTAAAGATTCCAAATGTGAATGGTGTGCTTGTAGGCTCGGCGAGTCTGGAAGTGGAAAGTTTTACTAAGATTATTCAGGCTGGGTGTGATTTGGGAGCTGTGTAGATACTAGTAGATTCTCAAATGACAATCTTAGAACCTGATACGGAATCTCGCTAAAAAAGTGCTAAAGTGTGAAAGAGGATAGAGGAGCAAAAAGCTCAAAACCACCCCAAATGGGTGATTTTGAATGTAAGAAAGACTTATTTCATAATCTTTTTAATAGCTTTTTCTATACCCACAGACACACTGCAAAGCCCAACAGATTCTTTCATCTCTTTGCTTGTAGGTTTAGCTTTGTCTTTGAGTGAATTTATTGCATCTTTGGCTTGGAGTTTTTCTTGAGCGTTACCACCAAGGAAAAGTTTTTCTTCTTGTGAAAGCCTTTTTGTCATTTCTTTAGCTACACAAGCATTAAGGTCTTCTAATTCTTTTTCATTCAATACCTTTTTGTATAGCTCATCAATGTCCGGTTTTATGTAGGTGTAGATATTTTCTTGAGAGTTTTGCTCTAGCTCCGCTTGAGGTGTAGGACCGCTTGATAAACCCCCTGCTAATAGCACTGCACCGCCGATAATAGGTAAAACCAACTTTTTCATTTCTCTCCTTGTTTTTGATTTGGTTTTTGATTTCGCCTTTTAGTTTCAAAAAGCGTTGTTTATGGTAGTTGTTTTTCTTTAAAAGTCTTGTAAAAGCCTGAAAAATATTAATGCAAAAAAAGTATAATTTGCAGTTTTGAAACATTTTGTAAAATTTGTGTAAAGGGGCAAATATGTCTGGAATCTTAAAAGGCAAAAAGGGACTTATCGTTGGTGTGGCAAATAATCGCTCTATCGCTTATGGTATAGCCAAAGCGTGTAGGGAGCAGGGAGCGGAGCTTGCTTTTACATTTTTGAATGAAGCATTAGAAAAGCGTGTGCGTCCTATTGCTGAGGAGCTAGGGGCAAAGGAGCGTGTGTATGAGCTTGATGTGGGCAAAGAAGCACATTTTAGCTCTCTTGCTGCAAGCCTTAAAAAAGATTTTGGCTCTTTTGATTTTATCGTGCATTCTGTGGCGTTTGCACCAAAAGATGCATTAGAGGGGGATTTTATCCAAACAAGCAAGGAAGCCTTTAACACGGCAATGGAGATTTCTGTGTATTCTCTCATTGAACTTGTCCGCACACTTGTTCCATTACTGAATAATGGAGCGTCTATATTAACTTTGACTTACCTAGGCAGTGTGAAGTATGTAACAAACTATAATGTTATGGGTGTGGCAAAGGCGGCATTAGAATCTAGTGTGCGTTATCTTGCCTATGATTTAGGCAAACAAGGTGTGCGTGTGAATGCTATATCCGCTGGTCCCATCAAAACACTTGCAGCAAGTGGGATAAGTGATTTTAACATTATGCTTAAGTGGAATGAGGCAAATGCACCATTGCGTGAAAATGTTAGCATAGAGCAAGTGGGGAACTCGGCTATGTATCTTTTGAGTGATTTGGCAAGTGGCGTTACAGGTGAGGTGCATTATGTAGATGCGGGATATAACATTATGGGTATGTGTGCTACTGAAAGCATTGATGGCAAGGTAACGCCACGATGGGATATACTCACAGCTAACACTCGCAAATAGCTCATACAATCAACACAAATAAAAGGTAGGCTTTTTGCAATTTTCTACAAATTATCTTCATCTCATTTCCCTTGGCTGCACGAAGAATCTTGTAGATTCTGAAGTGATGCTAGGGAAGTTAAAAAGCTATCAACTTACCCCTGAAATTACAAAAGCAGATATTATCATTGTCAATACTTGCGGATTTATAGAATCTGCCAAGCAGGAGAGTATCCAAACTATCCTTGAAGCTTCTGCTTTGCGTAAGAGCGGAGCGGTGCTTGTGGTGAGTGGCTGTTTGAGTGAGCGATATGCCAACGAGCTTAAAGAAGAGATTCCAGAGATTGATATTATCACGGGTGTGGGGGATTATGACAAGATTGACATAATGGTAAAAGATTTAAAATCCTTGCAATCTCAAAGGGTGTTTTTAGCCACTGAATCTAATGAACGCGTGATTATAGGCTCATCTTTTCACGCTTATATTAAGCTAAGTGAAGGGTGCAATCAAAGTTGTAGCTTTTGTGCTATTCCTTCATTTAAAGGTAAGCTCCACTCCCGCACACTAGATTCTACGATAAAAGAGCTACAAAGCTTATATGAAAGGGGGTTTAGGGATTTTAGCTTTATCGCTCAAGATTCTGGCTCGTATTTGCGGGATTTGGGGCAAAAAGATGGGCTGATAGAGCTTATAAAAGCTATTGACAATCTGCAATTACCCATAAGTTGCAGAATCTTATATCTCTACCCCACCACCACGACTTTGGAGCTTATAGAGACTATTGCTCATTCCACTTGCTTTTTACCTTATTTTGATATGCCAATCCAGCATATCGCGGATTCTATGCTGAAACTTATGCGGCGTGGGGCAAATAGGGCTAAACACATAGAATTGCTAGAATCTATGCGGCAGATTCCCCATAGCTTTATCCGCACAAGCTTTGTGATAGGACATCCGGGGGAGGGTGAAAAGGAGTTTATGGAATTACACGATTTTGTGGAAGGCTTTAACTTTGATAGGATTAATCTCTTTGCCTACTCGCCACAGGTTGGGACATTTGCCTATGATATGCCCCAAAGTGTGAATGCCAAAACTACAAATAAACGCATTAATAAGCTTAATCGTATCATAAAATCGCAGTTTAAAGCTCACAATAAAGCCCTGCTAGGACAGGAAGTTATCGCCATTTGCGAGGGCAAAAGTGAAGTGAGTGAGTATTTTTACAAAGCCCGTTTGAAGCTGTGGGGCAAGGATATTGATGGGGAGATTCTTATCAATGATAGTGAGATTTGCGATAATTTAGGGCAAATGCTCCCTTTAGATGAAGGCTATTATCGTATCCTTATCACGGAGCAGAAGCAGGATTTTCTTTTCGCTAGGGCATTGGAGCGATTGTAGTTGTAAGACTTGCAAAACTTACACATTTTGACAAATTTTGTTGGTGTTGCTAGGTTTCTTTTTAAGAGTTTAAGTCATAGAGTATTATATTTGCATAGAGTTTCCTCATATCGTTTCAAGGAGTTCTCTATGTTATCCTTACTTCGTCATTTGAGTATCAAAGTGCAGATTCTCGCTCTTGTTGCCATTCCCATTATTGCACTTGTGTGCTTTATTTTTGTGCAACTTTCCCAAACTTTACATTCCATTTCATCAGCTGAAATTCTAAAAGGGCAGATTAGAATCTCCGAGCAACTCTCTGCCCTTGTGCACGAAATGCAAAAAGAACGCGGTATGAGTGCGGGATTTCTCGCAAGTAAGGGTAAGAAGTTTGCAAGTGAGCTTCAAGCCCAACGACTTCTTACGGATAAAGCATATAGGAATTTGAGTGATTTATTCGCACAAAGCAAGGATTTGCCACAAAGTTATCAAGCTCAACTTAATCAAGGATTAGAATCTGTTTCTAAAATTACGCAAATACGCACTATGGCTGATGATTCTCTATCAAGCCACAGCAATGTAACGCCGCAAGTCATAGGATACTACACCACGACAATAGCATTTTTGCTTGATAGCGTGTTGGAATCTACAAAGCTTATCCACGATGCAACTTTGGCAAAATCAATGGTTGCTTATGTGAATTTTTTGTATGCAAAGGAGCGAGCGGGGTTAGAGCGAGCCACAGCAAATGGAATCTTTGCGAGTAATGTTGTGCCAAACGATACAAACTATAATAAGTTTGTATCGCTTATTGCTGAACAAGAAGCATTTATGAAACTTTTTGTTTCCCTTGCTTCGCAGGAGAGTTTAGATTTTTATTTTAATGCTATTAAAAATCCAAGCTTTGCTAAAGTGCAAGAAATGCGAGAGATACTTCATACAAAGCGACATAGCGGGGATTTTGGTGTGGAGGCAAAAGAGTGGTTTGATACTATTACAATAAAGATTGACACGCTTAAAGAGATTGAGGATTTTATCTCTCGTCGTCTTGATACTTTTGTAGATTCTTATCTTAATGAGCTTTATAGTGAGCTAAAAACTTGGCTTATTGTGAGTGGAATCTTGATTCTTTTGGCACTTATTTTATGTGTGCTTGTGCTACGAAGTATTCTTACACGACTTAATAATGTCAATACAAAGCTTTCTTATATCACCGAACATCGCGATTTAAAAGAGCAGGTAAAGGTGTTGGCAAATGATGAGATATCTGCAATGGCGCGTTCTGTAAATGCCTTTATCCGTTATATTCACGATATGTTTGTAGAGTTTGCCAAACAGGCTAAAAACAATCTTTCTATCACACAAGCTCTTGTTAATGTTTCAAGCAAACTTGATAGCAACACAAAGCATATTGCTCAAATTTCGGCAGACAACACAAGCTTAGGAGAAAAAAGTCGCAGCATTATAGAGCAGAATATCACCCTTTCTAATGCGACAAAAGAAGCTTTAGAATCTGTGTTGGATAATGTAGGGCATACACGGGAAATTATAGAATCTACTAATCAAGAGATTCGCGATGATGCCCTAAAAGAAAGCCAAAATGCCGATAAGATTCTCTCTCTTGCCAATGAAGCAAAAAATATTCAAGGTGTGCTTGTTGTGATTACTGATATTGCCGATCAAACAAACCTACTAGCTCTTAATGCCGCTATTGAAGCTGCTCGTGCTGGGGAACACGGCAGAGGCTTTGCTGTTGTGGCTGATGAGGTGAGAAAGTTGGCTGAACGCACACAGCATTCCATCACGGAGACAAGTGGCATTATTCAATCTATTTTGCAGTCTATTGATGAGATTTCCACAGATATGGAAAATAGTTCTAAATCAATGCAACATCTTGCCGAGCAATCAGAGGTTATGCATAGTAATATAGAAGCACTTACACATCTTGTGCAAGAAGCTATGGAAAAATCTCTCTCAAGCTTGGAGGGTGCAAAAAAAGTCAATGCCAATACAAGTGCAATACTAGATAATGGTGCAAAAATAGCAGGGTGCGTTGATGAGATTGTAGATATTAATGAAAAAATGCAGGAAAGTTCTAAAAATTTAGGCACACAGACAAAAGAGCTTGATGAGATGATTGGCACTTTTAAAATTTGATGTATTGATGTAATACATCATTAAGATAGGGCAGATTCTCTCAAAAAAGATAAAAAAATCTTGTATAAACTCATAAAAATATGTATCATTTTTACACATTTTACAAAAGCTATTTTATCAATAATGTATATTTTTAACACACTTAGTTTATGATTGAGTTTTACAACATTTTAGAATCTTGGGAGGAGAAAATGGGTTTTATTGACACGATTAAAGCTCAAGCACGGATAAATAAAAAGAAAATCGTCCTGCCTGAAGTCTCGGATTTGCGGACGATTGAAGCGGCAGTAAAGATTTTGAATGAAGGCTTTGCAGACATTGTTCTTGTTGGGCAAAAAGATGAGATTCTTACTCAAGCTAAGAATCTAAGCCAAGCTCACTTGCCGCTTATAGAAGCTTTAAATAACGCCACTTTTCTTAATGCCAAAGATACCGCATTGCTTGATGAACTAACAGCCTTGCTTGTGAAGCTCCGCGCTCATAAGGGAATGGATAGCACACAGGCTAGAGAGCTACTTATCAAAGATAACTTATATTTTGGTGCGGCACTTGTAAAAAGTGGTAGGGCTGATGGTATGGTCGCAGGAGCGATACACGCCACAGCCGATGTGTTGCGTGCGGCATTGCAGATTGTTGGCACAGCGGCAGATTCAAAGCTTGTTTCAAGCTTTTTTATTATGGATATTCCACATTGTGATTATGGTTTGAATGGGACATTTGTCTTTTCTGATTGCGGTTTATGTCAAAATCCTACCGCTGAAGAACTCGCCCACATTGCTATCTCAAGTGCAAAAAGTTTTGAATCTGTTATGCATAGTGAAGCTATGGTGGCAATGCTTAGCCATTCTACTTATGGGAGTGCTAAGCACGCCGATGTAGATAAGGTAGTGGAAGCTACAAAAATAGCTAAAAGCTTAGCTCCTACACTTAAGATTGATGGGGAGTTGCAGCTTGATGCGGCGATTGTGCCAAGTGTGGGAGAATCTAAGGCAAAAGGCTCAAATGTCGCAGGAAAGGCAAATGTGCTTGTTTTCCCAGATTTAGATGCGGGGAATATCGGCTATAAACTCGTGCAGAGATTTGCTCGTGCAGAAGCCTATGGACCAATCACGCAGGGTATGGGTGCGCCAATTAATGATCTTTCGCGTGGGTGCAGTGCTGATGATATAGTGGGCGTAGTGGCTTTAACAGCACTTCAAGCCAAATAAATATCAAATAATTTTAGAATCTAAAGGAGAGAAAATGAATGTTTTAGTGATTAATTGTGGGAGTTCATCTTTAAAATTTCAGCTTTTTAATGCTGATACAGAAAAAGTCCTAGCAAGTGGAATCTGCGATAGAATCGGCATTGAAGGCAGTGTGCTAAACTACAAAGATAGTGAGGGCAAAAAGAGCGAAAAAAAAGAGCCAATGCCAAATCATACAAAAGCTATTGAAATGGTGCTAGAAGCTTTGACTGATAAGCAAAATGGTGCGATTAGCTCACTTGCTGATATTCGTGCTGTGGGGCATCGTGTGGTGCACGGGGGAGAATTTTTTAAAGAATCTGTGCTTATTAATGATACGGTTATTGCTCATATTAAGGAATGTGCAGACTTAGCCCCATTGCATAATCCAGCTAATCTTATGGGGATTGATGTCTGTCGGCAAAAAATGCCAAATACGCCTATGGTGGCTGTTTTTGACACAGCATTTCATCAAACTATGCCCCCACAAGCTTATATTTATGGTGTGCCTTATGAGTGGTATGAGAAGCACAAGGTGCGGAGATATGGATTCCACGGGACAAGTCATAAGTATGTATCGCAAAAAACAGCGGAGTTTTTGGGGCTAGATTATCATAATTCTAAAATCATCGTATGCCATTTGGGGAATGGCTCATCAATTTCAGCGGTTAAAAATGGCAAATGCGTGGATACAAGTATGGGGCTTACTCCGCTGGAAGGGTTGATTATGGGGACTCGCAGTGGGGATTTAGACCCTGCCATTTTGGAATACATCTCAAAACGAGAGGATTTAGATATACAAAGCATTTTAAATATGTTAAATAAAAAATCTGGTGTGCTTGGAATCTCGGGCGTTTCAAGTGATTTTAGAGATTTGCTTGATGCGGATTTAGGTGGTAATGAAAGGGCAAAACTCGCTCGTCTAGCCTTTGCCTATCGCGTGATGAAGTATGTTGGGGCATATTGTGCGGCGATGAATGGCGTTGATGCGGTGAGTTTTTGTGCCGGTGTAGGTGAGAATGCGAAGTTTATCCGCGGTATGATAGTAAAACAGCTTGAGTTTTTGGGTGTAGAGCTTGATGAATCGGCAAATAATATCTGCGGACAAGAGGCGATTATCTCAACAAAGGATTCTAAAGTCAAGGTGTGTGTTATCCCCACAAATGAAGAGCTTGTCATTGCACGGGATACAAAGACTATCGTTTCACAGCTTAAAGACTAGCTAAATCTTACTTAGGAGGGGAAAAATGCGTGCTGTATTAAAAGCAAAGAAAATGCTTTTTGTATGCGTGGATATACAGGAGCGACTTTTGGAGCTTATGGCTCATAAAGAGAGTGTGGTAAAAAATGCAAATATCTTGCTTCAAGCTACACAGATTTTACAAGCGCCACTTTTAGTTACAGAGCAGTATCCAAAGGGGCTAGGCAAAACGCATAGTGCGATTAAGATTCCAGCAAATACGCCTATTTTGGAAAAAACAAGCTTTGGAATCTTTGGGAGCGAGAGCATAAAAAGTCATATTGCTAAAAGCAAATGTAAGATTTTAGTATTTTTTGGCATTGAAAGTCATATTTGTATGCTTCAAAGCATAGTAGAAGCTAGGAATCTTGGCTATGAATGCTACTTTGTAGCAGATGCCTCTAGCTCACGCAATGCACTTAATCACGACCTTGCTCTAGAGTTTTTCCGCACCATTGGTGTAAATGTCCTACCCACAGAGGCGATTTTGTTTAGAATGCTAGGAGATTCTAAACACGAACATTTTAAGGCAATATCAAATCTTGTGAAGTAGATTCTAGCTCCCTTTGTCTTTCTTGTTTCATTTGAGTAGCCTTTATAGCTAATCTTAGGAACTTTATTTGCTTATTTTGCCGATAGTATAGAATCTTACATAATTTCTAAAGGGCAGATTCTACAAAGAGCGAGGCACAAGGGCGATGAATGTAACATTATTACAAAAGTATATTCAAATCACGGTTGAAGAAGATAATGAGTTCTTACACAAAGCCCTTGCGTATGCGGAAAAATACTTCTCCAAAAGCTATCGTCTATCCCGCACGATTCTTATCCTTGATGATGGAGAGCGATTTAAAAAAGACTATCTTGTAAATTGGGCATATCACGCCTTTGGGCAAGATGAAAAGCACCAAAAGCTTCATCATCTGCTAGATTCTAAAGGGGAGCTTGGCGAGTATCAAGGGCGTGAGAATCCCACTCTAGAATCTCTAGAATCTAATGAATTGCAACAGCCCATAGAAGAGCCCCTGCAGGATTTAAAATATCTGCTTGATTTTACCTATCTGCCTATACGCATTAAGATTGTGGGGAAAAACTCTCTTATTGAACGCGTGAAAATCTCCCTAAGATTACTCAACACAAAACGCATAATGCTGAAAATGGATAAGGCAAATTCTGTCGCCAGACGCTATATCGCACAAATGTTTGAGGAATATTATGTGGGCTGCGATAGAGATGAGATTTACCTAGATTCTACAAAGCCCTATTTTTGGGAAAGCATTATGAATCTTATTAGCTTTAAGGTAATCCATAATGTCATTTTGGACTTTGATTATGATAGCTTTAAAAATCGCGGTGGGCTAGGGAGCTTTGAGAGTTCGTTTTTAACAGATGAAGAGAGAATCCTGCGAGGCTGCTATATGACGCTAGAGTGTCATTATCAAGATGACTTTGCTCTAGTGAAAAAAAACTATCTCAAACTTGCTAAAGAATACCACCCTGATAATGTCTTTGGGCAGGATTCACAGATTGTGGAAAGCTATAATGATAGGTTTAGGAAGATTCAAGAAGCGTATGAAAAGATTAAAACCTATCTTAAAGCTTCATAATGTATAAATAAGCTTTATCTCGTCTCTCTCAAATCCCTTGCTCCTAGCATAGAAAGGCATTCTGTGATTTTATTAAAATTGTCCTGCTTAATGCCCTTCCATACAAAAAACCAATCCGCAATCACCCAAATAGAGGGTGCAAGTAAGGCTAAAAATCCTAAAAAGAATGCTACGAGAAAATGACTATCTCCATTAATGTTACTACTCATAACTGCCCCGGCCAAGATAAACACTACAAAGAAAACAATACCCAAAATCCCAAGGATTATCTTTAAGATTCCAAGTCCAATATCGCCCTTATAGAATCTATCCGCTCCAAAATGCCCCAAAAACAAGCCCAGCACCAAGCCAATCACAGGATCTTTAAGTGGCAAAAAGCCAAGGGAAGAAATCTTATCATTTGGGAGCTTATCAAGCTGCTGCTGAAGCGGCAAGGCTGTCTCTGCTGGAATCTTATTTATCCATTGTTGAGCAAGTATAAATGCGTAATTATCCATCACAATCCTTTGTCAAAAAAAAGTGAAATTATAATCTAGGATATTAAATCGCTTTTAACTTTTTAAAAGCCCTGCGTTTGAAGCAATCTCATCTCATATTCTGTTGGCGGATAGGCTTTATCCCAAGATTCCATTAGGCTTTGCTCTTCTTGTGTGAGCGTGATTTTATACTGCTTTGCCATATACAGATAGATTCTAGCGATTATGCCCTTGACTTCATCGCGTGGATAGAATCTTTTGTTTTTAAAGTCCGTGTAGGCATTACATTTGCCATACTGCCCTTGTGGGACATTTTTAGATTCAGCATAGGCAAAGTTGCTTCTATCGGCATTTATCTCGCCTATGGCAGGGACTAGATTTCTTTTCTCTGCTTCTATTTTTTTAAAATTTTCATCATTCGCACACGCCTTTCTGCCGCCATTTTGCCAACATTCAAGCTGTCCGCCAAAGCGATGGGCTGGCATAATGTGTTCAAATTCAATGCGTTTTGCCCGTATATTTGCCTTGCCCTTGCTTGTAAAAGGCTTCCTTGGGGTATAGCCTTGCGTCGTCTCTTTTGCAAGTTTGGACTGGTGCTTCGCACAAGTGGTGATTTTAGCGGATTCTGCACTCAAGGCTCGGTCATTTGCGTTTAGCAAACTCCCTTCACCTTTCGCTTGAAAACCATTAAAATCACTCAAAGATACTTCCGCAGTGGAATTACTTTCAATATGGCGGGAATTGGATTCTAGAATCTTTAGCGTATCTATATCAAACTCCACTCCGCAATAAAATTCCGTGTGGAAATTGTGCTGCTTATAGGCTTGTTTGAGCTGCTGTTTGCTTTGAGAAAAGCTTATAGATTCTGGGCTAACATTCGCACAGCCAATAATCAATATGGCATAAAGAGTTGCAAGTAGAATCTGCCATAATCTTATGTGTTTAACAAAGGTGTTTTTGTCTAGATTCAAGCTATTTTCTTTGCATAATGTTTTTTAAGGCTTTTTGATAAGAAACCGCAGTGTTGGACCATCTTGGCGTATATCAAGCACTTCAAAGCCCATTGCCTTTGCGTCATTTGGGATTGAGTTGATACTTTGGGGGCAGTCGCATAGCACTTCTAAAATCTCTCCACTTTGCAAATTAGGCAGTGCATCAAGTGTCGCAATAGCAGGATAAGGACACGCCTCGCCTTCAAGATTCAATCTATAAGTAATATTCATTCTTTATCCTTTCATTGAGATTTTAGCATAGGGATTTGTCTTAAAGAAATAGCGTTTATAGGCTAAGACTAGCCCCAGCATAATGGCAAAAAACATAAGCGAAATACCAAAGCCAAGCATAGAGCCATATTCTTCTAAGAGATTGAGTTTCACTCCACCTACAAAGCTTTGCGGGAAGAAATCATAGCTCAAAGCTAGAATCATCGTGCCAAGAATATTAGCTATTCCTACAATCATAAAATGCACCTGCCCTTCACACGCTCTATAAGCCCAGCCACATTCACAGCCCCCAGCAAAGACAATGCCAAAGCCAAATAAAAATGCCCCAACCACCACGCCAAGGCTCATTTCAATAACCTTAGCTTGATGTCCATAGAGCATAAACGCAAAGGCAATGAGTGAGGCGATAATCATTCCAATAATCGCACCATTTGTCGCAATAGAGCGTCCAAAGAGAAATAAATCCCTAAAACACGAGGTAAAGCACACTTGAGCGCGAGAAATGACAAAACCAAAAATAAAGCCAAAAAGCAGAGCCACAGACAAAAGGCTTTGTTTGATTGTAACATCTAAGGCAGGATTATTGAGAATAAGATAAATAAACCACGCAATAAAGCCTAGAAAAATCAAGATCCCATACACAAAATGCCGAGTTTGCCTTGAAGTATTTTGTTCAATATGCAAAGATTCGGCATTTATTTGCAGTTTTTCTAGCTTTGCTTTTGGCTTAAAAAATAGCATATTACACACTTTGACGCCAACATAGATTCCTGCAATCATAAAAATTGTAAAAATCCAAGTGTGCATAGAAAAATATGGCAAACCTGTGAAAAAATTTGCCAAATTACAGCCAAAGGCAAGTCTTGCTCCAAAGCCAGAGAGTAGCCCACCCACAATGGCTTGAAAGATTCTAATCTTACTTGCAGGGAGACGGAATTTGACTTTGTTTGCCCACAATGCAGCTACCAATGCACCAATAAACATACCAATAAGCATAAGTCCATCAGTGCGTGTGAGTGGCGTGCCATTAAGATTTTGCTTTGTATAGTAGCTATATGAGCTTAAATCCATACCAAAAAGCTCTAAAAACTCCCCGCCCCATCGCGTCATTTCGCCTGTTACAGCCCAAACTGCACCAAAGATTCCAAAATATACAGCAGAGAGAATCCCAAGAGCAATCATACCTTTACCTGTATTCCAAAAATTGACTAAAAATTTTTGCCGTGCATCAGCTAGCATATGCAGTCCTTTCTGCGTTCCTTGCACAAATGATAAGTTTGATTTAGACAGAATGTAAAACTCTTCTGTGAGCTTGTAGAATGAAGTCTAAATATGAATGCTTTACACGAAAGCCTAAAAAAGTAGCGGGGGGAATTATAATGTTAGAAAGTTTAAAATTATGTAAAACATTAAAAATATAGGGGGAATACTTTTTGCTAAAACTCCACAAAAAAGCAGATTCTGCGTGTTTGATAAAGGAGTATCGCAATGGAAAGGAAGTCATCAAAGGCGAAGTTTTATCTTATCGGTTTTGCACTCTTGCTTCTTGCTACACTTGGTGGGGTGTATTACTATATGGTGGAGTTTTCAACGCATTCTTTAGAAGAAGTAACCCAAAATATAGAATCTAAACTTTTAGAGCAGGACAATATCGCTAAGCAATCCCAGCTAGATTCTGCAAATTCACAAATCAAGCTTTTAAAGGCTCAAAAAGAGAGCCTACAAAAACAGCAGGATAACGCACCGATGAAGTTACGCTACTCCATTAAGCCAAAGGATAAAGTCGTAGCCCATTGTGTCAATATGAAAGTAGGACGCTTTGCTATGCCTAAAAACTGCAGCGAATCGCTAAAAAGTGGCATAAATGAGATAATTAAGCAAGATAATACGATTGTGGCTTTTGAGATTTCAGGCATTGTGGATACGCGTCCTTATGCGGGACTTAGCCCAGAGCTAAAGCAAGAGGGATTGGCGAGTTTTCGTGCTAAGGAAGCCATTATGATGGCTACTCGGCAAATGCCAAGTGTAGCGGCATTTGAGGGCTTATCTCAACAGAGGGCAAATCAGCGGGGCTTTGTCGTTCGTGCGTTTTATGTAGAGAATAAATAAAATGCCTTTCATCTCTTAAGGCAAAATAGCGTTAGGATAAAGAATGTAGGCGTTGGGCTGTAATGATATTAGCTTTTCTATTTTAGAATCTAGACTATGTTGATTTATACGATTTAAAGGGGCTAATATGCAAAAGATTCAAAAGATTCTAGTTTTTCTATGTTTGTTAAGTGCGTTTTTATTTGCAAAGGAGCTTGATGTAAATCGCATAAAGCAAGGGGATTTTACAGAGCTAAAAGCCTATCTCACACAGCTAAAATCCATATCTAAGCAAAGGGATTTAAACTTTAATGAGTATAGAACACTCACTAGATTTGCCCTTGTAGATGGGATAGATGGCGTGTATAATGGCGGGAGTAATAGGGGGTTTGCGAGTGTTTATTACTCTAAACTTTCCCCATTTCTTGCTAAAGAATTTGGGGATTTGTTTGCAGAATACGGCATTCCTTTAGGCAATGACATTGAGGAGATTAAGCCTGAATATTACTTGTATAATGAGTTAGTATTCTGGTTTAATGATTCTAAGCAGATTTTTACCACAAAAAAGGCTTATGAATCTTTTCTCTTTTTTAAGCATAATGCCGCATTTGCCACAAAAATAGACGAAGAAGGGCAAGAGATAAGAAATTGTGCCTATGGTGATGCAGGTGGTGGCGAGTGTGAGTTTATCTTTAAAAAGCCTGTAAAGGCAAAAGGCATACTTACTTTTAATGCTGACTTTTCTTCGCCGCCCAATGAAGTGGACGCGTGTGATTATCCTGCATATTTTAGCACTTTTAAGACGCAAGATTCTAGGCTAGAGTTTATCAATGATGGGCATATTGTTTTAGATAAGCGTGAGTATTATGACAAGCTTGCCCAGCTTTTGCCAAAGTGGTATAAAGATGGGCTTGGCGGGAGTGTAGGCTATGAAGTGGAAGTAGAGATTGTAGGTATTATGCCTTGGAGTTTTTCAGCGTGTGCGGCTGGGAAATATGTAACTATCACAAATATCAAAGTGGAAAAAAAGCTGCAAGATAACCCAAATACTAGAAAAGACTATGAAAACATAGAGAGTGAATTGAATGTATATAGGCTTAAACTAAACAGCACAGATAGATATGTGAATCTGCGTGAAAAGCCAAATGGTAAGATTCTAGAGCAAATCCCTACTGCTAAAAGTGATGCAATTTTATTGCTTAATCTCAATATGTCGCTATGGGAAGTTAAAGGTGTGAGTGAGTGGCAAAGGCAGCTTGGCTTTGAAAGGGCTGAATTTAGTGGTTATAAAGAAGTTATGGGACAAGAATGGATAAAGGTGCTTTACTTCCCACCAAGCCTTTCGCCAAAGACACAAACAATCACGGAAGCAAAGATAGGTTATATCCATAAATCACAGCTTGTTATGGGCGATTTGCCTTGAAAATAGCTTGATTAAGAATGATAAAAATGAGCGATAGAATGAATACAAACAAGCCCATACGCAAAGTCGGCATTGTGCTAAGACCAAGTAGCCCCGAGCTTAAAGGCGTATTTTTACAAACGCGTGAAATGCTTGAAGATTCAGGCATTGAAGTAATGCTTGAGAGTATAAGCGGGGGAATGATAGAGCTTTTGGGATTAGACTTTGCCAAAATCGCCTCACAATGCGATGGCTTTATAAGCCTTGGGGGCGATGGGACGCTGATTTCTATGCTAAGACGAGCTTTTTTTTACAATCTACCTTGTATGGGGATAAACACAGGGCGACTAGGCTTTTTAACCGCCTTTATGCCAGATCAATTACAAGCATTTATCCCGCATTTGCAAAATGGCAGCTATGCTTTAGAATCTCATCTTGTCTTGCAAGCCCTTGTGTTTGAAAGCAAAGATTCTACCACGCCACTGCATAGCATTCTAGCGATTAATGAGTTTCTTATCAACAAGCACGAGTTAAGCGGTATGGTGCAGATTGATGCGCATATTGATGAGATGTATTTTAACTCCTATCGTTGCGATGGCTTGATTATCGGCACACCTGCGGGTTCTACGGCATATAATATCAGTGCGGGAGGCTCTGTTATTTATCCATATTGTCGTAATATCCTGCTTACTCCCATCGCTCCGCATTCCTTAACGCAACGCCCTTTGGTGTTGAGTGATGAATTTGTGTTAGAATTTTATGTCAAGCAGAGAGCAAAGCTGATTATTGATGGGCAGGAAATGCTAGATATTTTGCCACATTACAAGGTGCAGATTCGTGCTTTGCCCCAAAGTGCTATGCTGATTTATCCGCCAAATAGGGATTACTTTAGCGTTTTGAAAGAAAAGTTTAGCTGGGGGCAGGAGCATTAATTTAATAAGGGCATTAAAAAGCATTAAATTGTCAGCCCAAGCATACAAAAGGAAGTAGAATGATTAATAGAATCTTAATCCACAACTCCCCCGCATTCAAAGATGTAGAGCTATATCTACAAGGGGGCTTTAATGTCTTTAGTGGGGCGAGTGGTAGCGGAAAGTCTGTCTTTATGGAATCTTTGACTGCTATTTTTGGGATTAAAGAGAGCAATGCGGACTTGATAGAAGCAAATATTGATGTATCGCACATTGCATTTGATTGGGACAGCTATGGCATTCCTAATGATTTAGAAAATGAGATTGTGCTAAGCATTGTAAAAAAGGATAAAACACGCTATTTTCTTAATCACACTTCAAGCTCAAAAAAACGCTTAAATGAGCTTGTTTGTGGCTTTGCTAAACATATCAGCACCAAAAGTGGCGATGAGCTAAGCCCGCAAAATCTTTTAAGGATTTTAGATTATTTTATTGCTAAAACGCATAAGGCACATTTAGATTTGCTTACAAACTATGAGAGAGATTTTTTAGCACTGCAAGAGGCTCAAAAACAGCTCAAAGAGTTAGAATCTAAGGAAGCAAATATCGCCACACTCAAGGAATTTGCTACTTTTGAAATACAAAAAATACAATCGCTCCAACCAAAAGAGGGCGAGTATGAAGAGCTTTTAGCCTTAAAAAAAATGCTATCAAAACAAGAGCGGATTAAAGAGCAGATGTATAAGGTGCGAGAAGCGTTACAAGCGACACAGCATTTTGAAGAGTTTTTAAGCCTTATTGATGAGAAATGCCCCACCTTGCTTGAAGGGCTAAGCGAGTTTGAAGCCATTATGGAAAGGCAAGAAGAGCGTCTAAGCGAGATAGAGGGGCTAAATCCTGAATCTATGCTTGATAAAATTGCTGCTTATGCCGAGCTAAACCGCCGATTTGGCGGGGTAAAAGAAGCTTTAGCCTATATGGAGGAGCAAAAGCAAAAACTCAAAGAATATGAAAATTTAGATTTTAATAAGCAGGAGCTAGAAAAGCAAATTAAAGTTTTGCGCGAATCTTGTGAATGTGGGGCTAAGGAGCTATTTAATAACCGCTCAAAATCCCTTGATTCATTGAATGCGAAAATCACAGGGCTTTGTGAGAGATTGCGGCTTAAGGCGAGTGTGTTAGAGTTGCGTGAAGTGGCGATGCAAAAAAGTGGGAATTGTGAGCTTATATTAAAGCTAGGCGATGCCGATGTGTCTGTGCTCTCTTCCGGGGAGTATAATCGTTTGCGTTTGGCGATAATGTGTATTGACACCGAGCTTACACCAAGGAGTGGAATCTTGGTGCTTGATGAGATTGATGCGAATTTAAGCGGGGAAGAGAGCGAGGGGGTGGCTAAGATTCTAAAAACGCTTTCAAAAGATTATCAAATCTTTGCGATTTCTCATCAAACCCATATGCCCTCCCTTGCGGATACGCACTACCTTGTGGAAAAATGTAAAGATTCTAGCGTGATTACCAAGCTTGATTTTGAAGGCAGGGTAAAAGAGATTGCCCGTATGATAAGTGGAGCAAATATCACAAATGAAGCAATGGAGTTT
The DNA here is from genome assembly GCF_000765825.2 of Helicobacter magdeburgensis. Classification (GTDB taxonomy): domain Bacteria; phylum Campylobacterota; class Campylobacteria; order Campylobacterales; family Helicobacteraceae; genus Helicobacter_C; species Helicobacter_C magdeburgensis. Next base: position 17,863 of record NZ_JRPE02000021.1, read on the forward strand.
GCTAGGAAGCATTTAAAAGCATTAAAGGAATAAGTTTTGAATCTGGCATTGCTGAAAGGTGTGGAGCGGTATTTGCAGGGTATGCAAAGCATTGCTGTGGCGAAACGCAAGGATTCTAATCTTTTTTTATTTGTGTTTAGGGATACAAGCGGGGCAAAGCAGAGTTTGTATTTTGATATGAGTAAGGCTCAAAGTCATATTTTTATCGCTCCAAAAGAGATTTTGCAAACGCGTGAGTTTAACGCCCCTTTTGATACCAAGCTCACGCAATGCACCACAAATGCGGAGATTCAAAAGGTGCGTGTTGATGGGGAGAATAGAATCTTGCAGTTTTTACTCACCCAAAAAGGCAAGTATAAAAAGCAGAGCTTTTGGCTGATGTGTGAATTTACAGGCAAACATACTAATATGATTATTTGCGATGAAAAGCTCATTGTGATTGAGGCTTTGCGGCATATTCCACAAAGCAAGTCGTGGCGTGAAGTAAAAGTCGGTGTGTTTTTAGAATCTCTGCCACAAAGGGCGGGGGAGAAAATAGAATCTTTAAGCCAGAGTGAGACGCAAGAAGAGCTGATTGCAGCCTATCAAAAGCATTATCTTTCAAAGCAGGAGCAGAAAAAGCACAATGCCATTGCGAGTTTAAAGGCAAAAAAAGCAAAGCTAGAGCAGGTTTTAGCAGATTTGCCACAATATGAAAGCTTAATAGAATCTGCGGCGTTGTATGCGAAATATGGGGAACTGCTTTTTACACATTTACATACCTTGCCGCCTTATAAATGCCAAAATGCAGAAGTTGAAGTAAAAGATTTCAATGGCAAAAATGTGCTTGTGCCGTTGCCACCAAATGTGCGAGACTTCACAGAAGCGGGGAATTGGTATTACACGCAGAGTAAAAAGCTTAATAAAAAGGCTAAACATTTGCATTTACAACGGGAAAATTTGGAGTATAAAATCAATTTTATATGCGATGAAATGGCGTTTGTGGAGCGATTTGGGGAAGTTGAGCTGTTTTCTAAGAATCCTAAGCTAAAAAATGCTGGGGCGAAGCAAAAGACGGAAAAAGCGGAGTTTGAGAGCTTTTTTATTGATGGGTATAAAGTCAGTGTGGGGCGTAACGCAAAGGAAAATCAAAAGCTTTTAGAAGTGGCTAGGGCTGAAGATTTGTGGTTTCATATCAAAGATGTGCCAAGCTCTCATTTGATTATCCATTGTGGGAAAAATACCCCTCCAAATGAAGTGCTATATAAGAGTGCGGAGATTCTCGTAGGGCTATATGCTGCACGCAAGGGTATTGGGGACTTTGTGGTGGATTTTACAAAAAGGCGATTTGTCAAGCTCTCTCAAAACGCACAAGTAATCTACTCTAAACATACAAGCATTATTTGCAAAGCTGATAGCACGGAATGCAAAGTCGTAGGGTAGAATTAATCTCTACGGATAGCCTTAAAAAGGACAACAATGCAATATATTACCCTAAATAATGGCATAAAAATGCCTAGCATTGGGCTTGGGACTTATGGACTGCAAGGGCAAAAGGGTGTGAAAATAATGCAAAATGCCCTGCAAATTGGATACAGACTCTTTGATACTGCACAAATGTATGAGAATGAAAAGGAAGTGGGCATAGCTCTAGCTACGCAAAGCCTAAAAGATTCTAATTTGCAAACAAAAGAATCTAGGGATTTTGCCCATCATATTACAAACACAAAATATTTAGATTCTAGCACCACGCCAATTTCAAACCCACACAAGCAATCAGCCCATAGAGAATCTAGCGAAGTTAGCCCAAACGATTTAAGCCGCCCATTGCAAAGAAATGAGCTTTTTATCACTACAAAGCTTTCATCAAATATGCCCTATAAAAGAGCGTGGCAGAGCATAGAGCAGAGTTTGCAAAATCTAGGGCTAGAATATGTAGATTTGCTTGTAATCCACGAGCCTTACGCAAATGCTAAAGAAATGTATAAAGCCTGTGAAGAGGCGTATCACAAAGGGCTTATCCACGCGATTGGAATCTCAAATTTTTATGGCAGATTTTTAGAGGATTTTTTAGATTATGTGCGTGTTAAGCCTGTGCTAAATCAAGTCCAAGCACATATTTTCTTTCAACAGCACACATTGCAAAAATTTTTAGAATCTAAGCATATTCACTTGCAAGCGTGGAGTCCTTTAGCTTGTGGGAAAAATGGTATTTTTACAAATGAGACTCTGCAAAACATAGCAAAAGCTCATCATAAAAGCACCGCACAAATTGCTTTGAAATTTTTGCTAGATAAAGGAATGAGTATTATCCCAAAGGCGTCAAGCTTAAAGCGACTCCAAGAAAATCTCACGCTTTTTGACTTTAGCTTAACGCAAAAAGAGAGAGATTCTATCACACAGCTTGACACAAATAAAAGCCTTTTTGGCTGGGATTGCTAGGGGGTTTATTCACTTTACCCTATAATTACAAGAAACGACAAGGACAACAAATGGCATATACAATCATGGAAGTTGAAAGGGCAACAAATATCCCTTCAAGAAAGATAAGATTCTGGCTTGATAAGGGGCTATTTCCCTTTGTGGAACGCGATGAAAATGGGGTGCGTTACTTTGCAAAAAGCGATATGGAGTGGCTAAAGTGGATAGAGTGGCTTAGGCAGTGTGGAATGAGCTTGAAAGAAATTAGAGAGTATGCGGAGGCTTTAAGCGGGGGTATTAAAACTGCACCAAAACGCAGGGCTTTATTGCAAAAAAGCTATGCAAATTTACAAGCACATATCGCTTCATTGCAAGAGATTTCACAAAGGCTAGAGACAAAACTTAGAATGTATGATGAGATAATAGAAAAGGGCGTAGATACCTTTAACCCACAAAGCAGGGATTATAAAGAGTGTGAAAAGCAGTGCTAAGCTACTGCTAAATCGCCCTTAGTCAAATAGGCTATATTTCCTTAGCCTTAAACTTAACTTTGACATTCTAGCCGCTTTCAAGCCCTAGTCTAAATAAGTTCAAAAATCTTGCATTTTCCCCTTGACAGACACTAGGTGTCAGGCTTTATACTTTTGTTTTATAATCTAATATTTGCTTAAAAGCTTAGATTCTATCAAATACTCAAAGGAGACAAATATGCAAGTAAATAGGCTTATCTTATCAGGTATATTAGCAAGTGTAGTATCAATATGTTTCGCACAAGGAGAAAAATCTATGCAAGAGATTACAAAAGAGGCAAAAGAGATAAAAGGAGATTCTAGAATCTTTAGCGGTGAAGTTGGAGTTACAATGCTTTTTGAGAAAAATGCGTGGCGAGATTTTAGCGGTGCAAAAGTGCATTTTAGCCCAAAGGCTAGGAGTGCTTGGCATACTCACCATGCTGGACAGACACTCATTGTTACGCAAGGTGTGATTTACACAGGCACAAAAGATGGCATTATCCACAAAGCAGAAGTAGGGGAAAGCATTTCTTGTCCGCCGAATGTAGAGCATTGGCACGGAGCGGGACTAGAATCTAGCGGCACACATATCGCCCTAACGCAATATAGTAAGGATTCTAATGTGATATGGGGCGATAAGCTAAGCGATGAAGAGTATTTTCAAGCGATTAAACAAGCAGAGAAAAGGAAGTGATATGCAGGATAAAAGTAAAAAAGCTACAACAAACGCTACGCCAAGCACAGATAGAGATATTTTCACGCGTGATATAAATGGGGAGTTAATAAGCCCTGATGATAAGGATTTCTCACAGATTTTAGCCGTTATAGAAAACACACAAAAGCTAGTCCATAAGCTAAACACACAAATGCTAGATAAAGATTCTGCAAGGGCTATTTTTAGTGAGATTGTAGGCTATGAAGTGGATTCTAGCGTGTGGATATTCCCGCCTTTTTATGTGGATTTTGGACGCAATATCAAGGTAGGCAAAAACTTCTTTATGAATAGCTCTTGCACTTTTATGGATAGGGGCGGGATTACAATTGGCGATGATGTGTTTATCGCGCCTAAAGTGTGCTTAACTACAATCAATCACGATTTTAACCCCTACAATCGCAAGGCGACTTTTTGTAAGCCCATTGTGATAAAAGATAGGGTGTGGATAGGGATAAATGCCACGATTTGCCCGGGCGTTACCATTGGGGAAAATTCAATCATTGCCGCAGGAAGTGTGGTAACTAAAGATGTCCCGCCAAATGTCATTGTAGGTGGGAATCCCGCTAAGATTCTAAAAAGGCTTTAAAATCTTAGCTGATACGAAGTTTAAATAATGTTTATCATCGTGTGCATTTATGGGGTATGCTAACCTTACAATCCCCCACCCCCTGTATGCTTACCCCACCCCACTTGGGATTATAATGTGCTACTCATAGCAATGTTTTATTAGATTTTCTTTTGGAGTTGTTCTAGCATTTCTTTTGCTTTATTGATATGTGTATGCAGGGCAGTTTTACCTTTGGATTCTAACTCTTTAGTGATTGTATGCAGGGAATCTTTTGCTTTTTGCTGTGTTTGAATATTCAGCTCATTTGCATTTTGCTGAATCTCACTTGATAAGCGTTGTATGGCGTTTTTGGCTTCACTATACTTTGCCTGCAGTTGCTCTTGTGTGCTAGTTTTCACATCTTGTTCTAAACTTTTTATAGAATCTAGTGCATTTTGCAAACTCTTTTGAATGTTGTCGTTCATTCTGTGCTCCTTAAATTGATATTGTGTGAATGCAAATCTACAAAAAAAACACTTTTACAATAATCAAGTATATTTTCATTTTTTACAAAAAATGCTATATGTCTGTTACACAATGAAACTTTTTATTTACTTTTATCGCAGTCTGTTGTGGAGATAGTTTTTGATTTGATTCTCAAAATGTTGTTAAAACTTAATGTTTCCCCCTTGAGCTACACCAAGTGTCAGGTTTTATACTTTCACCTCACATTTATTTTTATACGAAAAGGAAAAAGATGAATCATAATTTTTTATTGTGGATTTTATGTTTTGGTTTGTTTGGGATTATCAGCACAGAGCTTGGAATGATGGGATTATCCCCATTGTGGCACAGAAATTTAGCGTATCCATTGATGATGCGGGCTGGAGTGTGAGTGTATTTTCGCTTGTGGTTGTGTTTTGTGCGCCTATTGCCCATTTGCTTGGAATGATATGTTTGTATGCGTTGATATTTGTGTTTGCAAAGCAAGGGGTTGTGCTGCTTATATTTGCAGTGCTGCTTGGAATCTTAGCGGGTGTTATCAATAATGCCACACATTATGTGATAACACACCCCTATCCACAAGCCCCTGATTTTACCAATGGCTTATTTCTCTCAATCGCAAATATCGGCTTAAGCACAGGCGTGGCTCTATGCGGACTTTGCATTTCACTGCTTAATACGCAATACACCGCCCTTTGTGCCATTGTGCTTTTATCTATGGGCGTGGCTACAATGCTATTTAGAATGCGATTGGAAAGGGTTAAGAGCTAAGGGGATTTTAACTTTTGCTAGATTCTTTGATTGATGCTAGGCTTTTATTTTAGAATCTAAAAGTTTATTTTCATAGTATTTTATGATTTTTTTTAAATGCTTTTGCTCTAAGTTTTTCATAAAAGATTCCATAAAAGCGTAGTTTGGATTGCCTTTAGAATCTATGGGTAAAACCAACTTTTCTCTTTTGATTCTCACATCATTAATCTCACGATTAAAGCTATATTTCTCGCTTAACCTTTGAATTAAAGGCAACATAAACAAATAAATATATGGGCTAAATGTTGTATTTTCAAGCGTTGTGATATGGTCGCTCCCTATAAATTCATATTGGTGAAAAAATGCACTTCCCACGCTCCCACTATTCGCAAGGCTAATGCAGTTTTGAAACTTCCTTACTTCTTTATCATTATCGATAAAATTATCCACGCCATTATTGATAGAGCTAGAAGAAATATAAGGTGTTTTACCATTTATTTGGTGCTTTTTAATCAGTCTTTTACCGCGTTTTATTTTATGGAAAATTTTATAGAAATAAAACTCTCTCCATTGCAATTTATCAAGGTTGCAAGTATAAGAAAAGGTAGAATCTTGCCTACTAGATTCTATAAAAGCACAATAATCATTATAATCAAAGGGTATTACCCCCCCCCCCCGCTAGAATCTAGTTTATGTGTATAATAAGCTAAGATTTTTTGCAAATGCTTTTGCTCTAAGTTTTTCATAAAAGATTCCATAAATTCATAGTGTGGATTACCTTTAGAATCTATGGGAAGCATTATTTTTCTATTGTGTAATCTTGTGCCTGTTAAGCCTTTTCCATATCCAAAACCACAACTTTCAATGCTTTTTTGCAAAACTTGTGCGATAAATAACCCTGTATATCTATTAATCCTTTCATTGCTAAGATAATACATTTTATTGCCTGTAATGTATTCTATGCCTTGATAGAAAAAGTCAGCATTTTCAGCACCCAAACTAATCGTATCTTTTGGGTTTAAAGAGAAGTTTTCATTTTCTACGATGTCTTCCAAACCATTATTAAAAGAAGTTCTAGTAATATAGGGCGTTTTTCCTTTGCCTACTTGTAAATTATTTTTATGATAGGGCTTTGAATTTGTTATTTTGAAAATCTCGCCAACAATAAACTCGCCCCACTGCACAGATTCTAAACTTAATTCATTCTTTGCAATTTCCATTAGGCTACCCTCAAGGAAAGTTGCAAGGTTTTGCTTTGTTGTAAAAGTGTGGGATTGTTCGTTATGTCTTTGGGATACTTCGCTTTGCTCAGTATGACAAGGCAAAAGATCGGTATGACACGATAAAAAATCAGTATGGCAGGATATAGAATCGGTATAGCAAAGTGAAGATTCAGTAAGATAAGGTGGGTGGCAAATATTACCAACCAACCCCCCCACAATAAAAGAATAGAAACAAATTATGATAGATAATAATATATTGATATATATTTATTTTATATCTATTTTTTATAAACTTTATATTA
>NZ_JRPE02000022.1 GCF_000765825.2 Helicobacter magdeburgensis
TATCCCCACTTTCCACCACTTCTTTTAACATCTTGCCATTGCCTATGGTGGTGTAAATGAGTGTATCATCTTGATTAAAGACTTTGTTTGTGGTAGAATGCTCTCGTGGAGTTGGCGACATAGTATGGCTTTGTGCGGAGGAAATCTCGCCTAAATCTCGTGCTTTTATCTCGTTTGCATTTTGTATTCTTTTTTTAATTTCTCGCCATTTTGTTGTTGGAAAACCTGTCAAAAGCATTTTGTTATTTTCTTGTGGTGTAATAAGCACATAGAAAATTTTATTATCCTCACCTTGATAAGCCTTTATAAATTCTTGTGTTTGACTGCCATTTTTATTTAATGTCGTAAGAGCTAAATCATATCTTTGCAGGGTAGGCTCTACAAGATTGAGATATTTTAACCTGTTGCTAGAATCTTGTGCTTTTTCTAAGTGTTTTGTGAAATTTTCTTTATTGAGTATTTCTTCAAATCCATTTAAAAATTCATCTTTACTTATGCTTTGTGGCATAGGTTCTGGCTTGACTGATTGAAGAATATTTTGTGCTTCATCTGCATTAATTTGTAATACTTTTAGGTCATCTGCTTTGGGTGGGGCTTTTTCCACCACTTCTTTTAACTTCTCTATCTGCTCTTTATTTACCTTGCCATTGCCGATTGTGGTGTAAATGAGTGTATCATCATTTATGGCTTTAAGGATAGATTCATCACTTGGCGGAGTTAAGGCATTATTTAACGCATAGCTTTTCGCCCTATGTTTTAGCTCATCGGTTAAAATCTTAGGATTTGACACATAGTTTTGTATATCTTTTGCGACATTCTCATTGATATAAGCCTCTCCATTAGGATTGCTTGGGCTTTTTGGATTTGGGCTTGTGAGCTTTGGATTTTGTAGCATATCAAGTGTAATAGCTCGTGGATATTTCAGCTCTTGGACTGCTTTTTTAAGGTGATGGAGCAGGGCATCTTTATCGCCAATGTAAGGCACTCTAAAAAATAGAGCCTTAAAAAGCCTATTTGTCATAAATACCTGCATTCTGCCTTCCAGCGTAGTGCTTAAAGCTCCATTACCTGCCCCACTTTTAAAGCCTTTAGCTCCGCTTAGCTTTTGCATAAACTCATAAGTTTGTGCTAGTTCTTTAAAGATATTTAGGGCATTTTGAGCTTTTGGGTGCAGGGGCAGAGATTCTAACTGCTCTATATCTTTTAGGGCTTTGCTTAAGTCTATAAAGGTAGAGCCGTCCTTTTCTTTAATATGTCGCTCTAGGCTTCTAAAAATAAGCAAGGTTTGCGTATGCTCTTGCATTCTAGGGTCAAATTTGGCAAAGATTGTATTTTCTAGCCCCACTATTGAATCTTGCCATTGTTTATCTAACACAGCTTTTTTCCACTCATCTACACTTCGCATTGAATTTATCGTGCTTTTCTTTGGTTGGTTCATAAAGATAGCTTTTGTGAGTTTATCATTGAGCCTTTGTTTTATATCCGCATAAGCGATGTTTGCTTCTCTAAACTCTTCTAGCACAGCTCTTGCAGATGTATCAAGCTCCCCTTTAGCTATACCACTTTCAATAGTGTTATGAATCTGCGTATCAATGGCGTTTTTTAGCTCTAGGGCATTATCTTGGAATCTAAATTTTTTTAAGGCATTTGGGTTGTCATTATAGTTTCTAATAATGGCATTTATATCTTTTCTTTTTTCTAGAGCTTCTTTGATGGTGATATTTCGTCCTTGCAAATTATTCACTTCATTGATTAAAGCTCTACTTATTTCAGCATTTACTCCAAACTCTCTTATAGCATAATCTGCTACATTTTTAAAAGGTGTGAGTAAGTCAATGCTTTTGTCTTTGAGTGTAGATTCTAGTTTGGCTACACTTTGTGCGTATTGAGTTTTGACATTATGTTCGCTCAATTCCACAGCCCTTTGAAAGACTTTTGGCAGACTAGGATTTGCTTCATTTTTTAGCACTTCTTTGGCGATTAAGTTTTCATAGCTTTGGCTTAGGGCTTTAAAGTCTTTTGCCATTTTATTACTTGCTTCACTTAAGATTCTAGCCTCTACATCATCAAGCTGGTTTGCAAGGCTATCAGCTAAGTCTTTATTTCTTAACGCCGTGCTTAGTAGCTCTTGGCGTTTTTGTGCTAGTGAGCTAGGTTCATTAGTTTTTTTAAAGGCTTTAGGAACATAGGCAGAGACTTTATTTAAGATTTTCTCCGTCAAACTTTCATTTTGAAAGTCTTTTTTAATCAGCTCATCACTTTGTGATTCTTGGAAGCTTTTCAAAATACGCGGGATTTCATCTTTTTTAGCTTGTTTGCTTAAAGCCCTATCAATCGCACCCATATTTTGTCCGCTTAGAGCGAGTTTAGCTTGATTTGTGACTTCTTTTAATAATCCTAAGCCTTTATCTGTTTTTACCATTCCACCTTTGATTGCCTTATAAGTGGTGGAAATACCTTTAAAGACTAAATCCCCCGCGACATTCAGTCCTGCTTCTTGTGAGCCGTGTATAAGGGCTTGAGCTATATCAAAGTCTTTATTTAGCTTTGCATCTACAAGCAGTGAATCTAATACACCACCAAAAAATGCCCCTCCCGCTCCATACAGCACCATATTGCCAAATCTAGCTTTAGCACTTGCTCCCTTTTTTGCTCCTTGCATTGCCCCTGCTATACCTAGCCCAAAAGAGCCTTTATTATCATTTAACACACCTAAAAGCTCTTGGTTAAAGTTCTGCTCTACCTTATACGCCCTTTCATCTTTTATAAAATATAGCCCATTTTTATTATAAGCCACCGCTTCAAAGCCCAAAAACTCCGCTACGCTTTCAAAATTCTTTATCTTTTCTTGTTGCTTTTGGCTTAAAGATTCCGCATTTGAAAGTAGTCCAAAAAACTGCTCATCTTTCAGCACATTTTCTAAGCTTTTTGAGAGCTTGACATAGTCATTTGTCTGCTCCCTTGCTCTTTGTATATCCATAAACATATTTTGTTTTTCTTTGCTATCTTTAAAAAGAGTGCTAAAAAAGCCCAAATCATTCTCAATTATATCCATCTGCTCTTTATTTAAAATCACTTCTTTGTTTTGATTTTGGGTTTCTTTGATTTCTTCATAGAGTGCAAAGGCTTTTAGCTCATCTTGCAAACCTTTCTCTGCTTGGCTTAAGTGTAAATCATTCTTTAGTCCTAGCTCTTTGGCGACTTCTTTGCTAGGGCGTGTCAAATCACTCACCAAATCATCAGCTACTTCAAAAAAGTTTTTCTTTGCATTTAATCCTAAATTGAGATATTCTTTAATCTCACTATAATGCGGGATATTCTCTACATCTTTCCCCGCCCTTTTTACAAAAAGTGCTAACTCATCTGTATCTTTAATCAGCTCTTTTATATCTTCACTCTCATAGCCAAAAGTGCTTATTACACCTTGAATATTTTTGCTTACATCATTTAAAAAGCCTTTGTTTGTGTATTTTTCCTTAAACTCGTCTGCTTTTTTGTTTAAATCCCATTCTGCCCTATGTCCGTATAAGCCTTTATTTGTGGCATTGTCTAAATCAAACTCTACTTTTAGATTTTGTTTAATATAGTCGTATTGTTGCTCTTTTGGGAGATTAAGCGAATCTATCTGCTCCCATTGTATATTTGTAGGATTCTTACGCAAAAAATCAACGCTTTGAGATTTAAACTCACTCTCTCCTAAGTTTTTGCGTTGATTTTGGTTACTTTGCTCTAGTTTGTCAAAGTTAAAAATTGCCATTTTAATCCTTTATGATGTATAAGCCATAGGTTATTATCCCAAGAATAAAGCCTACTGCAAATATAACCATTCCTGTGCTTATCATTTTAATTAATCCTTTTTAGATTCCTTTGCTTTGTGGTATAGTATGTTTTTAAGAGAGAATTTTAAAGGGTTAAAATGGATTTAAACTTACTTTATGGGCTTATAAATAAAGAGAATGTGTTTATTTTTGTTATGGGTTTTGTGTGTGGTGTTATGTTTTGTAGATTGCTTTATGGGAAAAAGGAGAGAAAAGCAGAGTTTGTGGATAGCTTTTGTGATATTGCCCCTGTGGGTTTTAGAATCTGCTTTGTGAATAGTAAAAGAAAGCATATCATCTGCCAAAAATGCGATAAATTGCATATATGCTCGGTAACAAAGAAAAAATGTAAGTATATATAGAAAAATGTTATAATGTCGTGGGGTTGTCCTTAAGGGGCGACACCCCCTTAAGTGATAACCACCTTTAGCTAAAAGGAGGTTATTTTATGAGTAAGATTCTTACCAAAATCTTAGCTCTCATTATACTATTATGTATAATAGTAGTCAAGTGTAGCTAAGATTATCCACACTCTACCCTTTAGCTAGGGGGTAGAGTAGTCTTACTCCCCCCTTAACTAGCTCTTATCTCATATCTTTTACACTAATCTGCATCGTTTTCTTTGCCATCTTTTGAGATTCATTTTGCTTGCCGCCATTGCCTTGTGGATTTTGTGCTTCTTGCTTCATTTGTTCTTGCATTTGCCCCATTACTTCGCTTTGAGATTCTAGCTTTTGACTTTCTTTTTGGAGTTTTTCTATTTGAGCTTGGAGCTTTGCCATTTCTAGCTCTTGCATTTTTTGGCTTATGGGCTGATTTGCTTTGTTTGCTTCTTCTTGTGCTTTATCAGCATTTGCTAAGACTTCCTCTATATCCTCTATGATTTGAGAATCCGTATCTTTTAGCATTAAAGGCAAAAGTGAAGTAACAATATCAGGTCGTATGCTTGAGATTGTTTTAAATATCTCACTCCAATGAGCAAATCGCTCCTCTCGTCCTTGCTGCTTGAGCTGGGATTTAAAGTCTAAATCAAAATGCCCTATCTCTATTTTATTACTCTCATTAGTATTAATGCTAAAATACCTATCCACTTTCTTTTTATCCGTCATCTTAAACATTTGCGGTTTAGTGAAGTAGTGCTGAATGAAACTTAGCACCTTTTCATAGAGTAATCTATCAGCATTATCCGCAGAATTTACATAATACTGCAATCCCAAAAGCCCACTTTCTCGCCTTTGAGCGATAGCTATGCCACTTTGCCTATTTGTCGCCATAGCTAAAGCTTCATCGTTTAATCCACTTAGGATTTTTGCCATATTTTTCTTTTGCTCACTCTTTTGAGATAGGGCTGCAATATCTGCGTGGTGTTGCACGAATTGTATTTTATTCTCTTGTAATGCCCCGCTTCTTACACCCACTACGGCATTATCTTGGCTCACTCCCTCTACAAATTCATCTATGTCTTCTACGGCATCAAGCTCATATAAAGCCTTAATCGTGCCTAGCATATTCCCCATTTTAATTTCAGCAAAATTAATATAATCCTGTATGGGCTTAATATCTCTAAATAATCCATACCAATTATGCTTTTCATCTATGTTATACCTAGCTATAATAAAAGGGTGCGTGTTATTCTTAAAGGGGCGTTTTTCATATTTGTAGATTCCACCGATGGTATGCCACAAATAGCGATTCCAGCTAAATTTTTCTTCCACTTCTTCATCATATTCCCTTATCCAAGTTTCTATAATATCTACGCGATTATCTACGATAGTATTGCCATTTTGAAAAATATCTACATTTTCTCCCAAAAGTAGCCTTGCTTCTAAATAGCTCAAATTCTGCTTTTTATGAAAACGATTAGAATCTAGGGCATTTTTATCTACACTGTAAGTGTCTATAAGAAAGCTTTCATTATTCAAAGCCTTTAAAGAGATGTGAAAATCGCCTTGTTTGTCTTTATTCACCCATAGCTCTATAACAGCCTGTCCCATAAGTAAGTCAAAATCTCTTTTATAAATCTCTTTTTCATAGTCTTTTTGTGAGTTAAACACACGCAGTAAATCATTTAAAAGATTAGCCAAAGGCTTATCTTGCTCTTGTCTGCCGCTGACTTTTATCTCTTGCAAACTTTGAATCTTATAGCCCAAAATCTTATCGCATATCATTTTATAGATATTTTCATAAATGGGTATTTGCCCTCTCCTTGCAAGTTTCTCTAGCTCTTGGGCGGCAAGTTGATGTCCGTGATAATACGCCTTTGCTTCTTTATACTCTTTTAGGGCTTTGTCGTTGGCGAGTGAATCGTTAGTGAGCATTGTGTTGAGTTCATATAATGTTAGCATTTTTATCCTTTTTAATATTCAGCTTTGGGTATCCATAGTAGCGATTTAGCAAAATTTGAGACAACCGCAGACCTTATGTCTAGCTCTGCCCCAAATTTTGCTAAAAGCCCCACTAGCAACACCGCAAATCTTAGAATCTTAGTGTTTGTGTTTGTTGCCTTTTTGTCATTAGCAGACTTGCAAATTTAAGCCCCTCCCCCTTATAAAAAAAGAAAAAGAATAAATTGCAAAACAAGCACCTTTAGCCTTAAAAGCCTATGCCACTCAAACAATAAACATATTAAACACAAAAGCAAAAGATTCTAAAAGGGTTAAAAGTGAAAAAGCATTGACTTTGTAACGATATTATGTTATAATTACGCTAATTGAATCCTTTATGGGATTTAATCGGTAGGCGGTAGGGAATCACTTTGAAAGGCTTAAAATGAAAGGTTTTAAGTTTAAAAAAGTGGTTGTGAAGCTCAAAGCTTGGAGTGTGTCCATTACTTTCAAGCTTGAACTTCATTAATCACACTCCTCTTGCATAACGCAAGGGGTCGTGTGATTATATCTTTTTTAAGAATCGGAGTCAAACTATGTCAAATATGCTTTGTCCGCATTGTCAAAAGCCCATAAATCCAGCCAAGCTACTTAAAACACAGGATAAAGAGACCAAAGAATGTATCGTGTGTGGCAAAAGCTTCACAGGGAGTAAAAAGAGTAAGTTTTGCTCAAATGCGTGTAGATGTAAAGCCTACCAACGCAAGAAAAAATCTAGTTAAAGCGTTGTCTTTGCGGTGCTTTTTGGGGAGTTTGCGTTTCGTGCTTCGGCACTACCGCTTAGGTAGCTTCTCGCACGGAAACGCGCAGCACAACCCCAAAAATCACTCGCAAAATACTTCCGCTATGGTTTTAAGTAGTGTTAGCAAAACACAAAATAAAAGGATTCTAAATGCTAAGTGCCTTTGTGGTTTTTATCATCTTTACAATCTCTGCATTTGTGGCAATGTGGCTAGGGAGTAGAAAAAAATAAGTGATAAGCCATTATTATAATGCAGTTTAGAGGTTGCCTAAGAGGGAGCGACTGCCTTTTGCTGTATGGTGGAAGTAATTATATTGCTCTTGCTTCTTATCCTACTTACAAAAAGCCTAAAAGACTTTAAGTAAGCAAAACTATTTCTAAACAAACGCATTCTAGTAAAACCCCGCTAGTAAGCACTAGTCCAAACTTGCAAAAAGGGCGGGGCTTTTGGCTTTTTTGTTACTTTTTGTTACTTTTACTCCACCTGCCTATCGCATAGAATCTTAAAGCTTGTTTGCATAAACTCTTTGCCTAAAAAGTCTTTGCATTTTGGCATATAGGTATAAAGCACCTTTTGTGTGATGTCTTTATAGTTTATAGGCTGGTAGTTGTATTTGCTATAAACGCCCTGTATTACATTGTCAATCTCCCATTTTCGTGGATACCAATAAGCGTATGGGCCATCTGTATCCGCGTGGTCTGTTCTTCCTTCCCCTATAAGTGAAGTTGGATAATATTGTTTTGAAAAAATCCCATAAGGGCATAAAATATGCGGTTGATTACCCCAATATTCATTAACCTTATAAATAAGGCGTGGTTTTAATATAAATTTATCTTGCTCCTGCTGTGTATAATCACTAGATTCTAGCATTTCCCCTTGAGCTATAAAATACTGATGCACGACAGATTCTAAATATCCCGCTTCTATTGCCTTTCCTACCCAATCGCCTATCGTGTTATCATCTATGGCTTTTAAGGCTAAGAGATACTCCCAATATTTATCTAAGCTAAGACTCTCTAGCATTTTTCTTTCACTTTGCTTCCATTCTGCCTTACTCTTATCGAATTCGCCATTTTGCTCTATCCATTCTTCCATATCGCCTAATTCTCGCCTTTCCTCATAAAAAAAGTTTCTTATACAATCCTCATATACAGCAATAGGGTCAGCAGGAGTCTCATCTATGTTAGGCTCATTTACATCAATATTTGGCACATCTACCTTTTTGCTTACCTTTATCCATTTTCGCTCCTCACTGCTCCGCGAGTAAAACTCCCCCTTAAATCGCAAAGCTTGATTATATGTTCTCACTTGATTGATAAAGCCCTTAGATTCCACATAGTCATAGTAGTTATCTTTATAAGTGCGATAGTCGGCATTATACACCGCTTGTATCCACTCTCCTGAATAATACTCTTCATTACTCCCTGTAAATTGAGCCAACCTTGAATACCCCTCTATAAGCCTTTGATTATGCTGTTTTAGGAAGTTTAGCTTATATTCCATATCATTATCTAGCTCTTTTATTTTTTCTAGTGGGAATGGGGCGATTTTATCCATATAGCCATCATTCCCAGCTAGGTTATAATGAGCTCTCCCCTGTGTGCGTTCATCAATGTTATCTAAGGTTTTATTTTGTGTTTTGTGCAAAGGGGCGAAGTTAAGTGTAGGATTATAAGCTTGTGTGGGCTTAAAGCTTTCACTCCCAGCAGTTTCTGCCTTGTAGCTTTGTCCATTTGCATAGATTTCATACCCACCATACAGCAGTGAATCTTTACCAGCTTGTAGTTTTTTATGGCTCATATAGTAGTTTGAATAACTTGCATAGGAAGTGGCTACTTTGTGAGATATAACTTCATATTCCAAAGATTGCAAAGCTGTATCATCGCCTAGCTTTTTGATATAAAGGAGCATATTCATCACCGCCAATACTAGCCCCCACTTAGCCGCTGCGGCAGTGCTTACACCGATAGCCTGCATAAAAGGCACACAGCTTAAAGCAATGCCTAGCAAATACCCCGCAACAATCCCCGCTATCACAGCAGGGTCTATTAAATCTATGGCATAGTACGTTTCACTCCTAGCTTTGAGTTCAGCTAAAATATCTGTATAGTGCTTTAAGCCTAGTTTTGTGATTTGCACATAGTTTTCAGGCAAAAGAGTAAAAGCCCCATCATCATAAAATACCACCCTTGAGCTACTCCCATAGCCATCTACAAGCTTTATGGTGTTTCTTAAAGATTCTCTATCTTGTTGTAAAAGTGTGCTTTCCTTATCAGTCAAAGGACGGACAAAAGTCTCATCATACAAAGGCACTTTTAATTTGTATTTTTCAATCACTTTTTTGGCGTTATTAAATAGCTCTACGCGGTATTGATTGCGTTTTTTATAATACTTTGAGCCGTTGAAATAGTCAAAAAATCCCGCCATTTTGTGCCTTAATCAAATAGCCTTACTTGCCCTTGTTTGTTTGTGGAGTGTTAAGATTAAGTTGTGGATTCACAATGTTATTAATATTGCCGATGGGGCTTCCATTGACTACACCTGAAGTGCTAAAATAATCCTCTGGTTTTTTATTTGTAGGGTTTAGGGGATTTTGGTATGTCCCATCATCATTAAACTTGATCCTATAAGGATTCTGCTCTTGTTTAGGTGCGATGTTTTGTCTTGCTTGTTGTATTAAGGCATCTTTTTCCTCTTGTGGCAAGGCATTGAAGTTTTTCTCCCCTTGTTTTCTCTCTTTGTTGTATTGTGTGTATTCTGTCCATTCTTTGCTTTTTTTATCTAAGTATTTTTTTAGCCCCTGCCAAGTCCCCTTAACTGCGGCGACACTCGCTAAAGCAGTGCCACCTACTGCCATTTCTGCCAAGCTATAGTGTTTGGGGTTGCTTTTATAGCCACTTGCCGCACGATGAGCTGCTAAGTCTTTATCCATTTGCTCTTGGACTTGTTTATCACTCATTCCACTACCTAGATAGGCTAACATACGCGTAAATGAATTTTGATGAAAGCTGTTATCTATGGCTTGATTGTTTGCTATGTCGTTTTTCTCTCTTTCAATAGCGTTTCTCTCACTCTCACGCAAAGTTTCATTTATCGCATTAATCGTGTTTGTATTGTTTTGCATTGCAGTTTTATGTGTCTCCATTACAAGCGAAGCAGCATTGTTTGCATTTGCTAGGGCTTGTTGTGTTGAGTGATTATAGATTTCTAGTATATTTCCCATTATAATCTCCTTCTCGCGTTGTCTTTACGGTGCTTTTGAGAGATTGCTTCGTTCATTACCCTTTAGGTAACTCCCTTGCTTTCACTTGCAAAACTCCCAAAATCCCGCAAAGATACTTCCGCTTGATTTTGTGTTGGTATTGTCGCCTTTCTCCATATTAAACACAAAATTTAAATATTCTAAAAGGGTTAAAATATAAATTAAAATTACGCTAACTGCTTAAGGTAGGTAATGTTTCTTGCTCTGTATTTTCTGCATTCTCACTAGAATCTACTTCGGGCAGTTCTGTTTCAGGGGATTCAGGGCTTGGCTCTACTTCAGGCACTTCAGGTATCACAGGGGCAGTTTGTGGGATAAAGCTTAAGCTCACACTGCCATTAAAAAGTGTGTTGGTAATATTAGCTCCACCGACAAAAACTATTTTTAGCATCTCTCCAGCTCCTAGATTTAAGGCAAAGCTTTTAGTATCTCCGCTTCCACCTCGTGGAAAAGCTCTATTTGTATAAGTCCAATCATACACATCTCTACTACACCATTTTACCCCTCCCCACCAATATCTTCCGCATCTGTAGCTCTCATTTCTTACCCAGCGTTTTTGGTCGGCTACACTTTGTGGGTTGCCAAGTCCGCCTTGTGCGACTTCTTGTAGTGCATCATTTATAAAGCATTGCACGGATACACCCCTTGCCCCAGCCCTCCAATATTTTGTCCAATCACTTTCCACCCAAGTGCTTTTAGATAAAGCCCCATCGCCTCCATTTAGAGTAACGATAATATTTTGCGCGGAATCTGTATTGTTAGTATAGCTCCACTGATTATTTTGTGTGGGGTTGGTGTTGATATAGTGTTGCATTTTAGCTCCTTTTTGTTTTTGAGCTTTGTCTTTTTGGCTAAAATCGCGGATTTGCAAGTATGGATTTGTTGCTTCGCAACTGCATCTGCACTTTTTGTTGCTCACTTACGCTTAAGTAAGCTCCGCTCACAAAAAGCTTGAAAACCACGATTTTAACTCAAAAATACTTCCGCTTGTTTTTGACTTTTTAGAATCTACTGCCTTTGGGTTGGGAGTTCAAAATCTGCTCTTACAATCTGCTTGGCTCTTAGATTCTCAATGCGTTTTTGCCTTGCTCTTTCATCTTTGTCTTTATCACTCTCAAAGCCTAAAGCCTTTAAAATAGTGTTTTTTGCATTAGCTCCGCTTGTTTCTCCACCGCTCATAATTCTGCCAATTTCTCGTTTTTCATATTGAGTTGCCATTTTTATTTTTTCCTTTTTTTTGGTTTTCTCTCTTTTATAAGGGGGAGTAAGAAAGGCAAAGCCCCAAACTCAAATTCTAAGAATCGTGGCATTGCTTTGGGAGTTTTGCAAGGATTTTAGGGTAGGAGTTACCTTAAAGGGTAATGACTACCCTAAAATCCTTGCAATCTCTCAAAGCAATACCCGAGACTGAATTTTTAACCTTTTTTACTCAAATCCAAAAGGGGATTGATAGCCTACCCCCGCCACCGCCTCAATACTCTCTGCACTCTCTATACTCTCTCTTAGCTTTTGCCGATAGCCTATGAGAGTAAAGACTTTTTCCCTATAAGCGTTACTCTTTTCCACTACCTTTTGACACAAGGCTTCTAGCTCTATGCCTCTTTGCTCGGCGACTTTAGCTAGAAGTGGGGCATTTTTTGCATTTTTATTCTTTGCATTGAGATAGGCGTTGGCTTCACTGACTTGCAAATCCCAAGTGAGTAGCTCATCTTGGGGTGTGTATTGAGCTTTGATTTTTGCCACTTCACTTTCAAAGCGGTTATTGACATAGTGGAGCTGTTGCTCTTTTGCTTCTTCCAAAGTGGGCTTTACAAAGCAAAGCTTTTGCATATCATACTTATCGCCTGTGCTTACCCACTGCTTATCATCATCACTTAACTCTACGCACAAGATATTTTGCTCATTCCATTGTGGAATATCATTTTTATCAAAAATTTGCAAAACTATGCCGTTTTCAATAAGGGCATATAACTTGCCTGTTTCTGCTACCATTTTCCTTTACTCCTTTCGTGTTGGGCTTGTCTCTTTGGTGCTTTTAAGGGAGATTTGCTTTTCGTTTTGCAGGTTTGGACTAGTGCTTCGCGCGAGTGTGCGACAGCCCTTTTGGCTAGTCTCCGCACTCAAAGCTTCACAACCCTTAAAATCACTCGCAAATACTTCCGCTTTATTTTGTTTGATTTTCATTTTTTTGCCTTTCTTTTTTTATGGAATACAAAAGCGGCAGTATTGTGGAGATAGAATCGGGGCTTTACGAGCTTTGTGCGAGAAGCTACCTTAGCGGTAGTGCCGAAGCACAAAGCGAAGTAATCGCCGATTCTAGCCCACAAGACAACGCTCATTTTATACTTAACCTCTGTTGCTCCAAGATACCATCACTATCCCTCCAGCCCCCACCACAACGGGTGTGGTCTCATCTACTATCTCTACAAAAGCTCCCTTACAATCGCCCTTTTGCCCAGCTCCTTGCTCACTTCCGCTACCACCATTAGCACTGAGTAAAGCACCAAAGCTAGATATGCCTCCAGCAGTTGTGCTAAAACTAGCTCCTATGCCCCCTTGCACAAATACATAGAAATATTGTGCGTTTTGTGGCTTTGTAAAAGTGCCATTGTTTGTGAAGTTTTGATGTTGAAAGTTATGTCCTAGTGCTGTTTGCTTGGATTTGATTTCATTAACAATACTTGTCAAATCTGCAATTTGTGAAGCCCCCACTGCATCTAACTCTTGCTTCATATTTTCTGCCATTTGGTTGAAGTCATCTTGTATCTCTGACTGCAAATCACTTAAGCTTTGTGAGTGATTTTGCGTAGCTTCGCCCAAAGTGCTTAAATGTGTATCTTTTGCAGAATCTAGCTCATTTAAGTGAGTTTGCTTTTGGGCTTCTAACTCGGTTTTAGCGTTTTCTATGGCATTTTGGGCTTGAGTTTTGACTTCATTCATTGCTTCAATGGCATTATCTTTTGTAGATTCCACACTTTCAATACATTGCGTTTTAGCACTTTCCATAGTGGTAACACACTCATTTGCCTTGTCTTCAATCTCGCTTTTGGCATTAGCTACACTTTGCAGGGCTTCATTTTTAGCATTTTCTACATTCTCTAAGCTCTCACGCACAAAATCCCGCACTTCTTCCAAACGATTAAAACAAGATTCTAGCTCTGTCATCATCTCGTTGATATGGGTTTGCTTAATCACAAAGTCTTCATTAAAAGCTGTAACTTTCTGCTCAAAAAGGGTGATTTTTTCACTAAAAATTGTTAAAAACTCTGCCTTTTTCTGCTCTAGCTCTAGCTCGTGGCTTTCTTTTTCACGCAAAAGCTCGGCTTTGACTTCATTTAAGATATTTGGCACAAGGGCGTTGATTTCATTTTTCATCGCTTCTGCTTGGGCGATTATGGCTGTGAGCGTGGCGTTAATGGTTTTAATAGATTCTAGCTTTTGTTCTAGGTTTTGAATTTGCCTTAAAGTCTCTTTAGCTATCTCTATATCGCCATTTATAGAATCTATGCCATTTTTGGCTTCATCAAGCAGGGCTTCTGTGGATTTAAAAATATTAAGACTTGTATTGTGTATGGTATATAGCTCTTTGAGTGTGTTTGAGATATATACGCTGATGGTGTTAAAAGTCTCTTTTAAGAGATTAAACTGCTCGTTATTAAGTTTCAAATTCGCACATTGATAGCTATAAAACTCCCATATATCTTTTGAAACTTCCAAAAGTTGGGCTATGCCTTGAAGTGAAAAATGTGTGTTACTTAGCACACTCTCATTTGTTTCAATGGCAATGTGTAATTCTTGCAAAAATGCTTCTAGTTTAGCATTGCTTTCCTTATCTAATGGCGTATCCACTTGTGGGATTTGCGGCGGAAGTGGAGCTAAAGGCTCATTTGGGAAGATAGTTTCAGGCTCGGGCGGCTCTATATTTTCATCTTGGCTTTGTGGTGTTGTGTTTTCTTGCGTGGGCGGTGTGTTCTCTTGTGGGCTATCCCCACTTTGCTCTGGGCTTTGAGTAGAATCGGTAGTGTCTTGTGTGCCTTGCACTTGCTCTATTTCAAGGCTAGAATCGGCGATTACTTCACTTTGTGCGTTTGCTTCTGTTTGTATAGAATCTTGTGTTGTCTCTTGCATTGCTAGTCCTTTTTGAGTTATTAAAATGGATTAAAGCACAAAGCAAAAGATTATAAAAGGGTTAAAAAACAAAGATTTGTATTTGTATGCTAGAATCCCCTTGGGCGGAATGCCAAAGGTTACCGCCCTTTAGCATTCTAATCCAGCCCAAAAAAGGAGGTGGTTTAGAATGTGTAAGATTCTAGCCATTATTATACTTCTATGTATAATAATTGTCAAGGTGTATTAGCCTTGCCCCTTTGCTATAAGGGGGCTAGATTCTCTTTGTTTTAAAAAGCTAAAAATTCCACGCTACCCTTTGACTTCTAGCTTTTTGCCTTAATCGTTCAATGGGGCTTTTTAGCTCTTTTGGTGAAGCACCAAAGCTAGGAGCGATGACTTCACTATGAGCGACACAAGAAGCTATGCAGTCTATGCAATCATCTTTCCTAAAAGGTTTGGCTGGATTAAATCCTAGCAATTCCTTTTTAATCTGTGCTAGTCCCCTTGCATTGTGTAAAAAGACTAAAAAGCCCGTGTTATAAAAAGGCTTTAGGGCTTTGATTTTCTCTATCTTAGAGATTTTTCGGCTTGGCGTGTAGCATTTAATACTATTTGTGATTTGGGGCTGGGCGTTAATCTTTCTTTGGTTATTCACTTTGACAAGTTCGGTCAATAATAATCGCTCCAGTGTCAATCCACCACCATCGCTTTCAATATACACTTTTGCCTTTGGGTTGTCTAACATAAGGCTTATAAGCTCTTGTATGGTTTGGGATTCTTCCCATATCCCAAAAACACAATCCCGCACGACATACCGCAGTGTATTTTCATAGTTTTCTACACCTATAAGCACGATAGCACGATTATCCGCATTGGCATTTAAACTTAGAGCAGAATCTACAAAGATATAAAGATTTTGATTTTGGCATTCATAGCTTGGTATTTCTTTGAAATAGGCAAGTTCAAAAAATCCCGCTTCACTTACCATAGGCTCTTGTAAATATTGAGTGCTAAACTCATCTTCGCCCATTTGTAGCTTTAAAAGCTCTAAATCTTTATTATTATGTCTTTGTGGAAAAAGGGGCGTATTTGGCTCTCTTATATGATTGTAATCGCCTATGGTGTAAGTCTCCCTCTCTTTATTTATAGCTTTGAGACTGATTTGCTTCCATTCATTAATGATGTGAGATTCAAAGTTTTTCTTATCTAGTAAGAATCCGCATAAATCTTCATCGCCTAGCCTTTGCATTAAAATAGTGATATTACTCTTATTATCTTGCAAACGACTTAGCACGGATTCTTTAAAGTTTTGATTAACTAGGTTGCGTTCGGCTTTAGAGTTCATAGCACTCACTTTAATAGGGTCATCTATCAAAATTTGATGTGCGTGAAAACCTGTGATAGCAGATTTAAGCGTAGTAACAAATAATCCGCCCCCTTCTTTTAGCACAAACTCATTAGCATTATCTTGTAGAAAAAGGGGATTTTTCCCAAATACACTCGCAAAAAAGGGCGATTTGATTAAATCTCGCACTTGATTACTTATCTTTCTGCATAGATCATCGCTATAAGAAATGTAGATGAACTTTCTTTGCGGGTAGTTGCCTAAAGCCCACGCGATGAAACAGCGGGCGATGATTTCAGTCTTTCCATAAGATGGGGGCATATTAAGCATTAATCTTGTAATAAGCTCTGGGCTTGTCTTTGCGGTGCTTTTAAGGGAGTTTGCTTCTCGTGCTTCGGCACTACCGCTTAGGTAGCTTCTCGCACTCAAAGCTTCACAACCCTTAAAATCACTCGCAAATACTTCGCCCCCTTGTGTTTGTTGTGTGGTTCTTGTTGGCTCACTATGCAAAGACAAACTATGATTACCCAAAGCTAAATCATCACTAGGTAGTGTATGTTCTAAGATTTTGCATAGATAATCATAATGCCAATTATCCATAAAAGGCTTTTTCTCATACCGCTCCCATTTGAGCAACACAAAACTTTTAAAGTCTTTTTTTGCCCTTATGCGTTTAAAAATTTCTTGCTTTGCAGGACTAGCCATAGAGTAGCTCTTGCTCCAAAAGCTCATAAAAAGGTGGCATTAGCATATATTTTTGATTTTCAGCATTGAAATTAAGCACTTCTATAAAGTCTTGTATTTTCTTTTTCTGTCTAAAATGTGTCCTTTCTATATACTTTTGCGTAACCAAAAATGTCTCTATTTCTACGGCATAAAGCTTTCTAAAATCATACTTTTTGAAGCAATATTCTATATCTAGCTCTCCCTCTCCATCATAGATAAACATCTCTTTTTTGCTTGTGGATTCTATGAGTTTATCTAAGCCATTGTAAATAGGGAGTTGCACTACTTGCTGTGGCTCTAGGGTGTATTTGGCTTTGCATTTGCCATAAGAGCTTTTGAGAATAAGTGTAAGGGGCGTGTCTCTTGTGTTTTTCACTTCACGCATTACATTCGCTCCGTTGGTAAAGGTTGCTCTTTTTGCATTTGCGGGGCTGTGGAGCTAGAATCTTGTGCTACGCTTTGTTCTTTGCTTTGTGCAAAACTCGCCATAGAATCGCTGCCTTGTGATAAGGTGGGGCTTGATGTGAGTGCGGGGGAGTTTGCATTACTCTCTTTTTCTAAAGCCTTGCCAAAGCTATCGCCTAGTGTATTGTAGGCTTCTGTTTGATTTTGTAGCGTGGTGTTGTATTTGTCTTGCTCCCATTGATATTGCTGTTTTGCTAAGTCTAGCTGCCCTTGTGCGATTTTTCGCATTCTTTTGTTTTCATCGTGGTTCATTATACCAACAGCTAGAGTTCCCAATGCTTGTAATCCACCAGAGATTATTGACCCCCCGCCACTGCTTTGCATAAAATCCATAGCACCGCCTGCTCCTGCTGCTCCTGCTACTCCTGCTACCATTTTTTACTCCTTTGTTTCGCTTAAGGCACGACCTTAAGCTGACTAAATCGCGTGAAACGCAAACCCAAACAATTAAAAGCATTAAAACAAAAAAACAAAGATTATAAAAGGGTTAAAAACAGATTCAAATAATCTACAAAAAACTATAAATATATATTAATTATTTATAGTTTTTAACTTGACATTATTATAAAAGTTTGATAAAATGTTCCT
>NZ_JRPE02000023.1 GCF_000765825.2 Helicobacter magdeburgensis
AGGAACATTTTATCAAACTTTTATAATAATGTCAAGTTAAAAACTATAAATAATTAATATATATTTATAGTTTTTTGTAGATTATTTGAATCTGTTTTTTGCCCTGCATACGCATAAAATCATACTTTGCAAGAAAATTTCCTATATCATTATAGGCATTATGCCAATCACTTTCAGTGTAATACTCTTGCAGAGCTTTGGTATCTAAATCAAAGGCTATGGTTTTAAGTTTTTTATTGTCTATTTTGCCAAATTTCATTGTCTTTATCTTTTTGAAAGAGTGCAATCAAATCGCCCACATAGTTTGGATTATTGCTATCGCCTAGCCAATCCCAACTTTTAACATTCTTAGCAAACCAATCGCAATGTTTTAGACAATTAAATACTAAAATCCCTAAATGTGCTTGTGCGTTTTTCTCGCCTCTAAACTCATAATGATTCTTAGATACTTTTGTAAGCCCTGCTCTTTTAGTAGCTAACTCTTCTATCTTTGCATACATTTCATCTAAATCATAGATGTCCTCTCTTAGAATCTTTTCTTCATCTAATTCAAATCGTGTGCCAAACATAGTCAATCCTTTAAAAAAATTACAGAATGTCTGTTTTTGCCTTTCTTTTTCTTGCATTAGTCGCAATATTGTTTTCAACACAAAAATCAGCAAATTTAGCTAGACTTACACTTACTCCATAGACTTCTTTGATTATTTTAACAATCTTTTGGTTTGAAGCTCCATTTTGAATTGCCTGTTTAATTTCTAATTTAATATTAGAAAGAAATATTAACTCTTCGTTTCTCTTGGGCTTTTCATTTTTCTTAATTTTTTCACGAAACTCGCCTTTTTTTGCTTTAATTTCTTCAAGTGTTGGGTAAGTTTTCATCTTACTCTCCTTTTTAAATAGAATTACAAAGCTAATTATACATATTTTTTAAAAATTTTCAAAGTAGAAAAGTGCAAATTTGCACTTTTTAAGCTTATTTTTATTTAATAAATTCTCTCTTTTTCTAAAATTACTGCGTTTTTAAATCTTCAAAAAAAGGAAAAACAATGACAATAACAAAAACAATGTTAAAGACAATTTTTTTGTTAGGACTTTTTGTAAGTGTTGGCTTCTCAGCTAATGAATTTGGCGAAGCTCAAAATATTATCTCTCAAGCTGATACCGCAGGTAAGGGCGTATTGGGAACAGGTCTTAAATGGTTTCTTGCTCTAATTTTGCCATTAGGTTGTATGGGTGGAGCAACAATTCTAGCTTATACACAACAAAAGAAGAAAGCAGAACAGCAAGACCAAAATCCAAACAAAATTTATTTTGTGATGGGTATTGCCGCCATAGTTGGTTTCTTTGTTTATCTAATTGTTGCAACAATCATTTCGTATGCACTGACTAGAGATACAGGTTACATTTTTAATGTCATCTCTACATTCTATAAACAAGCGTTGATGTAGGAATCTAAAGTAGCAAAACAGAAATGAAAAAAATTGTAAGCATTTGCATAGGAACAATAATTTTCTGTTCAACAGCAGAATCTGCTTGTTATAAAGTGCAATGTGCTTCTAATACCGCCGATAATCCTGCAAAATCGGCAAAGGAAAAGCTAGAAAAAGCTTATGAAAAAGTAAATAAAGAATTGAAAAATGTTAAAAGTGAGTATGATGAATTGCTAAAAAATCTAAAAAAAAGCAACGAAAATTTAGATGTAGCAATTCAGGCAAGTAAAAATAAACTTTTGAAAGAAAAAGAAATATTATTTTTATTAGAACAGCACAATCAATTACAAGGTGTTGAAAATAATATAGGAGCAAGTGAGTAAAAATGAAAGCTTTTGTAAGAGCAAGTAAATTTCCATATTTCTTTTGGAGTTTCAATAAGGCATACGAATGCGAAATTGATTTTGAAAGAAAACAATATTACAATTTGGAAAAAAATACTTCATACGACTTAAAACCTTTTAATTTTTATTCATTTTTGCTTCTTAAATATTTTCCAACAATTATTTTGATATATCTCACTTTTAATATTTATGATTTTAACTTTAACAAAAGAGTAGTCACAGCTTATATGTTTGCTGTTTTGCTTGTAATTTGCGTGAATGCTTTTGAAAATGCAACAAGAACAATAACAACTATTGGTATTTTGATAATATCAGGCATTGTTGGTTTCTTTATGATGGAAGAATTATTTCTAATTGCTTATGTCCTTAAATATTTTATATTTATATCCATAATTTTATTATTTTCATTAGATGTGAGAATGAAACCTTATAGTCTTGTAAATGAAAATAATAAAGTTTTGTCTCATATTTTATTGCCTAAGCATATGATTAAACAAAAGGAAAATTTAGAATGACAAAAAAAATACTGATTTGTATAGGATTAATAACTATAAATCTTAGTGCAAACCCACTTGAGCCAAAAAACTTTGTTGCTCCAACAGAACAAGAGCTAATACAAAATCAAGCTCAAGGTGGGAAACAAGAAGATATAAGCGATTTGAAACAAAATAATTTTTATCTGAATTTACAAGCAGAAGATATTGAAAAAGTAAGAAATAAAGATGAAAAAATTAAAGAAGCATTTGATGGGTTTTCTCAAAAAGAAATTAATTATAAACCCGTGATTAGACCCATAGTCAGTATGGATTCAATATCCTTGCACCCTTATTTTACTTTTTCATTATTATTACCTGCTGGAAGTATTATTAGTCATATTGACTCTTCTCAAGCAATGGCGGTTCTTAAATTTGAAAACAATGCTGTAATGATTCGTCCAAATTCAAATTTTAAAGTGGCAAATATTACTATTCTTTATAAACTCAAAGATAAAAATCATATTTTAAATATACTTGCTACACTTTACAAAAAGAATGAAGAGCTAGACAAGCTAAATCTTGTTTATTCTTATGAAGATACGCCTAAGCTTGATGATTTGGAAGTGATAGAAGCTTATGCTAGAGAAAACAATGGTTTGCCAAAACAAAAATATAGCTATATACAAATCAATGATGTAAGCTATCGTATTGTTGAAGACGATGAATACGGAAATGTTTTTATTAAAAACAAAAAATATCGTGTAGATAATAATACTATTTATAAATAGGAGTAGATATGAGTGAAATTGCAAAAGTTGATTTTAATATAAGTGCTGATTATGTCATTAATCTTGGAGTTAAACTTGAAAGACAAGAGCAGGATATAGAAAATCTTATTAATATCAATAAGATATTGATAGAACACATAGAAGAATTAGACAAAAGAAGTAGAAAATTTAGTGATAAATTTAAATTTGGAATCTTTAAATTTAAAACACTCAAAGAAAAAATAGATTCTAAAAAACTACATTTAGAAAATAAAAAAACAAAATTTAATCTCAACGATGACTAAGGAGTTTAAAATGGGAGCAATTAAAAACATATTAGCAGATTTAGAAAATGCAATAAGGACAAGAAATTTTAAGGATATGAATCCTCATACAAAAAAAATTTCTTTGCTTACTTTAGTAATTTTCATTTTATTTATAATAATGCTATTTGTAATGGGTGGAGACAATACAGAAACTCAAAATCAAATTACAGCAGGATATGAACAAAGTCAAAATGAAAACGAACAAAATAAAGATGAGAATACTTACACAGCCCCACAAATTGATGAAGAAGCTTTAAAAAAAGCAAGAGAAGAAAGTCAGGCTCAGGCAGATAAACTAAAAGCAAATAATCCTTTTGTGGCAGAAAATAAAAATGCTGATAAAGCTGACCCATCATCTATTCCCGATTTAAGTAGTCAGAATCTTACACAACAAGAGCAGGAAGAGGCGATTAAAGAAATTGCAAAAAAACAAAAACCTGATGATATGATAGCTTTTTTAAAAGAAGCTCAAAATAAATTCAATTTTCTAAAAACTCAAAAGCGTTTTAAATACGATATGAAAAATTATCAAGTAGGAGATATATTCTTATGGTGGGAAATTGAGGAAATTACCCATGTATATATCCGTTTTAGAGATGATGATTATTCGTATAATCTTAGATTCTTGGAAGATTTTGAGTAGGAGAAAATAATGAAGCAAAACCTAGATATTCAAGAAGTTATTCTTGATTTAAAAGCAATATCAAACTATTTACAAGCAAAATTAAACAAAATCAATGCGGTAATTCAATCATTAGATTCTCTTATAGAAGACAATGAAGATTTTATATCGCATTTAATTTCAAATGATTCCACTAAAAAAAGGACAATATAATGAAAAAAATTTGGATAAATCTTATCGCTCTATTGTGCGTTAGCAATGTTGTTTTTTCTGCTGATAATATAGAAATATACGAACCAAACTCTAAAAATTTTAGAGATGGATTTGAAGCGGGAATTAAAGCTATAGGATTTCAAGCAAAAACCGATGGATTCCAACAAAAACTTATCATCATCAATAAGCCTTTTTTGCTTGTTTATGATATTGGAAATACTCCATTACACGAGGGATTGTTTATACAAACAATCACAGCAAGAGAGGGATTTGAAACACATTTTACAAAAGATTTTGTAAGTTTGGGAGAATTTGATAGAGAAATTGACGCTAAAGACGCAAAAGATTTGCTAATACGCAAATATAGATTCAAAGCCAATAATATACGCATACTTAAAAATCAAAGCAATATTGTTACATATCCATTTTTGTTTGAAAATTTTTATAAAAAATTACTCAATGAAGCTGAGAGCTTGGGCTATATCATTAAAAATGAAGTCATATATGGCTCAAAAACAAGTAGAAACACCAATGTTCAAAAAACTGCAAATAAACCAAAGCTAAAAGGAAAAATGATTGTATTCAACAATCCTCGTGCAATGGGTTATGTGCTATCAGGAGATGAAAAATCAAGCACAAGCTTTATTGAAAGAAGACTTCAAAAAGCCAAAAATTATGAGTTTGAAAAAGAAATTCAAACAAAAGAGGGCGAAAGATTTGTAAAAGTCAAGGGAGAAAACCTATATTTTTCAGTTTCAGATGTGAGTATTCAATAGGAATAGGAGAATAAAATGAAATTTTTAAAGTTAAGTCTCATCTTTGTTTGTTTGGCTTTTTTTGTAGCGTGTAGCTCTAAAGTCCAAACAAATAAGATTCCAAATGAAAAAAAATATAACTTGCCAAAAATATCTTCAGGAGAATTGAAAGAACAGGCATTAAATTCTAGAGAATTGCAATCTTATTCCATAGCACTAGAGGAATTTTTTAAAGCAAAAAAACAAGATGAAGAAAAAGAAGAGCCTTTAGACATTTACCAAGTTGGTATAGAAAAAGGATATTTCCAATGAAACGATATTTATTATTTGTAAGTGTATTTTGTTCTTTTGCTTTAGCTAATATTCCACAAAATCCTGTGGAAAATCAAAATACCCAAAATGAAGAACAAAATAATTCAAAAACAATAAAAGATAATGAAGCAAAAAATATCATTAAATCTGCAAGTGAGGGTAGAGAAGTAATTATAGAAAAAGAAGCAGAAGATGAAGTGGTAGAGCAAAAGAATGAAAGAATTTTTTATGAAGAGGCAATTTTAAATTGGCACTATGCCTTACAAAAAGAAAATCCAAGAAAAGATGAAGTATTAGGCAAAACCACTGAAAATGTATTAGTGAAAAATGTAAAAGCAGAAGATATGAAAAATGATGAAGCAAATTCAAAAAATGAAAAACTTGCTGTTGTAAAAGGCTTTTGCTTTATCACTGATGATATTAATGTTGGAAGACAGCCTGCCTCTTTGAGAGCCGAATGTCAAACAAATTATGGAGCGGTAACAATTTTTGGAAATTTAGTAAATCTCAATGAAAAAGCAAGTCTTGTTTTAGACGCAAAATATATTGAAAAAGATGGTTGGAGATTTGAAGTTAAAGAGAGCATTGTTACAAATGAAGATAAAACAAGCTATAACATTGCCACTTATGTCAATGACAGAAAAGTATCTCAAGTAGCACTAGAAAGTTTAAGCACTACTAGCACTGAATTTAAAACTTATACAAATCAATATTTGAGAGCATTAGAGCAATCAAAACGACAACAACAACTTGTTGTTACAAATGTTGGGAATGGAACTATGGGGTATCCTGTCCCACAAACTCTTACCAATGTTCAACCGCCTGACCCATTGCAATATTTAGCACTTGCAGGGACAAGTATCGTCTCAACAGCTATTAAAAGCACGGCTGATGTAATGAAAAAAGACTTACCATATCTATATCAAATTGTAGGTAAAACTAAAATTTGGATTGATATAAAAGTAAGCGAACAAGGAGAATATGTAAAATGAAGCAACAATCAAGGAGTAAAACAATGAAAAAAATTCTATATAGTATTTGTATTTTTGGATTTTGCATTAATGCTTTTAGTGCAGAAACAAGCACTGAGGACTTTTTTTATCAAAGAGGTTATGAAAATGGATTTGCAAGTGGCTTTGAAGAGGGTGTTAAAAAAGCTATGGAAGAATCAAAGAGAATGCTTGAGATTTACGGCAATGAGCTAAAAGCCTATGAAATAGGCAAGTATCTTATCAAAACACAAAATCTTACTTATCCACAGGTGTGGCAAGAAGTAGATGAAAGCGGTGCAATAAAATTAAGAATTATTCCATCTCGCATTCAAAAAGAATTAAATGTTGATGAATTATTTGCAAAATTCACAACAATTCCTACAATACAGCCTTTTGTCCAAGAAAAAGGAAAACTAACTCTAAATGAAAAGAATAGTGTTTTTCTTAGCAATAGAGATTCTAATATAAATTCTATGGCTCAAAATGTCAATACTCCAAAAAATAAACAAACACTAAATGTCAAAAAGACATCTAAAAATCTTGATGTCTTGAAAAGAGCTAATGTTGTATTTAGTGATGAGGGAGATAACTATAATGTTCTATTCTTTACTAAGCAAGAAAAGCAAGATTTTTGTAAGCAATATGAGATTTGTGAGTAGAAACTGCTATGAAAAAAGACAATGATATACAACAACAAATAAATTCTATTGAAAAAGATATAAAAAGTCTTAAAAAACACATCAATAATGCTCTTGATGTGTTAGAACAAAAGCTCATATATCTTAGAGAACTCACTTGGAATAGAGATTCTAAAAAAGAGAGTAGCAAGATGTATAAAGTGCTAGAGAATGATAAGCCTAGCACTATTGTAAGAAGCAATGTGGGAGATGTGGTTGTAGATAGAGAGTTTATGGAAAAAGAAATCCAAAAACACCTTGATAATCCTGCACTAAGGGGAATGGTAACCACAGAAGAAATGCTCTCTTATCCTAAGATAGCTAAGAATGTGGAAGCGGAATATAATGCAGAAATCAATGACCACACCTGGAAAGTAAAAGCAAACGATGAAAGTGTTTTGGCTTATGGAAGTAGAGAATATGTCAAAGATGATAAAGAAATCAATAGGCTTTTAACCGCCCATAGCAAAACAGAAAGAGGGGAAAGAACGCAGAGGCAAGCAGACAGGGTCAGCTCTGCTACCTATTTTAACGACCCCGATTTTCGTGGCTCTGCTTCCGCTATTATACCACAATCTCCCAACAATGATGAAGAAACATATATGATTCCTAATCAAAATACTTCCAATACACATTTTATTACACAAGATTCTGTTTCTAATCTTTCATTAGAAGAACAAATATCTCTAGCAAAAGAAAATCAAAAAACACTCAATGCTATGCCAAAAGCAAGTGATATAGACAAAGATAACACACAAGAAAGCACACAAACACAAGATACTACACAAAGAGTGGAAACTCAATCTCAAAACTCAATAAGGAGAATGAAATGAAACAAAAAACACTTCTAGCAACTTTTGTTGTTGCATTAATAGGATTAAACAATGCTAATGCTTTTAGTTTATTTGGAATGGAGATAAAATCTCAAGCCGAACTTCACAAAGAACAACAAGAAAAAATTCAACAAAAGATAATGGAAATAGAAGCACAAAAAATGCAAGAACGGGCAAATAGAGAAGCTATGAAAATTCAGCAACAACAGCAGAATCAACAAGCCCAAACTCCACAAAATAATCAAGCAACAAGCCAACAAGCAAATGACACTCGTGGATTAATAGGGGATATTGTGGGTGGAGCAATAGGAGGAGGTAATTTGGGAGATATTGCAGGAGATATTGTAAATGGAGCTTTAAATGGCAATTTAAATGGTGCTTTAGGAGGAATTTTAGATTCTGCTCTAGGAAAACTAGACTCTCAATTTTCAAATATTTTTAGCAATTCCTTAAATTTCATCAACGCTTGTTATGAAACTGATTTAAAACTTGATATAGACTTAGGTATAGATACAACTGATGTGTGTGCTATGGCTTCAAAACTTGATGAAATTAAAGTAAATGTATGTTCTCTTGTTGGAGGAAGTGGCACTATGAATAAAGGTCTAAGTGGATTCCAAAGTCTGTGTGAAGCTAAACAAAAAGAATTTAAAGACTATGTTAGCAGACAAGCAAATAACTTTACTGAATGGGCTACACTTCAGAATGGAGAAAAAACTACTGATTATAATGCAAAATTTGCAAGTGGATTATCTGTGGCAGATTTTGATTCTAAATGGGATATTAACAATCTTTTGAAAAATGATAGCACAATAAGCAAAATGCTTAAAGATGGAAAAATGAAAGAGATAGAAATGTTTATGGATTACACGAAAAGCTATGGAGCTAAAACAGATATAAAATCAATCAATATGGAAGATATTAAAGCACCAAGCAGTATGAATGATTATCGTAAAGGCATAGACGATGGCATTAAAAACAATAGAACTATTATCAAAAATGCCAACCCAAGTCAAAGTGCTTCTTTGGCTCGTGCAAAATTGAGTAAAAACAATAAGGAAGATATGAAAAAATTATCAAATCAGCTCAAAAGCGATTACAACAATGCAAAAATTGCAGAAATAGGCAACGCATTGGCTACAAGTGATTATAAAAAAATAGCAATTCCTACGCAAGACTATGTCAAGCTCTTAAGAAAAGACTTACAACCTGGAGCTATCGCACAAATAAGAAGACAACAAGCACAGGAAGTATCGTTAATTTCACAAATTGAAGAAAAGTGGGAGAGAAAATACAACCTCGCAAAATTGCTTATTGACAAAGAGGTAATTTTATCTCAAACCTTTGATGAGAAAAAAGCAAGAGAAGAAGTTAATCGCATTGTAAATAGCAATTAAAAGGGTAAAAAATGAATGAAATTGAAAACAAAGAAATAGCTACTATCTCTCCG
Organism: Helicobacter magdeburgensis; assembly: GCF_000765825.2. Lineage (GTDB taxonomy): Bacteria > Campylobacterota > Campylobacteria > Campylobacterales > Helicobacteraceae > Helicobacter_C > Helicobacter_C magdeburgensis. The sequence continues at coordinate 9,258 of NZ_JRPE02000023.1, forward strand.
CAAGAAGAGGCTATACAAAATGAAGCAATAACTAACAAAAATAATGTTGAAGAAAAATCTAAAGACAAAAATAAAAAGCAAAATGAAAAATCTAAAAAGAATGCAATAGCAAAAGACCCATATAAAGAATCGCTCAATTTTCACTGCGAACAATTTTTTGGAAAAAATTGGAAATATATCGCTTCATTCTTAGGTATTGCTATACTGATTTTTGCGTATGAGCTAAATCATATCAGCACAAAAATGAATGATTTAGAGCAAGTAGTCTTAGAAAACAACTCAAAGGTTGTTTTAACAACAAGCGATGGAAGAGCAATTAAAGTAACAAAAGAGCCATTAAAAGCCGAATATTTAAAACAATTTGCCATAAGCACTTATGTCAATAATCTTATTGTGTCTCGTTCACAATTAACGAATAATTTTCAAGCCTCACAATTTAAAGATTATGGAGAAGTAATGGATAATGTTCCACAAATTAGAAATATTCTTACAAATTTTATGGATTATAAAGAAGATGAAGAGAAAGGCATTCAAGTCAATCAAGTAGCAGTTGGGGACTTAAGAGCTTATGTTCAATGGTTAATCTCTGCTACCGCACAAGACAAACTGCCTGAATATATTGCCATTAAAGATTATAGTGTAGAAAAATACGAATACACAGGCAATAAATTTAGCACTGAAATTATCATTAAAGTTGTAGCACAAAGCTATATTCTTAGTGAAAATAATTACAAACAACAAAATGGTAATTTCAAAATTATCAGTGAGGGAAGTTTTGACTTAAACAAGTCAAGTGATATTAATCCTTATGGATTAAGAATTGAACGCATTAAAATAGAGCCTGTTGTTAAATCAAAAACTAGCTAAGGAAATAAGATGAATAAAGAACAACAAGGAATCTATGATGTAACATTTGGCGACAAAGAAATGACGCCAATATTTAAAGATATTGAAGCTATTGAAGACGCAGTCATTGAATATATCACAATGTATGTTAAGGGATTTCACGATAAACGAAGAGACAAAGGACTCGGAGCGGAACATATTAAATTACATTTGGATAAAGGCTCTCAAGGCGAAATTACTTTAGAAGAGCTTGTAAATCTTGGGTATTCAATAAGAGAATATCTAAAAAAATTTGAAAATCCATTTTTGGAAGAAAATGGTGCGAAAATTTATGAATGGGAAAACGAAGAACATACGAGATTTAGAGTAATCACTGATATTCAAAGGGGAGGGCGACAACTGCCACTTTCCCCCTCTGAACACCAAATTATAACATTCTATTCTGATAGAAATCTTAACGAAAGAATGGAATTTAAAAATCCACTTGTAAAAGAATATTATGACAATTTGCAAGATGAGAATGAAAATAATCAATCTCACATTGCAAAAATAAAGAAAAGAAAATGATTAAAATCAAACAAGGAGTTTAAAATGGAACAAGAATATAAAGACAAAATAGAAAAACTTAATAACGACTTAACAAAACTCACACTTGATTTACAAAAGGAAGTCAAAGAGCTTAAGGAAGACACACTTGTTAATGCACAACATATTAAGGTTCTAAAAACAAAAAATACAAATAATCTTAATACTATGAATGAAAATCTCAAGCAACATATTGATAATACCGCAAATATGAGCTATGCTCTAGCAGAAATTAGTGAAGAGCAAGAAAGTAGCAATTATGAAAAATTCTTGCAAACACTATTAGAATCTGATTTTAAAGCCCTGCAACAAGAAATGATTGAAGAAACAAAAAGAGAACTTTTAACCAAAAAAGTTTCAAAAAATCAGCAAGGTGGATTTAAAATCGGAATGATTTTTAATCTCTTTGGACTTTTAAGCTTTTTATTAATCCTATGGATTTGTGCGAAATATAAGCTTTTGTTTTTTGCATAAGGAAAAAAAATGAAAAATTTTAAGACCATTAATTATGGAGCATATAATATACTCGTTGCCATAGTAAATGATGAAATTTACTTCAAAACAGAAGACATTAAGAAAACACTAAATCTTGATACATACAAAGAGCAGATGTCAAATAAAACAAAATTCTGTGGTATTGATTTTGCATTAGACTTAGCAAAATCTAGCTCCGTATATTATAAAGATGGCTTTGCACTTTGGCTGGAGTATGAATATAAATCTATGAAACACGATATTTTATAACTGAAAAAGGAGTTGTTATTAATGTATATTACTAGAAACATACAAGGATTAGGTATGAGCCATACGAGCTTTTTGGAATTGATACGCAAGGATTGGCTATCACTGAAGCACAAGAAGCACATAAAAATCTTGTAAAGAAAATATTAAAAACAAAGAGTGTATAAGAAAACACAGATAAGGATTTTATATACTATTATAACATAATATATAAAATTATATGTTTTTATATACTTGTATATATTATACTATAATAGTATATACTTTACTATATTTATCTATATTATGTTATGTATATCAAAAAAATGATACAATAACACAAATCCCTCACACCAAAAGGAGCTTCAAATGACAGCTATATCTACACAACAAACACAAAAACGCTCATTATTAGGCACTAGAATTGTATTAGATGAGGAAAAGATTCTAAGAGAAAACAAATACGACTTAAATAAAATGTATGAAACTATTGATAAACTAGCTGAAGAATCTGGACTCATAAAAATAGATAAACACACCTATCATTGCAAAGGTAATGATAAAGACTTGGCGTGTTTAGGCATATTTGTATATAACAATCTTATTGATTACAAATGGTTTACCTTAAATGTCAAAGAATGGGATTGGATAAGTGAAAAAGAGGGGAACGAGACTCTTATTGGCGATGATATGGGCGTTTGGCAATGAAGAATCGTAAAGCCCTTTTCATTAGGGACATTAAGTGCTTGAAATCCTGAAAGATATTGCATATATTATTACAATAACATTTTTTGTGTTATTGTAATATGTCGTCTGTATGAGATATGGTATGTTTCAGTATGTGTAAATTTTACATACTGAAAATTATAATGCACCATATCTCATAAGACTACCGCTCACACACTATGACTACAACCCCACTTACAAAAAATTATGCCTTTGTAGGTATGGCATATTTTTTTGTATCACACTCACACCCCCTTTGAAAGTATATACAAGTATAAACACTGCTAGTGTATATACTTGTAAGCTACTTTTAAGCTTTGTTAGCAAAGGGGGTGCTAGAGTGTGATGGGGTTGTAGTCATAGTAACACCAACCCACACCCGCTAACCTACCACCCCTATACACAATACCATTCTCT
>NZ_JRPE02000024.1 GCF_000765825.2 Helicobacter magdeburgensis
GTAGAAAAATGGCTGAAATATGCACTATTTATACTATTAAAAACTGACTATATTATAGTATCGGTGGATCGACACAAACTCTACTTTGGTGTTATGCCAGATAAGATAGAGATGTTTTTAGATGATTGTTTAGATTTGATAGATGAGAATCTCAGAAGTCTTATCACTAGCGTGGCACAAGGAGCCACTGACTAATGTGTAGGGATTGTAATTTCTTTTTGCTTAAATGCTGATTAAGTGTTGCTTTAGAGATTTTCTTTCTTTGATAGTCCTTGTAACATTAAGACTATTTAAACCTTTTCACTGCTTTGCCATACCTTATAATTCTTGTGTTTTCTATTTGATTTATGCTGTTTGGCATATCGCTATTTGGTATATTTTGTATCAACAAATTTAACATTTCCTTAGCGTTCATCCAAAATTTCACTTCCCTGTAGTGCTGTTCGCTATCATTTCTTATTTCTATTTCTCCTAGAGACTTGTCCTTCTTAAACACAACTTTTTGTGCATCAAATTGATGTTTTAGTCTTGCTTTAGAATTTTCCACTTCCATTTTTGTAGCCAAAATATCAACGACATCCTCGTAATGAAACACTCTTACCTTGTTGTCAATGGAAGAAAATATTGTAAGAAACTGCACCTCTCCACCATTGAAAAATGCTTTTGAGAAAAAAGCCTTTCGCCTATTTACATCTTTCAGTTTATCGCACAAATTTTTCATTGGAATTTGAAGTAAATTTTTGTAAGCCGCCTTATCTTTAAGATACAAATCCCTATCATTTGGGAATACCTCTAAGCAATCCTTTAGTAATTGCCCCATACCATTCATTGCCAAAAAACCATAATCTGTTGCAAGTCTATTGGCACCATATAGAAATATCTGCCATTTTTGCTGCCCACTTTTAATACTATGAGCATCTCCATTATGATCTATGACATCTTTTTTGGCTTTTTTATCATTTTTGTATTCTTTACCCAAACCAATGAGATTGGCAAATTCTAGTTCTTTTTTGTGTCCGCTTATCTTGACATACCCTGCCTTTTGACTACTCATAGCTCTTTTTGCCATTTTTCACTCCTTTATAATCAAAAGTTCGTGGCTTTGTTTTGTATTGTCTGTATCGCCCCTTTCAATGCGATTTTTACCTATTCTTGTTTCGCCTTGTCCCATTGTGTATTGCCATTTTGGCTCTAAGATTTTAAAATCCTTATAAGCTTCTCGCACAAATTCGCAATCATTGTAGCTTAAAATAAACTTGCCCTTATGGTTTTTAAGACAAATTGCTAAAAGCTCGTGATTAAAGTTGTTGTGATGAATAGGGAAATTTCGCATAGGATAAATCCCTTTAAACATTTTAGAATCCCCTTCCAAAAAATACGGCGGGTCGCAATAGAAAAAATCAGTGGGATATTTTTCAAATACTGCTTCAAAACTCGCCATTTCTACTTTAAGATTCTGTGTTTTAAAATCTCTAATTTTCTCTAAAGCCTTCAAATAGCGATTTTTATCTTCATAGATTTTACTCATCCAGCCTAAAAATCCGGGTCCATAGCTTAGATTAAAATTAAAATAATAATCCCTTGCAAGTGTGAGAGAATCTAACTCTATTTTGGGCTTATTATTAGGGTTTTTATGCCTTTCATTCCAAAACAAACTTAGTTCATTTTTGATTTTTGCGTAATTTTCTTTTGTGGGTTCCAGCTTTAAAAGCTCATTATAAAGCGCGTTAGAATCCTTGCATAAAACTTGCCAAAAATTCACCAAAATATCAAATATGTCAAAAGCTAAAACTTCAATATCAAGCTCTAAAGCTGCCGCTACTTCCACACTCCCACCGCCAATAAATGGGCTAATAAGTCTTTTTGTATCACTAGGAATTTGTTCTAAAATTAACCCCACTGCTAAAGACTTTCCCCCACCATAACGCAAGGGGCTTTTTGTGTAGCGTTTATAAGTAAGATTTTTGCCTTTGAGGGCATCTAGCATTATGGTTTTTCTCGCAGCAATATTTTTGAAGGAAGCATATTTTTGTGGAACAAATGGCACAAAAAGTGTATCTTGAACTTCACATTTTTGGTTCAAAATCTGTGCTGATATTGTCATTATTTCCTACTCCGTTGCATCTTTTACTATGAGTGGATTATAGCAAAAACTATGATTGAGATTCAAATGGAATGTTAGTCGCCTAAGATTGCTATTCAGTATCAAAAATTCTATTTGTAAGTAACATTTCCTTAAGATTGTGCGGATAGCTTTCCGTTTTCTTATCCCAACTTTTTACATAAACAGACAAGATATATTTCATTGCTTCAACTTCACTTCTAGCAGAAAAACTTCTATTTTTAGCCCAATCACACTGAAAGGGCAAATTGTTTCCATTTGGTACTAGGGTGTCTATTCTTTTAAGAGATGTCCAAAAGCTATCTCTAGTATCGTTTTTGTTGATTACTAAAAAATAATAGTCATAACCTATTTTAAGCTCTTCTGCTAGAATCTTATGAAATTTACTCCAGCTCGTCGGTAAATTCTTAATACCAGTCAAAGCATATCCCATACCCAACTTTGCGGATATATTATCTGCTGCGTGATTGTTGAAATCAGATATTTTAATATTCACAAACAATTCATATTCTTTGGAATCTAGCCCAAAGTCCCACCAACACCTAATATTTGGCGTTTTGATAGAGGGAAATTCTTTTATGAGATGTTTCAATACTTCATCTTCATTTCTTATGGAATTAATTCTACCATCTTGGTTGCCAGTATCTAGCTTAATCTGATTGCGTTGCAAATATGCAACAACACTATCTAAAAAGCTTGTCATTTACCAAAGCCTCTTTGAGTGATTTCTGAGAGAATATATATCTGCCCCCCGTAACAAAACCCATTTTATCCCAATCAAGAGCATTGAGCTTTGCAGTTGCTTCACTTAAATCAATTTCTATTTTAGGAAAGAGTGCCAATACAGATCCATCCCATTTCGTGCATTTGTGCAAAAAGAATGGCGATTTGTTTCTAGTTTTACAATTTACATAGATTCTCGCTTCATTTTCTCTAAAATTCACGGCTCTACCCCACATCCACCAGTTATTGCTGTTAAAATTTTTAATTTTGCGTTGAATAAGTGTATCTTTATGTTTTTCTAGTTCTTTGTCGTATCTTTCATATATCATTCTTTTAAGCTCATTAGTTTTAGCAGTCTTTGAACACACAAACTCATCACCTTTTTGACTGACAAACATATCATCTTTACCGCTTACAGCTCCAACCTTAATATCAAAAATAGCACCCAGCGGGCTAACCTCTCTGTTATCTGCAAAAGAGACAATGCCATCGTTTATAACAAGATGCCTCACACCAAAAAATGTGTTGGTTAAGTATGAAAAATTATTTTTTTCATATCTAAAAATACAAACATTTGGACAGGCTTCTTTAAATAATTTTGTATCTCCATAATCATAAAAATCAGTGATTGTCCCATTTTTTAAAAGCAGCTCATTTACAATCCTTGCAGAAGTGAGCTTGATAAAATCTCTAGGAACAATAAATATTAATTCGCCATTTTCTTTTAGATGACGAAAACATTTTTCTATGAAATAAAGATATAGGTTTGCCTGCACTTTTATATCTGTTGGATGTGTTATATTGAGATGTTTATTATCCACATAGGGCGGATTGCCGATAATTGTATCAAATTTTTCATCAAGAGAATAATCAAAGAAATCCATATTTAAGATTCTTTTATCCACAATCAATTCACTATCTATTTCGATAAAGACGGAATCTTCCCTCATACAATCTGCAAAAGCCCCATTACCACAAGAGGGCTCTAGCAATCTACCATTTTTATTTTTAATAAGAGAAATACACTTATCCACAAGAGATGGTGGAGAAAAAAATTGCCCTAGCATCCTGTTGTAACCCGATCTTGTCGTAAGACTCTTTGACATTCTCTTGTGTCTCCATTTTTTTTTTTTTTGTTTTAATTTTATTTAGGGGGATTATAGCAGAAAGAAGTATTTGGATTCAAATGGAGAAAATGCTAGTGCCAAAAGAATTAAGTTTATTGTTATAATAAAAGCGTTACAATGCAAATTCTCAAGTTAAAGGTTTTAAACCAAATGGGGAGAACAAGATGACTTTGGAACAAAAAGGTGATAGAAACCTAGAAATTGCTAGATTTATTGATTCTGATGATTTTGAAAAACTATCTGGCTTTCCTAAGCAACATCTATGTTCTACAATCATTAATAGACTTTATTATGGAGTGTACCTTATTGGAAAGCAGAGGCTTTTACAAAAAGATAACAGTATCAATGCCAAAAAAAGTTTATCGCATGGCACAGAGTATTCTATTAAAAGCATAAAAAACAACAAGGAAGCAAGAAAATCTTCATTTTTGTGGGTTAGGCTCAAAGGTTTTTATTCTGACAAGAAAGGATTGCAACTATGTCTTTTGGCAGTAAAACTACATGAACTAAGGGATATTTACGATTATAACTGTGACTCTAAACAGGAAACGGCTCTCAAGGATTTGGTAGGCTGCAAACAACAGGCTCAACTTTTAAGTAAAGGATTAAAGGAACTGCAATGAAGCATATTGACAAAATAAATAAAAAGGATCGGTCAAGAATAATTGCTTTTTTTGAAGCGTTAAAAGGACAAGGTATCAGAAACTGTGAGTTATACGAAAGCCCTTTGCTCTATATTATCTATGTAGAGGAAGAAATTTACTTTCAAATGGAAGAGAATATAGAGTCTCTTTCTCAAGCTATCAACGAAAGCAGTTGTGATTTAAGTAAGCCTATACTTTGTGCTCCAGAAAGCTTTAAGGCTTCCTATGAGCAGAAAATAGAGATTGATCAATGGGTAACTTGGAATATAAGTATTCCAGAAAATCTTTTTTGGGGAGATAATATTCAATATGATTTTGATAATATTTCTGCGGTTATAGAAACAACCAGTCAAGATTATAAACATATTGAAAACAACTCTCATCACAACGAAACAATCTCAATTTTAATCAAGGATTCTTATGGGTATGCAGCCTAGTGGTGCTTTTAGAATATTGGGCATTCAAGTCAAACAATTTGATTTTAAACAGGTGGGAGAATTGTTATCTTTAAAATATGCGAAGATCAAGCTTGGTTACTCCATAAAAGCTTGTGCCGAAAAAATTGACAACAATTATATTTTGGTGGTTTGGACAAATTTGACTGCCAAACAGAAAGAGAATGATGTTTTTTATATCAAATCCACCATTATGGGAAAAATTGCCGTTCAAGATGGTTTCCAGCAAGAGGCATTAAAAAATATGACAGCCATTATTTACTCTTATTTACGCCCATTAGTTGCGCAAATGACAACTATGTCCAAGTTGCCTCCGATTGATTTGCCACCTGCTAATTTTGAGGACTTTGAAGTCGAGCTAAAAGAGTGAGATATACTTACTTGCAGAAGTAAGTACTCCTGACTAAACGGACAGCTCTAGTTGTTTGTATCTTAGGGGAGTGTGTCACACCATAATAAACACAGCAATAGCTGGAAACACGATGACCCCACCTATAGCATAGATAAATTGCATTATGTAGGCAACTTTATATTGTCTTAGGAACGACAATTCTTCTTGCGTTAGATTTGTTTTAGATTTGTTTTTAAGAGAGGCAAATTCGGAAGCATTGGACTTAAGCCATATACCGATTCTGCGCAACCTAAAGCCACAATAAAAAGTGAGTATGCCACATACTAACAGCCATAGAATAGGTATTGTTTGGTTCATCTAGGTTACTCTATTGTTTTATTATTTTTTCGCATAGAAATGCCTTAGCTGTGCTTGTAAAGAGAGAAATTGTAGTCGATACATACCAAGTAGAATGTATCGCCCTCCCTGTAACCACAAGCTCGAAAGTCTTGACCACCAAAACGAAATACATTTGCGTGCTTTTTGCCTAGATTCTCAAAAGAATTTTTTACGGCAATATTCCTAAAGCATGAAATATCCAAATGCTCGTGTCCGTATTCCACATTCTTTCTTTGCCCTATAATCTCGCTCCAACTTCGCTGTGTCAAAAACAAAAAGAGTTTCATTAGTTTGGTATTGTATTTCTTGGCATTCTGCTCTCTGTAGAAGGAGTGGTTTTTACCAAGACATAACCCGTGCTTGTCACATTCAATGACTTTTTCTAGCGATACAACACATCGCCCAGAATGCGTATCTCTTAGTCTATTTGTGATGATACTATCAGAGTTAGGCTTTTTAATTTTGGACATTCACATAAGGCTTAAAATATGATTTTATGTCTTCTAAGGGAATAAGTTTGTTTTGTCCTTTCTCATAATTGTTTTCCCAAGGGCTCTCATTGTGTGTTCTTTCTCTAAGCTTCCAAGCTGAATATTGCCCCATAACAGAAAAAACATCCTCTATAAGCTCTTTTGCATTTTTATCTAATAGATCTATTTCGCTATCAGACATCGCGTATATATTTGTTGGGATATAGATACCCTCGATATGCTTAAGGGCATCATATATTTCTCTTACAACAGGTCCGTGCTCCCACGCTTCTATATTCTCCTCAAAAAGTGGCTTATTAAATAGTGCAGTATAGTATCCTTGAGCATAATAGAGTAATTTTTGAAGCTTAAGTTTGGATAGATCTATTGGCTCATCTAGACACTGCTCTTTATTGAGAGTAATAAAATATCTTGCTACTTCTAGGGCTTTCATTATCTTCTCCTTTTAGAATATAAAAAGTCGCCTTAACTCCAAAACTACGTCACACTGAAGGATTGCGACACTAAGTGGAAATTATGTTTTTAAGTGTTTCTTTAATCTAAATGCCGTTATTGTATGATTATTTTCTTAATATCTACTGATTTTATAGTGTTTTGTTCTACACATATATATAAGTGAGTAGCTTAAGCAAATAAAGTATGCGCGGGATAGGTATCTCACGCGTGAAGTTAGAACTAGAGCAAGTTCCAAGCAAATTCAAAAATACCACCTACTTAGAAAAGTGGTGGCACTTCGCCAAGAAGGACTAAGCCTCCTTATTACCATTGCCTCCTTGCCCCTTGATGGTGGTGAATTTCTTTAACAAATCTTTGCCTATATCTGTTTGAGCTAATCCCTCAAGCATAGCTCCCATGCTCATACCACCTTTTGAGGATAAAATCTCTCCTACTTTGCTTATGCCATTTTGCACATCACCGCCATTAGCAATAATCTTCATATCAGCACTCGCTAGAGCTTTGGCTTGTTCTATGCCTATTTTTTCATTTGCTTCTACCTGCCTAATGGTAACAAGATATTGTTGGTATCCCTCATTCTCGCCGATCTCTTTTGCAAGTGTGATTTGTGCGGTTACTGGAGCAAGCTCTTTTAGTTTTAAGGATTCAGCTTCAGCCGTCCCTATCTTAAGAATACCTTGTGATTCTTTGTCTTTCATCTCTAGCAATGCCGATGCCTCTAAAAACTGTCTTTCTTTGTCAGCTTCCGCACTTCTAATGGTTGCTGCTTTTCTAGCTTCAGCATCTAGCTCAATTTTCTTTTTCTCCTCTTCAGCCTTAACAATTTCAGCATCTTTGTTAATTTCAGCTTGTTTTACTTTTTCAACACGAAGAACTTCCATTGTCTTTTCCTGAGTAGTTTTCTCTTGTTCTTTAATGGCTTGATTTGCCTGTTCTCTACTAATGGCAACTTCTCGCTCATTCTCCACAGTTTTTAGCCCTATTGTTTTATTTGCTTCTTGCTGTTTAACTTCTGTGGCTTGTTGAGCTTCAATTTCAGCCATTTGAGCTTCTTTCTTGTTATTTGCCACTTTGATACGGCTTTCTTTTTCAATTTCAGAAATCTTTTTGTTCATAATGTTGGCAATAACCTGACTTACCTTGGAATCTCTAATATCCATTAGTTCTATATTCTTTACAGGCTCAATCCCCCAGTTTTTAAGCTGTTCTTTCACAGATTCTGTAAAGTCATCTCCAAGCTCTGAGCGCACTTGTAATATATCTTCCAAATTTCGACTTGAAAGAATTGAACGAATGGAACCTTGGATAATATCTTCAAGTTGTGTATGTAAGTCAGTGAAATCCCTTACTCTTTGTGCTGCTAGATTAGAATCATTAACCCTAAAAAAAGCTGTAATATCTACCACAAATGGCAGTCTTCCTAAATCGTATGCTTCATATCCTTCAATTTGGATAGAGAATACAGATACAGGCAGGACAATCTTTGTAACACCTATGAGCGGAAACCACGATGGAAATTCATAGTATGTGTTACCATTGCCCGTATCTTTGCCATAGGAAAGAGTTTTCCTTGCTGATTGAACTATATGCACTTCATTTGTTGAGACAACTACTCTAAAAAACAATGGAATAGCTATCAAAAGTATTGCTGCCACTACTGCGATGGCAATGCCTATGGATATAAATAACATTAATGCTCCTTTTGTGTTTGAAATATGTGTATGCGACTGGTTTTTGCATACCGAATGAATCTTAACAGAAAAAGAGTATTTTTTTCAAATGGATAATTCAATTTCTCAATACAAATTCTACGCTATTCTAGTTATCGGCATTGGATATTTCTACAATAGAGACTATTTTCATAATCATATACAAACCATTTTTTCCGATTCCAAATTTACTTCTATCTCCTAATTCATTTTGGACGAGTCGCAAAATCTTCTCAATCATCTCAATGTCCGTTATAACACGACCATTCAGTTTGAGTGTATAGCACATAATCCACACAGCTACCTTAAGAACACCATTCTGCATATCTTTCGAGTGTAATTCTTCTGCCAAAAAATAAGAGAACCAAGCATAAACCTTATAAAAATCTACACTTGTCACCCTACAGTCAAACTCTTTTAGATAGGCTATATAGTGCCTGATAGTTTTGATAAGTGCGTTCTTAACATATTTGCCCTTAACCAAATCAATCTTATATTTTTGCCTATAGAACTTACATATCTCTTGTGCCTGAACACTAATAAGCCTTACATTTTCAGAATCAAGAAACCTACTTTTTCTTGTTTCTGCACCTTCAGAATTGTTTGTCATCTAAAAACCTTCGAAGCATTTCATCTTGTCTTTTTTGAGCCACAGTGTCTCCATCGGCAAGCTTCAGGTAATGTTCTTTGATGCTTTGGTTACAATGGTTTTCAATTTTTCCAACATTTAGAGATTCATCATAATCAAAAGCCTCAACAATAGCCTCTTTGACTATTTCCTCCACATTTAGTTCTTCAAAGTTTTTTTCAAGATCTTGACTGCTCATATTTGCTACCTTCCTTTATGTGATACTCCTTTGCAATAAACAAAGACTAGCATTTTGTTAATTATATGTGGCTTAATTCAAGCCTACTCACAAACAAATCTTTCGCCATTTCCATTGCCAAAGAATACTTCAGCTGTTGTGCCCGAGTAGGTTATTCCTGCTATGTTGCTTCTATTGTGTGTGGCAAAAGCTTCTCCATTGCAAAATATCCTTGTTCTATTTGCTGGAACAAGCAAAGTCGGCACACCGCCATCCAAGATAAATAGCTTTTTGGTTTTGATGAGATACAATGCCAATAGATTCCAAATAACTAACCAAAAAAAACGCATATTCCAACTATAGTTATAATGAATTTTGTTAAGGTGTTGGATATGGCACTTTGGTTTTGAATGTTTTGTATAGTTGATTGTTTTAACATTTTTCACTCCTTTGCTCACCTTTGTCTGCATTGTAGCCATTTTACACAAGAAAAGCAACAAATATTCACTACAGCTTAAGGAAGCCTGTGGCAGAATTGTGAATACAAAAAAAATAACAGGAAAGGACACACAAGGAGTTGAAGGAGCCAGTTTTAGCACTGATAGACAAGGTCAGTGGTTGCAATGCAATGGTTTTGCTGGTTATTATTGTTGCACTTATTTCATACTACTTTATTGTCAAAATGATGTTAGCATATTGCGAATCCACAAAAAAAGAAAAAAGGCGAAAAAAATGATAGAGTTGTTGATTGCTTCGATATTTGGCTGGGTATTAGGCTATATCTTAGTCTCATATACAGGAAGCCTTGCTAGATCTAAGGACAAAAAATGATAGTTGGAGCCATCTTATTCTTTGTTTTTGCCTCATTTTTCTATATCAAAGGCGTGAAGAAATTCTTGGAACAAAAAGATTTTTTTGAAAGGATTGAAGGCTCAAGGTTTTTCTCAGAAGAGACAAAGAGATACGCTATGTTCTTGCAAAAGCAGAGTATTTCACCCATATTTGGTTTTACTATGATGTTTGGTATGATTTTTTATCCACTACTACACAAAATCAATGGCAAAAAGGCAAAAACATACAGGCAAGATCGCATAAGGAGATTAGTTGCGTGGAGATTTTTGGAGATTAACACCTTGAGCACACCGCACTTTTATGTTATAGGAATCTTGGCGCTTCTTATGTATTTGTTTGTAGCCTCAACCTGTCTTCTTTTGACAGCTAATCTCAAAAGGTTGTTTAATGGAATTGTTTCGTTCCCAAACAACCTGATAGATGACATAGGCTTCTCTGTGAGAGCCGAAAAACTAAAATAAGGAGTTAAAATGACACAAGCTATGCTAGAGCCGATTGTATTGTATGATGGAAAAAGAGGGAGCAAAAAGAAGCTGGAGGAAGCATTTTGCCTAGCAGAATCTGAAGAGACAATGGCAAAAGTTAGAGCCTCAAATGAAAGAATGCGTAAAATGGTAAAGGAAATGGGACTTGAGTTTAAACCATTAACAAAAGAAGAATCAGATCGGCTGTGGAATGCGCTTTCGAATCGTAAGTCTCAGCGATGAGCTAGAATCTGGAGTTTCTATAGAAAGCATAGAAAGTGCTTTAAGCTTTTTTGCTTGTTCTAAAAATCCAGAGCTAGAAATTTTCTTGAAACAGAAAGCTATTCAGTTTGAAAAGTCTCATCGCTCAAGAACATTCATTCTTGTGTCCGAAACAATGATAGAAGGCTTTTTCACACTCTCGCTCAATATTCTCAGGACAAAAGGCTTGAGCAATACAAGAGCCAAGAAACTCAATCCAAAACATAGCAAAGATGACGAGGATATACCTTGTTTTCTTATAGGACAGCTTGCTAGAGCTGATGGCTCTAAAATGAATGGTGCAAATATTCTCAACACTTCTTTATTTATCTTAGAACAAGCAAGAAAGCTGCTAGGCACAAAATTTGTGATGCTAGATTCTGTGAATGAAAAGAAGGTGCTAGATTTCTATAGGAAAAATGGTTTTGTTGCGTTGAATGAAAGCGATGGAGCCGTGTCTGTGAAAATGGTGAGAATGTTTGATTGAAAATAGTTTCTGAGTTATTGACTCTGTTAATCTTTTTCAGCTAAGATCCAACCATAAATTAATTTTTATTTTTCCTATTTCTTGGAAAAATCTATCGCCCTTCAAGGTTATTAAGCTTTGCTTTCTAATACAAGGCGCGTTGCAGTCATGAACTGCAAAAACATGCCCGATGGCATCTAGAGCATTTCAAAAGGATGATAGTTCTGCTTAATCAACAGAATGAAACTAGATAAGGGTGTAGGAAAACCTACGAGCCGTCAGAAGTAGATTATTTTTTAAATATCTACAGTCCTAAGAGACAACTTAGGAAGGATCTCGTTAGAGAGATCACTAAGAGGATAGTTATGCCTTTTTTTTAAGGTGTTTTATCCTTTATTCCGCACATTTGAAATTCCCAAATCTTTATGTTTTTTTTGGCATAAATCTCCTTTACTGGAGAGGATTTTTTGTGCGATGATGAATATTCCAAAGAGGGATACAATTATTTATCCCTCGTGGGATATTGTGCGTATCTTTCCTTGGAGTGTTTATTTCACTCTAGGGCAAATATTTGTCCTT
>NZ_JRPE02000025.1 GCF_000765825.2 Helicobacter magdeburgensis
TAATATTGCAACCAGCAAGGTTGAAACAGGAATACAACAGGAAAATTATTTATAGATATTTGTAACTATTTATAGTTTTTTATAGGTTTGTAGGAACGGTTATGACCAGCCTGTAATGATTGATTATACACAACAGCTCAAAGACAATACTACGCAAGATTTAACTCTAACAAACAGCAAAAGCAAGAATGCAGATTCTGCAAGAATACGCAAAAGACGATAAATTCAATTATTTACCGCTTCTGCATTTGTATAACTTAGTCCTAGTTTTCTAACAATTTCATTAGTCTTTTTAAAAAATATTCTTTTGCTAACATATTGAACTAATGGAATTTTCTCGTTACTCATTCCTTGATAAGTCGTTTTTTTACCAAGTGCCATTAAAGAAGTTTCAGTTTGTGCTATGGCTCTATGCAATTTACCATTAGCAAATATCATCATCTCGCCATTATTCATATTTACTACTTCGTTATGTTCTATGGCTTCTTTCTCTTCTATTCTAAAAGTATCTTCTGTTGCTCCTGACCCCTTAGCTCCATCACGCCTTTTAAGATAGTCTCTACTCATTGTTTTAATTTTTTCAACCATTTTTGCGTAAAATTCTGTTGTTTCAGGGTGCATATTTTTCATTAATATATGAACGCCTGTAACATCAATGATTTCTTTTCTTTCATAATCATTCTTTGCAACAACATCAATTTGTGCGGGGCTTTGAAAAAATGGAACAACACTAATACCCAAACTTCTACTTTTAGATTCTAATCTTCCAAATCCCTCAATAACATAACTACCTAACTCATCACAAAAACAAGCAAATGGAATCTTTGGCTCTTTTGCAAACTTTGCTTTTTGGGCGGCAACTCCCTTGATAAGCCCTAATAATAATCTTCCAAGCTCTTTTGGAGTAGTATCAGAATCCATTGTAGGCAATGTTACAAATATAATTTTATTTCTTTGTGTAGCTTCCCATAAAGAAATATCAGGGTTTGGAGCATTAAAAATTCTTCCATAGTCTGAGCTTAAATTTGTCAAAACATTTCTCCAAGCTCCAACGCACACAGAAACATCATAAATACCCTGCCCCTCTCCACTTGTTTTTTTAATCATTTCATCTACCCATTTTTTATTTTCTTTATCTCCTTGTAAAAAATCATTTATATCCACTTCAATCGTGGAACTTACATATTTAACAAAATCCATTATTCCAACATTATATCTTGCCAAATGTTTATATTCTATTGCAGTTTTTACTAGTGTTACAAGGCTCATCATATTTGTAAGTGATGAAAAGTCAAAAACAAAGTCTTTTTCATTGTTTCTTTTATACACCATAAGTTTGAGGATACATTTCATAAATTCTTTTTGTTTTTCTTTCCATTCATTTTCTTCGCCTATTAACAAAGCAATAAGAATTTCATATATACTTAACGCCCCTCCACTCAATAATGGATTGATTGTGTGAGTATTATCCATATCTAAAAAATTTAGATATACAAAATCATCTTCTCTCCCCACACTTGCAACTACACCATATATTTCCTTTGCAAATTCATCTGTCCCCTTACCATCAATGATAAAACAACCTCCGCCTAATACAGCATATTGTTCTATCAATCCTTTCATTAAAACCGATTTACCTGCTCCAATGGTTGCCATTACAAGAAAGTGGCGTTTCATTGTTTCTGCATTTATAAGCAAAGGGCGAGTTTTATTGTTTTTTGCCCTACCGCTTTTAACAGCGTCTCCATAGAATTTTTTTACTTCATACCCAAGTGAAAGTAAATATTCTTTGTCTGCCTCATTTGGAATTACAGCTTCTTTTGTATCTTTTGTTTCACTTATAAAATAAAGTCCTATCATTATTCCTGCATATATGACTCCTAGCATATAAAGTCCTATGGCAATATTTTCTCCAATAGTAAAAAAAGAAGCTAAAAAAGCAAGAATACAGCCTAAAAATCCACCAAATAAAATTAATTTTTGCAGAACTTCTTCTTCTTGTAAAAATATGCAAAGATTATTTTGATATGGTTTGTATAAATTAACTTTTGCGGATTCAATTTTCATTTTATTCCTTTTCTAATTTGCTTTTATAGTATTGTTTATGCCTTGCAACTCGTTGTTTTGCTTAAGCAAAAAGCTTTTTTTCAAAGCCAAAAGCGATTCGGCTTCTTTTGCTCTCTTTAAGTTTTTTAATAGTGTTTTATTTTTCTCTTCTATTTTATTAATTTCACTTTTTATTATATTTGTAATATTTTTTATTTCATTCCCAATTTCATTATCTCCTTGAGTATATTTACTATTTGTTATTTGCTCATACGCAAAAAGTGTTGCGAAATCAGGACATAAAACCGCATTGGCACTACTTACAATTGTTGCAATAATAAAAAGGATAGCAGAAAGTTTTATTTTTATCATTCAATTACTCCTTATGTCTATTTCTTGTTTTAGCATAAAAAATCTCTTTTCTAAAATCAAATCGCTCAAAGTTTTTATTTTCATCTAACTTCAAGCAATGCAAATACAAGGTATTTGCCTCTATCTCATCGCTTGTGAAATTCACATCTCTGTGCCAATGACCAAATATCCAAAATTGTGGTTTTTGATGATTATCAATCAGAGCGTTTTTAATCTTTTCTAGCTTATATGGATTCTCATCGTGAATCTTATGGCTTATATTGATAAGTTCGCTTAAGGGGTTTAAAAAGCTTTGGGGGCAAGTGTGGGTTACTACAAGCTCTATTTTCCCCTTGTAGTTTTGTATATTGTGTAAAGCATTCTCAAGTTCCATTTGAGTAATGGCTTCTTGCTTCCACCAGCTTAGTCTTTCAGCCCTCCACGCCTTATCTATGCTTAAAGCTCCACCCATAGTGAAAATAGTATGTCCTGCTATATTGTAAATATTCCCTCTTTTGAGATGATAGCATTTATCTTGTATATATTCGCCCACAATAGATTCAAACTTCTCAACTTGCTTAAGAGCGTTTAGGCGATTAAAATTCTCGTGATTACCATCTATAAATAAAAGAGTGCAAGGCAAGTTCTTAATGCGTTCTTTTAGCTTGGCTTCTTTTTCTAGCATATTTTCTTGCTTAAATACGCCCTCTTCATCACTCCACAATACGCCAAAATCTCCACAGACAATAATATAATCATCTGCTTGATAACTAGGCATAAAAATCTTATCTATATCAAGGCTTCCGTGTGTATCGCCAAAGAAGTAAATATTACTCACTTTTGTATCCTTTTATGTGATTTTTGAACTACTTGTTTATTGTTAAGTATAGCTTAATTATCTTTTGCATATTCTTCATCAAATACTTCTTCTTTTGGATTAATTTCTAATTCTTCTTGTTTAAGATAATCTTTGATTCTATCTTTAAACTCTATGTAACGATAAAAAAGTGCAGAGCCTTTTCGTTTAACGCAATTTAAATTCAAAATATCTAATGCACCTATAAGCTCAATTTCTATTGAACTTTTTGCTAATACTTCTAAATTTGCCACACCAATATTGAATGATGGTGTTACTCTTTCATATAAATCCATTAAGAAAAATTCTACACAATAATTGTTTGTTTCTAATTCTTCTTGAAAATTTATTTTCAGCTCCATAGCTTTAATACATTCTTGTATTTTTCCAAAGACCGCTTTATGTAAATTGCTTTTTTCTAACTCATCTATCGTTTTAATGTGTGTAAGATTGAGATTTTTTAGTGATATGAAAAATGCAGGAACAATAAGATTATTTTTCATAAGTTTTTTAGAATCTTTATTTACCAATACTTCAACACGATTACTTTTAATATCTTTTCTAACTTGATAAAAGTCATAAATTTGTTTGGCATTTACTTCCTTAAAATATCTTTGTTGATTTGCTTTAATTCCAAGAGAAGTAAGACTTGTTTTCTTTTTTATATAGGATATTCCATAAATAAATAATGGAATAAAAGCTAGATATAATATATTGGTTTGTAATGGCTCATCTCTAAAATAAACCAAAAAACAAACAATCAATGTGCTTGTCCCTAAAATATAAGCAATAGAGCTTAAAACATTTTCATTAACTGATAAAAATTTACTTTTTAAATAAAAAATAAATGTTGCAAAAGCAAATATTGAAAGCATAAACATAATATATTATTTCCTATTCCCATTAGTCTTGGTGATGATACGCTCGTTTTCTTTTGCTCTACTTTCAATTTCCTCACTCAATGCTTTTAAGGTTTCTAAATTGTTCATCGTATGAATTTCCTTTTCTGTTTGGTTTTTTGTCTTTTTCTATTTTGAAAAATTCAATCACCATCTAAATTTGGTTTTCCATCTTTTTCAAAGCAACTAAATTTACAACCATTTTTCCAATCACTACAACCATACCAAGTATAAGGCTTATTGGTCTTTTTTGATACAGATTCTTTTTTTATCAAGAATCCTTTTTGACATTGAGGGCATTTTACATCTGTTTGCCCCTGCACTTCATTGTTAAGGTTTGGCTTTCCATTAATCTCGTTACAAATAAATTTACAGCCATTATTATATTCACTACAACCATACCAAAAACTTCCTTTTTTGTTTTTTGATTCTCTTCTTATAAGCGAACCTTTTTTACATAAAGGACATTCATAAGAAGTGATATTTTGATTTTGTTCTTTGTTTTGACTTACGCTCATTGTTTTCTCCTTGTCTTGTTCTATGATTTCTTTTATAAATTCCTCCACAGAATTTAAAAACTCCTTTCTACTTAGAGTTCCATTCATTATTTCTTTTTGCTTTTCAAACCAAAGTGCTGTCATATCGGGTTGTGTAAGCATAGGGCTTAAAGCTTGGATAAGTTTTATTCCTTTTTGCGTTGCGGTAATATTTTGTTTTTTATCTTTACTTACTTGTATATATTCCCTATCTATGAGAGTTTTTATATGGTTTGAACGAGTTGCAGGTGTCCCTATTCCACCGCTTTCCCCTTTTTTATCTTTATCTTTCTCCACAAGAAGTTTTTTTATGCGTTCATCTTTGACATACTTGCTTACTTGATTTAAATCTTTTAGTAATGTTGTCATTGTGTATTTCGGTCTAGGTTTTGTCTTTTCCTTACTTACAGATATATTTTCGCACAAAGCAACTTCAATATTTTTTACAGAATCCAACCAATCCACAGCACTTGATTGCTCTTGCTTAGAAAAATATTTTTTAAAACCTAAAAATAAGTCTTTTCTTATGCTTGTTTCAAAAAGATATTCATCTATCAAAAAACTAAATTTATAAGTTTGATATTCACAAGGCTTGTAAAATTGCATTAAAAATCTTTTAGCTATAAGTGTATAGATTTGCAATTCGTCTTTTGATAAATTATTTAATTCTAGCTTTGTCTGCAAAGGCACAATGCCATAGTGGGCTGATAATTTGCTATCATCAAAAGCTTTTGATTTTATTCTAATATCCGCATTGTTTTGTCCTATATCTTCATCTTTAAAGTTATATTTTAAAGTTTCAATTACTTGAGGAGACTCTTCAAAGAGATTTTCAGGCAAATACTGACAATCGCTACGATTATAGGATATAGCTTTATGTTTTTCACGCAAAGATTGCGTAATACTTAAAACTTTGTCAGGACTAAAACCAAATATTTTGGCACATTCTGCTTGAAGTTCTAGCAAATTATATGGCAATGGCGGATATTCCATTTTTTTATTAACTTCAAGTTTTAATTTTGCATTTTTATTTATACAATTATTTTTTATATTATTTGCAATTTCTTCTTCTACTATACGCTCATCTTTTTCAAGCTTCAACGGAGCTTGTATGTTGTTTCCATTAATATTAAAATTTCCATTTATTGAAAAATAATTTAAACTTTTAAAGTTTTTATTTTCCAATTCTCTATTAACAATTAGCCCTAAAATTGGAGTTTGCACTCTGCCTATGGTAATAGTATCTGAGCTTCCACTATTTCTTTGATTTAAAATTGTATAAAATCTTGTTAAGTTCATACCAACAATGTAATCTGCTTCACTTCGTGCAAATCCACTTTCACTTAATCCTTTAAAATTACTATTTGGCTCAATTTTGCTAATAGCTGTTGCTATTGCTTTTGGAGTAATATCATTAATTAGACATCTTGTAATAGGTTTATTTGTTTTGGAATATTCCAAAATCTCGTCTATGAGAATCTGTCCCTCTTCATCAGCGTCTCCACAATGCACGATTTCTGTTATTCTACTATCATTAATTAATTTAATAATTGTTTTAAACTGATTTTCAGAGCTATGATTAGGTATTCTTTTAAAAGGATAAGGAATTTTTAATGGCAAATCATTGATATTCCATTTTTTAAAGGCTTCATTGTAAAAATGTGGTTCGGCTAATTGCATAATATGTCCATAAGCCCAAGTTATAATAGAATTTCCTTTAATAATATGAGAATTATTTTGTTCTGCATTGCCCTCAATCCCATTACTAATAGCTCTAGCCAATTCAGGTTTTTCTGCTATAAAAAGTCGCATATTTTACTCCTACTTAAGTTCATTTTTTTGTTTAAGATAAAAAATTAATTCCATATCCTTTACTATTTCTTCTTTCATTAATTCATTTTCTCTTTTCAAAAAAGTATTTTGATATGAAAATTCTTTGTTGGTGTCTTTTAGAGTATTTTTTAATTTTGCAAGGGCAGATTCTTGTTGTGATAGTTTAGATGAAATACTTTGAGCTAGACTACTAAAAGAATT
Organism: Helicobacter magdeburgensis; assembly: GCF_000765825.2. Lineage (GTDB taxonomy): Bacteria > Campylobacterota > Campylobacteria > Campylobacterales > Helicobacteraceae > Helicobacter_C > Helicobacter_C magdeburgensis. The sequence continues at coordinate 6,723 of NZ_JRPE02000025.1, forward strand.
TTTTATATATGGATAACACAAGCAGGTAGCATTAGCAACATCTTGTCCTGCTCCTGCAATATCATCAAATCCACCCATAATATCTCCCAATATCCCACCAATAGCAAAAGTTTGGTTTGCAGAAATAGATAGAATTAATATTGTTGATAATATTGTTCTTTTCATTTTTTTTCCTGTTCGGCTTCTATATTAATAAAGTTTCCCAAAAGCTCGTTCTCTTGTTGAAGTAAAAACTCTATTTTTTTAGCAATCACTAATCTTTCTGTCTCTATTGCTTTAAGTTTTTTCATTTTTTCTTCTCTTTTTTTACTTTCTTCTTTTATATTTTTCACAACAGGCTTGATGTTATCTTTCCAATAATTTTTTATATCATTATTTTCATCTTTTATAAAATCTTTTATATCAGTATGTTTTGTAGATGAATTTGTGTCGGAAACAAAAGAGCAGGGAACAAGTGCATAATTGTATTCTGTTAGTAGAAGCAAATAGAAGCATAAACAAATAAATATTTTTTTCATATTTTGTTGCCTCCATTTGAATTACTTGCATTCTCTGCACCAAGAAGATTCTGATATGTTTCAACTATTTTGTCAAACAAACTTGCTCCATTTGGTATAAAAAGTGCCAAAGAAGCAATATTAGCCCACACAGAATAAATAATAAGTCCTGCAACATTTGCTATAAGTAGCCAAACAAAAAAACTAACATAATTAAATTGCACAGAATCTTTTTTTGTTTCTATGACTGCATAAGCACAAGCAGTTAGAAATACAATGATAATGCCAAGTAACATCAACCAATCAGCTGTTGTTTGAACGATATATAATTGTAAAAATGCTCCCTCATCTTCTACTCCGCCATTAGAACCAGCTAAAGAAAAAACTGAATTTTTGCCTCTAGCCCAAAAGATTGGAAAAATTTTTTCTTGCAAATAGTTGTTTTGATATAACGCTCCAATAACATCAAGAAGTTTTACTCCTAGCATAAAGAAAATGCAAGACAAAAAATGAACTATAAATGCAACTGAAAAGACAGACATAATTGAGCCTGAACGAGCATTATGCCCACTATTAGCTTTAACTAATCCGTTAGCAAGTGTAAAAAAGAAAGGCAAATAAGCAAAAGCTAAAGCTGAAAGCCCAAAAACAAAAGCTGTTGAGATGAGTTGTGTGCTACTTGAACCTAATTCCATTGTTTATATTCTCTATTGTTATTTTACTTCAATAATGTATGGAACATACTTTACACCTAAATCTATATACTTATCATAAAGCATTTTAATATTAAAACTGCGTTGTGGAGATACAAATTCTTGATTGATATTGTCTCCATAATAAAGCTTAATAATATCAAGCTTTTCTTTATCATTTTTCGCATTTTCTATGTTTTCATAAATAAGACTAGCTCTATTAAAACCTGCGTCTTGATGAACACTTACAAAAATAAAATGAACTTTATGTTTGGCTAAAAATTTCTCATTAATGCTTTTTAAATGTTCTCTACAAAAAGGACATAAAGGGTCTGTGAAGACATAGATTTCTTTGTCTCCATTTCCCAATGTTACAATGTATTCGGAATCTTCTTTTAAGCTTTCTAAAATTTTTTCATTTGCTTTTTCTTCTAATCTTTTTGTTATTTTTTGTTTGCTTGTATTCAGGGATTCTATACTTGCAAAATCACTAAAGAAAAAATTATCTTTGATAAATAGAATTTCTTGTTGTGTTTCTCCATTAATATTGAACTCAAAAATAAAAGCGTCAAATTCTAAATCTTTATTTGCTGATATTTTTTCCAAGAATTTAACTTCTAAATCCTTGACATTTGCAAGTTTCTTTTTGTAAAAGGCAATTATTCTTTCAATTTTTTCTTCTTCAGTATAATTGACTTTGTGTTCTCCAAGCGTATCTAGAAAATTCAATTTTGTTTTAACAGCTTCATTACTACCACAAGCATTAAGAACAGATACAGCCAAAGTTGCAAACACTATTTTTTTAAACCATTGAGACTTGTTTTGTATTTTTAACATTTTACTTCCTAATATTAGATTTTAAAATGTAAAAATAGCAGGGAGAAGTATATTCTATTTTAATTTTTGCTTAAAAAGTGCAAATTTGCACTTTTCTTTCAAAATTATTGTATTTGAGATTTGATATGCCAATAATTTAGAATAAGTTCATTTTTTTGTTTGATTAAGAAAATGTTACGCTTAACTTCAACAAGAATCAGTTTTCCTAAATTAATCTTGTCTTCTATTTCATTATTTTGGTCTTTTGCTATATTTTTTAAATTTTTTACTTCATTATCCATTGAATTGATTTCTGAAGTAGCACCAGCAATACAAATATTAGAATATGAGATAAGAACAAAAATTACTGATAATATCTTTTTATTATTCACTCTTGTTTTCTCTTTCTTTTTTTAATTTTAATAGATTATTATGCTGTATTAATTCTTGAGTATTATTAAAAATGACAACATCAGGCACATCTACTTCATTTTCTTCTTTATTAGATTCTTCATTGTTTGTTTCATTGTTACTCTCTTTTTGTTCTATTTTCTTATCTTCAGGCATTTTTTCAGCAAATGAGCTTAAAGCATTTTGCAACTTCTCTTTATCTTCAGAATAAAAAAGAGTAGAAATTTCATTTGGTTGAAATTTATCTTTTATAACCGCCACTTCATATCCTAAATTTTGCAGTATAAGAAATACTGAACTAACAATATTATTTGCTACGGCTTCATAGATTACACAATCTTCCGCATAAAGTGAATTTGAAAATGGAACAGCAGGTAATGCTCTTGACAAATAATCTTGAATTTCCATATATTTTTCAGATAGTGGGACTGAATTGTTAGCTTTAATATGATTGTTTGAATATTCATAATAAATTTGACTATTCATATTTTCATTTTTTGTCTCTAAACTTTCTTGCTGAAGCTTTTCATTTGCAAAAGACACTCCACAACATATTACTATCGCTATTATTATTTTTTTCATTTTTTTCTCCTTGTTTTAATGGAATTGTTTTCTTCTTTATTTTCTTGTAGGGCTTGTGGTTTGTTTTCTTCCGAAATCAAACAATTTTCAAACATAAAATCTGTATAACAATATTCGTTTATACTCCAACTAGAAATGTCTTGATTAAA
>NZ_JRPE02000026.1 GCF_000765825.2 Helicobacter magdeburgensis
AACATAGATACTTCGCTTACGCTCAGTATGACAAAGCAATAAAGCAAGAGAGAAAACAACAAACAAGACTAAGAAAGAAAAAACAGATTCTAGAATCTACGAACATCAATTCTTAATCACAAACCCACTTCCAGCAAAAGCCCTAAAATTCCTAAAATAAGGCTTCTCCCATCAGGTTATAAAATTATAGGTTATTTATCATTTTTCACGCTTCACACTTCGCACACAAGGCATTTGGCACAAAACTTGACACACTTGTCAAAAAACACGATTCCTTAAATCAAAATCGCCGCAATCATACCACAAATTTGCCACTTTTTGCAAAAATCTCACAAACAAACCGCACAACGCCCTTGCACTCGCTATTTCAAAGGCTAACATTTTTGCCACCATTACACATAATCCAGCCTATCCCACCACTTCACACATCATTAACACACTACGCACAAGCACAGCCCAAAGCCCATAAACCACGCTACAAACGCTATTTCAAGCACACTTCAAACCCTAGAGCAAAGCCCAAAAACGCAGAATCGCATTTTTGCATTTGCAATTTTTTTTCACAAAAATCAAAAATCTTTGCAAATTATTCCACAATCCACGCAAAACAAATCATTTAAAAAGCAAAAACAAAAACGCCAAAATCCGCCACCACTCCAAATGTGGGCGATGTGGGCGGAGTGAGAACGGACAAAACAAATGTGGGCGATGTGGGCGGAGTGAGAACGGACAAAACAAATGTGGGCGATGTGGGCGGAGTGAGAACGGACAAAACAAATGTGGGCGATGTGGGCGGAGTGAGAACGGACAAAACAAATGTGGGGCGATTGCAAAAAAAGTCAAAAATGGCAAAGCAAGGGGCAAAAACAAAACAAATGTGGGCGGGAAAAGGCGATGTATATGTCTAATCAAACGCCAAAATCCGCCACCACTCCAAATGTGGGCGATGTGGGCGGAGTGAGAACGGACAAAACAAATGTGGGCGATGTGGGCGGGAAAAGGCGATGTATATGTCTAATCAAATGCCAAAGAATGCCACTCCGCAAACTAGTGCAAAAGACTTAGCAACAAACACGGCAAAACTAGATGAGATAAAATACCAAAATGAACTATCAAAGCAAAATATTAAAAAAGTAGAAAATGAAAAACTCCTTGATGATACAGAAGCATTAAAAGAAAATCAAAGATTGTGAATGCTTTAGGCAAACATCTTGTGTGGTTGTTTTTTGGTAAATGGCAAATTAAAAATTTTAAAGTGTTTTGTGGTATGATTTAAGCGAGTATTGATAGAATCTTATCTAAGCAAATCTTAGCTCATAACTAAGTCTACTTGCGGGTTTATACCTTAAGCGTTCAATACTCTATAAGTTTCTTTAAAAAAGTTGTGCTATAATCAAGCCTCATCAGCCAAACATAGCACTAAGCTCATAACTTAGGAGGAAGCTGGGAGGCTGACTACTTTTTGAAAATTCTTGTAAGTGTTTCATCGTTAAGTATCCCTTTTCAAAATACATATTTTTATAGCCTAGTTCATTTTGCCCCTTTCTTATCTGTTCTATCACTACCAAAAATCCATTGTCAAGTTGTCCTACACTTATCAAAACTCTATTATTACTTTGTCTTTGCTCTCTTGTTTTACTTGAGCATTATCTGCATAGCTTTGGTATTTAGCAATTTCATCAAGCGTTACAGCCTTTTGATTGCCATTTTTTACCATAGGTGAGTTTTCGCCGTGCCTTTTTAGAGTATGTATCACTTCGCTTGGCGTTATGCTTCTTGTGGTTTTTTGCGGGATTCTAAATCCTAATTGTTTTGCTTTTGTTTCATCAAGCGTGTTAATGGGTATTTTCACATAAGAATCTTGTGCTATACTTTCAGCATCTCTAGTCTGCACTGGTTTGCTATTTTGCATTTCCCTAGCATTCGCAGACACTTTAGGATTAGGGGTATATTCTTGCTTAACGATAAAAAGCGGGTCGGTAAGGGTATCAAGGAATGCACCGCTATAAACTTCTATCTTTCTTGTAAGTATCCCTTTGTTTAGATGATTCCAAGCGTGGTTTAAATTAATTTTTATATTTCCTATGGGTGTTTGTATTGTGCTGTATCCCTGCTTGTCTTTGTGTGGTATTTGTGCTAGAAATTCTTGCTGATTTACCATATCTGGCATTTTCTTAGCATAGCTATTTAATGCACTTTCCTTAATCTTGCCATTTTCTATAAAAGTGCTAAATAAATCCAAATCCTGCCCTTGCGTTTTTGCTTTAGATTCTAGCATATTTTCCGCCTTTGGCACTCCATTTTCATCTTTTGTCAAAGGACTAGAATCTTTATGCCATTCTAGTAAATCTTTTGCCTTTCTCTCATCGTAATTAAACTTTTGCATTGTATTCTAGTGTTGTTTGTGGTATAATGTCTGTATCGGTTTTAGCAATAGTCGCTACGCTTTGGTCCGCCGTATGCTTGGGTGAGCTAAAACCGCCCTCGCTAGATTTTAATGTCTGTCGGACGCATTTCATCGTTAAAGCGTGGGGTTAATTCTAAGCTATACACTCTATTTTTATTTATATCTAAACTTTCCTTTGTTGTAATTAAAGCATTACCATTTTCTAACTCACTATTTAATCTATGAATTAAAACATTTTCGCTTAAATTCTTGTTGTCGCCGTGCGTTTGTGCCAACTTCGCATTTTCAAACAATCTCTGTATATCTAGCACCGCCTTTAAATGTTCTTCTCTGCTAAATCCATTGTCTATGCTCTTTTGTATTGCCTTATCGCTTGTCATCTTTGAGAGAGATTTTAAAGACATATAGGCTTGCACTCCATCACTACTTGTCATTGTTTGGTTAAATATGGGCTTTAATGCTTCTAGCATTTGTGTTTTTACTTGCTTTGTTGGGGCATTAAAATCTATTTCATTTAAAGTGTTTGTAAATTTCTTGTCATAGTAGTTTTGCATCTCTTGCATAGCTTCATCATATTGAGTAGTGTAAAACTCTCGTGCCTGTGTATGCTCTTTATATATCGCATCATCAAAAAGCCTTCTTTCAGCATTTTCACGGGCTTTAAATTTAATTTCTCTTATATTTTTATGCAATTCTTTTTCATCTCTTACATTGTCTATTTCTGTTTTAATGGCTTTTTTGAGAAATTCTATTTGATTAAGGGATTGTTCTTTAAAGTCTTGCAATGATTTTGTAGGTGGTATGTAAAACTCATTTTTGTTTATATTATTTAAGAAAAATCTATCGCCTTTCATACCCAAATCATCATCAATATAATTGCCTATGTTGGCAGAATACATTGTCATATTGTCTTTATCATAATAGCTAACATCTGCGATATTTATCGCCCCGTTTTCTTATGTTATCTATCTCCCCATTTGCTATTTTTTCTACTAACTCTTTAGTAATATTTTCATTTTTTATAGCGTATGAAATATCAGGGTTGGTTATACTATCGCCATTTAGTGTTTGTTGTGGTATAATGTCTGTATCGGTTTTAGCAATAGGAGCTGCTTCAGTGGGCGTGGCTGCGGCTGATTGAGCTTTGACCGCTGTCTCCGCACTTTTCGCCTGTGTGCTTAAAGGGGGCAGATTCTAAGCTAGATTCCCCTTTTAACGCAGATATTTCTTTTTCTAGCTCTTCTCTATTGCTATTAAGATTGTCTAGCTATTTTTGTAATCCTTGTAGCTTGTATTCTTTATATTTTATAGGATTATTTGCCATATCTAGGGCAGATTCTAATATTTCTTTTTGAAAAGAGCTTAAGTGGTAGGTATTATAGCCTTGTTGCAGGGCTTTAAGCTGGGTTTGGTTGCCTAAAATAGCTTGTGTGATTTGCTCTTTTAAGCTTTGGGCTGTTTGCTTTTGTAGGTATTCTTTGCTTACACTCATATTGCTTAAAGGCTCTATATATCTATCATTGATTTTCATCACTCTAACAAGCACATCATCTTGTGTGTGGAGTTTTTTAATTTCTTTGATTTTTTCATACTCATTCATAAATGGATTAAAATATTTTTGTGGTATAATGTTGTTTGGGGTAGGCAAGTCAGGCTTGTAACCCTTTTTAGTCAAAGCAAAAGAATTAGCGGTGGGCTCGTAACCTTCAGTAGCGTTTGAGCTTTGGCTTGTTTTCTTATAGCTTTCAGAATCTTTATAATTTCCTTCTTGTTTAAACATAGTCTTAAAGTTTAATTCATTTTGTCCTTTTCTTATTTCTTCTACAACTACAAAATGTCCATTGATTTGTTTATAGCTAACAACAACAGGTGTTCCCATATTATCCACACTATCTAAACTCTCATCAGCACCCTTTACAATGTTTCTATACTCCGCTATGTCGGTATAATCCACCGCTTTTTGTCCGCTATTTTTTACAAGAGCAGATTCTGCTCCGTGCCGATTAAGTGTGTGATTAATCGCACTATAATCAATAGTTACGCGGACATCATTTGGGTATTTATAGCCTAGCTGCTCCGCTTCTGCTTGACTTAGCTTATCAATGGCTACTTTTTTATTATTTTTATGTGCGTATTCTACGACTTGGGGCGTGAAGTTTGCTTCCCCTATGATTTGCATATCTCGCCCTTTTTGTGGGCTAGAATCTATAATATCTTTTATCTCTTGGCTTAGGCTAGAATCCACTTCATCAAAAAGCCCTTTTGATGTCGGTGGTGTTTGCTTAGATTGTGGCTTGTAGAGTTCATTAATAAGCCCTTTTAATAAATCCTGTTCTTTAGTGTTAGATGTTGTTGCGTTGTTGTGAAAGCTAGTGATTAACTCTCGCTTTTTTTGTAGCTGCTCTATTTGGGGGGTTTTGTTTTCAAATATGTTTAGGATATTTTGGCTATGGGCTAGAATCTCTTGTGCTATATGCTTATGCTCTGGGGGGAAATTTTCTAGGTTTCTGGCTACATAGTCTAAATAGTCTCTAACTCTATCCAAAGTGAAATCAATATCGCTTCTAATCGTTGTATCTAGCACTTGGGCTATCTCATTTTGCTTTAATCCTATGTTTTTCAATAGCTCTTTAAACTTATCTTTTGCGGTATTATTCATCGCTTCTTTGATTGTTTTTATTCTCTTAAGCAGAGATTTCTCAACCCCGTATGATAGCTCACTTGCCAATGGTATCTGCCCGCTGTAAAATTCTAGGGCTTTGGGATACTCTTTTATAAAATCATCTCTAAAATACTCAAAAGTCTTTACAGGATCGCTATTATCTTTTGGCATTTGTGGTATAATGTCGCTTGCAAGTTCATTAGAAAACGCTTTAGTGGTGAAAGCTTCAGCGAGTATATTTGGAGCTTCCTTGCTTATGTATAGAATTTCCCCACTATCATTAACCCTATTCTTTAATTGATTGATTGTTTTATATGAGTTCGTAGATATAACCCATTCGCCCTTATCGTTTTTACTCACACTTGTAAAATAGCTTGTCTGTCCTATGTCTTTAGCAAAGATAAGGGCGTTTTCTTTATCTTTTATTACTATGTCGCTATACTCTAAAGTGTCCTTAATATAGGGCAAAAACTCTAGCCTATCTCTTTGCATAAGCTTTAGCAAACTCCCACTTGTTAGCTTTATCTGCTCCCCTTGTAAAATCGGCTCTAGGGCTTTACTCACTTCATCACTAAACTTTGGCGTGTAACTCTCATCTAAACTTTTAAGATTAAAAGTTTCACACCATTGCTCTTGCGCTAACCCTTTAGATTCTATTTGTTTAGCTAGTTTATTTTCTAGCTCATCTTTGGCAAACTTCTCTAAGCTTTCTTGTAAGATGAGTTCATCATAGCTATTTACTTGCTCTATGTGATTGCTTTGGATATAGATATTTTCTAGCCTATCTTTTGAAAGGAGCAGTTTTTCCCCATTATCTAGCTCTACCACACTGCGTAAAACATTCCCATCTTGTTGCCATTTTAGGTTGTTTGTGGTAGAATTTGTATTGCTAAGGTGATATTGTTGTGGGTAGCCCTGCTCTAAACTAAGATTAGAGATAGATTCACTCTTTGCCACTTCATCTGCATTGTGCGGATATGGGTTAGCCTTAGCATTTTTGAGCTCCTTATTGTAATTTGCAACGCGAGTCCATTCAGCTTTGCTTTCACTCGCTCGGCTGGTAAAAGTTTGGATAAGGTCAGCATTTTTAATTTTTGATTCTATATACCCATCTCTTGCTTTTGGTATAAATGTTATTAGTCTTTTGTTGTCCTGCTCTGTGATGAGTAGTGTAAAAAAGTTATCCCCATCATTAAAAACCTTAATTAGCTCTTTTCTATCGCCTTTTGTGAGTTTTATATCCCATTCTTTGAGTGTTGGTTCTACTAGATTTAAATACGCTAAACGACTTTGGGCGTCCTGCTTTTTTTGCAAATGGGTAATAAAATTATCTTGATTCTCTATGCTTTCTAATACATTTTTAAAAGTCTGTATGTCTATCTCTTGTGGAATAGGTTGCCCTTGTGTGTTGTGTAGCTTTGCAATTGCTTCATCTGCGTTGATTTGTAGGACTTTTGTATTATCTAGCTCTACTACACTGCGTAAAACATTCCCATCTTGTTGCCATTTTAGGTTGTTTGTGGTAGAATTTGCGGTGGAGGTTGGCGATTTATGCTTTGCACTACCTGCCTGCTGTCTAAAGTCGCCTATAATGTCAGCACCTTTTATAATACTTTCAGCATTTAAAATCTCTTTTTCTAAATAATTTAAATCCCTTGTCTTTATTTTTTCTAAAAAGGATTGTCTAGCACCGCCTAGCTCTATAATCTCATCATTCTTTTTAACTGCGGTGTAGCCTTGTGCTTTTAAAATCTCTTGCACCTTTGGCAAGTCTCTTAAATCTATATCCAAAAAATAGGCAAGTTCCCTTTGAAACTTCTCTAAGCAATACATTCTTACAGCCTTTTTTGCTTGATATATTGCTAGAATCTAGGGAATTTTAAAAGGGTTAAAAGTAAATTAAAGCAAGTATGTTAGAATCTAGGCAATGTTAATCACACAAAGGAAGCAAAATGATTTTAGCCACAAGTGAGTTAGAAAAAATCCGCCACAATATCACTGCCCTAAATGATAACAATATAAGGGGAAGTAGCATTGATTTAAGCATTGATGATAAGGCTTTTATTAAAAAAAATGATGATATAATTGATTTGTTTCAAGTGGATAGTGTGGAAGATTTATGTGCGGATATTTATGATGAAGTGGATTTAGCAAAGGGCTATGAGCTTAAGCCACAAAGCTATCTTTATTCAAAAAGTGTAGAAACTATCACTATGCCAAATACAATGTGCGGCATAGTCTTACCGCGAAGCTCCTTTGCTAGAATAGGCTTAATCTTACCTATTTCATCGTATGTTAATCCCGGGTATAATGGAAATTTACCTATTGTGATTTTTAATGCCTCTAATTCTATTATTAAAATTCCACCTTACATAAGGATTATGCAATTATTGTTTTGTGAATTAAAAGGTGAAGCTATCCCTTATGGCTCACTCAATGACTCAAAATATCAAAATGAAAATGAGCTTTCAATCCCTAAATTTAACGATAAAGAGATAGGAGAAATCCTTGCAAAGCTCAAAAATAAATAAACTCATTGCGATTATCCAAAACATCATACAGGACACTATGAATAAACAAGAGCATTTAACGCCAACGCTAAATGATATTTATGATAGTTTTAATGAGCTGGGCTTAAGGATAGATAGAAACGAGCATAATAGCAGTGAGATTTTAAAAATGCTGAAAGACAAAGAGTATAAAAAATGGGATACTTTTATCATAAAGCTTTTGCAGGTGTATAAAAGTCAATCCTAACACTCTAAGCAATACATTCTTACAGCCTTTTTTGCTTGATATATTGCTAGAATCTAGGGAATTTTAAAAGGGTTAAAGGATTGTGATATAATATGTGTGAGGTTGTCCTTAAGAGGTGGCAGCCTCTTAAGTGGTAACCTACTTTTTGCAAAGGAGGTTACAATGAGTAAGATTAAGACAAAAATCTTAGTTATTATCTTACTATTATGTTTATTAATAGTCAAGTGTTACTAAGATTATCCATAGTCTGCCCTTTGGCTAGGGGTGGGCTAGTCTTACTCACCTCTTGACTTAGCTTCATAAGTCTAGGGATTTTTAAAAGGGTTAAAATACAAGTTTTCTTAGTAGGCAGGGTAGTTTTCGTGTTGTATATCAAAAAACGGAAAATGGCATTGTTTTCAAAGAGATAGAAAAACTCTAGCACTCCAGCTTATGCAGATTCTCTAAGATATATTTATGGGCGGATTGTAGCTTTTCTTGTGGCAAATTCTCAAATCCGCTTAGTCTAGCAAATCGCTCTCCCAAGCTATCAAACTTTATATCACCTTGATTAAAGACTTTGTTTGTGGTAGAATGTAAGTTATGGAAAAGTTAGAGAAAATTATTAACTACATTATCTACTGCTTTAGAGATGAGCCTACGAAATTAGGCAAGGTAAAACTTGCAAAGATTTTGTGGTCTTGTGAGCGTGAGTTTATGTATAAAACGCATAAGCGTCTTAGTAATTTGGAGTTTATTAAGCTCAATAATGGTCCTGTGCCAAAGAAATATAACAAAATATTAGATGATATGGTGCAAAAAGGCATTATTCATAGCTTTAATACTATCAAATTTGACAAAAAACAAACAAGCTTTTATAGCCTTATTGAACCTGATATGAATGATTTTCAAGCCATAGAAATAAGCATTATAGATTCTGTGGTGTATAGTCTATGGGATAAAAGTGCAAATGAGCTTTCAAATATGAGCCACGACTCTTTTTGGGAATCCACAAATACGGGCGATGTTATGCCTGTAGAATCGGTGTTTATGAGAGATATACAAGAGCCAGATGAAAATGATATTGCTTGGGCTATGCAAACTTTGAAAGAAAAAGGGCTTGAGTGATTATCCAAAACCCAGATGATTTATTTAAACTTTACCCTGATAGCTTGGATAAGGAGCTTGAAATCAAAATAACGCAATTTTATAATACTAACAATGGCAGTTTATTAGAGATAAACTCTTTGCTTATGGCTGTTATGCGGGGTTGTGCTTTAGAAACAAGGCTAAATACAATAAGTTTTCTTAGTAGGCAGGGTAGTTTTCGTGTTGTATATCAAAAAACGGAAAATGGCATTGTTTTCAAAGAGATAGAAAAACTCTAGCACTCCAGCTTATGCAGATTCTCTAAGATATATTTATGGGCGGATTGTAGCTTTTCTTGTGGCAAATTCTCAAATCCGCTTAGTCTAGCAAATCGCTC
>NZ_JRPE02000027.1 GCF_000765825.2 Helicobacter magdeburgensis
AGGAACATTTTATCAAACTTTTATAATAATGTCAAGTTAAAAACTATAAATAATTAATATATATTTATAGTTTTTTGTAGATTATTTGAATCTGTTTTTTGCCCCTGCTTAAAAGTCCTGCTTACTTCGTAAGCGGTTTTAAGCGGAATTTGATTGTTTCGGAAGCAATTCAGCAAAAGGAACACACGCTACAAAAAAGAGAGAAAAATTATGAATGCTTCATTCTTCTTACTTTAGAAGCCTCTTCTGTTTGATTTTCATTTTGTTGTAGATTTTGTTCTACATTAGCCTGTTTATCATCAAATCCATTGTCATCAAAAGATTGGAGTTTATTTTTTTCTTCTTGCGAATTATCTGCAAACTCTTTAAAAGTATCATAAGCTGTTTTAGCAATAATAGCTCCTTTGATTAAAACGGGAAGTGCCATTTTGTCTCCTTTAAAATTTAAGATACGACAAAATTCTAGCTATTTTAAAAATTCTTTGTTTTAAATAAACCTTAAAAAATGCAAATTTACACTTTTTACCTAAAATTTCTTTTTAGTGTTTGTGCGGATTCTTCTTTCTCGGCGTCTTCTTTTATCCTATCTAGTCCATAAAAAGCGTAATCCAAAACTTTTTTTGTTGTGATAGATAAGTTTTCAAGTGCTTCTATATTATGTTTGTAAGTTTCAATTAGCTGTTTTTTTTCATAATCTTCTAATAAAATAGCAAAATTACGAAAATCTTGGTATTGTCCAATACCTATGTCTAATCCTAAATGTTGAAACTCAATCTCAGCAATTTTTATAGCATTACTTATGACTACTGCAACAGGGTCTATTGTTTTTAGTTGTTTGCCTGTTTTTCTTTCTATGGTCTTTTCATACTCAAGGATTTGCTCTTCTAAAGAAAATATTAAATTAAATTCTTCAGTAAGCTCTATGGCTCTTTCAACATCTAGTCTGCTTCCATATTTCCCATTTGTTGCACTTGCATAAAAATCAATAATTTTGTCTTTCATTTTTTTAACTTTGTGGTTGCTTTTGTTTCTTCATCTTGAGTTTTATCAACAAAAACATCTTCTGAAAAACAATTTCTTTTTTTAAAGAATGTAGTTCTTTTTTTAAATCTTCATATTTATCTTCTAAATAATTTAACTTTCTTTGTTTTTCCATATCCATATTCTTTCCTTGTATTTTTAGAAAGAATATTAATTGTTTTTAAAAAACTTTGTTTTAAACAAAACTTAAAAAGTGCAATTTTGCACTTTTTACTGAAAATTTATTTCTTTTTCAATAATTCTATTGTAGTTCTCAATAGATTCTTGTTTGTTTTGTTTATCAAGAGCCTCCCTTGCTTTTTCACGCCTAATTTCCTCTTTTTCCTTGACAATAAAATTTTCAAACAATTTAGCACAACTCTTTCCTATGTTTTACAAGGTAGAGATACTTTCTTTTTTTAACAACTCCGCATTCTCGTGGATATTTCCCAGCACTTCCACGCACTCTATCTTGTTTTCTTTGTAGCCATTGATTCTGTTCTCATATATGCCTTGTAAGCGTGTGCCACAATCCACTTGCAAATGCTTCTCTATGCTCGTATCCACAATGTAGAATGTGTTTCTCTCAAACACCACTACTAGCGGTGCTGTGTTTGAATCGTATTTGACTATATCGCCCTCGTATAGTTTTGTTCCTTTGTTATCATAGAATCCACTCCATAGCTCTATTTCTATGTTATCGTCATTTCTTGGCACTACTCTTATGTTATCACCAATTAACACTTCCACAAATTTATTTATGTTGCTATCCCAAATCCTAAAATCAAAGTCTTCTAACTTCATTGTTGTTCCTTACTTACTCGCAACTATACGGCGTGTGCTTAACTTCACAATATCAATAGTCTTGTGTTCGCTCTCACTTCTTGCCCATAAATAACCCAAATTTTGCAATCTAAAAGTCAAGTCTATAATATCACTATTAAGCCTATCACGCTCTCGCATTAGTTTAGTTATTTTTTCAGCTAAATTATCAACTTCTGGCATATTGTCTGCTATTTCTAACAATGTGTTAATTTCTTGTTGTGTCAGTATATCTGCCATTTTCTACTCCTTTCTCAAAGTGTAAATGTTACAGGTGTCTTTTTGTTAAGCTTTAGATATTCTTTTAGTTGATTACCCAAGCTTAATGTTTCTAACAAAATATTTCTGCGTGGCAAAACATTCTTTTTCCCAATTTCTGTAAGGTCATCACCACTATCCCGATTCTCATTAAAAGAAAATTTATAATCTGTATTCATAGATACATCTTTAAAGAATTGATACTTAGCCCATACAGATGATTTCTCATCTTTAAACATACTATGCTTATCGTCCCAGCTATTCTTATTTTCCCAGAGATTCGTTGTAGCCATTGAAATCCAAGCAGATAGCATTTCTCTCTCTAATGTTCTTTCACCTCTAGGATATTTTTCAGATAAAGACAACATCTCATCTCTAAGCTCAAATACTTTATTCCAAGTTGTTACAGGTTTTATGTCAATCAAAATCATTTTAGTCATTTGTTTTGTTATATGAGCGTATTATAGGGGTTACATTTTTTAAAACTTATATAAACCCCTTGCTTTTCAGCCACATAAGGATTGCTTCATTAACAATATAACCCTGTGTCTCTATTTTTTTGCCCTCTGTTTTTTGATATTTTCTAATGAGTTCTATCGTATCAACAGGCAAAGGAACAAGAAAATTTTTTAAATTTGGTTTTGACGATTCTATTGAGCTTGTTTCACCACGAGCCTCCTCTATAAACCTATCTTCCTGAATTTTTTTATATCCATCATTGCTTTTTGGCGGTTGTTTAAAAGCCATTTTTAACTCCTTTTCTCTAAAATTTCACTACCAATTTTAACAATTTCATTAAAGAACAACTCAAAATCCTTAATCGCCTTATCATCTGCATTTTGAGAGAACTCGTTAAGTGTTTTTCCATCTTCAACACTTTTTTTGTAAGCTCTTCGTTCATAAATTAATGATTCCAAGACTATTAAATCATTTAAATTTCTTTCCTGTATGTTCCTTTCAACATACTCTTTTAAATCTTCTAAATCTCTTGTCAATAAAGGATTAGGAGAAATTCTATTAAATAGAATCAAAGCTTTTAATTTCTCATTAGTTTCTTTAGCTAAATCAAAAACATCAAGCATTCTATCCATTACGACAACATCATACTGACTAGGAATGGCAGGAATTATGAGCATATCCGCCTTACTCATAGCAATACGCATTTCCTTGCTATCTCGCCCACCTGTGTCAATAATCACAACATCGCTTTTTTCTTTTTGTATCAATATCTCATCTTTAAGTGCGATACCTGTTTTTGATATGTTGGAAAATAATGGCGGAAGCTCTGAAAGACTACGATTGTTTGAAAACACTTCCGTAGATTTTTGTGGGTCTGCGTCTATTAGTGTAACTTTATCCCCATCTTGTGCTAAACGACACGCAAGATTCACAGCTATTGTGGTCTTTCCACTTCCACCTTTCTCATTCACTACTGCAATAACCATCAGCTATCCTTTCATTTAATATATAAAAACATATATTAATATATAATATACTATATTAATATACGCAAACATATAATATTATATAATAGTAAATGATATATTAATATAGTATATAAAAACATATATAAACATATAATATTATATATTAATATATAATATATTATATTAGTATATAATATTATATACTAATATATATTTTTATAGTATATTATATATTTTTATATATTATAATATTGTTGTCTTTATCAATGGAGACTATATCTTTTGGAGCAACTACGAGAAAATGTTTTTTTCCAAAACCTTTTCTCGTAATAGTTTTAAAAGGAATCTTATTTTGCTTTTTTAGATTATAAAATGTTCTCTTGCAAATATTTTTTAATTCGCAATATCTTTCTATTGTGATATATATTTCGTGTTCTATTTTAATTTCTTTTACTTCTTTGTTTTGTTCTCCCACCATATCATACCCTCTATTCTTCTAGAATTATTTTGTATCTATACAGCTCAAAAAGCTCTTTAAACTCCAAATCATTAATATTTAAAAATTCTTTGATACGCCTATAATAAAACTCATCTTTATTAAAAATTTTAAAGCTTTGCAACAAAAAGTCATATCCATATCTATAAACAAAACGCAGGATTTCATTTTTGTTTATCAAAAAACTTTCTAGATTCAATCTAAAATCCTCATCATAATAAATTTTAAAAGTTAAATCCTCCAAAAAATCTTTAAAATAAATCCTACTATCCTGCAAAGAACTTATTTGAAAGGTTTCTCCAATCAACACAGCGAATGTTCCATATATTGCTAGATAATTCTCATATTCATATATGGAATCAAAATTTTTTGGGTGTTCTTTGCATAAATTATGATTGATATGAATATAATTAGCATTCGGCGAACTGAAAACACTTAAAAGATAAGGCTCTTTGCTTTCAAAAAAAGCATAATTGATATGCTTGATTATCTCGCTTTTATTCTTCTTTAGATACTTAACCAAAGTAACCTGCCTGTCTAGAAAACTAAAATGCTCTAATTGAGGCTTATCGGACTTTATGTTTGCGTAAAAGTTAAAATAACTATTTATCTCCATATCAATCCTTTAATTTATTTTAGAATCTTCTTTAATTCTTCAATCAGCTCCAAAACCATAGACATATCTTTGCTAGGTTTTGTTTCTATCCCAATTTCAAGCTTCGCATTTTCAAGCAAAGTTTTATAATACTCTTTTGCAATAAAATTTACAGCTTCAAGTATATCTTTGTCTAAAATACTTGTTTCTTTGAAAGCTTCTTTAATGTTTTGATTATTTTCATCAAAACTTTCTTTTAAAGCTACATAAGCATTGATAACACTTTTATTAACACCATTAGATATAGCACTCCTATAAGTATCCATAATAACATACTCTTCTTCTTTCTTGTTGTTCTTTTCCAAAAACAACTCATCAATAAGAGCAGAAACCAAAGGCATTTTTACTTTACTTGGCTGAATCTCTCCCTTTTTATCTTTTATATCACATATACTTGCTATCTCGCTCTTCAAGTTAGTTTCTCTATCAATTTTAAGAATATCAAGATTTACCCTATCTTTGTAAAGATTTTCTAATTTAGTTAGCAATTCCTTTGCCTCTTGTTTTTGTTCATTTGTCAAATTCATTTTTTACTCCTTATTTTTTTATTTCACAACACGCTTCCATCTTCCCTATAAAAAATATAACAATCAAAATTTCATTTTATTCTCCTTTGTCTAAGATTTTCAGGAACAGGCATATCATACACTTCAATTTCAGCCATTCTTTTTTCTATTTTTGGCTTGTTTAACTCATACTGAACAGATTTGTCAAAATCTAATTGAATTTCAGTAGTAATTTTTACTTCACTCCCATTAAAAATTTCCTCAATCCTATATTGATTTACCTTTACGCATTTTGCTTGTTTTTCTTCTTCTTGTTTTTTGATTTCTTCCAATATAGCATTTCTACAAGGTGTTTTATAAATTAAATTAAAAACCTCTTTTTGAGTATGAGCCAAGAAAAAATCTTCTTCATATTCTTTTAACATTCTTTCCATTTTATTAAAAGCCTTAATGAATAATACTTTCCAGCTATCAGCTTTGCGTCCTGTAAGCCCCATAGCTATAAAAGAAAAACCATCACGAGTAAGTTTATAACAAGGCAAAGTTCTTCCTGTCTTATCTACATACTTACTCAACCGAAAATTCCGCTCAGTAAAACTTTCAATTTCATTATTTTTCTTTTTTTCATTAATTAATTCCAAAACATCAGAATGTCTTTTTTCAAAAACTCTTGACACATCAAGACTTGAGCATAAAATATATTTGTCTTTTGCTTCAAAAATAACTTCTCGCCCATTAATCTTTATAGATATGTTAGAAATATTTTTTCTCATTCCACACCCTTTTTTTCAAATTCAGCTACAAGTCCTGCATTGTTAGCTCTCATACAATAATCTTTTGCCAAAGATTCATTATAAAAGGCTCTGCCATCAACTAGATTATAGTTATTCATAAAAGTTTCCAAATCCTCTTTCTTGCTAAACAAGCCAAGTCCTATGTATAAAATCTTTTCACTATCTTTGATGGGCAACCTAACGCATTCCATTTTTTAGTTCCTTTTTCTAAATTTCAATAAATAGCTCTTTTTGAGCAACCATTTTATTTAATCCATCTTGTGCTGATTTTGTTAATGGGATAATCATCTCCACACACTCAATAATGTCGTCTCTAGAAAAATTATCTCCCTCTGCCTTTTTGACAAAATCTAATCTTTTACAAAAATTTTCAATTTCAGCAGGTGTATATGGGAATCTATTCGCAATAGTGTTGTCTTTTTGATATTTGTTTTCTATTTCCGCAAAGATTTCTTCTAAATTCATAAGCTCAAGAGCAAAATCAAGCTTATATTTTTTTATATAAATTTCAAACATCTCAACAGCATATTCGTGCGTTGGGAGATTAATAAAAAATAATTCGTCCCATCTACCACGCCTTAAAAATTCAGGGTTATTGGCTAAAATTGAACCCAAGTCATTAGCAGTAGCAAAAAAAATAGCATTAAAATTATATTCACAAGCAGGAGTGTTTATGTCATTGAGAATAGTAAGCAAACGCCCAAGCATTTGTTTCTCTTTTGCTGTGGCATTTCCTATCATTTTCTCAATTTCATCTATGAGAATCACAAATTTATCATCAGGGTAATTTTTAGCTCTATTATGTAAATATTCAAAAATTGAATTTAGTTTATCAATAGGACTTTCAGACTCCATAATTTGAGATAAATTAAGAGCTATCAATAATCTTTTCAATTCTCCTGAAAAGCATTTTGGAAAGAATGTTTTGCCTGTGCCAGGTATCCCAACAAGAAATACTCCCTTAGCTTTATATCCTTGCTGTTCTGCTTTCAAAA
Organism: Helicobacter magdeburgensis; assembly: GCF_000765825.2. Lineage (GTDB taxonomy): Bacteria > Campylobacterota > Campylobacteria > Campylobacterales > Helicobacteraceae > Helicobacter_C > Helicobacter_C magdeburgensis. The sequence goes on from NZ_JRPE02000027.1 coordinate 6,974, forward strand.
GTTGAGCTGTGTATGTTTTAAGAGCGGTCGCACCGCCAATATCATTTAGAGTAAAGGGAGAATCTATAACTGAAAGTCCCAAACGCCTTTCTAGAGCCTCTCGCTCAGGAACTTTTGCTAAAAATTCTTGCGTTGTAAGCACTCCGTGTTTATTTGGCAAAATCTTAATGGTAAAAAGACACGAAAGATTTTTGAATGGATAGTATGGGGCTATACAAGCTATTTTTTCTTGTGAAAAACATTCTTTAGCTTCTTCAAAAGTAGGTATAGAAACAATTTTGTCTAAATCATATTCTCTGCAAAGAGCGTCTAAATTATTATAATAAAATCCATCTTCTGCGACAAACCAAATCATTCTATCCCTTTGATTTGGAATGTGTTGGAATTGTTTCTCTCTTCGCCCTTTTTAGACTTTGTTTTTAAGCTTTTAGAAGAGAATCCCCCCCCCCCCCGCAACTAAATTGCATTCGGAGCTATCATCAAGTTTTAAATTATTAGAAGAATTAGATTGTTTAATACTAATTTCAGTAGAAAAACAACCATTGTGAGTGATAGAAATACTCAAATGGCTAAACAAAATGTCATTGTTTGATATATTAATATTCAAAATTTCTACCTTTTTCAAATAATTTCCGAAAATCATACCAAAAAAATATTAAAAATTACTTATTAAAATTACTAATTTGAACTATCTTAAACTTTTAAGTTTAATTTGTAACTCAAGCTCCCTAATCCTAAGAGCAGTAGCCTTGTTATTTTCTTGCAAAATAGCAAGTTCAAGTTCTTTTTCACTAATTCTCGTATTACCTGTATGAATTCTATTCTCAGGTTCATTTCTTTTATTCTCAATAGGAACTGAAACCGAATCTAAATCAATTATCTCAGACTCGTCAGCTCCATCTGTCGTTCTTTCTATAAGCACCTCAGTATGTTCAACATTATCCTCTTGATATTGTTTCTGTCCCACAACCTTAATCTCGTCCAATTTTGGCATATTTTTATCAAGAGAGGTTACATTTAAAGTTGTTCTAGCCTCTAACTTGTCAAAGTCATAGTCAAAAACAATCTCTTGTCTCATTTTTTGAATATCATTCCAAGTTCCTCTACTAAAAATATGAGGATTTAAATATAATCTATCGTTCTGTTTAATGAGTATCCCACTATCCGTGAGATTTGCAAGGCTCTTATACACAACAGAAACATTCGTTTCATTCTTTTCCGCTAAATCTTTCCTAGAAGTAGAATTTAACAGAACCTCATTATTCCAACTAACATAATGAGTCAGAATAGAAGCCAAAACTTTTAAAGACATTTTTGGCACATCTGTTAAGAATTTAAAATTATTTACAAAAACAAGAAAAAATTCTTCCCTTGTTTTAGCCTTTAGACGAACTTCCTCATTTTTCTCAAGAACTTCCCCCGTAGTATGATTCAAAAAAGTCATTCGCCTAGACAAAACTCTATCTGTCCTTGAACCATTGCTTAAACTCATAAAAAACTCCTTAATACTTTAATTTGAAAAATTTTATTCCAAAAGTTATAAAGACTTTCTTAAAATTTGGAATTTTTTTATTCCAATTAGAATTTTTTTATTCCAAAATAATAAAAAATTAAAGCACTTTTGGAATTTTTTTATTCCAAACGATAATAAAATTATACCGCTATGGTGTAATTTTTATACCGCTATGGTGTAATTTTTATACCGCTATGGTGTAATTCCAAACTCAAATAGACAGGGGTGAAAACAAGTAAATTAGGCACTTTCAAGGCTATTTTGAAAAATCTTAATACATTATGTGTTGTTGGAGCTTCAAAACACAAGAAAAAAAAAATCACAAAAATTCACATTTTATATAATAATATATATTTTTATATATTATTATATAATAATATATGATTTTATATAAAAATATATATGTTACTAAAATATACAAATTAAATAAATTTAATATAAAAAATTAACTATTTAATATTAAAAAAAGATATTTCCCCATCATCTCTCAAAATTATAATCTGCTTGAAAATGTGAATCTAGTATCACTTTTGCAGATTATTTATGATGAGAGATGAGTGTGAGCGGTAAAATTATTACAATAACATTTTTTGTGTTATTGTAATATGTCGTCTCTATGAGATATGGTATGTTTCAGTATGTGTAAATTTTACATACTGAAAATTATAATGCACCATATCTCATAAGACTACCGCTCACACACTATGACTACAA
>NZ_JRPE02000028.1 GCF_000765825.2 Helicobacter magdeburgensis
CTTGTATTCTATCATAAAATCATCCTTTTTCTCCATTTGAATCCAAATCATAGTTTCTGCTATAATCTCACTAAATAAATCTAAAAACATAGAAAGGAGTTTGAAATGGGTTTTGGAGATTTTGCAATGGGATACTTAGTAGGACAGAGTTTTAGTGGTCCAAATCATATTCCAGATGGCAGCGCACCTTATAGTGAATGGAGTGCTCAAGCTAAAAAGGATTGGGACAAGAAGTGTGATGAAGCATATTGGAGAGCTTGGGATAGGGCGTATAAAGAGGGAATTTTAGAAAGAATGGAAAATACACCAGAGGCATGTGTTCAAACAGCCAAGAAACTAGGCATTGATAAACCAACATTGATTCGTGAAATCAAAAATGGAAATATTAAAATTGTAACAACAACTACCAATCCAAACATCCCAGATCATTATGTTTGGGCAGATGATAGTAGAGAAGAAGCACAAACGGAAGCCTATAAAGAATATTTGGCAGAAGCCCAAAAGATAATGGCAGCTTATGAGTACCGCATTCTCTAATGCCATTCTAGCATAGCAAGGCTCTAAGGTGGGCAATAAGGACTTTACTGCAAAACTATTTGCATACTACAAAAGAACGCTTGAGCTTGATGATATTCTAAGCATTAAATTTGAGAAAACGGCAGAGTTCTTAAGTAAAAATAAAAATTCGCACAAAGATAGTGCTGTGATTTACGCCTCAGATGATTTTGAATCTTTTATTAAATTCCTTTCTAATGAAAAAGAATGCAATCTTTCACGCTTTAATGTGTTTATAAAGTTTGGGGATATGGAAAACTTGGAGAACAAGGGAGAAATATTTTCTCCCTTTGTTGTTAAGATTCCCACAAGAGATGCGCATGGACAGCAGTTGTCCTTGGAGGAGTTTATTGCACAGGTGAAATTTATTGTTTGTGGCGAAACCAATCATTGCATAAAAGAAAAAAATTTGGAATATCCAGTCATAGTCTTTAATCCTAGGCTATTCGCTTATGACATTGAAATTAAAAAAGAATTAGAACAATTTGATTTTTCTTCATATTTAGACATTAATAGAGATGGTGCAAAAACATATCTTTCTGACATAGAGAGCAAGATAGAAACTTTTATAAAAGAGAATGGACTGGAAGAAATTATCAAAGACAGAAAAATAAAATATTGCACTGCTAAAGCCAATTATAATGCCGCTCTGATAAGATTTTATGAAAAAGTAAATGATAATATTGAGAATACATTGCTAGATAAAATATTTAGAGAAAATATTGCCGAACAAGAAAATGACACGCAAATATTTGGAGTTTTGCAAGAGATATGCAGTTCAATGGAACATATAGGAAGTATGGATGCTGGACATTCCCTAAAAGCCACACAGAGAATATCTGTCTTGCTATCAAATTTTGACAAGATGGATATTCTGCCTATCAATGGTGGACCGGGAACGGGTAAGACATCTGTTTTGAGAGCAATTTTTGCGAATTACTTTGTTCATGCATCAGTCCAAATGGCAGAGCATTTCATCCAGAAACAATGCGTTGTTTTCGATAGAATGCCTTTTGTATGTTCCTCAACAAACAAACAAGCCTTAACAAATATTCACGAGGGGTTTGATAGACAGCTAAAAGACAATGTAAAGACTTGTGCAAATAGAGAGATGCCTTATTTTTATCAAAGATGGATAGATATAGGCATCACTACGGAAACTGGTGAAAAAATGGATTTTCTAGTCCCAAATCTTAGAGGAGTTCTTACAGAGGAAGATAAGCAAAACTGCCTTGACATGAAAATGATATTTAAAACAAGGCAACATGTCCTAGATAATGAAAAAATATTTCTCGCTCAATGCAAGAAAATAAGTTACTTGGAAATCGGCGAAGGGCAAAAGATTGACTATAGCCTGTATTGTAAAATTATTAAGACTTTTCTTGCACAAATCAAACAAAATGCTGCAAGAATAAAAGACAAATTTGAACCTTATGTGGAAAATGCAAAACATATTGAAAAATTTAGAGAGGAATTATTGTCACAACGAGATAGCAAATTATCGGATACTGAGGACTTAGAAGAAAAATACAAATTTATTCAGCATTTGTTAAAGCATCCGCTTTGTGTGTTGAGATTTTTTCAGGTAAGGGAGAGTATTAAGAATATATATACTAAAAACAAAAACATGAAGCTTGACAATACAAAATCAAAAAGGCACATCACAACACTAAGAGAAAAAAAGAGTCGGCATCAAAAAGAAATAGAACGATTGGAGAAACTAATAGTAATTTATGATGAAAAATTACCAAACAGTCTGTGGAGCAGCTTTGTTATCAAGACACCGATATTAAACTTATTGCTTTTGTATATTGTTAAAAAAATATGTTTGCCAAGATGGAGATCCAAAAAGGAGGATAGGAAAAGATGTATTAATGAAAAAGAGAGAAAAATTGGGGAGTATGAACAAGAGATAGAAAGAAATGAAATGGCTATCAATAAAAATAGGGAAGCAATGTTGCGCATTAGAGTAAAATTGCATGAAACCATAAAAAGAAGTAATATGCTTTTTGTTTCAAAAAGCATATTACTAAAACATAAATTACATGAGCAAGATTCTCTATTGACTTGCTCTTATCTTGCACTAAAAGAATTTAGAAAAGAAAATGAGAAATGTGATAAGTCTGAAAGACTGGATAATTTTTATTGTGCCCTACACATACAGGAAGCCTTGCTATTTGCGAGTCAATATCAAGTAACAACAAGAAAAGCCGAAAGCTTTCTTTGTCCAAGGTGCTTGAAGGCTCTCGAAGAGACAAATAAGAGCCTAGTGTGCGGGGGTTGCAAAGCCGAATTATTTTTCAATAATTGTCATAGATATATAACGAATGATGCTGCTAGATTAATGTTGGAAGATCGCGATTTTCTTAAAAAAGTTTTAAATAATCGTATCTACCATCATAGAGAGACAAACAGAACATATTATGTGGTTTTAAATGAAGGCGCCAAAAAGGAATTTATCAATATATTTTGTGCAGAAGATACTCCAAGAAGCAACAATAAAAGCCATTTATTTGCTAGTCTCTTTCCTATTTTTCCAATAGTATGTGTAACTTGCAATAGTTTTGGATCGTTTTTTGGTGCCGAAAAAAATATACTTGATTTTTTATTAATAGATGAGGCTGGCACAATATCACCTAACAAGGCAATTATTCTCTACAATGCAAAAAAGGTGATATTTTTTGGGGACACAAAGCAATTAAAACCAATTTTTGCTTTTACAAAGACTCTTGAAAAGAAATGGCTACGGAGTTTTGTGGGCTCAAATAAAAGCTATATTCAAACAATAAACAATTATTTTAGCTGTGGGGATTTTATCAACGATTCCCAATCTGATTCTCAACAAAACATAAACGCAAAGATTAAAGGGGCTGATTACGATCAACAAAGATTTGCAAACAACATAATGGATATTGCGAATAATGCAGTCTCTATTGACCCACAGCATAATAGGAGTAGCTTAAGAGGAGATATTTGGCTAAAAGAACATTTTAGATGTGGAAAAAAGATTGCCAATATTGCTAATGAGATGACCTATCATGGAGAAATGGATCTAGCTTGGCTAGAACACGAGGGGCGAGTGGAACACATAGAAAATAAAGGGAAGAAGGAAAACAAGCACAACATGCAAGAAATAGAGCAAATTTTTGAATACATACAGGAAAATCTGGTCTCTTGGAAAGATGAGCTTGGAAAAACCTCTCTATCTAATGATGAATTTTGTGAGAAACATATCGGTATTATCACACCCTTTACTTACCAAGCTGCAAAACTAAATGAATGTCTTAGAATAGACGAGCGATTGATAGATTTAAGAAAAATAACAACAGGAACAGTTCATACTTTTCAGGGTTCAGAAAGAGATATTATAGTTTTTTCAACGGTATATGGTGATGAATCAAAGAATGCTCAAAGCTTCTTCTTTAACAAAGGTGAAAGTGACTTGCTCAATGTTGCTGTTACACGAGCAAAGAAAATATTGATTATCTTTGGAAGAAAAGAATTGCTTAAACAAAAAGGACTGCATTCCAATTTTTTGTTTATCAGCTAGTTGGATAACATTCGCACATCTTTCATCACTCCCCCTCCAGCATTACCACCACTTAGCTCATCCATATATGACTTTGCTTGTGGGCTTAGAGCATTAAGCTGCCTATTTAAGCTTGCCTCTGTTGCTAGTCCTTTATTATAGGCTTTGCGTGCTTTTTCCATAGCCATTCTTGCATTCATTACTTCTTTAGGACTACCACTGAGTGCAATATTGTTAAATCCTCTTTCAGCTAACTCGTAGTTTGCTCTAAGCTGTCCTAAACCACCACTAGCATTAAATGAACCTAATCTATCCATATAAGCATTAGCACTAGATATAGCAGAAGCTGCATTTTTAGAATTAGCCGCTCTAGCAGCACCCATACCCATAGCATATCCAGATTCACTGCCTATAATTCCCATATTAGCTAAACCTTTACCCATAGCTCCACCGGGAGCAAACATAGCTGCAGCACCAGCTACTTGTCCAGCAGCCGCAACTCCAGAGCTAATAGCACCATAGGTAGAGGCAGACATACCCATACTGAGTGCTGCTCCTGCTATTGCACTACCACCACTGACATTTGTTCCAAAGCTATAATTTCTAGATTCATTATGAGAGAAGCTTACGCCGGATTGGAAACTGCCTTGCTTTCCGCCGCTTGAATTAACATTCATATCTCCAAAAACATTTCCAGCCGACATTGAAAATCTCTGTGAAGTTGATTGAGTGCCCATACTTACAAAATCCCCCTCAGCTATTGCCTGTTCTATTCCTTTAGCTCGCTTCACGCCTTCATCTTGTGCAACTTCTTGGTTGTATGTATTATCAATGCCTTTTTTAAAATCTGTTTTGTTGAAGTTTGCTTGCACTTTATCACCAATAGATTCGCCTCCCAGTAAGTGTTTGTTTGCCAAATTTACTACACCCAGAGATGGATTTGCAGTCAGTAGCACATCAGTGATATTGCCAACATTGTCTGATGTCTTTTTTAATGTGGAAGTTTCTGCTTTTTCTCCTGCGACCATTTCAGCTTTTTTTGTAAGTTCTTCTGCCGCAACTTTAGCACCAGATCCGAAATTTTGAGCATCTCCTATTTCCTTACCAGTTTGTGCTAATGCTTGTAAGTGTTTTCCAAGTGCATAATCAGACCCCATATCCATTCTTCCTTTAGCATCTCTTACGCCTGCACTTACTTTCGCTGAGTGTTCCGCAGATTGCACAAGTGCTTTTTCCATTGCATCCCCAGCATTTGCACCTATCATATTTGATTCGCTTCCATGTGCGCTCACAGACAAACTATGTCCCCTTAACGCCGTAGCATTGCTCACTCTCCCCATAGATTCTGCTATCTTTATGTTACCTCCATTTGTTTCCGAATCATAAGCCTGAGCACTTCCTTTTTGTTGGCTGAGACTTTGGTGTGCGTTCATATATGCTGTTTTACTATAGCTATCTTGGAAAGCTTGTCCAGTGCCGTGCACAGCTCTTAGTGCGTTACCCTGTGCTATCTGCCCTAATGCTCCAGCTTCAGCCCCATATTGAATAGCATTCATCTGCTCTCTTGTAAATTCTCCTAACTTACCTATACCAGCTGTTTGGTTAGCTGAAATACGAGCTTGGTTCTCTAAGCCTTGGGTGTAGAGGGAGTGTTGAGAATGGAATATATTTTGTATTGTAGGAATTAAAGATAGGGCTGTTAAAGAAAGAATCTAATGGGAATTATTTAACCCCAAACTATTTCTTGAAAGTATGCTTTTCCAATCAACAGGAAACCCCATTTTCTCAATGGCTACATTAGGATACCTTGCTAACAGCACTTGGATTTCATCCACAATATTATGCTTTCTAGTAAGCTTTGCAATCACACTAAGCACAAAGAAAACCTTATCAGTCTTAATACCATTTGTCGCAAAATTTTGGCGAGTATCGTGTTTAAACTTTCTTACAAATTGCTTGTTCCAAAGTCTTGAATGATGAGCGCATAAATTTCTAACATACACAAGCGTTTCTAGCCAGTTGATAAATACATTTAACCTAAGTGAATCAACACCAAAATACGACATCACATCAAGTTGCTCATTTTGCAAAAGAAGTTTAAAGAATTTTACAAGGCTACCAAAAGACAAAATTTCCACAGCCGCCCAAATAGGCAAGACATCAGTGCCATATTTGTCTTGTATATGTGCGACAAACTCCTCTCCAGATCTTTTTTGCTCTTGCTGGAGTTGTGCCATAAACTCATTGAACAATTTGCCTCTGTCTATGTGTCTTCGCAAAGCATTTTCTTGCTTGGCATAGCCAAATGCTCCATATTTTCTTGCGTGAATATGCGTGATTTGAGCTCTTAGTAGTATTTCTACCTGCTCTATGTGTTTGAATACCAAGTCTCTTAGCTCTTGATCAAAGGAATATAGCAAAACCACATCCTCAAAGCTTGTATGAGGTGTAAAGCAAGGGAGATTTGAATATGTATAAAAAGGAATAAAATACGCACTAAGGCGATAGTAATGGACAGACTTAAGAAAATTGATTGCTAGTTTCTCATCATTGACAACAAGACCGCGGTCTTTAAGTAAAAGGATAAGTTCTGGATAGTCTTTGAAGCCTTTTGTGTAGGACATAAAGCACTCCCCAGTCAGCATACAATGCCCGGGAAGTCTATGCGTGGAATTATACTGCTATTTTCTTCATTTGTGCTTAAGTGAAATTGCAGCATATTTTCTCCTTTTTTGACACAAAATCAAACCGCTATTCTATCACAGAATCCATTTACTACAAATTCCCATTTGAATCCAAACTTTGGATTCTGTTATAATGTCGCTAAATAAAATAAAAAAGGAGTTTGAAATGGGTTATGCAGATTGGCATTTCTTTTGGAAGGATTTTGAAGAGAATAAAGGGTTTAGGAATGCTATTTTAACAGCTATTGTTTTAGCTTTCTTAATATTTATCGCATTATTTGTATGGTTCAAAATAGAAGAAAGAAAAAGAGATACCGTAGAAATGGTCTTTGTGGAACATATTTTGCCGCACTTATTATTAGAACTGACAGAAGAAAATTTAGATAAAACTATTTTAGTAGCAATACAAACACTCAAATCAGAGAATAATCCTCTCTATGAAGAGTTAGAAATTATGAGACAAAATTACCAAATTTTTCTGCTCCATAACGATAAGCCTTGCACTTTGGACAATAAACACGGAGCGACCGGACATTATCGTGTTGAGAATCCATATAAATATACTATCCAAGAGATTGAGAAAGAAATTAGATGGATTGAAAAGGGAAATAAAAAAACATTTACAGAAATTGATAACAACATAATCATAAATGAGTTTAAAAAGATGGATTATTTACCAATTCCATCAACCTCAAAAATTCAATATTTCTGTGTCAAATAACCCTACAAACTACTTAGCTTTATCCTTGCAAAACTCTCCTCAAGTTGAGCTTGAGCGAGATTATGTTCTGCATTAATTTGATTGTTTCTTAAGCCTAGATATTTCACTCTCATTCCATCTCTATTTATGTTTGTATTTAGGTGCCTCATCTGCCTATCAAGTGCTTTTATTGTAGGGTCGTATTTGCCCATACCTTCACTTATCAGCCTACCTTTTATACCATTCAGTCTTCCTACTCTCATATTCATATCGTGGATACCCATTTGTAAGTCCGCAGAGGCTTTTCCAACTTGTTGGGCATTCATTCCAGCATAAGCTCCACCAAACCTTTGATGAGTCCCAGCAGCTTGCTCTGTCGCCCAGTTAAGTTGTGATTGTGCTGAAGCAACTCTAGCACTAGCTCTTTGCACTCCTTGCTGTGCTGCCATTAGTGCATCTCCACCAGCTCCACCCATAACACCAGCAGCACCTCTATACAAGCTAGCTATCTGTTGTGCAGCAGCAATACCGGAACCTACATCGCCTACAGCTTGAGCGTTCATTCCAATATTCATTCCAAGTGAGGCTAGAGTACTACCGCCACTTACATTCATTCCAAAACTGTAATTTTGCGAAGCATTATGTGAGAAACTCACACCTGATTGTGCTCCACCTTGAATACCTCCTCCAAATCCAACATTATAGTTACCGCTAATTCCACCAGTACTTAATTCTACCTTGTTGCTTGAGCCAAGTTTCCCTAATTCTGCAAAATCACCACCTTCAGCAGCCTGTATCATATTGCTGCCAGTTTCCATATTTTTCTCTCTTTGTTTTTGTCCTGCCTCTAGTTGTGCTAAAGCATCCGTTCTATATCTATCACGACCAGCAAAGTAATTCCCTAATGCACCTATCTTATCTTTAAAATTAGCATCTAGTCTATCAAGGGTACCAACTTCTTGTTGTTCTTTATCTGCCCAAGCTGCTGAATGGGCTTTTTCTGCTGCTGCCTGAAAGGCGGTCGTTGTATTTTCCGCATTACCAACCGCAGCACCTGCATCTTTTAATGCTTGTGCCATTATCCCACTTGTTGCTTCACTCCCAAGATTGAGACCACCATTGC
>NZ_JRPE02000029.1 GCF_000765825.2 Helicobacter magdeburgensis
TTAAGCCCCCCTTAAGCTTTAAATCTGTATTATTTCACTCCCATTTGATTGAGCTTCTAGTCTCTTCTCTTAGGTTTTTATTTCTATATGATGTTTTTAGCTTTTCTTTCTAGTGAATCTAAAAACCATAAAGTAATGTCTAAAGCTTCAAAGTGAAGTGTGGGAGTATTGAGATTACTTTATAAAGTGATTTAAAGTAGTAAGATACTTTCTAGTTTGCTTTTTCTGTGGTTGTTCTTTATCAATATAATCATTGTTCATAGCTTTTAAGATATAAGCTTAAAGTTATTATAGTGGATTATATTTGGTATGATCTTTGACATCTAAGCAAGAAAGTTAAGTTACTTATTACTTATTTATAAGCAATAAAATAGACTTAAGTTTCTTAGTTCATTATACATAACTCATTTATGACTTTGAGAAAGATTCTATCATAGTCTAAAGGCTTTTTAGAATCTACACTCTAGTCTTTGTGATTTTTAAACTAAGAGACAAGGACAAACTTTAATTTCAAGTAGTTTATTTGCTAAATTACTTGTTCTATGGAATGACACTATTGTTTTACTTTAGATTCATTACCATAGATTGTATGGAGAGTTTGCTACTATTAATTAATTTTGATAGATACAAACTCCCATAATTTTATGGAGAGTTTGCAATCATTATTTATTTTTGATTCAAACTTCCATATTTAATATTTATGGAGAGTTTGATCCTGGCTCAGAGTGAACGCTGGCGGCGTGCCTAATACATGCAAGTCGAACGATGAAGCTTCTAGCTTGCTAGAAGTGGATTAGTGGCGCACGGGTGAGTAATGCATAGGTTATGTGCCCTTTAGTCTGGGATAGCCACTGGAAACGGTGATTAATACTGGATACTCCCTACGGGGGAAAGGGGCTTTCAATAAAGAATTTCTCTTTTTAGTGTTTTGTGTTGTTGGCACAAAATTCTAGTATTTGGAATGAGAAATTGATGTTGTGAAGCAATTTGTGCGGAGACTAGACTTAGTGTCTGTCGCACAAGCAAATTGCGAACTCATCGATTTATCGTCCAAAGACGAATTTTTTATTGAAAGCCTTCGCTAAAGGATCAGCCTATGTCCTATCAGCTTGTTGGTGAGGTAATGGCTCACCAAGGCTATGACGGGTATCCGGCCTGAGAGGGTGATCGGACACACTGGAACTGAGACACGGTCCAGACTCCTACGGGAGGCAGCAGTAGGGAATATTGCTCAATGGGGGAAACCCTGAAGCAGCAACGCCGCGTGGAGGATGAAGGTTTTAGGATTGTAAACTCCTTTTGTGAGAGAAGATTATGACGGTATCTCACGAATAAGCACCGGCTAACTCCGTGCCAGCAGCCGCGGTAATACGGAGGGTGCAAGCGTTACTCGGAATCACTGGGCGTAAAGAGCGCGTAGGCGGGTGGTCAAGTCAGATGTGAAATCCTGTAGCTTAACTACAGAACTGCATTTGAAACTGATCATCTAGAGTATGGGAGAGGTAGGTGGAATTCTTGGTGTAGGGGTAAAATCCGTAGAGATCAAGAGGAATACTCATTGCGAAGGCGACCTGCTGGAACATTACTGACGCTGATGCGCGAAAGCGTGGGGAGCAAACAGGATTAGATACCCTGGTAGTCCACGCCCTAAACGATGAATGCTAGTTGTTGCCCTGCTTGTCAGGGCAGTAATGCAGCTAACGCATTAAGCATTCCGCCTGGGGAGTACGGTCGCAAGATTAAAACTCAAAGGAATAGACGGGGACCCGCACAAGCGGTGGAGCATGTGGTTTAATTCGAAGATACGCGAAGAACCTTACCTAGGCTTGACATTGATAGAATCCGCTAGAGATAGTGGAGTGCTGGCTTGCCAGAGCTTGAAAACAGGTGCTGCACGGCTGTCGTCAGCTCGTGTCGTGAGATGTTGGGTTAAGTCCCGCAACGAGCGCAACCCTCGTCCTTAGTTGCTAGCAGTTCGGCTGAGCACTCTAAGGAGACTGCCTTCGTAAGGAGGAGGAAGGTGAGGACGACGTCAAGTCATCATGGCCCTTACGCCTAGGGCTACACACGTGCTACAATGGGACATACAAAAAGATGCAATACCGCGAGGTGGAGCAAATCTCTAAAATGTCTCTCAGTTCGGATTGTAGTCTGCAACTCGACTACATGAAGCTGGAATCGCTAGTAATCGCAAATCAGCAATGTTGCGGTGAATACGTTCCCGGGTCTTGTACTCACCGCCCGTCACACCATGGGAGTTGTATTCGCCTTAAGTCGGGATACTAAATTGGTTACCGCCCACGGCGGATGCAGCGACTGGGGTGAAGTCGTAACAAGGTAACCGTAGGTGAACCTGCGGTTGGATCACCTCCTTTCTAGAGATATGTTAAGATATTTGTTTATCTTAACTAAAGCTATAAAGAGTATAAAGAACTTAACAGACTTGCTTAGTTTTCAGAGATCTCCAAATACGAGACATTATATGTAGCAAGCTTAGTGGGCTTATAGCTCAGGTGGTTAGAGCGCACCCCTGATAAGGGTGAGGTCAGAGGTTCAAGTCCTCTTAAGCCCACCATAAATTGTTCTTTTTGCGATAAAGCACTGATTGCTCATTGTTTTTTCAGTCATTACCTATTTGGTAACTCCTTTTAAAAACAATTCACAATCAGCACTTTCTCATCAAAAATAACTAATTTATTATATTATCAAAGCTAAAGGTAGAAGTTAGGCTTTATTGCATTATTGAAACATTAAGTAATGTATTTTAGATTCTATATTTAGTGATGATTACAAGGGGAATTAGCTCAGCTGGGAGAGCGCCTGCTTTGCACGCAGGAGGTCAGCGGTTCGATCCCGCTATTCTCCACCATTTTGAGAATGGTCTCTAAGCAATGCCATATCAATAAACGATGTGAATAAACAATGAGATGTGTTAAAGGTATAGAAGTCTAATGCAAGGTTTTACTTATTTTATCTGAGGAAAACTTTGCATTAGACTTTAGTCTAAATGTTATTTGAAATTTTATTGTTAATAGCCTAAATAGTAATTAACTACAATTACGCGACATACTTGTCTTATTGGGGCAGAGTTTTAAATCTATGCGATGTGATATGTTAGAATTTGTGAGAGTAGATTCTATGAAAAGTGGAATCTAGGCTGAAGTTGCTTCTAATACAGAGCAAAGTGTAGATTGTGGAATTATCTTTAGGCAGTTTTGCGGGTTGTGCAGCTAGATGCGCGGAGACTAGACTTAGTGTCTGTCGCACAAGCATCTAGCAAACTCCCGCGAAACTGACAAAGAGAAACCACAAGAATCTTGCATTCAATAAGGCAGTATCCTTGGAAGTAAAAAGCTTTTAAGGGCAGATGGTGGATGCCTTGGGTGATAGAGGCGATGAAGGACGTACTAAGCTGCGATAAGCTATGGGGAGCTGCTAAGAAGCTTTGATCCATAGATTTCCGAATGGGGCAACCCAATACATAGAGATATGTATTACCTTTAATGGAGCGAACCTAGCGAAGTGAAACATCTCAGTAGCTAGAGGAAAAGAAATCAAACGAGATTCTCCTAGTAGCGGCGAGCGAACGGGGAAGAGGGCAAACCAGTAGCTTGCTACTGGGGTTGAGGACTGCAATATCCACTTGAATAATGTAGCAGAAGTGTTTGGAAAAACACATCATAGAGGGTGATAGTCCCGTATGCGAAATATTATTCATAGGTAGCAGGATCCAGAGTAGGCCAGGACACGTGAAATCCGGGCTGAAGCCGGGGAGACCACTCTCCAACCCTAAATACTACTATCACACCGATAGCGAACAAGTACCGTGAGGGAAAGGTGAAAAGAACCGCAGTGAGCGGAGTGAAATAGAACCTGAAACCATCTGCCTACAATCATTCGGAGCCCTATTGTGGGTCTCATTAAGGAATTAAAGGAATATATAAGAAATTCTAGCATTGTGAGCAAGATTTGTGGGTTGTGCAGAAAAAATCGCGGAGACTAGACTTAGAGTCTGTCGCACAAGATTTTTTCAAACTCCCGCAAAGATTTCCACAAGGCGAATTTAGCTTGATTTCTTAGTGAGGCTCACAAGGGTGACGGACTGCCTTTTGCATAATGATCCTGCGAGTTGTGGTATCTGGCAAGGTTAAGCACACGCGAAGCCGTAGCGAAAGCGAGTCTGAAAGGGCGTTTAGTCAGATGCTGCAGACCCGAAGCCAAGTGATCTATCCATGGCCAAGTTGAAGCGAGTGTAATAGCTCGTGGAGGACTGAACTCGTACCCATTGAAACGGGTTGGGATGAGCTGTGGATAGGGGTGAAAGGCCAAACAAACTTGGTGATAGCTGGTTCTCTTCGAAATATATTTAGGTATAGCCTCAAGTGATAGTAATAGGGGGTAGAGCTCTGATTGGGCTAGGGCTGCTCACCGCGGTACCAACCCCTGTCAAACTGCAAATACCTATTACCGTATCTTGGGAGTCAGGCGGTGGGTGATAAAATCAATCGTCAAAAGGGGAACAACCCAGACTACCAACTAAGGTCCCAAAGTTCTATTCTAAGTGGAAAATGATGTGAAGTTACTTAGACAACCAGGAGGTTGGCTTAGAAGCAGCCATCCTTTAAAGAAAGCGTAACAGCTCACTGGTCTAGTGATTTTGCGCAGAAAATATAACGGGGCTAAGATAGACACCGAAGTTGTAGATTGTGCTGATGCACAGTGGTAGAAGAGCGTTCGTATCAGCGTTGAAGGCATACCGGTAAGGAGTGCTGGAGCGATGCGAAGTGAGCATGCAGGAATGAGTAGCGATAAAAGTGGTGAGAATCCACTTCGCCGAAAATCTAAGGTTTCCTACGCGATGCTCGTCATCGTAGGGTTAGTCGGGTCCTAAGACAAGTCCGAAAGGGGTAGTCGATGGAAAATGGGTTAATATTCCCATACCAACATTAGTGTGCGATGGGGGGACGCATAGGGCTAAGTAGCGTTAGCTGATGGAAGTGCTAATTTAAAAGCGTAGATTGAGAGATAGGTAAATCCGCTCTTGTATTCGAAACTTGAATAGCTTGTTGCGATCTTCGGATCAAGATGAGTGCTACTGACGCCGTCGTGCCAAGAAAAGCCTCTAAGTTTAGCTAATGTTGCCCGTACCGCAAACCGACACAGGTAGATGAGATGAGTATTCTAAGGCGCGTGAAAGAACTCTGGTTAAGGAACTCTGCAAACTAGCACCGTAAGTTCGCAATAAGGTGTGCCTACGCAAGTAGGTCTCAGCAAAGAGTCCCTCCCGACTGTTTACCAAAAACACAGCACTTTGCAAACTCGTAAGAGGAAGTATAAGGTGTGACGCCTGCCCGGTGCTCGAAGGTTAAGAGGATCCGTTAGCAGCAATGCAAAGCGTTGAATTGAAGCCCGAGTAAACGGCGGCCGTAACTATAACGGTCCTAAGGTAGCGAAATTCCTTGTCGGTTAAATACCGACCTGCATGAATGGCGTAACGAGATGGGAGCTGTCTCAACCAGGGATTCAGTGAAATTGTAGTGGAGGTGAAAATTCCTCCTACCCGCGGCAAGACGGAGAGACCCCGTGGACCTTTACTACAGCTTGGCACTGCCGATGGGAGCATTATGCGCAGGATAGGTGGGAGGCTTTGAAATCTTCACTCTGGTGGAGATGGAGCCATCGTTGAGATACCACCCTTAATGTTTCTGTCTGCTAACTAGCTTGAGTTATCCTCAAGTAGGACAATGCCTGGTGGGTAGTTTGACTGGGGCGGTCGCCTCCTAAAAAGTAACGGAGGCTTGCAAAGGTTGGCTCATTGCGGTTGGAAATCGCAAGAAGAGTGTAATGGCATAAGCCAGCCTGACTGTAAGACAAACAAGTCGAGCAGAGACGAAAGTCGGTCATAGTGATCCGGTGATTCTGTGTGGAAGGGTCATCGCTCAAAGGATAAAAGGTACCCCGGGGATAACAGGCTGATCTCCCCCAAGAGCTCACATCGACGGGGAGGTTTGGCACCTCGATGTCGGCTCATCGCATCCTGGGGCTGGAGCAGGTCCCAAGGGTATGGCTGTTCGCCATTTAAAGCGGTACGCGAGCTGGGTTCAGAACGTCGTGAGACAGTTCGGTCCCTATCTGCCGTGGGCGTAGGAAAGTTGAGGAGAGCTGTCCCTAGTACGAGAGGACCGGGATGGACACGCCACTGGTGTACCAGTTGTTCTGCCAAGAGCATCGCTGGGTAGCTACGCGTGGATGTGATAACCGCTGAAAGCATCTAAGCGGGAAGCCAACTCCAAGATAAACTTTCCCTGAAGGTCGCAGCAAGACTAGCTGCTTGATAGGGTAGATGTGTAAGCATAGTAATGTGTTTAGCTGACTACTACTAATAGACCGTTTGGCTTTTTATATAAGGATTACTGCCTTATTGAGTGCAAGATTCTAAAGGTTTGTTGTTTAAGTTTAATTATTCAAATTTATATGCGAGTTTATATAAGTTTATATAATATATAGGTATAGATTTAGAATGAGAAGCTTAGATGCAGAATCTGCTTTAATAAGAGAGAAGTGTAGTTGAGAAGTGTGTAATTGAATGGTTAGTTACTAAATACGAAAGAATAACATTGAGACTTTATGTATTATATAGATTTTTAGTCGTTGTGATAGCATATGTTTTTATGCTAATGTAATGATATTAGAAAATGCAGTAGTGTAAGCAGTGTAAAATCACTTGTATGGCTATTAACACTACCCTATAAGGAAAATGGAAATAAGGACAAAAGAAAAGTTTCTTTAAGAGTTTTAAGCTATGTAGAAAATGCTTTTAAATGCTTGGTTGTAGAATCTTAGTCGGTGTGGGTTGAGATTCTAGTTTGAGCGTTTAGTTGAGTATTCATCTCTTTTTTGTTTGTTTCTATGAAGTTTGACTTTGATTGAGCTTAATTTAAAGATAGGTTTAAGGCAGATTCAAATATAAGAACAAACATAGCATAAGAGCTTGGAGCTTGTGTAAGTTTTTAGGGCTATCAAGCTTTACTTTTTTAAATTGTAGAGCTTTAGCTTATTGGTTGATTTGTCTTTATTTCCCTTTTCCTTGTGTCTATAGAGAGAAGGCAACACCCAGCTCCATTCCGAACCTGGCAGTTAAGCTTCTCTTCGCCGATGATACTGCACCTTTCAGGTGTGGGAATGTAGGTCGATGCAGGGATAGGGAGAAATACTTCTTTTTACTTATTTTTTACTTCGTTATATAGAATCTTGCTGTTTGCTTTTATTTGTTTGATTGAATTTGTTTGGTTTTATGGATTTAAGATAGTGTTACTTGATGGTGTTGTGTTGGAGTCAATTGATTTGCTACAAAGATTTGGATTTTTTGAGA
>NZ_JRPE02000002.1 GCF_000765825.2 Helicobacter magdeburgensis
AATATTCCAAAGAGGGATACAATTATTTATCCCTCGTGGGATATTGTGCGTATCTTTCCTTGGAGTGTTTATTTCACTCTAGGGCAAATATTTGTCCTTGCAGCATAGAAATATGTTGCTAAAAAATGATAAAATAAAAGGAGAAAAAGATGAAAGGAGTTGCGATGAAATATGTCTTAAATGAGAGTTTCAAATCTCTTGTGCAAGGTATTTTTAATCAAGACAAGGAAAAGTCGGAGAGACTTATTAAGGCTTTTGAGGAGCTTGTCAATGACAGAGCCACCACAACGAGCCTAAATCTTGAAGTGCTAAAACAAGAGTTTCTTGAAGAAGCACGGAAAGAATTTCTCTCTAAAAGTGCAGTAGAGCTAGAAATGGAGAAACTCAAAAATCAGCTTATCACAAAAGCTGATATGTATGAGATTCTGAAGCCATATGCAACCAAAGCAGATATTGCCGAGGTTAAGCGTGAAATAGCTGAGACAAGAACCGACTTACTGAAATGGTTTGTGGCAACACAAGTCGCAGTAGGTGGATTTGTAGTCGCACTCATAAAACTTTTCCAGTAAAATCCCCCAAACCCTCTCCGGGTTTGGAACCTTTCTAATTCCCCCTTATTTTACATTTATTTTTGAATATTCCCATAGGGATTTGATTTTTTCAATAATCCCTATGTGGATTATTGTCATTTTCAAATCTCTTTGGGAGTATTTCTCCTAGCCTGTAAAATTTTTAAGTCTTGTTCTAACAGGTGGCAAGCAAAAGGATTTGAAAATGAATCAAGTAAATGGCTTTTGGACGGATGAGTTCAATAATAAGTGGGCATCCTATTTGTTTGATGAGATTGAGGCAATAGAGATTTCCAGCGTGTTAAACCACGCGCGAAATTTATGCAAAAGGAAAAATGCCTATTCAGGCAGAACGAATGTGTCGCTGAGTGACGCCTTCTTCTATCTTAATGAAGAAGAATATGAATGCGACTATTAAACAAGTAGGCTCACGCCTACTTGTCGCATTTTACGACAAAATATTCCAAAGAGGGATACAATTATTTATCCCTCGTGGGATATTGTGCGTATCTTTCCTTGGAGTGTTTATTTCACTCTAGGGCAAATATTTGTCCTTGCAGCATAGAAATATGTTGCTAAAAAATGATAAAATAGGAGAAAAAAATGGAAGGAGTTTTCATGAAAACGAATTATCAATTCAGCAGAACATTTGAGATTTTGCTGAATAACTTGGTAAATCGAATCAATGAAAAGAACGCAGAAGGAATCACTATTGATAAAGAGGAAGCATTTCAGCTTGTAGAAGCTGTCATTGCGGAATCTAAAGAAGCTGCCAAAAAAGCGGCTGAAGATAGTGTTGCCTCTAAGGCGGATATAAATGTCTTGAAGACAGATATAAATGCCTCAGAGGCTAGACTAGAAAAACAAATAGCAGAAGTAAAAGCGGACTTATTAAAGTGGTTTGTGGGAACACAGATCGCAATGACAGGCTTACTAATAGCTATTCTCAAATTTTCATAGTCTTCCATTCCCCCAAACCCTCTCCGGGTTTGGAACCTTTCTAATTCCCCCCTTATTTATCACTTTTTTTTGTTTTCATTCCCGAAAGGGCTTAAGTATTTCACTTGCCCTTTTGGGTAGGTGCGTGCATAAGCTTTTCGGGGAATGAAATTCCGTATGGCGGCAGTCAGTGAAAAGTTATATGTGGGCACCGAGAAGTGCTCTTTTGTTAGTGCATAAATGCCGTATGGCGAAAGGAGCACATTATGGTGATCAAATTTCAAAAAAAATCTAAGCTAAAAAAGATATTGAACAAAAGTCCAATATCTCTAGAAGAAGTGCCCGGAACAAGCAGGATAGGCATAGATGGCGGCAGTATAACTGTAGTTGGATTTATTACGGAATATGGTCTCCGTATCCACAAAGGAAAACTTGAATTTTCTGCTCATTCAGAAGAGATCGAACTCATAGGAGTTGATGGGGAATATGCAGAAAAGATAATTGAAAAATTAGTTGTTCTAACAGCATACACCTTGTTTTTGCAAAAGAAAAAAAAGTTTGTCAAAAAGGCGATGTAAACAGTGTAAAATTGTTTGCAAACATTGCAGAATAAGCTTTGTTTAGATTTGCACATCTTGGAAAGGAGATTGCATAATTTACTTAGCTTTAAGTAAAAGTGTTTGGAATTTTCTAAATACTTTCCCTGTATGGGGTTCTTTTTTTACTTATTAAACAATAAAGATAATCATTATTAATAAATAACTTATGTCCTACTCTCTATCTATTAGTAATGATTATATCATCCGCCTTCTATTTTCCTAAAAAATCCCTACATTCAGCATTTCCGCCTTTAATTCCATCTAAAAACACCTCTAAAACCGCTCCATTAGCATTTGAGAAACAAATATTCTTTTGATTCACAAGATTTGTAATGGCTATATTGTGGCTATAAATATCACAAGCAATGCCTATATCGTCCTCTCTCTTTGTGATAGTGCTTTGAATATTGACAATAACAGGTGTTGAACGCTTTTCAAAGAAGCCTAATATATCTCCTAAAACACGCATTATCTCTCTATCGGTTTGATATGTAGTCAAAGTCACGCCATGCAATTCAAAATATCCACTCTCTTCAAAAATGAACTTAGCCAAAGCACTCCTATGGTTTCCATCTCCATCAATGTATATTTCATCATCTATTTGTGTCAAAAGCATAGTTGGTTCTTTGAGCTTTTCTTCAACATAGTATTTTGGATTCTCTTTAAGGAGTGGAATGTTAATGTGCATTCTTTTGCCATATCGTATGAGATCAGCCCAGCTCATACCTTTATAATCCGGATGTGCCGTGCCAACAATGTTTCTGGCATCAATAGTGGCAGAACATTGTGTGATACGCTTTGCCACTATAAGCGGAATTTGCTTTGAGGAATATGCAACACTAGACATTTGTATATTTGGCATTTCTTTGGCGATATGAGCCACGAGTCCTTGCTTTTGCTCCATAATGTGAAGTTGATTTTCCAAATCATCAACTAAAAATGTTGCCCTCTCTTGCAAGCCTTCCATTCTTTTGAGTGTGATTCCTTCCATTTTCCTTCTCCTTATTATATTTGATTTTTCTTGTGATTTCTCTAATATGTGTTTTTTGAGTGTTTATGCGGATTTTAAGGCGATTTTGAAGCATTCCTTAGGGAACCTATACCCATACTCTCCTAATGCCTCCATAGCCTCTTCAAAGCTCATATTTGAGCGTATGAGAGTCCACCTTTCTAAACCTCTGGAATCTTTTCTTTGAAACAGACTCCAAATGCCTTCTACTAATGGTTTTCTTTCTTGCAAGCTTCTTTCTTCTCTTCTTGAGCTTTTTCTTTGGCACAATGTGAGTTAGGAGCTAGTCTTTTGTTCCTTATTTTCCCTATCAAATCTAAAATCCCATTTACAATATGCAAGACTAGTGCGATAGGTGCCAAAGCACAAATGCTTATAATCGAGTAAAACACAAAAAGTTCCATCATTTTATCTCCCTTTCTTTCCATCTGGTTTTTTTCTAACAATATACATAGAGGTTGATTTCTTGGGACCTATAGGGTTTGCCAAGAAAGACACCGAATATACATCTGGCACATAAAACATTTCCTCATAAAGGTTTAATGTCTTTTTCTTGTCTTCATTCTTAACCTCCCAACGCTCTCCCACATAATGATCGCCCTCAAGGCTATACACATGCACGAGTGTTAAGCCAAGCTCTTTGTATTTGTAAATCTTTTTCTTGTCTTTTTTTTCATATCCTTTTGGCTTTTTATCCTTATACATTGCAGCAGTAAGAATACTGATAACCTTCTCGTGGTTATTGTTTTCTAGTTTTTTAACATTGCTTCCTTGCCTTGCATAAGAATCTTGCTCTTTAATCACATAATAGCCCGGATTATTTTTGCTGTTGCCTATAGTGATATTAAGCACCACAGGATAAGGACCACCCCAAATAATAGCCTCTGCCTTTCCATTAAGGCTTGAATTAATCACAAGTCTATTTTCTTTTTGAATAATGGATACTGGCTGTCTTTGCTTATCTACTTCTAAGGTTTCTGCTTCTTCCTGTGTAGCCTTAGCTTCAAACTCTCCAAACTCTGCCTTAATCTCAAAAGGAAACTCAATGATAGTATGTTTCTCTTTTGTGATAGGAATGCTTAATTCTGTTCGTAATGTAAGCAATTTTGCTCCAGCTGGCACAGGCAAATTAGAATAATCCTTTTTAGGGCGATTAGATGAGTTAGAGCGAACTTCATTCACAACCGGTGTCTGTGTTTGATAGCTGTTATTCTGCCCCAAAGCCATTTCATGCTGAGGGTTACCATAAGTTGGCTGATTCATATCAGCAATATCCGCATTCTCTTCATTCCAACTTTCTGGTGGCATACCTGTGTTAGGGTCTCTAACTTGCGAAGCCGCATCTTGCAGGGCTTGTTCTATTTTGTCTCTTTTTACATTATCGTCTTCTATTGCTGTCAAAGGTATAGTTGCAAGCAAAAGACTAGCCAAGACTAGACTTATCTTTCTATTCATTCAGTTTCCTCCTTTTATAACAAGATTCCAGCCTAGTTTGCAGGCTGTTGTTGTGTGTTTTGATTTTCTTGAGGTGTTACTTTAGCATTATCTCCTTGCTGTTGCAAGTGAGAATTTTGCTGTGTATTTTGTTGTGTCTCTTGAGTTTGAGGCTGATTTGGAGTTTGTCCGCTAGGGTTTTGCTCTGTCCCTTCTTGTGGTTTAGTATTGTCTCCTACACCCGAAAGAATATAATCTGCATCAAGGAGTTTTTCCTTTTTCTTTTGGATTCTCTCTTTTTCAAATTCAGCCTTCTCTTTTACACCTTCCTCAAGATTCTCCCTTTGAATGACCCTATTGTCAATATCTTGATCGTTGAGTTCTTGTTGAGCTTTTCTTGCTGTAGCATCAGGATCTTTATCCTCAATGACTTTTTCTTCCTCTGTAAGATGATGAATACTATCATTGTTTAAGCAGTCTGTGCTTATAGAATCTTGATAAATTTTGTAATCACTAATATAGAAGCCAAACTTGTAAAAGCACTTCTTAGTGATTTTGGTAATGTTGCTTATGCTTTGTGTGGCATAGCCATTGTAAGTTACCGTGGCTACAGAACCTCCGTTCTTTAGCTCCACAATTACTTCATTATCATCATATCTAAAGGTTTGGGTGATGTTGTTTGTGATAACAGCTGTCAGGTAGTTATCAAAATCAGCCTTCCTTTGCAGATATGTATTCTTCTCAAATATTTCAGATGATTTTGCAAGGTTCTCTTTAATTGTGCTTGGCGTAAAGCTAGCAAATCTAGCCAACACAAAGTCTCCCCATACTCTATAATAAAGTGGATCTGCTCTCATTTTGGCTACTTCAAATTCGCCATAAGGAGGCATCATAATATGAGATGTGCGCTCGCTAGATAGGCTGAAATACCCAAAAGTCAGAATCAATAACAATATCAAGACTACACCTACAAAAATTTGCAATAGTCTATTATTTAACAAAAGTCTATCTACTTGATCTATGGCATCTTTGCCGATAGTTCCATATTCGTTGTCAATCCCTAAACTCATTTTCATATCCTTCTGGTAAAAAATCTTTTGGTAGTCCTTCTTCCCCTTCATATTTTGGGTAGCGATAGTTCTTTACATAGCACCAGTGCGTAAAGAAACCACGCTTAAAACGCTCTTTGTAATAGACATACACATAGGTAACTAGACCTCCTACTCCTAATCCTACCATAAATGCCTCTCCGCCCATACCAAGAAGGGCGAAGGTAATTACGGTGACTCCAAAAGAGCCTACGGCAATGAATAGGTTGTCCGCCTCAACAGCAGCAATAAGCCGCTGTCTATGTATTCTATCAGGGAACTCTATGATTCTCTCTGACATACTATTGCCCTACGCTTGTGGTTGGACGATATGAGCTTGCCCAGTCGCTGATAGGTTTCAAGAAACTTGGGAAGAAGAATACACCAGCTGTCGCACAAATTCCAGTGATGACTGTCGGCATCCAAGGAAGTCCCCCAAAGATGATACCCAAAATGAAAGTCATCCACATAACCCCAAGAATAACCCAAGCAACATATTTTTGCAAAATATCAAAGAATGCTGCTTTGATAAATTCAAATGGGTTTTCTCCTGCTGCAAATGCAACTGCCGCTGTTAATACGCACATTAAGAGAATTAATCGTCCCAACATGCTGTTTTCTTTTACCTCTAAAGTCATAATAACTCCTTGTATAAAGTATTTTTTAGCCTTATTGGCACTTTCTCCGTCAATGAGACAGAACCTACCCACATATTGCCCTTATCTTAGGCAAAAGCCTAAAGTCTCTTTTATTGCTACACACCGCACCTCCTATCTTATGTTTTCTATTTATATTTCACCATCAAGAGCTTTAATCGCAGCATCAGCTCTATCGTATTGAGCTTTGATTGCAATAACATTTCTGTGCTGCTCTTTGGTGAATTTCTTAAACGCCCACCTTGCAAAAAGTGCATAAGTTACAAGCATAATGATTGCCACACCCGTTGTATGGAACAAGGCTGCTTCAAAGTTAGCTGGGCTAATTGCCAAGAAACCTTTTGTCATTTTCTTGATTGCAAGCAATGGCTCATACAAGAATCCTTGCCAAGAGGCGAATGTGCTTTCAAGCAACACTAAAATAACGACACTGAATACAAGGTAAAACTCTACCACACGCCAACCAGCTATAACTTGCCCATAAAATTGCTTTGTTTTTGGCTGTTTCTCATCTGGAATGACAAATTGTTTCATTCCATATACGACATACGCATAGAAAAATAGAGAAGCATACGCCAAGAATAAGCTTACTGGGTAGAAACCTCCTACTTGCACTTGCCTTATACTTGCAAGCAAGAACAAACCAAAAGCTATACAATACACTAGGCTTGCGTATGCAATACCTTTTCCTACAATCTTAAAAATCTTGAATGGAAGCATACGATACTCAGATTCCGTTACATCTATTGTTTTTTGTTCTGTGAAAGCTGTCCCACTCGCATAGATTGATTGCAATTCATCTTGCAACTCTTGGACATCCGAAAAGATAGGATATTTATCCTTCTTTTCAGGCTCTCTTTGCACTGGCTGCCTTCCTCCTTGATGATTTTTGAGATGCCACATAGACTCTCGTTCATTGCTGGCGTTTTGATATTCGCCTTGCCACATTGTCCTATTGTGAGCTTGCTTTGAGCTCCAATGGGCGCCTGTATTGCCATTGCCGGTATTATTATTGTTCCCGAACATTTTTAACTCCTTCTTTGAAAATGGTTTCAGCCCTTTGAGTTGCTTCAAGACAAACTTCTCGCAAGGCTTGCCTCAAAAGCTCCTTCTTCTCTGGACTTAATCTTTTTCTTACGATTTTCTTCTCTATGTTTATGGCTAGGGCATAAAATTGTAGTGCCTCTTGTGTTGTTAAAAAACTTTCTTTGTATTTATTAGCCATTTATAAACCTCCAAATCTGAGCAAATATCCACTCTCCGTATTTGTCCCATATAATTAAGCCTAGAAGTGCTAGCAAAGTAGGCAGCACAAAAAGCATTTCTACCTTGCCTCCAGTTCTAAATCTAAAAGGTTGAGGCAACAAAACAGCCTTGAGATTTTTAAATGGACCATAGGCTAATGGAAAGAAGTATTTGGGGATACCACTTTTAGTCACCATATCGCCTATTTGGTGCATAAGTATCCCAAAACAAAAAGCGTATATAAAAAATACGAGATTTGGAAAGAAATATACACCCAAAAAGCAAAGTATAGCTGGAAAAGCTAAAAAGTGGGTAAAGCCTCTGTGCCCAAAGAGCATAGAAACAATATGAGAGAAGCCCGGCATCCTTTTGCCTATATAGCTATTTGGCTCATCTATGTCTGGGAATATAGAACCTAATGCAATAAGTGGCAATACAGCAATAATGTCACTTTCTTTGTATGGCACGAAATTGGGCATATATGTCAATGCAAAGCCACCAATAAGCCCTAATGTAATATGAGAACGAAATGTCATTTACGCTCCTTGCTCTGCGTTTTCTTTGTCTTGGAGTATGCTTTTTATTTCTTGCTCCCTGTTTGCCTCTTCTTTGGCTATCCTAATATTCTCATTTACTATTTTAAGCTCTTCGTCTCGTGCAATGTTGTCGCACTTGTTGAGCATATCAATGTATTCGTTGCGAACAGGCTCTGCTGATACATTAGCCTCAACATTGGGTGCGTGATGAAAGAATAAGGCATATTCCAAAGCACTGATAAGATCATCTCCGTATCGGTTCATACTTCTCATAACAAGCCCAAGGTATCTTGCGCTAATTTGATTATGCTTCTCTTTCTTGCCTTCAGATGCAAGATCTATTACCTCTGGATTTTTTCCAAAATCGTGAGCCAGAGCTAATATGGCTACATGCTCCATAAAACGATCAGGATAATCTTGTCCTTCTTTACACGCTACCATAAAAACACGAGCCGTGTGGGACAAGAGATTAATGGTTCTAAGTTTATCATATCTATTTTTAAAACTTGTATATTGTGGCTCATAAGATTGAGGAACAGAAGAAGTCTCTTCAAACTTAAATCTCTCCAAGTCTTTCATTAATAAGGCAACAACCGCATCCAACTCTCTATTTTTGAAGCGTTTTCTATATACTTCATAAAATAAGGTTTCAATTCTCTTGTCAGCAAAGGTTATTTTGTCTTGCTGTTCGTTAATATTTTTTAGGAGCAATTTTTTTCGCCTTACTCTTGTTATCTCTTGAAGCACTTTGATATTCTTATAGAGAATCTCAAAATAGCTCTCGCTTCTTTTTTTGAATATTTTAACAATGTTCATATAGAAATCCCATTGTTGGTGAAAATCTGTTCTACTTCACTTCTTTTATAATAAATAATTCTTGGAGTAAGAACATATTTGGTAATATTGTTCCTTTTTAGGATTTCTCTTGCAGTGGGATAAGACACACCTAGAATCTTGGCAACTTCTGCCATTCGTATAAACATACCCTCTTTTGATTCTTCTTGAGCTTCGTTCTGCTGACTTTCTTGTCTCTGGTCTATTGTGTTTGTGGCACTATTCATAAGTCGCTCCTTTTTAGATAAACTTTGTTTTTTTGTCTGTGTTTGTGTCTTGCATTTTTCAAAAAAAAAGTAAAATACTTCCACGCACAAAGCCATTTGAACCCATTTTGACGGTCAAAATCATTGTTTGTCAAGTGACAAAATCGCAAAAAAACGCTTGCCATAAAATATAGGACAAATGTCTTGCTCCATACACACAAATGAGTGGTTATCAAGCGAATCAAACAATAAAAAAAACAAAGAAAATTAGATGTAATCTTCGGTTATATTACTAAAGTTGCGTTAATGGTTGTTATAAATAGGCAAAAAATCATTGTGAAATATTCAGGTCTGAGATAGATCTGATTTTTAAGCCTATAAGCCTTTCAGGATCAAAATACTCATTCAGCACATTAAGCTCAAGTCTAATATTATATCTACCTTCTAATTTCCCCCAGTATTGTTTCTCTCGCGCAGAATCTTGAGGCTTGCCAAGCTTAGAGAAAAAACTCTTTTTAAATAGAACCATTGAGTTCTTTTTGTCAATAAATACCTCCTTGTTCTCAATATCCTCTTTTGTGCAATGTTTCATTACAAATGTAGCTGCATAATCTTCTTGTGCCTCTTTCGCTCCTTCTTTTTCAATTTTGGGTGCTTCAGCCTTTGGTTTTGGTTGTTCTGTTTTTACCACAGGTTTTTCTATCTCAAAATCATCAGCCTTGAGTTCAAATGCTTGAGACTCTTTTTTCTCTGTATTTTTTTTATTCTCAACGCTCTTGTTTTGAGTTTTGGGTTTTTGAGATTCTTTTAGTGCTGCTTTCATCATTTTTGCATTCTTTTGTTTTTCCTTTTTTTGCTCTGGTTCTTTGCCTATAAAATCTACATCAAAATCACTGACATCTAGGTTATTTAAATTTGCTATTGCTTCTGGCATTTCTATAACTTCAATTCCGTCTCCTTTTTGACTTATATTTGTCGGATCTTTTTTAGCTTGTTTTTCTCCGCTATTTTTGAAGCGCAAACTCATCTTCAAATCTTTAGCCGAATGCGCCTTCTTTTCTTCTCTGATTTTAGCTTCAGCTTCTTTGGCATTTTCTAGCCTTTCTTTTTGCGTTAAATTTGTTCTCTCTTCAGTATTGGGTTTAGCCCCTGAATTTTTGTGTCCCTCGGCATTCATTTGTTTGCTCCAGCTTTCATACCTATTACCATCACTTTTGACACCATTTTGTGAAGGTGTTTTTGCAGGTATGTTTTTTGGTGCAAAATTAGACATATCATTTCTCTGCATTTTTTTAAGGGCTTCTTCCTGTTCTTTGTGTATATCTTTAAACGAGGCAATATTTCCATCATCATCAAATATTATTTTAGCCCTGCCCCCTGTCATACGCTCAACAATCTGTTCCGGAGTTTCTAGTTGTTTCTGCTCTTTTTCTTCTTCAATTTCTGTATCAACAATTACGGCTTCTCTTTCATCAATTTGTTTTTTTACTTTTTCAAATTTAATTTTTCCATCCTCTGCTGCAAAGTAATTATACTTGTCGTAGTTTTGAATTACAAAAATTGCCTGTGAAAGACTTAGCCTCACAGGCTTGTCTTTTTGAATCTCCTCTTCAATTCTGGCAAGTTTGTATGCTGCTGCTAACAATCTTGCTTTATTCCAAAGTGCAAAAAAGCCCTTCTGCTTGAAGTCTAAACTGCTTGGCGTGGCTATTTTCCCGCTTACTATCTCAAGCTTCCGCTTCTTTTTCTTGATACCAAGTAGGACAGCGAGTGAAAATAAAATACCCCGTAAAAACTTCAAAAATAGCCATAAAATCAAAAAACTCACAAAAAGTAATACCCCACATAGGAAAATCTTCTCAAAGCTGTTTAAAGTGGCAAAAAAATGCAAAAAATCAAAAATCGGCTTTTCAAGTGATTCTAATCCCAGAGATTCTAAATGCTCTTTTGTGAAATTTGCAATTTTGGCAATTTGATTTTCCATTTCGGATTCCTTTTGAAAATTTTGATTTTAACTCGTGAGAAATTTTTTTTGCTCACTGAAAAAAAATGGCAAGTTCTGGGTTTATTTCATAAACCACACGACTTAAAGACATAGCAACTTAACAACTTAACAACATAGCAACTTAAAGACATAGCAACTTACCAACTTAGAGACTTAGAGAATAGTCTATATATAGACTTATATAGAAGGGCACTCTTAAATAATCTTATACAAAGGTGCTGGAATCCTCTTAGCTTTCTTCCAAAATTCTCTGCAACTTGATGCCCCATAAGCCTTTTGTTCAAAGTCAAATTCTCTATTTAAAAAATACTCCAAACTAGCCATAAGCTCCTTGTAATCCTCTCTTTTCCAAAACATAAATCCTAAAGCCTCTTCTCTTAGCGTTAATGCCGCCATTTGAAACGCTTCTTTTGTATCTCTATTCTCATACACAATGGGCTTATAGAAAGATTGCCCTATATGCCTTGCAGTATTCACTGAGGCTAAATCAAGCGTCTCAAGTATGACATTCAGGCAGATAGGCGATAACACCCTTCTCCCTCGTGCTATTCCTCCCTTTAAAGCAAACTCCATAACGAACTCTTGTCTAGTCAATGCTGTAAAGTTTAATGACAATGCCTCAATAAACAAGTTATACTCCACATTATACGCATCATACACCCCTGCGTGAATAATCATAGGCACAATATCAGGGAACTCTTCATCCTTTTTCAAGCACACATTGTTGATATACACCAACGCATTGAATATTGTGTCCTCAATTCTCTCCTTCAAAAAAAGCCTAGTTACATCTAGCACGCCCCTATACTCAAGCAACTCCACCTCTTTATGCTTTAGCATTTTTGCCTTATTCTCCATTCTTCACTCCTTGCTCTTTATGCTCTCCTGCACCTTGGCTCACTTTCTCTTTAGGAGCAGGTTCTTTAACCTCAGCTTCTTTAGCTTCAGCACGCCTTGTCACGCCACAAAAATTCTCAATCTTCTTCCTAGCCTTAAGCTCATCTGCAAACTCCACAATAAGTCGCATAAAGCTCTTTGCTTCCTTTGTGTCAAGTAAAGCACTCCAGCCGATTTCTCCAACCAAATACTTTAACGCTCCATACACCTCCATAGGCAACAACAATGTGTCCTTAAACACCGAAAATCGCCTATGGCTTTTCTCTTTGCTAACCTGTCCTATAAGGCTTTCTATTCGCCTTTTATTAGCTCTAGCCATTTACTACCTCCAAATAACTCTAAAACCTAATCTGCTCTGAGTGACTTTTGCCACAACCGCCACGAATCTTCCCATTCTTTTGTTCTTTAGCTGAATATGCACCTCCTTTTTGTTTAGGTCAATATCTAGGATTCTATAAGCAAAATCCTCCCTTTTAAAAAGCTCTTCTTCTGCAGTTTTTACCAATAATCTCTCAACAAAAACATCAAAAATCTCCTTAAATTCAAGCTTAATTATGCCACTATCTCGCCTTGTTCCTTCTACTAAAAACATTCCATTTTCTGCCCTTACACCCCTTATTTTAACCAAAAAATTGTGTCCTTTTTCAATAACATCATCATCAAAAAACGACAAAATAGGCACATAAATCTTCAAATTTCCCACTCTTTCTCCATTTTTTGTAAGCGAAAGAAGCACACTTTCTTCTTCAATTTCAACTATTGTAGCTCGTATATAACTACTTCCTAAAGCATTTATAAATATCTTTTTTCGCATATCTTTGTTCTTTCTCATTACCCTTTGTTTATGCTTTTTTAAATACCTAGCAAGTATTATTTTTATCTGTTTTAAGTCTTTTTGGCTCGGTTTAAAAAAGCGTAAAGCAGTCCCATAATCCCTTACTTTGTCAATTTTTTTCCTATCAACATAAGCAATATGTTGCTTGTAAATATCAAAAAATATAATCTTTCTTTGCGTATAATATTCCTTTAAAGAGCGTAAAAGAAGTTTGTAAAAAACGCGCTCTTTAATATTATACTCTTCGCACAAATCGCTCATATCCTTTAAATCAAGCATAGCTATCTCCTTGCATTTTATTAACAACAACAAAAGTGCAAAAATGGCATAAATAACCACTTAAAACACAAATTATAATCAGAATCTAATCGTTTATTTAACCGCTTATTTTTGGGTTAATTTGCAGAATAAAAACCCACATATTAATCACTTATCATTAACAAAAGATAACGAGATTGTTCTTTTATTTAAAGCTTTATTTTGACCTATGGCTTGACATTGTTACCATAAAATCATACTATTCAAAAGTCGTTTAGACAATCAAAAAAATGCTTTTCTTGTTGCAGAATAAATGGAGAAATAACCATTTATAATACCTAAAATAAGGCGTTATAGCCAAAGGTTTTAACCTTGTAGCCATAATGCAGGTAGCACTTATATTATACTTAGGGCGTATTTATGTATCACATATCTCGCACTTATATATCATATAAGTATCACTTAAAGCGTTCTTTGCGATAAACTAAACTACTTGGGAGACTTATGTATCATATAAGTATCACTTGTCTAACACATAAGTATCACTTAAGTCGCACTTAGATTTCTTGGTATAATGCAAGTCGCACATAAGCATCACTTATCTTATACTTATGTATCATATAAGTATCACTTATGTCGCACCTAAAAATATGCCATTTTTTCTCCTTTTATAAGGAAAATGACAAGTCACACTTAAGTCGCATTTATGTATCACTTATGTCACACATAAGTCGCATTTATTTTTTTTGAAATGTCTGTTGTTTATTTGCAAAAATGAAATTTTGCTCTTTTTTTGGTAGCACTTTATTCATATACCTATATATATGTATAGAAAAATGAGAGTGCATACCTTTATATATAAAGGAGGAATCTTGAAATGTAGCATAACATTACATGGCATTCTTGAAGATTTTGCACGCAATCTTAACCCTAAAACACGCTCTCTTGTTATAAGGGAAGTGCTCTATTGGGCATTAAGCGATTCTAATAGGGATAGGCTCTTTAATGTGTTGAGAAAATTTGAATCGCAAGATAAGGTTGAAAAGATTATTTCTCTTTTGCCAGAACCTAGCGATATACCAAACTATTTACCACAGAAGCCTATAGATGAGGTTAAAAGGCAAACGCCAAAGGCTGTCCAAAAGCCAAAAGTAGCACA
The DNA here is from genome assembly GCF_000765825.2 of Helicobacter magdeburgensis. Classification (GTDB taxonomy): domain Bacteria; phylum Campylobacterota; class Campylobacteria; order Campylobacterales; family Helicobacteraceae; genus Helicobacter_C; species Helicobacter_C magdeburgensis. Next base: position 14,270 of record NZ_JRPE02000002.1, read on the forward strand.
ATCACAAGAAAAGCCACAAGTGGAAACTACACATATCAAGGCTGAATCTACTTATAGTGAAGAAGGCATTGCTTCACTAGAGGAGATACGCAATGAATTTGATATGACAAAGTAGCAGAAAAAGAGGTTAGTGTTGCATAAGCAACTCTTTGCATACACCTTATACATTATATATAAGGACAATTTTACAATAAAGGATGAAAAAAATGAAATTAGGAATAGACACAGGTTTTGGACACACAAAATATTGTTTCAAAGATAAAAATGGTAAAATGGTGCTTAAGAAATTCCCTAGCGTTGTTGCTATCTGTCCTGATGACATACAGGCTGATGACAATGTTGCTGTGATGAATGGCAAGGGGTATTTCGTAAGCTCTTTGGCGCTCAACTCTGACCCAAGGTTTATAAAAGAAGTTACAAGTTACCAAGATTTAGAGCTGTATGCTCCATTGTTTTTACACGAGATTTTTACAAAAGAAGGGTTAAAGCCTGAAGACATTGAAGAAGTGTGCGTTGGTTTAGCTCCAACACATAAGCAACACGCTCAAAGCTTTCAAAAAGCACTTGAGAGCTTTAATGTGAATGGAATAGATTACAAGCAAAAAGTAACCGTAATTCCACAAGGCGTAGGAGCTGTCAAAGCTTTGCAAGACTTTTGGAGCAACAAAGACAAAGAGCCTGATAACTATATTGTTGCGGATTTAGGGTTTAATACGCTTGATATTGTTTTGGTATTTGACAAAGAAATTCAAAAATCACGCCTTAACCAAGCTAACTCGTTTGAGAAAAAGGGGGTGATTTTAATTGCTGAGGCTATGCAAAAACATATCAAAGCAACCTATAATCGCAACATTACAAATAAAGAAGCCTTAAAAATCATCATTGATGAAAGCTATAAGCTAAGAGGGGAAGTATTTGACCTTTCTTCTTTTGTCAGCGATTTGAAAAAGGAATACACCAAAGATATAATGGAGTTTTTGGAATCTAAATACTCTAATGAGATTGACAAGCTTGATGCTTTTGTCTTTGTTGGTGGTGGTGGTTATTTTGTGGATAAGAAATATACTCCACATACAATGACTTTTAACAACTCTGAATATTATAACGCGATTGGTAACTTATTAACCATAACGCCAAAGACTGAAACCAAAAAATAGGAGGTATATATATGTTTGAAGAAGATCTCTTTTCTAAAATCCTAGACAGAAATGCAGGAGATATATTCTCTATTCTCAAGTTGCTTGAAGAGGATGTAATCTCTGCATACGACCAGCATAATGAGCTTGCTCTTGCAAATGCTCTCTCAGGGATTAGAAAAATCCGCAGACTTCTCAATGAAGTGCTGATGGAAAAATCACTCTCTGATGAGATTTTCTAAGAGAAGAACCTGAATAAAAGGAGGTGTGTTATGGTTTAAAAAGAGCATAATAGGCAAATGATACTATGCCTTTGGGAAAGGTTAAAAGTTTCAATCCCCACAAGAGTGGGAAGACAGATAGGTTAAATTACAAATACACATTAAAGGATAGACAATGGCAAAAGCTAAAACTACAGCTACTGAAGAAGTAGTAACAACAGAAAACACAGAAGTTGCAACAGAAGCAACAACAGCAGAAGCTCAAACAGCTAAAACAAATGCAAAAGCAGGCAGAAGACAAGCTACAGCAACTCAAAGAAAAGCATTTTTTGAGCGCAGAGCAAGAGAACACAAAGCTACAACTAGAGATTTGCTCTCATATTTGGGAACAACACCGCGTAACTTTATAGACGCAAATCGCCAACAAAGATTTGCCTTGTTAAGCCACCTCATCTTACAAAACATCAATAACATTGATTATGTAAGCATTGTTGTGGGTGATGATTTTACGCGCCGAAGCTCTCAGGTATTAAGAAATATCTATTCATCAAGCAAAGAAGCAAACTTTGCAATACTCGCTGGTGGGGAAAAAGGCACTGAAGCTATTGAAGCAAGCAAAAAGATTGAGGATTTAAAAGCCGAAGCGATTAAAACTCTCAATCAGCTTAATAGCCAAATCAGTCAAATTGCCAGCAAATTTGCCTAAACTCTCTTCCCCTTGTAAAAGGGGAGAAAGGACAATAAAGTGAAGAAGTTATCATTATCGGTTATCCTAATCTTATCTATCTCATCAACATTGCTAAGTGCTTCTGAGGTTAAACAAGCATTTGAAGCTATTCAAACCAACGCGGATGCAAGTAATGCAACTCGGACTCAGCCAGAAGTTGGGCTTAGTGATAACGCACCTGATGAGTTGGTGGAGCAACAACTTCAAAATAATCAAGCTCCGGCAAACTCTAGCAATGATGTAAAGGAAAATGAGGCTAATGAAAAGATAAATGAGCCAAATCTTCCTTTACAAGAAAAAGATTTAGAGGCAGATGAGCCACAAGCTCAAGAGCCTCAAACAAATCAAGTTAATGAGACGAAAACAAATGAGCCACAACAAGCTCAAACTAACGAAGAAAATAAACCTGAGCCTGAGGTAAAAGAAGAATCTCAGGCGGTGCAGGAGCAACCAAAACAAGAAGAATCTCAGGCAGTGCAAGAGCCAAATAATCAAGAGGTTGCACCACAACAAACCACACAAGAGTCAGCAGAACAGCCTACTGCTGAAAAAAAGGCTGAGGACGAGATTAGCGTTAGCTCTAAAATTCGTTTTCTAAGGGAGAAAAATCAAAAACAAGAAGATACCCTAGAAAAAGAACAAAGACAAAAAGAAGATGATGCTAATCTCACATCTGCGGAGAGAATGGATAAAAAGCTCCAAGAGAGCCTTGATAACATTCAAGAAATCCTAGATGAAAAACAAAAACAAAAGGAGTAAAAATGAAAAAGAAAACATTAAGTAGCATTCTAACCTGTGTTGCAGTAGGTGCTGTCGGTTTTAGTCTTATGGGTGCAAGCAATCCTATAGAGAAGCTTGTAAAGGAGAAAACAGGAGCTGATGTAAAGATTGTAAAGCAAGTCCCGCTTAATCAGCTTAAAGATATGCAGGTTGTGATTTTAGAATCAGGCAATCAGCGTGTGCCTTTCCTTGCAGATAAAAATGGCACTACGCTTATCGGCGCTGATTCTAGCTTTTTAACTTCAAATGACAATCTGCTTCTTACTTTGCAGAAAACGGTGCAAGAAACAGATGCTTACAATAATCGCAGTAAGAGCGATAAGCTTCTTGCCACAATCAAGCAGAAAAACTACCCTGTAGTTACACTGAAAAGCCCAGCAAAAACAAACAAAACGCTCTATATTGTCTCAGACCCAAATTGTCCTTATTGCCAAGACGAATTAGGACGAGTTGAAGGACATTTAAGAGATAAGAATGTTAAAATGATTGTTGTGGGACTATTGAGCGAGGATTCTTTATATAAAGCCTCTGATTTATACAGTCAGATCAAAACCGCACAAACAAATCAAGCAAAAATCAATATCTTGCGTAAAATCTACTCTGGCAACTATCAAGCTAGTGGCTCACAACCTAGTAGAGATGCTTTAGGTATTGCTGAAGCTGTAAGAGACAGTGGCATTACTTCTGTTCCTTACAAGTTTGAAGTTACAGAATAGTAGCCTTTTTGATGGGGTTTAACCCCATTCTCTCTTAGAACAATGCGGCTTGGTATCCTTGTCCGCCACTAAATTTTACCTTAAATACTCCGCTTTCAATGCTCTCTCTAACTTCATTCAAATATTTTTGTGGCACATTTACTCCAGCACATCTTGCCGCCCACATAAAATCAGAAACTTTAAGTGTGTTGAAGTTTGCCAAAAACTCCTTAGATTGAGTTTGTCTCCACTTAGCTTCTCTGCGTTGGAATTTTCTATCAATGCTTCTTACTTCGCTCATCAATACTTCCAACTTAGCATTCACTACTCGTTGAAGTCCTTGTTGGATTTGTTTTACAAGGCTGATTGTTTCTTGGCTCAATACTTTCATTTTGATCCTTTGCGTTGGTTTGTATGTGCGTATTATAGGGAGATTCGGGGTTTGTTTCAAATGAGATTTTGCTGTCAAAGAAGAAGTTGCAAAGAGCATTTCTCCTTTGTTAGAATACTAGTTTGTTTGTTTTAGCCTATTATAGTTCTCCGTAAGCGCTTCTGCTTTTCTTTCTTCAAGAGATTGCAAGGCTTCTTTCTCTTTGTCTTTGTTTTTTTTCTTTGTAAGAAGCCTGTCAAACAATATCTTACAGATTTCCCCCTTAAATTCTTTGTCAAAACAAATTCTTAGCTCATCGGGAGCATCATCAATATATCCTATTGGGAGATTGTTTTGAAACACTATATCTTGGAGCACCTTTCTTTCACTAGCTTTCAACAATTCTATTCTTGCACCCCCTCCATACGCTTTATTGAGATCTATGACAAAATTTCCAACAATAACTATTATCACAAGAATTAGAGCTAATACAAATAATGTACCGACACCTTTGGTAATATCCTCTCTCAGCTCAAAAAAGATAAGTAACAACACAAGAGATAGTCCGCCATAAGTAACACGATTTAGTAAGCTGTTATACTCTATCATAAACAACACAAATTCTATGTTTGTGTTGTCCTCATAAGAGAATTTAGCAATAATCTTAAGAACTAATACTCCACAGGCAAGGAGCATTGCAATTACAGCCATAAGCGTTAAAAAGATTTTTAACACTCTTTCTTTGTTCTGTGCTTTTTCTGTCATCTTACTCTCCTTTTAGAGTGTTTAACGCAAGGCTATCTACTAGCGACATTATCTTTTCAATCTCTTTCTCTTTCATAGCTCCTAGCTCATAAGTAAGCCTTATGAAAATCTCCATACGCAAAGGGTTGTAATGTTTTTGCTCACTCCCTCTTAAAAATTCCCTTTCCACAATGTTAAACTCATCATCTATCACATAGACTCCATTGTCATAGTTATCTTTATCTGCTTCTCCATACTCTATCTCTTCACCATCAAAAACCTTAGCTGATACTTCCACAAGCCCATCAAAGCCTTTGCCTAAATCCCTTGCGACATTGAGTAAGGGCTCAATAGAATCTCTTCCACCATTCCAATGTTGGTAAATCGCTCTTGTTTTTTCTTTGTTTGTAATGACACATCGGTTTCCCATTTTACTCCTTTTTAGTAAAGCCTCTCAATAAAGCAACCTGTTTTAGCATTCCAATAAACAAACTCTTCCTTATCAGACCCTTTAATGCGTTTAGCTTCGCTTTCTTCTAACTCTTCTAAAAAGCCATAGCTTCCGCCTACATAGATATTGTTTGTAATATAAGCCAAACCATTATCCAAAGGCAAACCGCATTCAGCAAAGAAGTTCTCTAACGCTTTGGCAATTTCATCATCAAACTCCCAGCCCATTCGTCTCTCCATATAGCCCAAAGCCTCATCAAAAAGCCTTCTTGCCACTTCGCCATAAACAACATTTTTGCTTTCCATTTCTGCTCCTTTTGTTTTTATGCGTGTATTATAGGCTTTTTGGTTATAATTTTCAAATACGCCTACATAAAGAGATTAGCGAGTTCTTCGCAGATAAGATCAGTGATTCTTTGGATAAGCTCTTTTTCATCAGCATAGCTTTCTCTGCCTATTTCTTCTCTGCTGGAGAGCATAAACTGATTATGTTCTTTTGTAGAATCTGCTAAATCATCATATTCTACACTAAACAACACCAAATCGTATATTTTTGAGTGCGTATCAATGAATATGTAGAGATCTATACCGCCTACATTGTGGATAAAAATGTGCTCTTTGTTTTGAGCTTGGATTGTATCATTAACAACCTCTTTAATTTTGGACTGAACTTGTTTTTTGTATGTGTTTAACATTTGCACTCCTTTAATCTTTGTATGAGCGTATTATAGGCTTTTCGGCTATGATTTTCCAATGAGATTTTTGAGCTAAGAAAAGCTATAGCGATAATGTGAAGCTTTCTTTCTTTATCAGCTCTCGTGGTATTACGCCTTTTTTCTTTTTAGAATATGTTATATCCCAAGCTCCGCTTTTTGCGTGAAGCATACCCACCCACTCCCAATAATTGTAGTTTGATAGTTTAGATAACACAAAATCCACTCTTTGCTTAATAGAATCCTCTATCTCTATGTTTTCATTTGTCCTATCTATGCTATTTGCTCCATAGTCTCTGTAAAACAAATATACATCATAAACAATCGCTCCAAACTGCCAAGCTTCAAAGTCTTTATCTAAGAGATATTCTCCTGTGTCTTTGTAGTGTTTCAACACCACAAAATACATAATCTTTTGAAGTTCAAGGTTTGAAATGCCTTTACTTGAGTGATTGATAATATATTGAGCTAAATCCTGTGCTTTCATACATCTACACCATCAGCGTTATCTTTGTATCCAGCAATTTCCTTCAATTTAGAACTCATTTTTTGTTTCCAATCTTTTTCAACATTGAGCATCCTATTAGCTTTTAGTATCTCGCTAATCTTTTTGATTGCACCTTCCCGTCTTTTATATGTCTTATAAAACAAAGTTTCACCTTTTGCCCCGCTTCTGTTAAAACATATCCTATTTTCATCTTTATGGAAATGTGCTTTTTCCATAGATACCTCGACCCAATAAGATGAAATCTCACCATTTTCTCTTTTTACACCAAAAGACAACAATCCACCATAAGCTAACTGCCAAATATCAAAGAATAATGGACAGTCCTTTAAATCTTTTAACCTTCTTTCAAAGTTTAATAGACTATGTTCTTTTTGGAGAATATCAAAAAATTCTTCATTAGCCTTAAGCATCCCCAATACAATATCTTTGTTTTCTTCAATGTATTGGTAAAGAATCTCATAATAGATATGTAAAAAATCATCATCATTATAACCTCGCCTTTTGGAAATCATTGCTTTTGTGGTATCAAATATTGTGTTTAATAAAATATCAATATAAACAGTGTCCTTTTGGATAGAATATTTTTTTATGATTTCACGAAATTTCTTGTATCGTTCAAGCCTCGCTTCTTGTTTTGAAACAGAGCTGCCATACAAAGCGTTAAACCAGAGAGATTCGCCTCCATGCAATTTCACACTAAGTTTGTCTTCTCTTTCCTTTTTAGCCTCATCTATTTTTAGGCTTTTAATGTATTTATCCATTTTGTGCTCCCTTTAATGTTTGTATAGGCGTATTGTATGGAAACTAAAAGATGTTTTCAAATGGTTATTTAAAGCGGCTCAATTTCTTGTTTGCTTTAATGGCTTTTTTTGGTTTTTTTTACAATGTATTGAGCTAAATCCTGTGCTCTCCTTACGCTAGATAAACAAATTTAGCATTGAACTCTTTAAATCCTTCTCTAAGAAACTTTAAATCGTCCTCACAATACCTATCAAATGGAACCAAATCATCTAGATCTCTTTCTCTAAGAATTACTTGAAGTCCGTTTGGATCCGGGATATTGTAGTCCGCATTTATTAGCATTTTTTTCATTTGATAGCCAAATGTCTGGTGAAGAAATCCAACTACACCTAATGCTTCTCTTCTTTCCTCAAACTTAATAAAACCGCTCTTGCAGTCCCTAACAAATTGTTTTAGGGACTTTTTGTCGTTAAAATAAAATGCTTGAGCATATACACCCATTATCAAGCTCCTTTTCTTGGCTTATAGTGTTTAGCCTTGTGTTTGTTGAAGGTGTAGAACACCACATACTCATTTTCAGTGTATTCGTAAAACACCTCAGCATTTGGTAACTCCTTAATTGTTTCATACCCATCATCTTCAGGGTAAAACTTGACATGTCCGATGTCTTCTTTCTTGATAATTAGTGAGTCCATTGTTTTCTCCTTTAATTTTTGTATGGGCGTATTATAGGGGATTTAATGGGTGTTTTCAAATGAGAAAAGCCACACAAAAAAGCTTTTTCTTCTTTGATAGCCTATGAGCTAAAACAATCTCCCTTCTCTTTCTAATAGCTTCTGCAAATCCCATTCTGCTTCTAGGCTGAAGTTTTCCTCTCTTTTATATATCTTTTCAAACACATTAGCTCCGCCTAAAAAACTTTTGCAAAAATACACGCTCTTGAAGTTTATAAGCCCTTTTTTTGCGTTTTCTTGCTGATGATATAAAAACTCTATACGCTTATCAAAAATCATAAATTCTGTTTGGTTGTCTAATACTTCGTTGTAATTATCATTCAAAAGGCTAATAGGCAATAAAATAGCATAAGGCTTATTAAGAGCTTTTAGCCTTTGCAAGACTTCTCTTTTACGAGAAAAAGGCGGATTACTGATTATATAATCATAATCTACACTTGGCTCATATGAAAAGAAGTTTTGCCCATCATCTATATGGCTTGCTAATACCTTATGTCCTGCTTCTGTAAAAACTTTGACATAATTAGAATAGGACTTATCAAAGGGACACCATATAGTGCTGTTTGGTTTAATATATTTTAATAAAGGTTCTATAGCGTAGCGTGGAGTAAAACACTCATCATTCTTTTTTCCTTTAAAGGTAAAAAAGGGTTCGTGCTTGTTTGGCATATATTCTCCTTTTTTCACTGTGCGTATGTTCGCAGAATCCACTCTTTCAAACTCTTTGAAAACTCCATTGCTTCAAAGGTGGATTTAGCTGTCTCTTGGTTGTTCCAAGTATGAAGCCTTTTGAGCGTGTCTAATGTTTTACTTGGATTTTCAACACCTAAAGAATCTTGCAAGTCCTCAATAATAGAAGGATTGCTGTATATCCTGTTTTTTAGCTCAAAAACCAAATCATAGGTATCAATATCTCCCAAGCTTATTTCATCGCTCATTTTAGCCCCTTTGCGTTAATTTATGCCCGTATTATAAGGGAATGCGGCTTGTGTTTCAAATAGTGTGTGCTGTCAAAAAGAGAAACACACAAAGCGGTTATATTGTTATATTCCGTTTGTGTCTCTTGCTTTTTTTATTCTTTCTTTGATAGCAAAATTAATCATACTTTTAATGGTATCATTGGCATTACTTAAAACAATGCGTGTCTTAATGTATTCTACGCCAAATCTTGCAAACAACAGCCCAAAAACTTCATCTGCAAAGGCGTGGGCTACCCCACATACACCATTAAAATCTAATTCAAGTTTCATATCCTTATTTTCTTGTGAGCCTAATAACTCTACAATTCTGCTATGTAGCTTCTCTCCACTATCTCTGCTACCTAAAAATTCAAAGCAACCGCACACATCTTGCACTTTTAGGGCATAGGTGCAAGTTTGTTGCATTTTACTCACTCAAAGCCTCCACAAAGGCTTCTACCACTTGCCAAGCATATTTGCCTCGGCTATTTTTTTTGAGTTTTTCGCCTAATTCAACCTTCATTTTGCACTCCTTTTTTTTTGATTAATTATAGAAGCGGATCCAAGTCCCTATGTTCAACCCTCAAAGCACCAACAAATTCTTCTACCACTTGCCAAGCATTTGCAAAAGCCTCTTTTTCTTTGCCTTCTTCGTGCTCTACGACAAAATCATATTTAGCAAGAAGCATATCGTGATCTGGGAATAAGCCACCATTATTTGAAATGCCATAGCATAGTTGGCATAACCAAAAGTTGCCAACAATACAGTTATTTGAGCTTGTCTCAAACAAAGTTTGCACTTCAAATACGCCGTCAAAACTGATGGTTCTGTTAAAGTGAGCATTATCAGCATATACTTGATATATTACAGGAATCTCAGTATTAACACCTTGGTTAATTTTTTTGCTGAATGCCTCATTGGCTGTTGCAAATGCTTGTAGGCTTTCTCCCAAATTGATTTTCATTTTACACTCCTTTTTTTTGTTGGCTGATTATAGAAACTCGTTAGCACAAATAAGGCTAGCTACTTTCTCTACCATAGAATCTAAATCCCTATACTCAAATCGCTTGAACTTCTTTCCTATACCTGCCCTTATCTCATCTTTTTCAGTTATTTCTAAAGTAGAATATCTCACTTCACGCAGCACGACATCATAACATTTATTCTTTACTTGCATCTCAATGAAAATATCTAATCCGCCAACATTATGGATATATTCCCAAGTATATATGTCATCATTATCTGTTATTGACCTTTTAGCAATGCTCTTAACCTTAGCTTTCACATCTGTGAAGTAACTCATTTGCACTCCTTCGTGTTGTTGTATGCGTGTATTATAGGGTCTTTCAGGGCGAGTTTCAAATGAGAAGATCACGCTTCACTCACACTTCTTTTTCAAGCTTTTTGATGCTCGTGAAAGAATCCTCAATCCTAGAGCCATTTCTCACTTCCATTGTGCCTAGCTCAACTTGTTCTACACCATTATTAAGCCGCCTAAAGGCTTCCTTAATATGCTTTAAGCCTTTGTGGTTTCTGCTTTGTGATAGAAAAAATACATTGCCTTCTTCAGTAATGTTTCTAATCGCATAGACTTTTTCTTTTTTCATTTGACACTCCTTACTGCACTTGCTTACAAGTCCATTCTTTAGTTTTAGGATCAAACAAATAAGCCCACTCAATATTGCAGAATGCAAAGGCATCATTATCCCATTGCTCCTGCGTGATTAACCTTGCTTTGTAGTTTTCAGGGTCGTTTATGTTCTTTCTTGAGTCCTTATCTTTTAAATAGAATTTAGATTCTTGAAAGGTAGGATACAATGCAATCAAGTCCCCTGCATCCATCATCCAGTTAATGTGTCTTTGTGTTTTCCAATGCTCTGTGTTAAGTTTAGCTCCTACACCTTCTGGATAACCATCAAAGTGGCAGTATATGTAATTGACTTGATTGTTTTCTACCTTTGTTCCTATTACACATCGTGTTCCCATTTCGTTACTCCTTATGCTTTTGTATGCCCGCATTATATGGAGTTACAGGGGTGTTTTCAAATGAGATTTTAGAATGAACTTCTCTTTTGATAGCAAAACAAAATCTAAATATGCTTTTTCACTTTTCAAATGCCTTATTGCATTTTCCGTAAAAATACAACAAGTGTTCTTTGTTTTCAGTGCTTGTGCTTACATTTTCTATTTTAGAGCAAATAGTCGCTTTATTCTGTTTCCAATACTCAGGACTTATATAATACCATTTGCGTAAGCCTCTTTGTATAAAAGGCAACTCTATTTGTGCCTTTTTCACAGCCCTATACAAATTGCTTCTGATTTGCAAATCATCAACAAGCCTAAACAAGAATACAGAATCCGCTGGTATGTTTTTTTGAGCTTTATGCACTCTAGCACTGAAGTTACCCCTAAAATTGCAGTTTTTTGGTATCTTGTTTTGTTCTATTTCAAAATAATCACACAGCTTATCACAGCCCGTTTTTAACTTGCTAAACGCTAACACGCTAGTTCGTGTTCTTAGAATCTTAAGAAGTGATTGCTTTAAGGTTTCATCAAGCACTACTTTATTTCCTCTTCTGCCTTTGCCCTTGCAATAATTGAAGTCCAATCTCCTTATCCGCAAAGATGCTAAAATAGCGTTCTGTTCTGAAAAGGAGATACCTATATCAGACATATACATACACTTGTCCTGTCTCACTTCACTTTTTCAAGAATCCTATTGTAATTCTCAATAGCTTCTTGTTTGTTTTTTCTTGCAAGAGCTTCACTTTCTTTTTCGCGCCTAACTTCCTCTTTTTCTCTTACAAGAAAATTCTCAAATAATTTAGCACAAATAGGGCTATGAAATCCCTTTTGGAAACAAACTGCTAGCTCCAAAGGCTTGCGTCCTATATATGCGTTTTTATCTATCTCTATATTAGAGCTTGCTTTAACACTCCGCTTACTAATTTTTTCTTGCCTTATCAAATCTATAATGATGTCTCTTTGCTTGTTTGTTATATAGCCATCATTGTCTATTGCGTGGAAAAAGAAGAATATTGTCATAAACATAACATAAAAAATACCTCCAAATATAGCAAGTGCAAAAATTCCTTCTTCCTGTTCATAAGTCCAATAAGGGCTTTTTAATACTCCAATAAACATCGCACATATCATAGGCAATAACATAATAACAATGAGAATAATGTAATAATATTCTATTGTGAAAACTACAAAATCTACATTTACATCATTTTCATAAGAATACGCAAACATACTCGCATAAACAAAACCTGCTGCATAAAACGATAAAACTAAAAACACACAAACATAAAAACCTGTCCTACTAATTTTCATTTTTAATCTCCTTTTTTTTCATATTTCTTTCTAGCTTACGCAATTAACACGCTATGTTTGCTAATGCGCAGGCTAGATTTACTGCTATGGTAGTTTTGCCGCTACCACCTTTTTCATTTGCTACTGCCATTATCATTTGCTACTCCTTGTGTAATGTTTTTTGTTTCTTTGTGTTCTTTGCTTCTTTCTATTTGTGTTTTTTCTCTCTGCCTATCTGCCCAATCTTTTACATCTTGATAACTCCAAAAAGTAAGAAGTGCCATCCCAAAAACACCAATTGGAAAAATAATGCACCAGAAAACAACTAGAAATCCAATTAGATCTTCATCATATTCAGGTTTCATTTTCTACTCCTTTGTCTTTAATCACTACTCACAAACATAAGTCTGCATACTTTTATCTGCAAAGAATGCCTTATACTCCGTCTCGCCAATACTCATACCATTTATACTGTCTGTGTCTAATGTTGCAATGGGGCTACCATTACAATAGATTCTTGTTTTGCCCTGTGGCACGATAAAAGTGAAGCCACCACCACTAATGTCTGTCATATTCTTTGTATGGATCAAGTATAATCCTGTAAGATTCCATATCACCGCAACTCCAATAAGTGCGACAACAACACCTAGGACTATTTGTTTTAGCGTTTCCATTTTTTTCTCCTTTAATTTTTGTATGGGCGTATTATAGGGGATTAGCGCCCTTATTTCAAATGAGATATGGCTATCAAGTGAATTACACCCACTTTAACTAAAGCCGAGCAATCTCGGCTAACTTGAAAGGCTTCTTGTTTATAGTCTAATAGGCTCATTCCTTTGGAATAAATAAACTCTTAATTCGCAAAGAACACCCTTCTTTCTCTGATTTTTCCATTATCGATGAAATCAGTTCTTCACCTTTCAGTCCATCTTCTTCAGGGATTTCGCACATAGAAAAACAACCAGCAAAAAATATCAGCAAAAGAATTAACCAGACTAAAAATTGACGATATAATTTGCAATAATAAGAAGCAAATAAGAATCCAACCAAAAATAGAATGCCAATACCACCCAAAAAACTTAGCAAGCTTTCATTCCTTATTACAAAAATCAATATATCCATATTAACCTGATTCTTATAACAGAAACTAGCTATAAATTTAAGAATTAAGCTTCCATACAAAAAAATAAAGAAAAATGGGATAAACAACACTCCCAATAATATTCTACGCTTTATTCCCATTGGTTCATCACTCATTTTTCACGCTCCTTGTTACAAATTTCATCTATCAAATTATCACAACTTTCATCTAGCCTTTTCTTTTCCCAATTATCTGTCCATGTCTTTATTTCTTTGAACTCATTATAAACATAAATGGGGATTTTTATCCATCCAATTATCAACACTACAATCAAGAAAACATAATGTATAGCCTCATGAATTTTATCATGTTTATCCATTTCTACGCTCCTTTAATCTTTGTATGCTCGCATCATAGAGAATTTGAAACCCTATTTCAAATGAGATATTGTTGTTGAGATAGGCTGAAATTTCTCTCTTTTGATAGTCTTATGCCAAATACTTTTCCACAAAACTTTCAGTTAATCCCACAAGTGAAGGTTTGTTGTCTATATAACTAAAAGTCACAATAGCATTTCCGAGGCGTAGAAAATCACTCCTTGTATTCTTTTTTAGATACTCATACTCATCATCTCCACTCAATCGGATAAGAATGTGTCGTGAGATAGCATTAGCTGCTCCTTGAAATGAAAAATGCTTCCAAGAAACTTTTGTCTCTATTTCTTGTAGTCCATACTTAATAAGCGTGTTTTGGCTTTCTTCAACAACAAGGTGCTCGGTTTCAAATGTGAAGTCTAAAGCTTTCTCTATAGTATGCTCGCAAAATGCTACAAGAAGTTTTTTCTTTGCTTTTATAGGATTCTCTAACACCTTAACTAAACTCATACCTACAATACTAAGTTCGCTATATTCTGTGTTGTCGCAGTATTCTTTCACAAATACAGAGATCTCATCATTTAAAAGCTCAAATGTCTCCTCAACATTATCAACAAAGTCAAACTTATTTTCTATTTGACTAGTGTCTAAGCTATGAAAATCTTCGTGCAAAAACTCAAGATAAAGCTCTTTGTTGCCATAGGCAAAATCTTCCTGCAAAAAGAGAAGTGCAGGAAACTCTTTGGTAAGAGCTTTTAAACCTTTTTCGTTGATATAGATTTTATCTTTGATTACCTGCTCAAGATTTGGCATCTGTTTCACTCCTTTTAATCTTTGTATGGGCGTATTATAGGGGATTTGAAACCCTAACTCAAATGGTTATTTAGAGCAGCTCAATATTCTTATTTGCTTCAATAGCTTTTTTTAGTTTTTCATTGTTTTTTAGGTTATATATAAAATTTTCACGACAGAGCATAGAGGCTGTCATTTTTTCATTGGATTCCGAGTGAATATTATCTACGATATATATTCTCTTGTCCGCTAAATGCTTTTTATAAGAAAGACCACAACAAGGAGGTGTAAGCCTTACGAATCTAATTTCATTATATTTCTCTAAGAATAATACGACTGCTGTAAAACTTGTTTTAAAGTTATCATCAAAAATTTCTACAATATCGCCGTGATATATTTTCTTATTATTCTTATCTTTAATACCTGTGTATGGCTCAAGGGCTATATCTAGATTATGAATCTTGGCTAATTGCAAAAGCTCTTTTCCTGTGCCATTTTGAATACAATCAGTTAAAACGCCTTGATAATCGTTGCCATATTGCACACCATTTTCTATGTGGTGCAATAGAATATTTGGCGTGTAAGCTTTATTTTTATTGTTCCATATTCTAAATTTGATGTTTTCTAGCTTCATATTCTTTCTCCTTGTGCCTTTTTGTATGAGTGTATTGTAGGCACATTATAAAGTGTTTTCAAGTGGATAACCGCTTGTTTGATAAGCTTCTTTGTTTATTGGCTCTTGGAGAATCGCTCCTTGTTCTGTCTCTTTACATTCTTTCACAATCCAATCAATCCATTCTTTAATAATTGATTCTGTTTCTCGTCTATCAGGAATCACTCCATATCCAAATTCCTCAAAACGCTTGTCGCCTATCCCAAAGAATATTTCATTTTCCTTTTGAGTCTCTACAGGCTTGTCTAATTTAGGGTCAGATACCCAAGATATATAGCCATATTCATTTGAAGTGACATTTTTACAATATCTTAGCTCTAACTTTGTAAATAAATCCAAGTCTATTATAATATAACCGCAAGTCCAATACTTATGTTCAATCAAAAAGTATCTGTAACCCTTGTATTCCTGTATGGCTGGGTTATACTCATTCAAATCTATTCCTGCCATTCTCACTCCTTTGTGTTGTTAGATTAATTTAGGCGTATTGTATAGATTTTCATAGGCATTTTCAAATCATCAGCATTATGCCTATATCCAGCAATTCGCTCTAAATCACGACTCATTTCTTGTTTCCAACAAGAAAGGCTATCAAAAAAAAAGAATAGCAAGGTTTTTTTGTCTTTCTTTGATAGCAGAATCTTAGCTTTGCCCCTCATCATCCACCTGCAAATCTTGCTTTAGGCTATTAATAGTGCAATTCGCCATTTCTAAGAGTTTTGTAGTTGTTGTGCGTGAATTTCTATTATTTCACCGAATTTGAGTGATATTTTCAAAACAAGCCTTGTATAACACCAAGCAGGTATTCAAAGTAACTCAAGTCAGAATGTTCCATTCTTTGGATGATGAAAATTTGAAAAAAGGCTAAAATTAAAGGCACAGCGCAGAACATGCCAATAAGTGCAAGAGCAGGCATTGCTACCCAGCCCAAGAAAAACTCAAGTGCGCCTTCAGCTTCTGGATATTCTTTTTTACTCGCACTAATAGCCTCTAATTTTTTAGCCTTTTTCTTAGAAATCTTTTTGTCAGACATTTTTAACTCCTTGTATTTTTTTTAAATGCTAAGTAGAGAGTGGTTAAGATTACCTAGCTCACCTTAGCAAAATGAGCTAGGCTTGAATAAATCTTAGCAACACTTGACTACTATAAAACATAGCAATATAATGGCAACTAAGATTTTTTTTGGCAAATCTTAACCATACCGACCTCCTTTGCTTAAAGTAGGTCGCAAACTAGAGAGGTGTAACTCTCTAGTGCAATCTCTACTATAATTATATAAAATCAAAGATTTTTTCTCTAATGGTTTTTAGCTGTCAAAGAATAAGCAAACAGCTGTAATTCTTAGCTAAATTCCGCTTTCACCCTTTTTTTTTGGTTTTTGGTGTATCCTTGGCACACGCCACACACAAGCTTTAGCTTGCCAAAAACACCAAAGAAAAAAAGAAGACTCACGCTATGGAAAAGCACCACAAGTGCGACCAAGTGAGGTGGAAATGGAATAGAGGTGAGCGGCGGCTAGGGAGGGTGGTTATTTTAGTGGGTTCAAAAAAATAAAAGCATATTTTTAGGGGGGGGTGCGGGGTCTCCCCGCAAGTTGTGGGGTCTGGGGATTACTTTCCCAGCAATATGTGGAAAGGTTGTTTTCCTGTCGCTATATTTCATATTTGAAAGCATTGTTTAAGTTTGTGATTAAGTTTTTTTCTTTAGAATACGCTTTATTTTGTTTTTTATAAAAAAGAAAGGGCGTATTAGATGAATGGCGACAACAAAAATAAGGGCACAAGCGAGCTAGAGAAGCTTTTAGGCGGAGCAAAATCAAGCAACCACAACAACAAGAAACAACAAAAGAGTAAAGATGTGAGTGGATTAGAAAATCTTTTAGGGAAAGATGAGAGAAAAGGTATTGATTTAAGAAGCTCAACATTACAAATCCCTGTTCCTAAAAGAAATGAAGGGGAAAGAGTGTATGATAAAGATACGCCAGATCTCTCACACTTAAAGCACAATGGCGAAATTATAGAGGTGGAGATAAAAAATTTAATTCCTAACCAGCAACAAATGAGAGTTGGATATGAAAATGGGTTTTTCTCTAAAGAGACAAGGGAAATTATTGAGCGAGATCCTTCAATCAAAGAGCTTGCAACGAGCATTAAGGCAAATGGCTTGTTACAGCCTATCGCTATATATAGTATAGGACACGAAGCGCAAGTGCTTTATGGGCACAGGAGAGTGTTGGCTCATATTCTTTTAGGAGAAACTAAAATTAAGGCAATACCCATCTCTTTAAATGGGGTTGCAAACATAGATAAGGATTTTTTAATTAAAAATGTAAGTGAAAACCTTGTGAGAGAGAATTTATCTCCTATGGAAATGGCTCGCGTGTTTAATAACCTGCTAGAACATTATTATCTTAAAGATATAAACGAAAAGCTTGGGATTTCTATCCCATATATATCTCAGATCTCTGGGCTTATAAAACTACACCCAGACATACAAAAATATATAGACACACAACAAGAGCCAAAACTTAGCGTAAAACTCCTTATTACTCTTTCAAATAAGACAAAACCCCTTCAGCTCAAATTGTTTAATGCCTTTGTAAATGGGGAAATGAGCGAAAAAGAGGTTATAGAACACGCCACGATCACAAGCACAAGAGCTAAAAAGAAAAAAGTTTCTTACTTTTGTAAAAATATCCAATTTGGAAACAAAGCTGTGGCTGAAACTATAGAAAAAAATAAAGAAGAATTTGCTAATAGATTTGATATTTTTTTAAAAGAATTTCTAGCCGAAAAAGGATTTTATATTAAACCTGAAATAGCTAAAAAAATTGACGAGCCAAAACAAGAAACACAGCAGGAGAATACGCAAGAAGCTACGCTATTTTCTGATGAAAACAAACAGGAATAACTCCTAAAATACTGCTCCTATAGTCAAACTTACAGGAGCTCCACCTTGCTGTGTGATTCTAGCATATCTATCATCTTTAAACCTTTCGCTCGTATAAGCAATATATCCCACTCTCATATCAAAATATTTGTAATTAAAGCCCACAAACACTCTAGCATCATCAATCAATCCGCCCTTATTATACGCTCCACCGATATAAGTAACCCAATTATTGTTAATATGATAGTTGAATTTAGCTATAAAAGGGAATTTAATGGCTGTAAATCCTTCTGGAAACTGAGGTTTGCCTTGATAATCATAGTTTAATTTGCTCCAATCAAATAAATGCCACACATTGCTTAAATCCCCTGTCATCATCGCGTCTTTAACTTTTTCAAAAAACTCTGGCGTTAATAGGCTTTCTACATAAGCTAAGTCTGCTGGATCTGGTTCTGTCTTTTTGCCATTATGCGAGAATTTCACACTTTGAGTTCCTACACCAGCTCCAAGCTCAAGGCTAAAATGTCGTGTTGGGCGAACTAGGAAACCAAAGGTTAAGTCAAGCCCTGAAACCTCCGAATTGTGATAATTGATTTTTTTGTTGTTGTAGGTGCTAAAGCCTATATCATAGCCCACGCCAAATCTAAACTCAAATTTCTTGAATGGCTGAATATAATCAGGCTTTACTTTTTGTGAAACATAATCATATTCTAAATCATCTGCGAATATGGGGCTTACAAACAATAATCCTATGAATAATAGGCTTTTTTTTAGCATAGATTCTCCTGCTTTTTGTTTTTGACAATATACCTAAAATGTGATTGTGTTTTCAAGTGGAGCGCACAAGCCTTTTTAGGACTTGGTGTGAATGGAGGAATAGAGGATTAATCCTCTTCTTCTTGTGTTTTTTGTTCTTTTGTGGTGCCATTAACCTTATCAAGCACAGAATCAAGTCCATTTAGGAACTTTTGATACTGCTCTTCGGACATATTTTTGACTTTGTCAATGATGTCCTGCGTGCTTTTATTATTAATGGCTTTTTCCAACTCTTCTGCTTTTGGAGAATACTCTGTGTTTCTCTCTACACTTTTTGCTACTACACCATCTTCACAGGCTTGTGGCTGTGGTGCTCCAAATGCCACTCCAAAGGTGGCTATCAAAAGAAGGGATAATGTTTTCTTTTTCATATTCGCTCCTTAATATACAAATACAACACCGAGACTAAAAAAGCTATTTGCATCAATCATCACTTTTTGGGTAGTGATTGTGTTGCCTGAAATAGCTGGGGCATCAAGTTTCATACCGCCACTTAATCCATAACTTGCACGAAGCGCCCAATTATCATCTTTGAATGGGGATATAGCAAGATACACTTCTGTCTTTCCAAAGTCTGTAGAATACTCATAGCTTACACCTGCAAGAAAGCGAGGATGTCTTCTATACTTATCAGCCCAACCCACTTCTAAGGCAAAAGGGAAGTATGCTGAATGTCCTACACTGCTATACGCATAACCTACACCTGTAAGGGCACGAAACTCTAAATTTGGGTGGAATTGTCTTTTACTGATACCTAAACGAAAGCCAGTTTGCATAATAAAAGTCCCTTCGTTCCCTTGAACTCCATCAAAGTCCATTAAGGTTACCAAAGGCAAATCCACTTGTGCTGGAATACCCCAACCGCCTTCTTTTTCAATCCAACGGCGATGATCTATTTTCTTTTTTAGCTCATCAAGGTTTTTGGCGGCTTCACGATGGAATTTTCTTTCTTCCGCATTATCAAGTTGTAGGGCAGCTTGAAAATGTGATTCTTTATTCTCGTTCATTCTGCTACGCAAATTAATCCAATCTTGCTTACTCATATTCACAGCTTCTTCTTCATCAACCTTAAATGTATTTTTAGATTGTTGGGATTTGACTTGTGTTTGGACTTGAGTGTCGTTATTCTCTAACTCATCAGCTAATCCTATATTAGCTAAAACAGCCATACTGATTCCAGCAATGAAAAGTAATTTTTTCATTCAAAAACTCCTTTGTAGTGTAAAATGTGGTGATTCGCCCAAGGGCTCCAAAAGAGCGACTTTTTATCGCGCCTTTGCAACTCTTGTGATATTTTTTTTGCAGAACAAATCATAAGAGACATTGACTATAGTGAATCATACTTGACAAAAAAGAAGTAGGTTTGCCCAAGAGGATAAGAACTCTCTTGACAAATTTCTAAACGCAATTATATGTTAAGACTCCACGATATTACAAATATATATTTTTGTTTTTTAGATTCCTAAGATACGAGACATTTCTTCTCGCATACTCATATCCTTTGTTGCACTTTCATATAAGGCAAAGCCATATTCATTTTGCTCTTTATCTCCACAGCTGTCCCAGCTAATGTCCCTGATAATGCCTTCTCTATATGCGAGAAACATTAATGCCTTAACCACCGCATCGTATCTATTTCTAGCAGTTTTGCAAAAGCTAAATTCGCCTACTTCTGCTTGTGGTTCAAGTGAGAATGTCTCACAGCTTTCGTCGCCAAAGCCATTAATCCAAATGCCATCGTTTGCAACATAGTCTTTCAAGAGCTCTTCATTAAGCTCAAACACGCCAAAAGATGTTTCGCCATCGCCACTAGCAAGCTCAATACCTCTGTCAAAACCAAGTCTGCAGATTTCTCTTGCCATTTCAACAAATTCATCGCTAAATCTATCTTGCTTTTTGCTTTGAGTCCAATAGTTTGTATAACCCATTTCTACGCTCCTTTAGTCTTTGTATGGGCGTATTATAGGGGGTTGCAGAGACATTTTCAAATGAAGTTTAGCTGTCAAAGAAGGAGTTGCAAAAGAGTATTTCTCCTTTGATAGAAGCTTATTTTGTTTGCTGGAGAATCTGATTGTAATTCTCCATGAGTTTATTCTCCTGTTTCTCTTTAGTGGCTTGTGCTGTTTTTCTAGTTTCGTTTCTAGCTTCAATTTTAATTCTTTCCTCTGCAAGAAGCTTGTCAAACAATATACCGCAAAGCTCTCCCTTAAATTCTTTGTCAAAACAAACCGCTAGCTCTGCTGGAAGCTTAATGTATTCCTCAAAAAAACCAGCCTTCAAGCTTTCTTCTGTGATTTTGCCTTGATCTATCAAATCTTGAATAATCCTATTTTCTTGTTCTTGCAGTTTGATGTAAGGAGTTTTATAAGCAAAAACATCAAGGCTAAGTGCTATTAGAATAACAGGCAACAAAAACCAAGGCATCTGATTAGTTGCTTGGGAATAAACAACACCAAATGCGACACAAAAAACCAAAGCTACAATAAACAAAGTGCTTAACAGGGTTTGATGTTCTATCACAAATAGAACAAGCTCTATATTTGTGTTGTTTTTATATGAAATATTAACCGCTATTTCAAAGGCTATTATTCCATATAGAAAAATTATGGGTGCGAGCACAATTAGAATGCCTCCTATTATAGCCTTGTCATTTGTTTTTTTTGCTGTCATTTTTACTCTCCTTCACTGCTTTGTGGATTAGTTACACTCTCCATTGCCTTAGCCTTATCATATCGTTGTAATTCCCCAAGCTCTTTTTTCCACTCCTCTAATTTTTGTGGCTTCCACTTTGGTGGTATATAGTTTCCTAATACAATCTTTTTAGGATTATAACACTCTATATTTTCTATTTGATTTTCCAAATAATCCTTATATATATTTTTATCTAAATAATTATTCTTTAACTTTTCAATAACTTTTTCTTTTAGCTTTTTATTTTTTGTGCTAATAAGCATAGGGCTTTTAAAATCATTTCCCAGCGTTAAATTTTCAAAAAGCAAATCCTGTTTTCTAGGGGCTCTCTCATAGCCTTTAATTTTTCCATTTATATCTCTAAAAGATAAATGTATCGCAGTGGCTTTATCTTTTAAGTTTTCTATGCCTCCTAAAACCACATACCTTTTATCAGCAAAAATGTCTTTATATTTCTGTGTGTCTTTCGCTGTCTTAAAGAGTTTAAATATTTCATCGCTAAAAAAAGCATATTGCCCCTCCCCATAGCCATCTACATATTCATCCCCTCTTTTTGCTATATGGAAAGCTAAATAGTCGCTCAACTCATCTATATTATTTTTAATGATTTTTACCATTTGCGCTTTATTTTCTGCGGTTTTAAGCTTCTCTATAATAGGTTTAAAGTGTTTCGCAATGGCAGGGATAATTTCATTGTCCAGCATATCCCTCCTTTTAGCTCCTTCTATTTCATCAAACCATTTTAAACTATTAAATCGTTCGTAAAGTTCTTTGAGATTAGCTTCAAAGTGTTCTATACTAGAATCCACTTTTTTCGGCGTGTTTTGTGGGATAATGGTGCTAGAGTTTAAGTGGCGCGCCCCTTTAGCAGAATCGTTAGCGGGTGTCGCCTTACCTTCCACTTCTCTGATGATTTCTTGCGTGATTAATGTCGCCATTTTATATTCCTTTGTCTTATGATGGCACTACAACAATAGGCAGTGCTTTCAAACAAGAAAATCTTGGTTGTTTTGAGCATTTCGAATCCACCTACAAACTTCTTGAATAGCCTCTTGTTTATTAGTTCCAAAATCTTTAGCAACAATAGCACCTTCTGAAACTTGAGAACCAAAGTCAAGCTTCAAGCCATTTTCAGTGAAACCTATCACTTCGCCTTGTATTGCCTCTGCGAAATATGTCTTGCCATTTTTTCCTAGCGTTTCAATTATACTGAACTTTAGTATTCCGCCAAAGAGAGAAGCTACAATCACTTCTTTTGGATTGAAGTCTTCTTGCTTTAGCAATCCTTCCTCTAAGCGTTGGCTGATTTTTTGTTGTAGTTTTTCCATTTGCATTCCTTTTCTTTCTAAATTATCCGCCTAATCTCATAAGCACAAAAATCACAAGGATTGTGATTACAATGCGCTCAATCCATTTTTTGATACGAGCCTTTGTTTCTGGCGTGAGATTTACTCTTTGTGTCATAAGCTCTTTCAGCCTACTTTTCTTATTCTCTTCTTCCATTTTCTACTCCCTTTTTATATTATGCGTGTATTATATGGGAATGTAGCGATATTTTCAAGCGAGATTTTTTGAAACAACCTTTGTTTTGGCAGAAACCATTGTTTGAGAGTTTGTTTTGGAATAGGATAATACACAAACAAACATTCCGCAAACATAATTTTAGTTCAATTTCTACAAAAGGTGGTATTATGCCTATTAATGTCGTTCCTGCGGCTAGTTTTTTGCTTTTGCAAGCGCTAGTCTTTAGCCCAACTTCTCTTAGGGCTGGTGAGGGGTTAAGTCTAAGTATAGCTCCTGCTTACCAAGCCTATGTTTATAGTGAGCCTAGCGTTATGTCTATAAAAGGACAAATGAAAGGTTTTACAGGAGCGTTACAATATGCTTTTGAGGAGCACAGACATTCTCTTAGAGGAGGTTATTTCTTTGGGGAGGCTATGGAATATACAGGGGGCAAATGCTCTGTGGCAGATCCTTCGCAATGTCAAAGCCTTATTGCAGATTCTAATGATAAATATTACTATGGAGAATATATCAGTCAATGGCTTTTAACTATGGATGGGAATCCGCTTGTATGGTTTAATGCTGGTGCAGGATATAGGGAGCTACACAACGATGTTAATGAGGCAAGTGCCTACAAAAGAAAACAGAGCTATATTTATGCTGTGGCTGGATTAAGCCTAGAACATAAATTTTTAGAGAATGCAGTATTTTATACGAATTTTTATGGGCGGTATCTTATTCGTGGAAATAACACAAGCTATACAACAGGCATAGGTTTTGATGAGGATTTAAGATTTACGCAGAAAAAAGGCTATGGGGCTTTACTTGAAGTCGGCGTAAAGTATCGTATGTCTTATGTGGATTTTGGCGTTGAATTGTATGCTGATGGCTGGTATGTAGAGGATTCGAACCATATAACTGCAACTATTCAGGGGGCTAGTGTTGGTAAATTTGTAGAGCCACTTAACTATACGGCGGCGATAGGTGCGCGTGTAATTCTTGGGATATGAAAATTTTATCGTTAAATTTAGCGCTCCAACTTTAACGATAAATATCTATCGTTAAAGTTAAGGCTTCAACTTTAACTATAAATATCTATATAACTTTGGAATAGATACATTTTGCTTCTGCCATAACCCGTAGCTTCTTTAAGGACACCATACTCTTCAAAATCCTTGAGAAGAGCAATAGCAGTAGGTTTGCTTACACCCAAGAACTGAGCCGCACCATTAGTCGTAATGATTGGATTCTGATACAACAACTGAACAAGCTTATCAGCATTATGGGCTTTTTTGCCAAAACTTTTTATCTGAATGTCTATATCTTGTTTTAGTTGCAATATCTTGCTAAAAGTTGTAACGCCACTTTCGGCGGTAGCTATAACAGCCTCAAGAAAAAATTTTACCCAACCCACCAAGTCGTTATGCACTCTCACTCTTGTGAGTGAATCATAATAACTCGTTTTATTTTTTTCAAAAAAATCTGAAAGGTATAACGAAGGCTTAATAAGAAGTCTTTTTGATATAAGGTATAATGTTATGAGAAGTCTTCCTATCCTGCCATTCCCATCTAAAAATGGGTGGATAGTTTCAAACTGATAATGAGCGATGGCAATACGAATCAAATAGGGCACATTAATATCTTGATTGTGCAAAAATTTTTCAAGATCGCTCATCAATTCTTCCACATTTGTATGATGAGGAGGAACAAAAAAAGCATTCCCTAAATTTGATCCACCTATCCAATTTTGTGTTTTTCTAAAATCTCCGGGCTGTTTTCTCTCTCCACGAACGCTATCTAACAATATTTTATGTGTGTTTTTTATAAGCCTATTAGAAAGCGGTATAGAATCTAGCTCTTTTATAGCATAATTAATCGCCCTAACATAATTTTGCACTTCTTGCCAATCATCCCGCTTTTCTGGTGCTATATATTCTTTAGAAGCCAAAACCTCATCAAGTTCTGTTTTTGTCCCCTCTATTTTGCTGGATGTGTTAGCTTCTTTTCTGATGTGCATTTGTATAAAAATATCAACGCTAGGCACAATAAGCGTAAAAGCATTGAGCTCTCCTAATTTTATTGTAGCCCTTTCCAGTAAAACATTAATAAGAGAATCATCCCAGACAAACTCTTGGTTGATTTTGCTTGGCAAAAAACTTGCATACTGATATTCTTTTCTCATTGAGCCAGCTACAAAATCGCTCAGATTCATATATCTTATCCTTTAGTAGTTTTTTTATATATAGGATTGTAGCACAATATGCCCATATTGTGTATAAGAATAAGGTGGGGACTCTATGGTATAATCCCCCGAAGGCTAAAATTATACTCTTTTTGTCTAAAACTTCAAAAGAGCTGTCAAAAAGAGAAGTTATTCTAAAGTAGCCGAGACAACAATACCTATCACATTGCTCTCTTGTGGGGTATTTTTCAAATACATTGTAAATTCTTTCATTTTCTTGCCTTTGAGTTTGGCGATAATGTTTTGGATAGGGTAGCTTTTCTTTTTAGAAACGAAGCTACCTTGCTGAATCACACCTCTGCCTAAACCATCGGCTTTAAATGATAAGTTTTCCAAAATTTGCATTTTGCCCCACAGAGGCATTGCATTAAAAAAATTCACTTGTGTCTCTAACGACAAACTTGGCTCCATAGTCATTTCCTTAGCATATTTTTTTAGCAAGAAACATTCTATGATATTTTACCGCTATATTTCAAGTATAGACTACTCAGCTCCAAAATCCGCCGATACCGCCTTGTTGTTTTTTGTTTTTATCATTGTTGTTGGCATTATTGTTGCCATAACCTTGCCCTTGTGGCTTCTGGTTATTTCTATCATCTCGCCTAGCATTGTTATTGTTGCCATTTGAGCTTCTATTCTTGTCATTGTTGTTTCCAAAACCAAACATACTATCGCTCCTCCTTTCATAATATGTGCCTGTTAGTAGGCAGATTAGATCCTAACCAAAAAACATTAATCAAACATTATTGCGTGTAGCGATCGTTTTTCATTTACCTTCTAGTATTACAATCATAGGTGAGACATTGAATTTTCATCTCTTTGTTTTTTTACTGAAGCAAAAAAATTGCACCCCCACACCCATTCGCAATTTGAGATGGTATTCGTGTCGTTGTCAGCCTTTTTTTCTGCACGATAAGTGTTTAGACATGAGACATTCCTTTATTTTTTAGTCGTTTGTGCAAAAAAGCATGTTAGACTCTAAACAACTTGCTTACCTTTTTCTTTTGTGTTGCAATCCACAAAAGAAATCCTTTTGAGGTTGAAATCATTAGGATACTCCTTTACTCGTGCTCTGCAAAAGATTTAGTTTTCTTTCGCAGAGTCTTATTCATTTTTAGCAACAATTTTTTTGATAATAATTGAAATTAGGCTTGAGAAGTTTTGTATGTATAGATACGCATATTTTCTTTGCCAAAGGCTTGAAACAGCTTGTTGGTGATGAACCTTGTCTTGTCTTCGTCTAAAAACATTCTAAAAAGCCCATATTCTTGCCTTCCGCTGACTTGTTCCGAAGCACTTTGCAATAATGAGCTAGAGGCGTATTTGGAGCAGTGTATATAGAAGAAGTCGTTATATCCATCTTCAAGGAGCATATCCACGATAGAATCCTTGAGTGTATCCTTAAAATAAATATCAACCGCTAAGATTTCTATCGGCATTAGTTCTGCTCCTGCCTGATTTTAATGAGCGTTTTTCTTCTAAGCTCATTCTTTCTTTTGCAACCCATTTCAAACGCATAAGTTTCGCCCATAAAGATAACCTGATTTTTAGCTCTTGTCATCGCTGTATAAATCAGCTTTGAATTAAGCATTCCTGCGTGGTTCATTGTCATAGGTATAAATACAACCGAAAACTCTGAACCTTGTGATTTGTGAATGGAAATAGCATAAGCAAGTGTTATTTCTGAGCTCATAAAATGCTTAATGCTATAAATCGCCGCAAATCCCTCGTTTGGATATTCCACTATGATTTCATCTTCTTCGTTGTCTATGCAAGTGATAACACCTATTTGCCCATTAAATACACGCCTTTCATCTTCTTCGCCATTAACAATACAGGTGAGGTTTTTATTAACAAGGTGAATAACCTTATCCCCAACTGCAAAAGTATAATCTTGAGCTTCAAATGAAGGTTTTTTAGGATCTGGAGGATTGAATATTTTTTGGGCTTCTTTGTTGAGGTTCTTTACCCCCAAAATACCTTCTTTTTGTGGCGTAATGATTTGGGTGTAAGATAATCTTTCCCACAGCTCTTCGTAATTCTTTGGGGGCTGTGTGCCAAATCTTTCTTCCACACGAAGCTTGCCCCTTTCAATACAACGCCTCATATAGTTAAGGATTTGCTCTTGGATATTATCTCTCTCAGCCCTTTTTTCTGTGTCACTCATTCCTTTTACTCTCTGCCAGTAATAAGGAATTTCCATCTTGCCAAAGAAAAAGTCTTTATATTCTTTTCCTTTGTAATCAGGGACACGACCTATCCTTACTTCACTTGCAAGTGTGGTGAGCGCACTGCTTTCATCTTGCCTAAAGATTTTTGTTAATCTAATCTTTTTAGTCAAGTTAAAGTCCAGCGTATCATTAAAGATTTCGCCACAGCCGATAGGGTGGAGCTGTGCTGAATCTCCAAGTAAAATAAGATGTGTCTTATGAAAATCTATAGCTTTCAACAAACTATGGAATATAGAAAGATCCACCATTGAAGCCTCATCTAGTAAAACTACATTTGCAGGAATAGGGCTCTCCTCGTTCCTTGCAAAGCCTTTTTTGATAATATCATATCCTAAGAGCGTATGTATGGTTGAAGATTCATAGCCAGATTGTTTTTTAACTCTAGCGGCGGCTACGCCAGATAGGGCACAGCATACGATATTGTTTCTGCCATATTTCTTTTCAAACAAGCCTAATATGGCTTTAGAAACAGAAGTTTTACCTGTTCCAGCAGCCCCTGTAATAGCGATGATTTTATCTCCACTTTGTGCGGAGATAACCGCCTCTCTTTGCTCTTGGCTTAATGTGATGTTGTGTGTTTTTTCAAACTCAGCAAGGTAGCTTTCTGCTTCTTCTATGGTGCAAATACTTGCCTTTCTATCCTTCTGAAGCCTAAAAGTTTCAAGGATATATTGCTCCTTGAGAAATGTGTTTTGCAAGAAAAGGCATTCTGTATTTTCATACATTTCTACATGCAGTTTGTTTTCAGAAATCAAATCGTTTATAGTGTCATCTATAGGCAAATCCAAATATGGATATTCTTTGCACTCTAAGGCTTCTCGTGCAAAAGAATAAAGAAGATTGCGCTCAACAAATGTATCCCCAGCCCCTTGAACCTTTTCATACATACAATACAGGATTCCAGCTTTGATTCTGGGTATGCCTGCTGGGTTAAAGCCAAGCTTCAAAGCTACCTCATCGGCTTTTTTAAAGCCAAAGCCTTTGATTTGTGTAAGGATATATGGATTTTCCATAACCTTTTTTACACTTTCTTCCTTAAAAGAATCGTAGATTTTTTTAATGGAAGTGTTGCTTATGCCATAGGGTGCGAGCATTCCTGTCAATTCTCTTAAATGTTTTTTACTCGCCCAAGCCTCTACAATATTGTCGGCTTTCTTTTTTTTGATACCTTTTACATTGAGTAGGGCACTTGGATGATTCTCTATCACACTAACAAGATTCGCCCCAAAACTCTGCATAAGAGCTTGAGCGTTTTTCTTGCTAATGCCACTTGCAATTCTTGTAAGAAAGTAAAACATTTCGCTCTCTGTATTCTCGTGAATAATAGAATAAGCATTAAATGCAAATTGCTCACCATAAGGGGTTTGTTTTGGAGCACCAAAAAAGCAAAATCTATGATTTAAAAAAGCTTTTTCAGAGCTTGTTTCTTGTATGTCATAGTTGCCTGTTAATGTGATAGACTTGCCATTTTCGTCTTTTGCATTAAGCACCAAAAAACCATTACTACCAGCATATCTTATATGCGTAGGAGTAGCTATGATTCTGTCAATAGTCGCAGACATTTTGACACTCCTTATGTTTCAGTATAGCGGTGTTTCAAAAGTGTTTTGAAATATATGCGGACATTTTAGCTTAATTTTTTTTGAAAAACAAATAAAAAGTTAATGAAAAAAGAAAATTGAATAAAAAATACACACTCAATCCTGCACAACACATTCTTCAATGTTTTGTAGCTCCTTTTCTGTGCAAAAGCCACTTATATCGGCTCGCACTATAGCTTTTAGCAATGCAACAAGCCTATTCTTTGTTTCTTCGCTAGGCTCTTTGCACTCCATAGTGAAATCAGAGTTTAGCTCTTGAATCTCTCCTGTAAGCTCATTAGTGAGAACATTGAAGGAGTAACCTTTGTATCTTATGATTGAATTGTCCTCTGAAGTCTCAAATGGCCCATTGTCTATTGTTTCGTTGTAGAGATCTATGAAATAGCCATCAACAACAATATTCCTCAAATCTACAATCTGGGAAAGAATTTCTGCTTTATTGGAATAAGTTTCAGCAAGGCACTCAAGGCAGGTATTGTGGAGGCAACCTAAGTCGTCATAATAGAGCACAAGTCCTTTGTTTTCGCCTGAAGAGATGACTGCAATGTTCTCACTCAGTAACAATATATCAGCACCATACTGATCTGTGCCTATCTTTTGCATACCTTCTACTTGATATTAAAATCAAGGAAGTATAGAGCCAACAACAAAATAGAATGCAAATGCAAGAGCTATAGCAACAATAGACAACAAGGTCTTAACAAGCAACAATCTCATTGTTGCATTTCCTTTGCCTTTTCTCTATTTTCTAGATTCTTTTGGATTTGACTTTTTTCCGTTCCTTTAGGTTCTGTCAAAAGAAGAGTTTTCTCAATATAGCCAAGATACTTCAAGCAGTCACTTCCTGCATATTCTGTAATATCACATAGCAAAAAGCCGATTGTAGCCTTATTTTCAAGCTCTTTCATTTGTTGCGGTGTGATTTTTGATTGAAGCGTTTGGAGATACTCTTCAGCAGGTTTTTTGTAAAAGCCCATGAACATAGGCAATAATGCTAGAGTTCCCATAATACTGATAAAATAGCTCCCTAACAAAGAATAGAGTATGCCAAAGACTATGGCTAAAAATACGCCATAAAGTCCAAACAGACTTGTATCCAAAAAATCAACCGACATTTTTATACTCCTTTTTTTGAAATTTTTTTGATTAATGCGGATAGCTGAGTGCTATCACATTTCACAAACACAAAATCTCCATTATTGAGCTTAATGGCAGACTCGCCATTCAAGATAACATAACTATCAATATCTGCAAATGCAAAGAATATTTTATTTGAAGTTTTCACTTCTTTTAGTAGAACTCCTTCGGTTTTTGTCTTTAACTCATAGAGATGTTGTCGCAAACTCATTATTTCTTTAAGCCTTGATTTGCTTTTTCTACAAGAGGTTTTTTATTTTTACTCATAAAAATAAAAAACCTGCTAATGCAAGTAAGCCGCCGCCTACTAATGCTGTTGAAGCAGAGTCGGCGATATTTTCTATATTTTGCTTGTTTGCTTGTATAGAATCATAATCCAATCCTAACTCATCAATTCTATTACACACCTGCCCTTTTGGCACATAAAAAAAGGCAGATAGCTCATCTATCGTATAGCCTTGCTCTACTAACTCGCTAAATTTATCTTGTGGCATTAATAAACACCTTGCAAAATAATCCGCTTCTTGTTCTCTTATATCCGCACAAGCGGTGTGTATTGCTGTTGGCTTAAAGCAAGTTAGCTTCATTCTTTATCCTTTAATTCCTTCTCTAAGCCGTTTAATTTTCTTTCAATTTCAAGTGAAGCAATATCTAAATGTTTTATTATTTCAAGGGATATAAGTTTTGTAAATTCCTTATTATCCTTGTATTTTTCATTTATATACGCTCCCAGCATATTTGCTGAAGTAAGTTGTAAATCACTTATATACTCATCTAAACAAAACATTACTTATCCTTTAATTCCTTTTCTAAGGCTTCTATCCTATCTTTTAGCTTTATGTATTCTTTACACATTAGAGATTGAAAATTCACAAACTTTTCTAACAACTCTCTATATGTTTGCAGACTCTGCTTGTAGGCAATCTTTGACTTCTTATAATCTAAGCTTATCTGCTCCAAGCCTAGCCACTTTCTTATCCTATCTTTAAACATCGTTTGCTCCTTACTCCACATCGTATCTACTTAAATCTATAAGCTCTTTGCGCCCACCTTTTTGCCTATACACTATAAAATCATCGCCGATGGTGTAGCTTGTTATCACGCCTTGTTCTATGTCTTCCTGTAATGCCTTTTCTACTTCGCACATAGTAACTTCGTGTCTGTGGCTAGTCTCTAGCAAATCAAATGTGTTTATGGGTATCGGTGGGGCTTTTTTGCGATTTAGATACACTCTTATAATTACGGCTAGAATCTCATATACTATCTGCCCCATAAAATACAGCCCTATGGTAAAAAGTGCTATGCCTAAATAATCCCCATAAGTTAATGCGTTCATTTCTACTCCTTTGTGTCTTGTAAATATTTCTTGTAAGCCTTTATCTCTTTTCTATGCTTGATAAGGTAGAGATACAAAATTTTTATCCGCCGCCTACTATCATACTCCAAAGCTGATAGGATTAAAACGATAGGCAAACACACCAAAAAGCACACGCAAGATAATAATTTCAATACACAATCCTTGACATCAAACAATGGTGAAAAAATCTCCTTTAGATTATTTCTCACACTCACTTTTGGGATAGCTCTGTGGTAATGCTCTATCCTATTCTCGCCAAGCTCATCTGTTTCACCTAATGCCTCTGCAAAGTCTTTGATTGTAGAACTTTTTAATCTCATCACAATAGCCCTGCATTCTCGTGGATATTGCCTACGACTTCTAATCTAAAGTTAAGGTAAAAAGACATATCAAAAAGACTAAAGTATTTTGTATGTCCTCTCTTTGTTTGGCGTTCTATACAATATCCCCCTCCCACATTTTTAAAAAATATCTGTGCTAAAAATGTTTTTTTAAGGCATTTTTCTTTGATGTGTTTTGCTAAAACTTCATCTCTATCATCATTATATTTGCCCCTATTTTTAAAACAAACTATATCCCCCTCGTATAGCTTTGTGCCTTTAATGTCATAAAATCCGCTCCATAGCTCTATCTCACAATCACTAGGACACATAGGTTCGCCATCATAATAAGCGTGCAATTCGCTTTCACTCTCGCCATAATCTTGTTGTGGATTAGAAAAGCCTATGCCTAGCTTCCAATCCCTACTCGCATAAGTGAGCGTTTCTTCTCCCTTGTCCCATATCCTAAAATCAAAGTCTGCTAGTTTCATTTTTTCTCCTTTGCCTTTAATCACTACTCACAAACATAAGTCTGCATACTTTTATCTGCAAAGAATGCCTTATACTCCGTCTCGCCAATACTCATACCATTTATACTGTCTGTGTCTAATGTTGCAATGGGGCTACCATTACAATAGATTCTTGTTTTGCCCTGTGGCACGATAAAAGTGAAGCCACCACCACTAATGTCTGTCATATTCTTTGTATGGATCAAGTATAATCCTGTAAGATTCCATATCACCGCAACTCCAATAAGTGCGACAACAACACCTAGGACTATTTGTTTTAGCGTTTCCATTTTTTTCTCCTTTAATTTTTGTATGGGCGTATGTAGGGCGTTTAACGAGATTTTCACCCACCTAAGAGAATCTCACTTCACTTTTTCAAGAATCCTATTGTAATTCTCAATAGCTTCTTGTTTGTTTTTTCTTGCAAGAGCTTCACTTTCTTTTTCGCGCCTAACTTCCTCTTTTTCTCTTACAAGAAAATTCTCAAATAATTTGGCACAAATGGGGCTGTTAAAGCCTTTCTCAAGACAAACATAAAATTCCAAAGGCACACGATTTATACCCATAACTTCTTCTATTTCTCTGCCACCTCCTTGTTTCCTAACCCAATCATTATAGAATCCTCCTGCTTTAACTCTAACGCTCTGCTTACTGACTTTTTCTTGCTTAACCAAATCTGCAATGATGCCCCTTTGCTCGTTTGTTATATCTATATTTTTTTTTGGGTCAATCCAAAAACAAAACACAATCAGACCACTTAATAGACCTCCAAGCATATTAAATGCAAAAAAATTCCATACTTCATCATCAGTCAAGTGCTTTCTTATCAAAAAGGCAGTAAGTAACCCAAATATTGTGGGTAATACCATAGCAAAAACAAAACAAACAAGATAATGTTCCATCGTAAAAACCACAAAATCTACATTCACATCACATTCATAAGAATATGCAAACATTCCAACATAAGCCAAACTTGCTACATAAAACAATGTATTCACAAAAAAACCAAAATTACAAACCTTTCTAGATTTCATTCTACGCTCCTTTCTCAAAGTGTAAATGTTACAGGTGTCTTTTTATTAAGCTTTAGATATTCTTTTAGTTGATTACCCAAGCTTAATGTTTCTAACAAAATATTTCTGCGTGGCAAAACATTCTTTTTCCCAATTTCTGTAAGGTCATCACCACTATCCCGATTCTCATTAAAAGAAAATTTATAATCTGTATTCATAGATACATCTTTAAAGAATTGATACTTAGCCCATACAGATGATTTCTCATCTTTAAACATACTATGCTTATCGTCCCAGCTATTCTTATTTTCCCAGAGATTCGTTGTAGCCATTGAAATCCAAGCAGATAGCATTTCTCTCTCTAATGTTCTTTCACTTCTAGGATATTTTTCAATAGCCAAAGTAAGTAGCTCATCTCTAAGCTCAAATATTTTATTCCAAGTTGTTACAGGTTTCATGTTAATCAAAATCATTTTACATCTCCTTTATTAATTTGTATGCGTGTATTGTGAATTACACTCACTTCTATAAGTGGGGGGGGGGGGGCGATTCACTGTCTTACTCCTAAAAATCATTAGCCACTATCAAATTTGCCGCTTTCTCTACCATTTTCTCTTTATCGTTATCAAAACAATATCTCTCTACTTCTTTTCCCAAACTAACACGCACAACATTGTCGCTTGTTATTTCTTGAAGGGAACTGCTTTCAAAAAGCACAATGTAATCTTCCACAATATACATTTCCAAACCGCCCACATTATGGATACGCCTCCAAGCTCCCTTGGCATCTTGTATCCTCTCTTTCACTTTAGCTTTTACTTCTTCAATTCTACTCACTTTTGAACTCCTTTGTGTTTTTGTATGGGCGCATTATAGAATATTTAAAGAGTGCTTTCAAATGAGATTCTAAGAGAAGGACTTCTCTCTTGATAGAACAACTAATATGTTTATTGCTTCAAGTTTGTATATATTGCCACATATCATCATGCACAATATTCGCCCATACTATCAAAACAACAAAAAGAACAGCCAAAAGAAAATGGATTCTTATAGCTGCACTCAATGTCCTTGCCTTTTTAATGTCTCCATTTCTTTTTGCGAGAATAAGAAGCACTAAGAAAACGACGCAGGTAGATATAGATACTGCGGTCAAATTAGCCATCAAAAATGAATGTTCTATTACAAAGCGATAAAGATACACTTTTAAGTTAAATAACAACTCCATCCTACTCTCCACGATTGTCAAATATTGCTTTGATTAAAGCGGTATATTCCGATTCTTCTTCATATTCAACAAGTGCCATACGCCCATCTTTCAACATAATGCCCGGTTTTCCTCCTAGAATAACAGGCTTACTTAACTCTTCAAAAAACATAAACTGCTCTTGTTGCGTTTGGCTATCTATGAAGGTTACTCCTTGTTCTTCTATTCTAAATTTTAATGTTCTCATTCCTTTTTCCTTTCCTTTTAAATAGGGCGAAATTCTACTTAAAAGGGAATATTTTTGCAAATTCAAAAGAACAAAGAAAAGATAGAACACAACAGAACAACAAAAACTATGGCTACACAAGTGAATGCCAAAACTTCAAGGCATTTTTCTGTTTTTTTATTCATTGAGCTAGTCTATAATCTTAATGCCAACCTCAACAGTCAGGAATGTTGAAAGAATTTCAGTTTGCAAATGCGTATGGCAATGCGGACATTCAAATTCCTTATCTACTCCTGTCCTGTATGGATACTCTATCATCTCTCCACAAGCGATACATTCGCCACTTGTCGTTGCATTTAGCGTATCTACATTGTATGCCATTGTATCCTCAATCCTACCATCTGCGGCTAGTCTATAATTCATTTTTTCGCTCCTTTGTATTTCTTTTTGACTTTTTCAACCTTTTCAAGCCATTTTAGCTCATCCTCTTTGGCTGGATACTGCTTATCCCAAGCTTCCATGAGCTTAAGCTCGGAATCCGAGATTTTGATATTATGTTTCTCGTGCATATACAAGTATGTTCTTGCAATCCAGCCCTTAATTTCATCTCTTGGGTATGCTTTTTTCCCTGAGATTTTAAACTCGCATTCTCCATATTGCCCCTTAAGACTCTCATCTTTGCCTTGTTGGGCGAATCTGAAATTGCTTCTATCCCCATTAATTTCACCAATGGCTGGGACAAGGTTTCTTATGTCGCCTTCCATTAACCTAAATTCAGGGGATATTTTTTTACAGCATTGTCTGCCTTTAAATTTTTTGCCTTTGCTATCTACGCATTGCTCATCCCCATCTCTCCAGCAAGTAAATTGCCTACCGAAATTCTCTGCTGGGACAATATGTTCCCACTCAATACGATGTGTTCGCTCATTCTTTTTGCCATTTTTAGTGTATGGCTTTCTTGGAGTATAGGTTTTACACAATGGATCAACTACAAATCTCTTGCCAAGTTTGGCGTATTTACAACTGCAATAAAAGGTTGTTTCCTGTCCTTTAAATACTTCAGGTAAGAGCTTTTTGGCTTCTTCAAAGCTGTCTATCTCTTTTGCCTGTATTGTGCTAAAACCAAGAACACAAACAATAGCCATCAATACTTTATTCATCAATAAATCTCCTTTTACTTATGGTGGATGTAGCAGACTTGAACCTACAACCAACCCGTTATGAGCGGGTTGCTCTAACCATTTGAGCTATACATCCAAAGTTATCCTATCTGCGCCTTGATTGTTTAATCTTATAGGTTGAAAGCACTTGCTTAAAAGTGTTTGGCGTATGCCATTTTGACTTTTTGCTATCTCTTTCAAAGATTATAGTGCCTTGAACGCTTGTTTCAGATTTTTCAAAACTGCAAGTGAGATGTTGATAATCAGGGCTTAATCTAATAGATACAGCTCTATGGCTCCAATCATCAAAGCAAACCTGACTTTCGCTTTTCCAATAGAAGCCATACTTGGTGTTTCCAAAACGCAAGGCTTCTTTTTTCTCGCTAAGAGTTAAAGAGTTGAAATCTTGTGCTGTCATAAGAACACCCTCTACTCAGCTCTTTCAAGCCTAAGCCTGAATTTGCCCTTATTTTTTATGAGAAACTCGGCGTGCTTATTATGCTCTTCTAAAAGAAACATTACTGTTGCTTTGATGGCATTTTCTGTGATATTTATGCCATTTTTGTCATAAAGCTTCTTTTGGCTTGCCGAAATATAAGCCTCTCCATAGCATATTTGATTCTTTTTCTTATCAAAATACACTTCTTTACCCAAATAAATATTGCTCATATTTTACCTTTCTTAATGTAGTTTTTGATAATATACATAGACAAGCAATGCTAATAAAAGCAATGCCGCTGGCAACTGAAAGAAAAAACTTTTTAAACTATCTTGCGAAAAACATTCTTTGAATGTTCGCGATAGCTTATAACAAATGAATTGCAAAAATTTTTTCATCAAGCCTCCGTTCTTTTGCTTATCTATGCGAAATGATACTCTTTATGCCTCCCACTTTTCAAATCAGCTTCTGCTTGAGACAAAGCCATTTCACAAACTTTTTCAAGACTATGTTTATCCATATTCTTTCTAACTCCTAGCTGGACTAGAGAAAAATCCTTATCTGAAGCCTTTACAAGAATATAGAAGCTTTTTTCATTGCTTTGCGGAATCCTTTCAACAAAGCTCTCAGCCGAGAGCTTTATGTCTGTGTTGTTATGCCTTATTGTTTTGTGTTTTAGCATATAGCCTCCTAAAGATAATTATCCGCAAAGAATGCTTCTTCATCAGGATCTTTTAATCGCTGTGATAATCTTTGAACGCCTCTATCAAAGAGAGAAAGCAACTCTTCCTCTGTCATACGAGAAGTTTCTATGGCTTCATCCATAACAAAGCAATCAGGGTTGCTTTTTTCTTGACAACCCTCAATCATCATACAAAAGCATAGATCATCATACTCGTCCAAATGCACTTTAGCTGAAACATTATAGTGTCCTTCGTTGTCTAGTCTAGGAATTTCTACTTCGGGGAATTTGAAATAAATCATTTCTAACCCCTTTAATACTTTACCCATTTTTTTGTCCTCCTTGTTGTTGGGCTTTATTTATGCCTTGCGAGATACACTCTTTAACATAAAACATTGCATTGTTTTGCACTTCTAGTGCTGTTTCTAGGGTTTCTTTATGTAGCTCTAGCATTGCTTTTTCTGTCGTCTGATCTTTACAATTAGTTATTTCTTTCTCTATGAAGGCTAATTGCTGTTGCAAATCATATTTTTTCTCAACAACTTGCGTGAATATATCTGCAGGTTTAATATGGCTGAGATTCTCGCTACTAAGCATTTCTACCTCTTTTTTAACATTTTGAACGACTTTGTGAATTTTTTCCGTCCTCTCTTTTGTAAATTTTCTAGCTTTTTCTTTTTCTTTAGCCACAAAAAACAAAAGTCCAAAGGCAACAATCACAAAAGCTACTTCCATTTTCTAGTCTTTCCTATCTTGATTATTCTCTTTTTCTCTAAACATATAAATATTTATGTCTTTGTCTTTCCTAAACTCTTCTACAATGGTTTGAACTGCTAAACCAAACAATGCCAAGAATATGGAAAAAGGCGGATAAGCCACAATCGCTATAAGCAAAAGCGTATGAAACATAACTAATGCGAGATGATCTTTTATGAACAATAAAATGCCACTCATAAAGAAACTCCTTTTTTGTTTTGTTGTTGTTTTTTAAACCAATGGGAGCAAGTAAATCCAAATTGTAAAAGGTTTTGCTTCCAAACAATTTTGCCTTAAGAGAACGCCGTCCTTTTTATACTCTACCCAGAGTTTTTTTGGCAGTTTTTTATCACTTCTTTTCCCATTTTTGTTTATAAGTTTGTCACAAGTTGTTCTTTACTTGTGCTGGTTACGCACCACTCTATAAGGCAAAAAAATCTTTCAGGGGTGGGGACCGCCGCTGCCCACTCGGGTTGTCGTTTTTTGGAAGGTTTTACAAAAACCCCACCCCCTGAATCTTAGCTATTGCAATGCAAGGCTTCCTCTATACTCAATCCTCTTCGGATTCTCTTTCGCACAGTCTCCACACTCACTTGCAAATCATTGTCCTTGATATTTGGAAGGTTTTACAAAAACCCCACCCCCTGAATCTTAGCTATTGCAATGCAAGGCTTCCTCTATACTCAATCCTCTTCGGATTCTCTTTCGCACAGTCTCCACACTCACTTGCAAATCATTGTCCTTGATATATTGTGCCAATGTCTTGTTTTTGTAAGTATATTTTGGTCTATATAGTTTATGGCTACTTGCATAGAAAAAGGCATCCTTGTTATTTTGTATGTCCTCTTGCCTGATATACAAAGAACAGCCGTTTTTAATTGCTTTTCTAGCCATAGCCATAATCTTAGCCTCTTCTGTCTTGTATTCTAGCTGTGTTGCTATATTTTTTAGGTTGATTATTTTTGCCATATTATATCCTACATAGAGAATAGCTTGCACCATACCATTTGGCATATTCCAACACAGCTTCCTTTTCGTTGTGATATTTTACAGATACTTTGTATATATTTTCAAGCTCCAAAACTTCGTAGTGCTTAAGGTTTGTATCTGCCTCTAAAATATTATGCAACTCATCTATGCTATACACGCCCTTGTCTTTGATGAATTTGTCAATAGATTCATCATACTTTCCTGTTCTTGAACTAATTTCTTTGATTGTTTCAAGCATACAGAGATAAGGATTAAAACCAAGCATATAGATACAAGAAAATGCCAGCTGAATTACCTTTTCAAAAGCATTATTCATAAAAGATAAAAGCATATCCTCTATGGTATCGTGCATTTTTTGCTCTTCAAAGTTTGTGAGCGCAAGATTATCAAGTGGAATTTCAGTAATATATGAGCTCACATTGTATGCGTTTAACACAAACACGCACATATCACAGAAGGCATCCACTCTTTCTACATTTGTTTTTGCACGATAAAGCTCCGCTACTTCCTCAAAGAAGTTGCCTTTTAATCCAGCTCCTTGCTTGCTTTGAGCTACATGTCGCTCATCTCTCCAAACTTTTAGCTTTGATTCTATATCAAGAATTTGCCCTTTAGTAATTATCATTTATTAACTCCAAATTTAGTGTAAAAAAGACAAAGGGGGGACGCCCTGTTTTATACTCGCCTGAGTTTGCGTTCAAAATTCAATGCCCCCTTTATCTTAGGCAAAAAACCTCCCTGTTCAAAGGGATTGTGTAATTCTAACCTAAAATCTAAATACTTTTCAAATGAACTACACAACTCTAAACCTTACAACGATAGGTTCTTTGCCAACTGGGCGCAAGCCTAAATCTACTAAATCGTCCTCTAGCCACAATATCTTTTCAATCAAATAGCGATTATTTGCATAACTACTTCGCACATATTGCTTATAGCCTATAGGCGAACATTCTGCGTGTTCTGTCACTTTTGAGGTATCAAACTCTTTTGAGGCATTTACTCCCTCTAAAGATAAGCCTGTGGTGATATTATATTTTTCAGGCGGTTCGCTTAAAAGCATAAGCCCATAGGTAATAGACTCTGTCATACCTTCAATGAGAAAATCCATTGTTTTTTTGTCAAAGTCTAAATCTATTTTTTTGACTAGATACCTATTGCCTTTTGTGTCGTAAATGAAGTTCTTTTCTTCAAAGGCTCTTTTATCCTTGTCAAATACAAGTCCCGGTTCCATTTGGATTGTTTGGAATCGCTCCAAGTCTCCCTGCAATTTGTTTATTGCTCTAAGCTCATCAATCATTTCTACTCCTTTTTTGTTGTTTTTAGTTGTGGCGTGGGGACCGCCGCTGCCCACTTGGGTTTTTTATTTCAAATAGATAGTTGGTTGCCGATAATACACATACCCCACGCCAAGCTTCAATCAAGCACGATAGATAGAAACATAACCAGCAATATCAAGCCAAAAATACAGGCAACAAATATTGGGAAAAACCATTCCTCTATAAGCGTGTATGAGTCAGGCTTTTTCTTGTTTATCCTCGTGCGCTTTCTCATGCCATCTCCTCAAACTCTTCAAACAAACTAGGCTGATACAATCGCTCTCGTTTAGCACTTGCCTTCTCGCCTAGTGATTGTTCGTATTTTTTTAGTGGGGCAAACATTAAGGATAGTGGCAAAATGTCTTTGCAAAAAAATGCACTCCCAAAATATGTAGCCTTTGTGGTTTCTTGCATATTGCCCCTTGTATGATAATCCACTCTCAAGTCAAATGCAAGAATCTGCAAGCCATTTTTCATAAACATTTCCACTCGCTTTTTGCCCTGAATACAGCTCACAGGCAAAAGCATTGCAAATGGCTTGTTGAGCTCGTAACATCTTTGCAAGACCTTATCCTTACAGCTAAATGGCGGATTTGATATTATTATATCAAAGTGCTTAGGCTTGTATGTGAAAAAATCTTTGCCATCATCAATGTGAGAATGGATTACTTCATTTCGCGTTGATAGAAGCTTGACAAATGCACTCCACTCTTTGTCAAATGGACACCAAACGGTCTTGTTCCTTGGAATATATTTAAGCAAGGGTTCAACTGCATAAAAAGGTGTCATGCACTCATCCGAGCTTTCATCGTGCCTTGCATTTAAATATGCTTTATTTATTGCCATTAGTGCATTCCTTTGCATATTCTTCGTGCAATGCCTTTGAAATTGGGGTTACCACTCTATCTATACTTTTTAGCCTTTGTATCATCACCTCAACTTGCTTTGCAAAAATATCCCCCATAGGAACATCAAGCGTTTTAATCTCTTTAAGTATATCCATAAGCTCTGAAACAGCCAAAGCAATTTCATCAGCTTCTTGGCGTGGATCAGGTGTTGCTCCTTGTTGATTAAGAGTGCGGATATTATCCATTGCAAACTCAGCCCTTGCAATAACCTCATCAATTCTTTCGGACAATTCAGCAAATCTTTTCAGTGTCTTTTGGTTCATTTCTTTCCTTATGCAAATGTTTTTTCTAAAATCTCTAAGCTGATTTTGGTTGGACTTTCAATCTCATAGCTTAATACAGGGTGCTTTTTTGCATATTCTAAAACCTTGTGGGCTGATTCTGCGTTGATAACAACTCTGTTGCCTATTTTTTTGAGTGGCACATTAGCTCTGCCACGAACATAAGACTTAAAAGACTGCCTAATTAAAGGATCGGGCATAAGCTGGGAAAGATAAATATCACCATTTTCCATTATCTGCATTCTTTCTCCTTTTTTGTTTTTAAAACATTCATCGCACAAAACAAGGTAATTGTCTCCGACCAAACCATCGCCTATATGATTTAGGGCGCTATTTTCTTTGCCACAAACATCGCAATGAGCAAGCAGTAGCGTTAGTTTTGTGGAATGAGCCATTAGCCTTGAAATGCTACCCCACATTCTACCAAAAACATCTGATTGCAATCCAGCGGCAATAATTGTCTTTTTGTCTCTAGTCGCGAGTAAAAAATCTATAAAGGGTTTTTCAATAAATTGAGCCTCATCAACAAGAATAATATCACTATCTATGGGCTTTTCTCTATCATTGACAAGCTTGATGTTTGAAGTATCAATGCTTGTGTCTCTTGTAATAAAATCCCTTTTATCCCTTCTTGAACGCACAAACACTATGCTCTTATCAGGATTTTCTGCGGATAGACGAGCATATTCTTCTAAAAGCATTTTGCTTTTTCCTGCTTTCATACTTCCAAGTATCAAATGTATCATTCTACGAATCCTTTAATCTTTGCATTTTTCAAAAAAAAAGTAAAATACTTCCACGCACAAAGCCATTTGAACCCATTTTGACGGTCAAAATCATTGTTTGTCAAGTGGTTTATTTTTTGCTACCACTCTGACATTGCAACTTGCTACAAAGTCGTGGCTACAATGCTTACAATTATACTCAAAACTTTCACCCATTGCAAAACACTCCGCAATGGCATCTTTGATGAAAGAGGCTTTAAGTTTTCTTCTGCACTTAGGGCATCTCAAAAAGAAATACATTTTTTTTGGTGCAATACTCATTTTAATCCTTTCAAGCTAAAAATTCTTCAGGGAACAATGAAGGTTCTTGGAACACTTTTGCCTTAGAACTTTTGCTCTTTTTAAGTGTGCTGAGAGGGGGAATCTGCCACTCATTTTTCTCTTGTGTTGATTTACTGAGAGCCTTGATTGCTATTTCCTTGTTTGGGCTCTGCAGTGATGAGCCCTGTATAAAAACATTGTCTTGCCTTTTGAAAGTAAAAATCCTTTCTTTCTTGTTGTAAGTTATACCCAAACCCTCTAACAACTCTCTGCTTTCTTCTATGCTGTTAATCACACGATAATATTTTCTACTTTGTGTTTCTAAATCAAGAGGGCAACCGACAGATTCTAAAAGCTTGTCAAGCCCTATAGTTATTTCTTTGTGCGTAACAAAAAAGCGTATCATAGACTTTACAATACCGCTTTCACAGCTAAGTATTTCAGGCATAATGCTTTTATAGCATACGCTCATTTCTGTTTGATAAAATGCCACATAGCTAGGGTCAAATTCCAAAAAGAACATACCATTGCTCTCTGAGAACACAATACGGCGGATAATATTAAAGTCAAACGAGATGTTCCTTCTAC
The DNA here is from genome assembly GCF_000765825.2 of Helicobacter magdeburgensis. Taxonomy (GTDB): domain Bacteria; phylum Campylobacterota; class Campylobacteria; order Campylobacterales; family Helicobacteraceae; genus Helicobacter_C; species Helicobacter_C magdeburgensis. Next base: position 57,189 of record NZ_JRPE02000002.1, read on the forward strand.
CATTTTCGCTTTTAGATTGATACTTGATAACCGTGTCTCTTATCTGCTCTAGCATTGTTACGAGCCACTCAGTGTTTCTGCTTCCTTTTTTGTCTGAATAATACTCTAAGGCTTTATTTGCGTAAAAATAAACCTGAATAGAGCCATCAATTTGTGAGTAGCTTATCTTTTCAGCACAAATAATAGCACTATCTAAAATATCTCTATGCGTTTGTGTAAGTAAAACACGCCCACGCACAAATGCTTTTCCCCAAGGTGTGTCTAACTTTCTTACGCCTTTATTTTTCTTAAAATCAAGGTAGATGTCTGAAGTCTCACTCACTTTGGTTAATGGCACAAAAATAGGGATTCTGCACTCTGTCATCGTAGGAGCAAGTGAGTGAATCTTTTTTGCAACTTCAGGCAAATGCGATACACTAGGTATCCTTGCGAATTTGCTTGGAGAATACTCAATGTCTTTTATCGCGTTTTTGATGATTGTTTCATCAATCTCATTGTTTTCCTCAATGCTGATTGACTTTTTTTTGTCTAAGCAATTCAATCTTTTTAATCTCCTGTTTTTAAGGCACAACAAAACTTAGCACTTATTTTGTGCTTTTGTGCTTTTAGGTTAATTCTCTTGCTTTTGCGAGATAGTAGCCAAAGAATCCTAACAAATCATTTGCACGCCTTCTTTTTTTGCAATCTCAAGGAAAGAATCTAACAAATCATACGAAAAAAGCTCTTTATTTGGCTTATTTTTCGTTTTTATTTGACTAAGGCATATCTCACTATGGTTTGTTGCTTTTAAGCTCTTTTTGGTATGTTTTTTGAGCAAAGAATGAATAAATTTCAATCCATCTGAGAATACAAGTGTTTTCACTCTTGTTTCTAAGCCATAGCTAATAGGCTTGTTTCTTACTACGGCTGCAAAGTAGCCTTTGTCAATGTATTCTTGGTATGGCTGATTATTGCTCATCAAGATTCCTTCATTCCGCAAAAACGCATACAACCTGTTTTTATCCATTCCTTTAACGCCTAGAGCCTTAGCGGCTTCTTGCATGTCAAATGCTCTGTATGGTGTTTTTGCCATATCGTGAAAAAACTCCACAGCCTCTTTAGTTTCTTGGAGTTTCTTTTTGATAAGCTTGTTTTCTGCTTCTAGTGCCTTTAAATCCTGTGTCATTGTCAATCCTCCTAGCTTTCAAGCCACTTTTGGTAGGCTAAGTATGCTTGGCTTTCTCTAAAGTTTTCATTTGGAAAACGCAAGATTTGAAGCCAGCCTTGCATATAGCCAAACACCACATCAATCTTACCTTCTTGTATTTCAGAAATCAAACGAGAAACCTTGATATTGAACTTTTTAGCAAGTGCTTCAGCATATTGAATATTCTCATAGACTTTTTCTATGAGTTCCAAACGCCTTTCATATCTTTCACTCTCTTTGTCGTGGATATAACCTAGCTTCAAAGAACCTTTACCTAAGCCAAAAAGCTCAATAGGAAAAGAATTGCCTTTGGGATCTGAATTGTATTCCCAAGTTCTACGATATTGAATGTCGCCATTGCTATGTTCTATTTTCACAAGTGAAGTCAATCCTTTTAGCGACAAGCCTTTTTTCTTAGCCTTCTCACAAGCTTGTTGGAAATCATCAGCGACAACAATCACACAATCCTTTTTCTCAAAGGCTTTGGCAATGTCTATTTTGTTGTAGTGTAGGTTTCCATACTCTCCTAGCTCTTTTGAAATTCCTGCATAGTCATACAAGTCTCTAGCAAATGATGTAGCTCGGAAACTAAATTTCATCTCACGCATTGGAGAAAACTCAAAAAGATATTCTTTGCCATTAGGCTCTATAAAGCTAAAACAATCTTGACTCTTTTTAACAATGTCCCAATCCTCTTTCACAAGATGTGAGGTAGGTATGCTTGGTATATTGAATATTGAAAAATGCGAACCAAGATGAATGCTTAAGTCTGCAAGAGTATAGCATTGATTTGGAATGCCTATTTGCGTAGCACCATAGGTTCGTTTGAATTTTTCTTTTTTGTTTTCTCGCATATAACATCTTAGTTTTGCTGTATGGGAGATTCTTGATTTAAGCTCATCTAGGAGAGCTTTTCTCTGCTCTCTAAAAGCTTCATACTCTTGCTGTAGCTTGTTATATTCTGCTAAAATCTTAGATGCTCTTTCATCTAAGTTCTGTCTTGATGTGCTCATTGTGCCTCTCCTTGTTTGATAAGGTTGCTGTCAAAGGAGAAGTTAGCTTTTAGCCCTTCTAGCTTAAGCCACTCCTCACTTGTGCCTTCTGTGAGCTCTGCTTCTAGCATTGCCTCCATAACGATTTCATTGCCTTTTTTGGCAATGTTCCTAAGAATAGAAATTGCGACTTGTGTGTCACCTTTGTTTTCTAGAATCTTTGCTGTTTCAAGTGCAAGCGAGATGATTTGATTAATTTCTGTAACTAACACTGCAAACTCCTTAAGTGGTTTTTTGTGAATGTATTGTGCCAAAAGGCTTAGGCTGTTTCAAATGAGATTTTTTTGAGAGTAGAAGGCTGAATAGCTTCCTTCTTTGATAGCAAAAAATATCAAGTCAAATGGAAGGTTGTGTTGGAAAATGTTCGCGCGTGCATTTTCTTATAAAACACTTATAAATAAAATATTGAATTTGATTAACTTATAAAGAAACTTATAAAAGAAACATATTATATATATTAATGACAAGTGGGGTTGCTTCACAAAATGGTGTCAAAAACTTCACAAAATGGTGTCAGTGATTCACAAAATGGTGTCACAACCTTCACAAAATGGTGTCAAAAACACTAAAAAATGGCAAAAAATGTGGTTTTTGAAAAGGCGGATTTTTTCTTTGGCTGAAATTCTACTGAAAATTTAGCACCAAAGTTTGTTAGTGCTAGGCATATTTTTTTGTGAATCATTATTGACTCTGTTAATCTTTTTCAGCTAAGATCCAACCATAAATTTTTTATCTCAATTCTTTTTAAGAATTAGATCTATCGCCTTTCGCATTGCAAAGCGCGTTCCGTTCATTAGAAGCGGTAAAACATGCCAAGTAGCAACCCATTTTGCACTAAGTGCAATCTTGTCTCATCAACAAGTTTAGGGCAAAGGTGTAGGAAAACCTACGAGCTACTCAGAAGTAAGACTTTAAAAAGTCTTACACACTACAAGATGATTCCTTGTAGGCATAAGGGTTTTTATGCCCTTTTTTTTCGGTAAGTATCTTCCATAAAGGAGATTTGCTCTGTGTATTACAAACACACTACACAGGTATTGTATCTCCTTGGGAGATACTCTATTACAGCAAAAAAAAATCTCCTTTCTGGAAGGTATTTACCTTCTCGCCTTCTACTTCGGTAGCGACAAAATTTTTAAATGACTGATGGCAAAGTCGAACAAGGAGATTGCATGAACGCAACAAAAATTACAAGGACATACGGTAGTGAGCGTGCTCTAGGAGATATTATTCTCAATAAAGAGAATAATAGTGTGTTCAGCACGCTAGATTTTGGATTTTTTGGCTCGGTTACTATCGGGCTAACAAAAGACAAAGAAAATGGTGGCTACACCATTACAAAATCGTATAAGACCAAGGACGGTCAGTTAGCGAGTTTTAATCTGGGGAAGACTTTCCCGGTTAAAGACAAAAATGGTAATGTCGTAGAAGGTATTACCCAAGGGCTCTTTGGCTTGTTAAGAGAGTATGATTCTGCAACGCAGAAGACTCTCACCAAAAATAACGATGGGCTGCAACTAACAACCCATCGTTTGAAAGAGCCAAAACAGCTCGGGGACACCAACTTTATGAAAGTTGGCTGGATAACAGGGAAATTTTGTGTCGAAAAGACACAAGATTCTGCTGCTGAACCAGTAGAAACCCCAACAATAGAAATTTCAGACGAAGACATTCCGTTCTAGTCTGTAATTTCCATACTCCACAAAAAAACAATCCCTCAAAATTATTTTCATAAATACTTTTGTTAATCGCCTTCATTGGCGAGGATTGCTTGTGGAAAAATTTATTCCCAAAAGGGCACAATTTTACTATGCCCTTTGGGGTGTAGGTGTCTTTTTTGGAGTAAAAACTCTAAAACAAAAAAAAAAAAAAGGAGACACCATGAAAGTGTTAAAAAGAGATTCCGCCATACAGGCGAATTTCAAACGGGAGATTTCGTTACAAACACGCATCGTGCGTGATAGAACGAAATATACTCGCAAAATTAAACACAAAATTCGCTACGCGTAGTGGTTTTGTGTCAGCATAAGTTGGCTTTCTAATCTTTGCAAAAGGGTTAGTTAGCCTGTAGTTCCGCGAGGGAGAAACATATTTTCCCTTGTGGAGATATGACACCTCTTTAGCGTGATTGACACTGGGAGGTGTTGTATGAATCTAGTGGAAAAAGTAGCTAAAAAATTGGCTACAAATTTGGCTAAAAAAGAAGCCAAAAAATCTGGGAAGGCAGAGAATCTTTGTTTTGCACTTATATTTGGACAAGTGAGTAGAGGTATTAATGCTTCTGCACACTTTATTCAAAGAGTGCAACAAAGATTTGAAGCGCAGGAGGAAGAGGAGTTGAGCGGAGCAATAGCAAGAGCTGTTAGAGCCACTCAACCTATGGAACAAGGCGGAAATGATATTGCAAAGCCGCAAAAATACTACGATGATATGACAAATATCATTGTTGTATTAGAGCGTGCGGGGCAATTTGGGGCAAGTCTTGTGACAACCTACAAAAGGGGGCAAGAAAATCTCATCTCTGATGATGAATTTTTTGCCCTTCAATCAAGGGGGCTTATATGAGTTTCCTTGAAATTATAGGGATTGTAGCCTCAACCTACTTGATTATGGGGCTTATACTTAGTGCTTTTAGCATTAAGTATGCGCTTCACAGATTTAAGGGGAAGATAGGATTTATCCGCTTCCTCAATTTCATAATCTCACAGCCATTAATTTGGCTTGAGGAGATTATTCAAGGCTTGAAAAAGCCTTAGCACTTCGGTGCAATTTATTCCCAAGAGGGCTTAAGCTTTATGTCCTCTGGGACAAGAGCCTTCTTTGGAGTAGAAATACTTCCGGATTCAGTTTTTTTTAGTCTCGCAAGGACATTTTTTTCTATTGTCCTTGTGGGCGGTGGAATCCTTGCGGAATGTTCCTATTCGTTGGAGAACGAATAGTTGATTCTGCTAGAAGGCAGAGAAAGGACATATTATGTCAGCAACTCAAAATTTTGAATTAGACCTCTTTAAAGGGGAATTTAGTGGATTTCAGGGTTATATGGAGGCTCATACTGAGTATGGGACTCTCGTGAGCCTAGATAAGCTCGGTGATAAGTTTATTGTCACTGAGTATGAAAGCGGAGAAGACGACTATTCAGTTGTCTTCGATAGTTTTGCTGAGGCGCATATTGCGTTTCGACATTGGGTGATAAACATCACCGAAGAAATAGAACTAAAAGAAGATGGGAGCATAGGTCACTATCCCCGTCCAAAAACTGAAGAAATTCAAGCAGGGGCAACTCTGTTTGACTTTTTCGGAATTTAACTCCAAACCACTTAAACCACGCTTGTCGTGGTTTAAAATGTTCCAACAAGGGATTATTAAACATAAGTCCCTTGTGGGGCTTTCTTGTTTAATCAATCCCTTTATGGAGTATTTTTTACTCTGGTGTCAGTTTAGGACCCGAAAGGGAATTGATAGAAACAAAAAAAGGAGTTTCAGATGAAATTAACCGTAAAACTTGTTGAAGAACTCAACAGCTGTTATGGGTCAGATCTAATAAGCTTTTCAGTAGAAAAAGGGGCAACTCTTTTCTACAAAGGGCTTTTAAAATCGTTTATCGAAAAACATTCGATAAGTGATTCTGAGGGATTTCAAAAAGCCTCTCCGTGCTTTTTGGAAGAAATGAGGGAAGCCTGCGATGTTATCGTTGGCTGGAATGAAAAAAAAGCAAATAAAATATGGTGGGAATACGATAACCATGGCATTTTTCTTAAAACTTGCCATGCTTATGAACCCCTATATGTATTCTATTTTGGGGACCATTTTGTAGACCCTGTGAGCATTTTGCGAGAAGAAGGAAAGGTTTCTTTTGAAATCTTCATCGACAATATCGCAGCTTGGGAGCGAGAGTGGGAAGCAGAACTAGAACAAATGGAGGATTCAGATGAATAGAAACAAATTAAAAAAAACAACTCTTAATGAGTTGAACAAATTTTATTCAAGAGAGTGGATTACCTTTAGTGACAAGGGTTTAACCTTGCACTATAAGGGCGATTTAAAAAAGTTCATTGAGGAGAATGAAATTTCTTCCGAAATGGATTTTGATAGAAAATTTGGGGACTTCAGAGATGAAGTTCTCATTAAAAATGGGCTAGATGCCATTTCATTCTGTATGGATAACGATAGATTGTATCCATATCACTTTGGAATGACAAATGCCCCACTATTTGGAATTGAAGGCTGTTTAGGCGTAGAAGATATGCCTGTAAAGCATGCTTTCTTGTTTTTCAACCGCTATCAGGTGGTTGATTGGCTAGAGGAGCTTGTAAAAAGTGGCGAAGTCACTTTCGAAACCTTTATGGATAACACAGAGGCATACGAAGCTTCACTAGATTCTGAATAAGGGGATTAGCCTACAAGATAGCACAAAAAAAGGAGTGCAAAGTTACAAAAAAAATAAAAGAAAAAATAGAAAATGGCGAATGCAATATCACTTCAAGTGGTATCAATTACGACATTTTTGGGAGCGATGGAGCTTTTTTCGTTGTTGTTTCTACTCAATGTAGAAAATTCGATGAAAAAAGCAAGCGAGTGATTTCTGAATATCAGGAACTCACTTGCTGTATCTTTGAAAACGAAGATTCAGCGCTTCATGAATTTGCTTCTATTTTAGAAGCAAATGGGATCAATCTATAAAAGTTTGTGCTTAGGCACTGAATCGCCATAAGGCAGTATTTTTTTTCTGCCTAATGGCAGAGTGCTGTCTTTTTGGCAAATTGCTAAAAGGAGAAAAAATGGCAACAACAAATGAAAAATTTTTAAATTTCCTAGAGAATGGCATTAAAGCCTTCTCTAAGAAAAACACAGCGGAAACCCTAGGGGATCGCTCAACCTATGTCGGTTCGTCTGACATAGGACAATGCCCCAGAAAGGCATTCTTAACGAAAACTATGCCTGTTGAGGCTAGTTTTCAGCAAGAGCTGGTGTTCTTGCGAGGACATATGGCGGAATCTGTGATTCGTTACGGGTTGCAGGGCGGTAAGATTCCATTTGAGGAACAAGTTGAAGTGGCTGGTGAAGGCGATCATGCCTTTATTAAAACCCACATCGACTTCGTTGTAAATATGGGGACTGAAAATATCGTTGTTGAGTGCAAAAGCACCAACGCGATACCAGAGACTCCATATTTAAGCTGGATTTTACAAGTCCAGCTTCAAATGGGACTTCTCCGTAAAAGTAAAAAGGTTGAACGCGGCATTATTGCTGTAATCAACCTCAACACTGGAGCTCTAGAAGCGTTTGATGTTTCTTTTTCGGAAGAAATGTTTCAAATGGCTTTAAGTAGAGCCAAAAACTTGTGGGAAGCTTTGGAAACAAAGCAAGAGCCACAAGCTGAAACGGGAAGCTTATGTAGCTTCTGCAGTTACAAAGGTAATTGCCCTGCGCTCCACAAGGGTGCGGATAGCTTACCTTTAGAATTAGAGCAAGATGCTCTAAGGTATGCGGAGTTGCAAAAGGCACAGAAAGATGCCCAAAAAGAGGCGGATGGGCTTAAATCTAAGCTTATGGACTTTATGAGTGCCACAAACACGAAAAAAGTTCAGGTGCAAGATTTAAGTATTTCCTATAGCCTCATGAAAGGGCGAGTGGGAGTTGACTCTAAGGCATTAGCCGAGCAACACCCAGAGATATTTGAAACCCTCAAAACCGTAGGTAAAGACTATGGTATGTTGAGGATTTCTTAATCAAACAAAAGGAGTAAAAATGTTTGGTTTGTTAAATATTAAAAGCAAGGACATTCAAAACAATGTTCTTGCAAGTTTCAACTATTGCAAATTAAAAAATGCAATAGTTGAAAATGGTATAGCTGATGAGCTTTTTACGCACATCGGCTATGTAACTTCAAAGGAGGGTTTGCTTGCAAACATCTACCTCTTGAAGCTAGAAAAAATGAGTTTTTTAGTCAGCGATGGCTATAAGCTCTACAAAGACAAGCTCTCTAGCGAGTCTAAGGACGAGTTCCTTAGAATTGTTAGAGAAGCAAAAAGTATTGAGATTCTCAAAGAGTCTCTTAAGAAATTAATCTTCAAGGAGGCTTAGTATGTTTGAGGAACTCATAAAACAAAGCCTTGAGGACTCTCAACGAGTTCTTTTGGCTTCAATAGGCAATGGGCTCTTTGAGCTCTATATGTCAAGCTACGAGATCAATGATCTCGAGTTTGGCACAGAAACAGCAGTGATTCTGTCCATTGAGCAATACTTGCTCAGGGCAGATGAAAATGGTGTCATCGAGCAGATTCTCCTTGATGAAGAGGTGATCAAAGAAGATCACATCTATAGAGCAGATGTCTCTATAGACGAAATGGTAAAAATGGTAGCCGAAGAAGCTATCATTTTTGTTGAGGAGTTTTGCAAGGAAGTTTCCTTGCATTACTGCACGCTGTAATGGCGTAATTGAAAAGAAAAGGAAAAACAATGGGATACAGAGCTCATATAATTAAAAATTATGTAGTTGAGGTCGGTGATTGCATCGGCTTCAACTATGACTTATTTGGGTTTCAATCGTTGCTGGAGGAGCTTGAAATACAGCACTTCAGCGATGAAGAGACCTACATAGAGGTAGATAGGGATGATTTACTCTCCCTATCTGAAAAGAAGATTACTTTCCTGTCAAAGGAGAAGCAATCGGCTCTTATGAGTCTAAAACAAATGGCACACGCGCCATACGCCGTCAAAAGCGGCTATGTCCGTGTCCATTGGTATTAAAAAAAAAATAAGTGCCTTTTGGCACTTATTGCAATAAAAAAACCTTCCATTAGGGATTCTTTTTTTTCTATCCCTATGGATAGGAGAATCTCTAATGGAGTGTTTCACTCTAGTGTCAGCCCAAAGTGGGAGTCTAAAATTCCCACTTGGGATTAGGCTCCTTGTATTTTGTCTTAAATAAAAAAGGAGTAAGACATGGAAATTTACACAGCAACAGAAATTTTTCAGGTTTGCATGAACCTGAAAAACGATAAAGACTTCTTGGAAGTCCTTAAAAATGTAATTGCGGAAGCTTCTTCTGCAATTCAAGATAAAGAGTTGGCGGCAAAAGTTGCAAGCCTTTCTGTGTGGAGCTTGGCTGATGAATATCAGTTGGCTTGCCACAGAGGACACGATGCACAATTGTGCATCAATATCGCTCAGGAAAGCCTAGAGCGATTTGCCAACCTCGACAAGGAGGTTGCGTAATGGTCGCCAACAAAAAAATGCAAGAAATTACAAACTTCTTGCAACAGCATCAACACGATGCTGATGTGAAGACGGCATTTTCTGAAGCGAAAGAATTAATTGCTTCGGAAATGTTAAATGCGAAAAAAAAAGATTTTTTTCTTAATCTCTCAATCGCAGAAATGTGTGAAGAGTGGGCTGTTGCTCGCTATTTAGCACATTTTAGCTGTGTTGAGGGTGCAATGGAAAAATTGTTTAATTATGAGCGGACTTTAAGTCTTGCTTATAATAAAACAGTTGAAAAAATGCTGGAAGGGGGTGACCTATGGACAGCATAAAGGCATACGCCAAAGCCTCCAGCCAAGAATGGACTGCGGAAGATTTTGATTCTGCGATTCAGGATGGTTTAGGCTTTTTATGGCGGGGAGAATATGAAAGTTTCTGCATAGAACATGCAGATTTTGAAATTCTCAAGAAAGCTTTTAAAGAAGCTAAGGCTTGTATCCTTAGGGACAAGTCCGGCTTCGTAAAAAGCTTTTTAGGTGGCAAAGATGTGTCAGAAATGGCAGTCTTTGCTAATAGATTGTTTTTCAGCAATCAGCCGTTTGTAGATGGTGTGTTTATCACTCCATACAACGGATGTGTCGATGTAGCGGAAATCCGCTATGAAGGCAAGGTTGCTGAAAAATACCCAAATGTAAAAGCAGCAATGGAGCTAGCTCACGAGATTATCGTGACAACGGCTAATGCCGCTTATGCTTTGGGAATGGAAAATCTAAAGGAGGAGCTATGCGAGAGCCTTTAGATTTTAAAGGTTGCAGCCTTTTTTGTATTGGCGAAGTCTTTTTCGATGATGTCGAATTAGATGAACCAAACAAAAAGGCGCTAAAGATCTTGGATTTTATGGAGTTTAGTGCCCATAAAGTTCAAGGTAGGGTTGGCGAAGAGATTGTCAGCGGCTATATGCTGTTTGATATGCAGCGTAAATGCTATTATGATGATGTTCTTGGCTTAGATGAGCCCTATGTCGCTCAAAGTATAGAAGCTCTCTTGGAAATGATTCCAGAGGCTTACTTTGAGGACTATGGGATAGAGTTATAAAAAAACAAAAGAAAAGGAGCAGAAATGCTAAGAAAAAATTACAACAAACTCGAGGAAATCTCGAGAGAATTTCTTTGGGCTATCGAAGCGATACCCGAAGCAAGGGAGCTCAAACTTGATAAGAGATTGTCTCTTGTTGAGGTTGAGAGCGAGTTTTCCGAAGAGGAGGACAGGGGAATATTCAATATTCTCCTAGATGGTGAGGTAGAGCTTTTTGAAAGAAAGCTTTACACGGACTATAGCGCGCATAGCGTTATGGCTCTGTTGGAGATTTTAAACTCTTTCTTGGAAAAAGAATTTTTTAGGAAAGAGTTTAGGTTGTTCAAAGTCGATCGCGATGTTGCTTACGACTTGAGAACACAAACACAACATAACAGACACGATGCTTGTAATATTGTGTTTGCAGAGGAATACAAGCCTGTCAAAGACTATGAGCTACAGCAAAAAATCCTAGAAGCTTCAAGTTACAGACTTGGTGCTTGCCACTATGAGCTATCTGGTGGCATACTCTCCGCAGTCTATACGGATTGTGGAATCGCGGAAGTGCAAGATGTAGAGGGTGACCTCTATATTATTCACAAATGCGAAGAAGGAACAGAAGAGGAGTATGTGAAAGTAAATGAGCTCCTTGATGATGCTTGGATAGCCAAAGGGTTTGAAATTTAAGTTGTGCCACTAGGCACTGAATAAGCCATAAGGCAGTATTTTTTCTGCCTTATGGCAGAAGTGCTGTCTTTTTGGCAAATTGTCAAAAGGAGTAAAATATGGCAAAAGAGTTAAATTTTGGAGTTTTTATGAAGGATCACGATATGGTTCTTTGTAACAACATAGGAGAATTATTCCACTTGGAATATGGTTTTGAGGTTCCTGAGAACTTTGAACCGTATCAAATTTTTCTCACTAATTTTAGTGAGAATGATGTGGAATATTTTTCAAATACATACGGGTTGAAATTCGCATATTGCGAAGAATTAGACCTGTATCTTTTTTTAAACGACATCTGTTTCGGGATGTCGTTTGAAGATGTGGTCATAAAACCACTTCCAACAATGGAGGACTTGGATTACTTCCAAGATCTCCTGTTGGAAGTGAGTAAAGGGCTTGTTGGCTTTCAAGCCGGTTGCATCCAAGCCTACGATGATGTTTCTGCAATTCTAGATGAGCCTATTCTCATCGAATTTGCAGAAAAGTTTGTCAGAAAGCTAGAGGAAGCTGGTTTGAATGCAACAGCCCTCAAGGACACAGACAAAAGCGATAGAGTAGATACCTATTGTGCTGTTGTGTTTGGAAAAGAGATAGCAGAGGCGCTTGACTATATGTTAAGCAAGGGCTGCTATGAGTTAATGCAAAAGGAGAAAAAATGAAAAAAAACATTTTAGTGAGCTTCAACAGCTCAGAAAGCTTGGAATCTACACTTCGTGTGTATTCAAATACAAATGAGTTGCGTGAAGCGATTCAGGAAGAATTGGAAAGTCTTCAATCTCAGTATTTTGATCTTGGAGATGTCGAAGTGGCAACCCAAGATGAGATTGAGAGTTTTCTAGGCGGCTTAGATGGTCTTGAAGACTATTTAAGCTTGTATAGAAGCTGTGATGGTGCTGAAAGGGCGATCACAGCAAGAGTCGTAAGACTCTAGGAGGAAGCATGTTTGTGATAGTGAAAACTTTCAAAGGAGAAGTGGTTGAATCGCTCTCCTTTAAAAATTTTATCACAGCGCAGAAGCATATTCTGTCTGCTGTGAATAAGGCGGCGGAAGCTCAGGGCTTTGAGGAGAGCTTTTCATCTTATGATGAATGGCTTAAATCAAAAGCTAGGGCTGAGGGCAATGAGGATTATCAACTCATTACCCCAGTGCCGCTAAAGGAGTATCTCGGAAAATTAAAAATCCGAGATACCAATGGCGTGGAAGTTGAGATTGAGAATATTTTGACTTCCGAGACAGATGGAGATGAAGAAATCGTCCTAGGTGGCTTTGCTACCGGGGATGGCGAGTTTATTCCATTTGAAGAGTGGGCTATGGTGTGGCACCAAGCGAATCAGTATGACCCAGAGTCGTATTGGTATTACGCTAGTGAATACCAGCCATAGCCATTCATAAATATTCTTAGAGGGATTCCCTTAACAATCCCTCTAAGGGATGGTTTTGGTGAATCCTTCTATAGAGTATTTAATACTCTAGCCTGTAAAAAAATTTTAAGTCTTGCTCTAACAGGTGGCAAGCAAAAGGATTTGAAATGAAAAATCAAATTGTAAGCCAGAACCAAAACCTCGTTGCTTCAAATGAGGCGGCAAAAAGCAAAGCCATAGAGTATTTAAGCTCAATGGGTTTGAATTTGCCTCAAGGGCAGAAAGAGCAATTCCTAGAATTGTGCCAACTCTTGAATTTAAATCCATTCCTCCGCGAAATTTACGCTGTTGGATACAAGGATAAATTCAACATCATAATAGGCTACAACGCCTATTTGAAAAGGGCGGAAATGACAGGAAAGCTAGGACACTGGAATCATTGGACCGAGGGAGAAGGAGATAAAATGAAAGCGGTGATTGAAATTCATCGCAAAGATTTTACCGGACCCTTCCGCCACGAGGTCTATCTTGCCGAATATAAGCAAGATACACAGATCTGGAGAACCAAGCCAGTGACAATGATAAAAAAAGTAGCTGTAGCGCAAGGCTTCCGCCTTGCCTTTCCAACTGAGTTCGGCTCAATGCCGTATATTCAGGAGGAATATGATCCAGAAATGGATCAGCCACAGCCACAGGCGGACCCGAAATCTTTCTCCGAGCTCAAGAGTGCTTTAGAGCCTCTTGGTGTAAAGCTGGAGATGAAGGGAGGCTTAACAGCCAAAGCAAGTGGCGCTGTTTTTAACAACAGCGCTGCGTTAAAGTCACTTGGCTTTGTCTTTGACAAAGCTCAAGGGGCTTGGTTGCACAACAATGTCAGCGATGATATTGTTGAGGCTGTTGTGGAAGAATCCACAGGGAACAATTTTGATACCTTCGACAAGCTCGAAGGCTATATCAATACCTGTGGCTTCAAAATTAGCGAAGTGAAGGAAAGTGCCAATGGCATTTACTTCGCCAAGCTGGAAGTGGTTCCCGGAATGGAAGCCGATGCAGGGAAACTCCCTGAAGGTGCCATTCAAAAAGGGGACTTTTTTGTCCTCAATGTGGATGCTCTTTATAGAGCCCACATTGGGAATAGTCAAGCAGCAGAAGCTTTGTTCTAGTTGCTGACAAAGGGAGAGGTGTTTATTCATCTCTCTAGCAGTTTTAGGGCTTTCTCAAAACCCTACACCTTCTTAATCCAATTTTCTATATTAAGATTCTGAACTCTCTCAAATTCTTTCGTATTGTTTGTGATAAGAACCAAGTTGTTGGCTATAGCGGTGGCAGCTATCAACATATCCATAGAGCCTATCAGAGATTTTTTACGCTCTAAATCAGCCCTAACACTTGCATAGACACTAGCTTCTTTGTTCCCAAAATTCACAACCTCAAGATTTGCTAGAAATGCACTAAGAGCTATTGTGTTTGGTTCTTTAAATCTTGATTTTTCCACACCAAAATACAATTCAGCTACGCTAATGGAACTTATAGCAACATCTCCTATTCTATATTGCAAAAACTTGCCCTTAATGTATTCGGGCTTGTTGTTGAGAATATAGATACATATATTCGTATCAAGCATTATTTTTGCCATTCTCTATCCTGTATGGGTGGTTGCTCTCTCTTTATCTCTCCGCAAAAACTATCAACAGCAAAAAACAAATTCTCCCAGCTCGTATTGCTTGGCGTCAGAATAATACTTTGATTTACTTGTCTGATTTCAAGCTCACAATCCTTAGTAAGATTCAATGCCTTTGGTAATCTTATCGCAAGTGAATTGCCACTTTGAAACACTTTTGCTCTCATCAATTACTCCTTCTTTGTATATACATAGAAGTATATACATTTTAAGTAAATATCACAAAACAAGCAAGACCGCTTTTTTATGCACCACAAGGCTTTTCATATTGACTTTTTTCAGCTAAGATCCAACCATAAATTTTTTATTTCATTCTTTCATTAGAATCGAAATCTATCGCCTTTCGCATTGCAAAGCGCGTTCCGTTCATTAGAAGCGGTAAAACATGCCAAGTAGCCCCATTATGCAAATTTGCATTTTTGTTTCTCATCAAAACAATAGGGACGGTGTAGGAAAACCTACGAGCTACTCAGAAGTAAGACCATAGATGTCTTGCAACTACAAGATGATAACTTGTAGATACTAGGCTGTCTGTCTTTACAGATATGCCCTTAGGCTTTTTATGCCTGAATTTATTGCAAACATTCCATAAAGGGATTAAAACCTAATCCCTCGTGGATTGTTTTGATTTTTTTATGGAGCGCTTGCTCCTCCGACAGATGTCGGCACCTCTTCACAATAAAAATATCCCCCACAAACAATTAGCTCATTTTTTCGGATTAAATTCCGTTCCAGTGTTGCCTGCTGACGATCAGGATTAAGCCTCGGCTTTAATGTTTTTAATGAGCTATTGTTGCCTTAGTGAGAGATATTTTTGTGAAGAGCTTTTCAGCCCAAGGTGGGAACTATTTGATTCCCACTTGGGAGTCTTGTGTTCCTTGGATTTAGCACAAAGATTAAAAGGAGTGCAAAATGAAAATAGTTAAAATCGTTGAAAAAAAACAAAAAAAACTTTCTTTTGGGAAGGTGGCATTTCCGCCCTACCAAAAGAAAAGGGCTTGTAAGGTTGAGCTTGAGCTTGGGCTTACAACTATGAGTGATGGGAGTGTCCGCTTCTCTGTGTGTGGTTCTATATGGAATCACTTGCACACCGACATATACAGCGGCGGGCAGAATGATGAGACCATTAGGGCTCTCATCAAAGAAGGCGAGCTATCTGCATCGCCCCTTCTGTTGGAGATTATTGAGTTGTGGGATAAATACCACCTCAATTATCTTAAGCCCGGGACACCGGAGCAAGAAGAGGCGGTGCAAAAGGGCTTTGAAACCGGAGCTATAAAAAGATTCCAAAAGGAGTCTTTTTATGATCAAGCGGTAAGGTATCTTAAAAGTGTTGGACTTTACGAGGTTCAGCACGAAGGGAAGCCATATCGCTATGGCTCCGCATGGATATATTCTTCAATTCCTGAAAAGGATTTGAAGAGAATCCGAGAGATAATGGAAGGGTAACCTTTTTTTATCTCTATTCAGCCCAAGGTGGGGATTTTTACATTCCCCACGGGGCGTGTGATTTTCCCTCTTTATTTCCTGCTATGCAGGGAAAGGAGAAAAAATGGAATCAACAAGAGAGAGCGCAGCCTCGGCTCTAATGAGCCTTGGCTATAAAATCTCTCGTTCTTGGCATTTTGCCATACGGGACGAGAGAACGCCAAGCGCGTTCATTAATCAGAATGGACACATTCATGATTTTGGAAGCGATTGGCACGGAGATTTCCCCTCCTTTCTCCAAGAGTTTCATGGCTTTCACAATATTGGCGATGCCATTCGTGAAGCACAGAGGCTCTTGGGAATGGAGATTCCTTTTGATTTTGCAGACTTTGACAAAAGCGAGCAGAAGAAAAAGGAAGGCTTCATAGACGAGAAGTGGTTAGAGCAATATCGCTCTAACAGAAAAACGCACTTTGAGGCTTATTCAAAGCTTCTCAGGGCGTTGCTTCCATCAGTGAAGTCAGGGGAAAGAAGGCGTGAAATTGCCTTGCGGTATGATATTGGGTATCAGCCAGCAGGCAATTTCAAAGGAAAGCCCTTTCCAGAGCGGCTAATAATGCCTATTCGTGATGAAGCAGGCAGAACAGTCACTCTATGGAAGTATAACCCAACACTCGCTAAACACGAGCGGTTGCGTTATACAAGAGGGCGAAAGAGAAGTGCGTTTAATCTTTCAGACCTTCTAAAATATAGAGAAGCTCCACAAGAGCCTATCTTTATAGTTGAAGGCGAGAAGGATGTAATTAATGCTGTGGCGCATGGTATTCGTGCTATTACGCCCGGCAGCGCAACTTCTCTATTTGATGCAAGCCAGTTGAGCATGTTCAAAGATCTTCGCCTAATGGTGGTTGGGGATTATGATGAAGCGGGGAAAAACTTTAACGCTGCCATAAAAAAGCAGCTTAAAGCCCACGCTAAAGTCGTGAGCGTGCTTGACTGGGAAAAGTTTCTTGAGTCAAAAGGCAGAGCAGATCTCTTGAAAAAGGGTTTTGACTTGAGCGACTGGCTCGAGAAACGAAACTAGCCTTTTAAGGCTAGAAATATTCCATAAAGGGATTTCTTTTTATCCCTTTATGGGGTAGGACAAATCTCTTTCTGGAGTGTTTTCACTCTAGGGTAGAAATATCCTTGCAACATAGAAATATGTTGCTAAAAAATAAAAAAGGAGGAAAAGATGATAGTAGCTTATTATCATCAAAATATGGTAGAATTGACAACAGAAACCTTAAAAGGAGTGAGTATGAAAATGCCACTTGCTGTCAATAACCACAAAGAAGAAAGCCTCCAAAAGAATTATGATAGTTGCAAAAACGAATTGCGACAAATCATGATTTCTAAAAGGGGAGAAAAAGGGGAGCAAGATTTCAATGCTTTAATGAAACGCATCGAAAACAAAGAGGCGTGGAATGAAGCCTATAAAATCTTGGCTCAAGATGAGGAATGGAACAAAGAAGAAAAATGGTTAGGAAATGTTGCGGTAAATGATGGGATTGAATAAATCCATCATTTTGCAGGGCGAAATATGGAAATGCAATTTTGATCCACAAGTTGGTTCAGAAATAGCAAAGTCTCGCCCCGCAATAGTAATTAGCTCAGACAAAATTGCAAGTTTTGACACCAAAATTGTAGTGCCACTTACAACATGGCGCGATAAATTTGAGGGCGTTCCATTTATGGTTAGGATAGAACCTAACTTAGAAAATGGACTTAGCAACCCGTCTGCAGCCAATTGCCTGCAAATCAAGAGCTTCGATCGATTGAGATTTGTTCGCAAATTAGGAACAATCGATAGGGAAACTCACCTAACCATATCTTTAATCCTATTTTCCTCTATTAAACCCTTCTAACTTTCTTCATCAGCCCGGCGGTGTGGGAATGACATTTTGTATTCCCACACAGGGACTGCTATGTCTTCCTACTATTTATTTGTCAAATTATTTGTCAAAAAACAAAAAAAAGGAGAGACAATGAGAATCTACAAAATCACAAGGTCAGAATACCAAAATCAGGAAGGATACTTTCCTCCTGATACAAAGGTATTCGCAGAAAAATCTGAAGCAGAAGCTTACTTCAAGCTTCAGATTGAAAACAATCTCAATGCTTGGATCCTTTTGGGCACAAGCATTGAAGAAATCGAAGAGTGGCAAAAAACCCTATTCGAAAAAGGAGAAATACCTTTTAGGTATTTCTTCGATGAGGAGCAACTCATCGTTGGCGAGGCGTTGTGCCGTTGCTGTGGCGGAAGCCTCAAGCCATCAGCGGTGGAAGATTATAAATACTTCTGCCCGAATTGCGATGAGGATTTCTACAGCTTCGAGGCTGTAGAAGCGCCTCAAAAGGAGGACCGCAAGATCATTGCGGCAATGGGAAGCCTTAATTTCGTGGAGCAAAGCATCTGGGTTAAAACCCCTGATGAACTGAAGCAGCTCCTATGGGAGAATGTAGAATCCTCAAAAGAGGATTTGGACGACTCCTATGAGTTTGCTCTACAAGCGGAGATTTCCGTCTTTGTTGATGAATGTGGGGATATTGAAAGGTATCTTCCGCTGTATTCTAGCAAAAACGGAAAAGAGGAATTTGGTGTAACAATCAAATACCTCTAAAAAGCCCCTAGTGTTTGGGAATATCGATTTCAATATTCCCAACACGGGGTATTGATGTCTTCTCATAAGATGTTTTAAAAACAAAAAAAAGGATAGAAAATGAAAAAAATAGTAAATCTAACCCCGCACAACCTCACCATTCACAATGGTGAAGGAGAAACGACACAAATCGCTCCAAGCGGTATTGTGGCAAGAGTGGCTAGTAAAAAAGAAAATACAGGGTGCATCGATGGTATCCCTGTATTTAAAACAGCTTTTGGTGAGATCCAAGATCTCCCAGAAGCTCAAGAGGGTGTGATTTACATCACTTCTCTTCTAGTTGCGCAAGCAGCTAAGAGAGCTGATGTATTCAGCCCCGGAGAGTTGCTTCGCGATGAAGCAGGACAACCTATAGGTTGTTTAGGTTTAGCAAGCCATTGCTAAACCCTCTATTCAGCCCGAGTGGGGATTTTTACATTCCCCACGAGGTGTGTAATTTTCCCTTTTAAATCCTGTTATACAGGGAAAGGAGAAAAACATGAGAGTGATGAATGCAAGCGGACGGCTCATTGATCCGTTTGACTTGCAGGAAAAGGATTTTGACCCAAAAGTCATAGCGCAAACTCTTTCAAGAGTTTGTAGATTTTGGGGTCAAACAAAAAGATTCTATTCTGTCGCCCAGCACTGCTTGGTGATGGTTAGAATATTTGAAGGGAATACGGAGCTTCAGAAATGGGCTCTTATTCATGAAGTCTTTGAGGGTTTAACGGGTATGGATGTTCCAACACCCATTAAGAAATCCCCTCAAATGGCTCAATATAGGGAAGCCGAAGAGAGATGTTTGCTTCAAGCAGCTGAAATTTTCGGCTTAACTCCGCCTATGCCAGAAGAGATTAAAATCGCTGACAAGCGATTGATGGTCTCTGAGGCACTTGTGCTTATGAATAGTGAAAACTATGACTGGGCGCAATTAGCGGAGCCTTATGGAGAGGAAGTGTTATCTCAAATTCAAGAAGAGTCTATGCTACAAGACATGCAATATGTTGAGCATAGATTTCTGAAGGAATTTGAGAGGTTGTTTGGGAACAAAATGTAATAGCCTTCCAAACATTATTAGAGTCCCTAGGGGTGCATTTTTATCCCCTAGGGGATATGTTGTGCCCCTTCATTTGTGCAAAAAAATAACAAAGGAGAGCACATGACAAAAAGAGAAATAAAAAAAAGAATAAGCCAAAAACTCGTAAGAGAATTGGCTCATTATGACATTGTTGGTAGCTGGAATAGCACCAACAATGTAGAGGTGGTGAGCTTGTTTAGCGGTCTCGTAGTGATTGAGATTGCCAGAACAAATCTAGGCGGCGGTAAATTCAGGTGGAATACATCCCTATATTCAGGGAATGTATGCGACTTGGACAAGAAAGGGATATTGAGCGAATTTGGCGGAAGAACAGCAGAAGATGCTGTATTAAGCGAAGATCGCTCAAATAAAGAATCAGCGATAGAAGTCGCTACTATGTGGGCTCACACCGCCCTCAAAAACAACACTAACATTATAGGTTAGTGTTGTAGGAAAGAAGAAAAACAGACAAAAGGAGAAAAAATGAATAAACAAGTCATTTATGGAATCATTTCAGAGGCTGTTGAAGTCTCTGAAAGCACAACTTTGTTTGCGACTTATGCAAACAAAGAGGACCGCGACGCGGATTTTGTTGCTATGGCAGATAATGTCATGTAACAATTCGACCCAGATTGGGAAGAGCCCATCGAAACAGTGGAAGATGCAGAGTGTTTCTTCTGCGAGTCAGCGGCGGAGTGCTTGTAGAAAAAGCAGGGGAGAATTTGCAACATTATGTTGCACTGGCATGGCAAAATAGCCTGTTTAATGGCTATTGCAACAGCCACTCCGACATAAAAGAGGCTGAAAAGTCTCTAAAAGGTGTGATGAAAAGTCACATCAGAAGACTTGCTGCTAAATTGCAAGACCCAGACAACCACGAGTTGTCTGAAGAGCAGGACGCTTACACGCGTGCTGCGTATCAGCTGGATTCAGAATTAAGGTTTGCTCGTATCACGAGCTACCTTAATGGAGTTGAAGTTGCGGAGCGGACATATTCCTTCTGCGACTTGATTGATTCTGTATTGGCAGATGATCAGGTCACTTGGGAGCTTTGCCCACATTGTGGCGATGAAGTTGAGCTTGATAGAATTTTCAAGACTCAATCTTGTCCTGCCTGTGGTGAGCAAATCTTGCCTTGCAGTATTTGCGAACAAGATAATTGCTCCAAGTGTCCGCTGGAGAAGTAGTTAGGTGTGCGTTAAGCACTGAAATAGCCAAAAGAGGCAGTATTTTTATTGCCTCTTTTGGCGATAAATGCTGTCTTTTTTTGGCAATGCCAAAAGGAGGCAACAATGATAAAACAAATTTTAATCACCACGCTTTTCCTGTGTGGTTTAGGAAGCGCAGTTGCGTTTTCAACTACGCAGGAAAAGGAGAAAAAGTGCGAGCTTCAGGGCAATGCGAAAGCGTTGTTCCAAAGTGGCTTCAACCAAGCCACTGGAGCTTGCAAATGAGCCAAGCCGTGCAAAGCAAAATACTCTACAATAGAGTGTTTGCTGCGATTCTGCAATATTATGGGATTAATCCCAAAAATATGTGGAAACGCAATGGTGTATATGGCTGCGGGCATAGCGGCATGTATTTTTATCCAGATGAGCTTACTTTTAGTAAGTGGGAAAAAGTCAGCCGCTATGTGGGTGGAAAATACGAACACGAAAGCGTGGAAGTATTTTTCAAGGTGTCCGTTGATGCCAAGGGCATTGAATGGACTAAGGTATCTTGATTATCAACGAAGGAGTGCAAAATGAAAATTGAATTAGGCGAAAAACTCAAAGTCTTGGCAGAGGCAAACGATGGATTTGCCGATAGAATTAACCAAGAAATTGAAGACATGAGCAAGCTCAAAGATTATATATGGAACGCTTCCTATGATGAAAGCATAGGTTTTACTAAGAATGACAATACATTTTTAGTTGAAACCTTCACTTACACTCGCCCAAACAATAGACTTGCTTGTGAGCTTATCCTTAGTCAAATCCTTACTAGGATTGACAAATATGGCGATATACACACAAGCAAAAGCCTCATGATAGAATCCTATTCTTTTGAGGTTCATTATGGCGACAAAGGAGCAAGCAAGGCACTTGGCTATGCGTGGCATGTAGCTGAAAGCTTTGTGGAAACTCTAAGGGATAGATAGGCAAAGCTATACCTATGTGAAAAGCGAAAGGAGAAAAAAATGTCACCCATTTATATGAAGTGCTCGAGACACTTCTGGGAGCGTGTCGAGCAAAGAGGGATTGACCTCTCCGCTGTCGTTGATGTAGCTAAAAAGCTAAACAACGCTAAAATCGGGGAGGTCATCAAGGGAGGCAATGAAAGGACAACAATTGTTGCCTCTCGAGATTCTGCTGGGCACGCTACATTTATAACGGCGTATCCTAGCAGGAAAGAAAACTCTCCAGAAGTGATTACAGAATCACGAATGGAGAGAAAGGGACTAAGAATAGTCTCTAAAACAAAAAAACACCTAAAAAAATAATTTTTTGGTGTTTTTCCTCGGATGAGGTTTTTCTTTTTTTATCCTTATTTTCTTCAAATATAAACAAGAACAATAATTAAAATTAAACTATAAATTTTGGAACAAATTTTATGCCTTTTTTTGTTTTAAGTTTTTTGTTCCAAATTTGTTACCAAAAATTTTTATTTTTTTCAAAATGTCAAGAATCCGCTCTTTAGGAAAAAAATATCATTTTTTGATTTTCTAAACTTTAGGAAAGCCTACAGAAGGTTGTTTTAGTTTTGTTTTGTTTATTTTGATTTATGTCTATTCGTGTTTGTTTGTAAAAGAAATGGTGGAATGTAGGGGGGTCGAACCCCTGACCTCAACGCTGCCAGCGTTGCGCTCTCCCAACTGAGCTAACACCCCAAAAAATAAAGAAACTTTCAAAAAAACATCGCAAAAAAAGGGCAAATTCACCAAACAAGCAGAATCTCGCAACCAAAAAGGCTAGGATTGTGCCAAATTGTTGCTTAAATCCATCTTATTTAGCTCGTGGTAGTGTTTAAGATACACTTCCTGCATACTCATTTCAAGCTTTTTATACCAATTTTCATCATCAAAGTCTGGTGTAAAAGCCTCCATAAGCACCACTCTAGCCTTATTTGTTTCAATAGACAAAGGCGAAGTATTATACAACTTACGCGTGTTAATAAGCACCACAGGCTGGATTCTAAGCTTCAACTTAGAAGCTAGAATCCTAGCCCCGGGCTTAAAAGGCAAAAACTTCTCTCCCCCCTTACTTCTCGTGCCTTCGGGAAAAATAGCAATAGGACGATTTTGTGCTAATGCCTTCTTGGCTTCTTTTAGCAAAAATACAATCCCATTTTTATCTTCTCTATCAATCAAAATCATATCAGGAGCCTTGAGTGCGTGTCCATAAAGTGGAATCTCACCAAGCTGTTTTTTAGCCACCCAGCAAATATTCTCTGGATGAAATCCCTCAAAATAAATAATATCCGTAACACTTTGATGATTCATCACCAAAAGCTGTGCGTCCTTATCATAGTCCCCCACACGCTCAACCGATAAACCATTCAAGCCAAAAAACCAACGACACTGCCGCCTAGCCCACCTACCATTTTCCTTAGAACGCGTCAAATAAATCTGTGCGATGATGATAGGCAGATACAATGCGATGGAGAGTGTCGCAAAAATTGCTCTAGTTTTTGCCCACATATTCTTTCCTTATCCAGCCAACTTTAGAATCTATAATAATCTTATAATACTCCTCATACTCGCCTATAATATCCACTTTTGTGGGTGTTTTGACCACTTCCATAATCGTAGAATTATGCGATGGGATAATGCTAATATTCGCCCCAGCTTGTGCCACACCTGAAGTCGCACTAAAAAAGATATTGTATGCCAACAACAAAAGAAGCACAACAAGCACAACAAGGCTTATCTTGCGGATTTTTTTAAACACAACCCACACTAAAACCACAAAAACAATAAGCCCGCCAAGTAGCAGATTCTTAAACATCAAAAAAGTATTGCGTGGTTTAATATCCCCGCCCTCATCAACGCTGTTACGCGTGAGATTAATAGGCAGAGTGATATTCACAAACTGCTTTTTACTTAAACTAAAATAATCAAACGACAAAGAACGCAAAGCCTTATCCAGCACAACATAATAAATTCCATAAGTTACACCATCAACCACCTTGCTGTCCTCCAAGCCCTGTTTGGCATACTGCCCTATTTTCATACTTTGAAGTGTGCCGCCTCTGCTTTCAATTTGAAAAATCACTACATTATTTTGCTCATCATATTCTTTTACACGATAATCCACAACTTCCATTGAATCCGCAATGACATTTGCATAGTTTGGATTATTATTTAGCTCCACAGCCTGAAGCTTCGCTCCATTAGCGACTACCTCTTCTTCATAGCTCCCATCAGCTGAAGCCACTTTCACACGCAAGGGGGGTAAGATGACATTTTTACCTTTAATCTTATACACATAAGTATTTTGCAAGATTCCATTGCTACCCTCTTGCCAACTTGCGGATTTATTTTTTAGCTCCACATTATTTTTTTGACTAAAATCTAGAAACTCAACACCCACAAGTTTAGCTTGAGAAAGCAGGGTTAGGCTATACTTCACAGCAATATCCTGCCCCACATACAAGCTTGTATCATTACTTGGAAATTCCACATTGAGATAAGCAATTTTTGAAGGCGTATCAGCATAGGCAAAATTTAGTCCAAAAATAAACAACAACGCCCATAAAAGATTTTGAAGCCTACCCATTCTCTAACTCCTTAACTTTTTTGCAAAAGGTTATCAAGCATCGCCACCCCATCACAGCCACCAAGCACCATTTCAATCGCTCTCTCCGGGTGGGGCATAAGCCCAAAGACATTTTTAGCTTCATTACACACCCCAGCAATGCCGCCAACCGAACCATTAGGATTATCTACATACTCAAGCAGAATCTGCTCATTTGCTTTGAGTGC
This sequence comes from Helicobacter magdeburgensis, assembly GCF_000765825.2. Lineage (GTDB taxonomy): Bacteria > Campylobacterota > Campylobacteria > Campylobacterales > Helicobacteraceae > Helicobacter_C > Helicobacter_C magdeburgensis. The sequence goes on from NZ_JRPE02000002.1 coordinate 81,623, forward strand.
CTCCAAGCCACTCTCATCAATAAAATAATTGCCATCGGCGTGTGCAATAGGCAGGGCAATCTCTTGATTTTTAGCATAAGAACGCAGAAAAATATTATTTTTATTCACCACACGCAATGTTTGCATTTTTGAAATAAAGTGCAGATTCTCATTGCGTTTTAAGGCTCCGGGCAATAATCCCGCTTCGCACAGAATCTGAAAGCCATTGCAGATTCCAAGCACCCTGCCACCTTGCAAAGCATACTCCCTAATCGCTTTCATAATCGGCGAAAACTGCGCAATCGCCCCACAACGCAAATAATCCCCATAGCTAAAGCCACCGGGCACAACCACAAGCTGTGTATCTTTGGGAATCTCACTCTGCTTGTGCCAAAGGATACATACTTCCGCCCCAAGCTTTTCAAAAGCATACTGCGTATCAAACTCGCAATTTGTCCCCGGGAATCTAACCACAGCTACTTTCATTGAACAATCTCAATATTATAATCTTCAATCACAACATTGGCAAGCAACTCTTCACACATATTTTTTGCTATCTCGTAGGCTTTATCCGCATTATCTTCTTGCAAATCTAGCAAAATCTCTTTTGAAAGCTTAACACCCTTTAAAGATTCAAATCCGTGTGCATTCAAAGCGTGAAAAATAGCCTTTGCCTGTGGGTCAAGCACCCCATTTTTAAGTGAAACAAGAACTCTAACCTGCATATACTCCCTTTCTTACTCTTAAGATCCTAAAATGCGTTTTAGCACTTCTTCATACGCCACTTTGACACTGCCCAGATTCTGTCTAAATCTATCTTTATCCAGCTTTTGATTTGTCTGCTTATCCCAAAAACGACAGCTATCTGGGCTAATCTCATCAGCCAAAATAATTTTAGAATCTTTATCCCGCCCAAACTCAAGCTTGAAATCAACAAGTTTTAAACCCCTTTTATCAAAAAAATCTCTCAAAATCTCATTTATCTTTCTTGCTTCAGCCTTAAGCACTTCTAGCTCACCTTGCTCTTTGACTAAACCTAGAATCTTACAATGCTCATCATTGATAATGGGATCACCCAACGCATCATCTTTGTAATAAAACTCCACCAAAGCAAAGGGCAACACACTCCCTTCACTTATGCCTAAACGCTTTGTGAGTGAGCCTGTGGCGATATTTCGCACAACCACTTCAATGGGAATAATACTCACTTTTTTACAAAGCATATCAATGTCATTTAAGCGTTTGATATAGTGGCTTTCCACGCCATTTTTTGCTAAAAGCTCAAAAAGCAAAGAGCTAATTTGACAATTTAAAGCACCTTTGCCAGATTCAACACCTTTTTTCTCGGCATTAAAAGCTGTTAAATCATCTTTAAATTCCGCAATTACCACATTTCCATCGCTTGTGGCAAAAAGTTTCTTACCCTTTCCTTCATACAACATTGCTTCTTTTTGCATAGTTCTCCTTTGTTTGACTTGATTTTTATTTTGCTTTATTCGTGCCAAAAGTGCCTATAACACCCCACGCCTTTAATATATCAATGGCAGTTTTAAGCTGAATATCTTGGTATATCATACTTTGTGTAACAAGCTTTTTATCATCTTTTGGAGCTTCAGCTTTGTTTGTTTGCTGATTTGTCTTATCCGCATTTGCCTTATCTAACTCCCCTTGCAAGTGTCGCTTCAAATCAGATTCTTTAATGCTAAAGCTATTTTCATTCTCTGGTGCCACACCCGGATATACGACAATATCAGGGGTAACGCCCACCGCCTGAATCGTCCTGCCACTAGGGAGATAGTATTTTGCAGTTGTGAGCTTTAACCCCTCATTTTGATCCAGCTGCATTACCGTTTGCACACTGCCTTTTCCAAATGTCTGCTCCCCTATTAGCACCGCTCTTTTATGATCTTGCAACGCCCCTGCGACAATCTCACTTGCACTTGCACTTCCGCCATTTATCAGCACAACCACAGGCACATCTCCATACGATGCACCCTTTGCCTTGTATTCAATATTTTCTTGCTTTGTGCGTCCTTTTTGTGAGACAATCACACCACTTTTAATAAACAATCGGCTTAAATCCACCGCTTGATCAAGCACACCACCGGGATTATTACGCAAATCAAGCACAATTCCATCAACTTTCCCTAATTGCTTTAATCCACTTGTTACATTACGCGTTACATTTTTATCAAATGACGCCACACGCACATACGCAAAGTTACTCTCCTCAATTTTACGCACTTTGACAGAATCTATTTTGATAATATCACGCACGATATTAAACACCAAAGGCTTAGATTCTCCCTTACGAACAATTGTAAGCTCTACCTTTGACTTAGGTGTGCCACGCATAAGATTCACCGCATCATCAATACTCATATCAATGGTGCTTTGATCATTTACTTTGATAATCACATCGCCACTTTTTAGCCCAGCCTTATCGCCGGGTGTATCATCAACAGGTGCAATAACGGTCAATGCACCATCTTTTAACCCAACGGTGATACCAATCCCACCAAACTCGCCATCGGTATTTGCACGCAAATCATCAAATTTCTTTTTGTTTAAATAGTTTGAATGTGCGTCTAAATTGCTTAAAAGCCCATCAATAGCTTTATCTACAATCTCATCAAAACTCAACTCATCAACATAATATTCCTCCACAATCCCCATAATGCGGCGGAGTTTTTTAAAAGATTCTACCTTATTGACTTCTTGCACTTTTGGCTTTGACTTTTGAGCCTCATCGGCTGATAGCCCAACAAATAAAGCCGAACTTATTAGTAATGATGCAATGATACCCGCCAAAACAACACGCGATTTACTCATCATAATTATGCCTTTAGTGATTGATTGTTTTTGGATTTTACAAAAGCTGTATTCTACCCAAAAAAATATATATATTCCTAACAGATTCTACTTTAAGCAAAATCCCCTCCAAAATGCTATCATTGATTAAGATGTTAAAGACTTAAACAGAATCTAAGCAAACCTAATAAAAGCTTGTGCGTCCTTTCATATCAGTAAAAAATCGCTCTCTTTTGCTCCCTAGTTTCTTACACGCATTACGCACAAACTCTTCATTGATAATCTCTTTATCCTGCACATCACATAAGAAATCCTGAATCACATTGCGATTAATAAACACCGGCAAATACCCAACCCCTGCCCTACTCATAATACCCAAAAACACGCCATTTTTATCATAAAATGCCCTGCCATAGGTAAATTCCTCATAAGAATCCCGCCCCATCTCAAAGCCATACACCTGCTCAACCCTTCTATCAAAGTCATAATATGTTGCAAATTTGGTGAGCTTCAAACTCTGCTGAATAAACACAAACTCATCATCAAGATAGGGATAATATGCCTCTGTCTGTGGCTTAATCCCAACACTTGAAGCAAAAACATTTACCCCAAAATGTTTGTAGATTCTATCTTGATAATAGCTTTTTATGGGACGCATTTGACAATAGCTATCCACATATTTTGCCACCTTTAGAAGTGCAAGTCCTGAATCTAAATCTATTGCCTTAATGCTAAGCTGTGCCACACACATCATATTTGCATTAAAATCATCTTGCATTTTTGCATAAATCTTTGTGGGGGTAATTGTGCCATTGTAGATGACTTCCGAAGATGTAATATAAAAGCCGTTTTTCAGCAATGTCCCCAAACCCTTTTTAAACGACCCATCATTAAAAGAAGATTCAATAATGGCTGTGCTATAAATCCAATCGGGTAATTTTGGGAGCTTCATATCTCGTGGGGAAATGCCCTTTGATGAGGGAGATTTGGCTTGTGGGCTGTGATTTATAGAATGCGTAGCGTTATGTTCTTTCTCTTGTGGCATAAAAAGCTTTTGTGGGCTTTCATACCCCTCCATAACTTCTTTCAAAGAATCTTCAGAGCCATAAAGCAAGGCAGGATTCACCATATACATTAAAGCCACAAATATGGTAAAAACAACACCCCGCTTAAACACCGCCAACACCTTTCATTGAAATATTATTAAACTAATATCGGTAAAATCCCCGCACTTTTTACATTGCAATGTAGAATCTGTATCAAAGCCAATATCGGCTTTCATTCTATAAATCTTAAGCAATACAAGGAGCAAACAATGTTTAGAGAGGAACTCAAAGTATTTGATATAAATCAAGATGAGCTAGAAAAGCTACAATATGCTTTCATAGCGGTAAAATCACCAAATGGAGAGGGCAAAGGCACAATGACCTTAAAGCTCTTTAATGCCGATGCACCACAGAGTGTTACAAATTTTGCCTCATTAGCTAAAAGTGGATTCTACAATGGCTTAAGCTTTCATCGTGTGATACAAGGCTTTGTCGCACAGGGCGGTTGCCCCATTGGCAATGGCACAGGCGGACCGGGATATAGAATCAAATGTGAGCTAGATAACAATCCACACAAACATAAAAAAGGCGTGCTATCAATGGCACACGCCGGACGAGATACAGGCGGTAGTCAGTTTTTTATCTGCTTTGCCCAGCAACCTCACCTTGATGGAGAACACACCGTTTTTGGCGGGATTGAAACGGAGGATTTAGAATCTTTTAAAGTGCTTGATAGCATTAAGCAAGGGGATATTATAGAATCTATTAGCATTGCTTCATCACGCTAGATTCTCATCTCTAGCGACACATTTTAGGACATCATAAGGAATCAAATGAAAGCTGTTTTTCCTCTTGCTTTAATTTCTAGTCTGCGATTTTTTGGACTTTTTATTGTTTTGCCTATCATTGGACTTTATACTGATGAGTTTCACACCACGACGTTTTTGGCTGGACTTGCCGCTGGTGGCTATGCCCTAACGCAAATCATTTTTCAAACGCCCTTTGGAATCTGGAGTGATAAATACAACCGCAAACATATCGTAGGTGTTGGACTTTTTATCTTTTTACTTGGCTCTTTGGTTTGTGCGTTTGCGGAAAATATCACTATGCTTATTATTGGACGATTCTTGCAGGGAGCTGGGGCTGTTGGCGGTGTGGTGAGTGCGCAAATTGCCGATTTAGTCAAAGAAGAAGAACGCAATAAAGCAATGGCGATTATGGGAGCTGGAATCTTCATAAGCTTTGTTTTAGCTATGCTTCTAAGCCCCATTGTGGCAAGCACCTTTGGGCTGAATGCCCTATTTCTCATCACAAGTGCCTTTTGTGTGCTGTCCTTGCTTATTTTATATTGGAAAGTCCCCGACACGCCAAGTGTAAAATATCACTTCAACGACACAAGCACAAGCAATCTTTTAAAAGATAAGAATCTGCTGATTATGAATCTTAGTGCGTTTTTGCAGAAGTTTTTGATGATTTTTGCCTTTGTATGTATAAGCCTTGCTTTGACACATCATTTTAATTTAACAGAAGGGGATTTATGGAAAGTCTATGCTCCTGCGGCACTTGTAGGCGTTTTTGCGATGGGTCCTTCATCAATCTTTGCACAAAAAAAGGGGCAGTTTAAAGCCGTTATGCTTTTTGGAATCTTTGCCTTTGTGTTATCTTACTTCCTTATGGCATTTGCCACACCACAAGAAAACCTTTTGCTTTTTGCTGCGGGGGTTTTAGTCTTTTTTATCGGCTTTGCCATTCACGAGCCTATTATGCAATCCCTTGCTAGTCGCTATCCTAAGGCTCATCAAAAAGGTGCAGCCCTTGGCATTTTTACCACACTTGGCTATGTTGGTTCAGCCCTTGGCGGAATGTGCGGTGGGTGGCTGTATGAAGAGATAGGATTGTTTCATCTTTCGCTTATCATTGCTGCGGTATGTGTGGTATGGGCTGTTATTTTGGCAATATTTCTTACAAATCCTGCAAATCATCAAAATCTCTATCTCCCATTAAAAGATTCTATCACTCAAGCACTGCCTAAGCTAGAACAGATTCAAGGCGTGATTGAGTTTTACATTAATCAAAATGAGAATCTAGCTATTATCAAATATGATGCTATACTTACAAATGAAGCACAGATTTTAAAAACTCTTAATGTGGAGCGACCATAAATGGAATTTTATAAAAAAATCATTATCGCTTCAGTGATGGGAGCATACCTTTGCTTTCTTATCTATCAAAATAGAGATTATTTCACAAAGAAAAAGTCTCAAACCGATGATGAGCCTATCTATATAAAAGCAGAAGATGGCAGCAAAGATTATATAGAAATAACTTTCCCTAAGGATTCGCATAAGGTATTTTTGCGATATTGGAGAGATAAAGAAAAGAGATTTGAAACACACACAATGTCTTATGATGAGTTTGTGGAAAAGTGGGGGGATATTCACAAAGAGCATAGGTTGAAAACTCCGCCGAATATAAAGGAATAAAATGTATAACGCTACGCATATCACTAATGCTAAAATCCAAAAATGGAGTGTAGATTCTAGTTTTAGAGCAGAATCTCAAGGGGATTTTGTAGAGTCTGCAGATTTCAGTGCGGATTCTAGTGGGGATTGCAAAAAAAGCTCTAAGATGAAAGAAGCACCAAAAATCAGCAAAAAAATCCTAAGCGTTGTAGGCAAAACAAATGCACAATATGGCTTGATTAAAGAAGGCGATAAGGTGCTTTTAGGCTTAAGCGGTGGGAAAGATTCTATCCTTTTAGCTACAATCCTTGCCTATATGCAAAGACACGCACCCTTTAAGTTTGAGTTTAAAGCCTTAACCGTGGATTATGGCAGGGGTGGGGAGTATGAGTATATTTTTGAATATTGTGAAAAGCTAGGCATTCCCTATGAGCTATACCGCACGGATATTTATGAGATTTTAGAGCAGAATAAAAGGGAGGGGACGATTTATTGTAGCTTTTGCTCTCGTATGAGGCGTGGGGCGTTATACAGCAAAGCCTTAGAGTATGGTTATAACAAACTCGCTTTAGCACATCATTTAGATGATGCGGCGGAGAGTTTTTTTATGAATCTCACTTACAATGGAGCTATGCGGTCTATGCCGCCTATTTATCGTGCGGAGAATGGGCTAGAAGTGATACGCCCTTTGATTTTTGTGCGTGAGCGGCAGATTATTGATTTTATCGCAAGTAATGGTATCTATATTGCACCTGATTGCAATTGCCCGATTAACTGGCTAGATTCTGATAAAAAGCCTTATGCTAGAGAAGCTACAAAGCAGTTTTTGAAAAATATGGAGAGTGAAAATCCAAACTTTTTCAAATCGCTAAAAAATGCCTTTAGCAACATTCACGCCGGAAGTTTCTGCGACACAAACTACCTTAATATTTAAATTAGCAAAATCATTATACAATGTGGCGTTTTATCTTTTGAAGTAGGAGCAAAGACTTTGAGTATCAAATCAATCACACTTGCTAGAATCTACGAAATGCACGGGCTGAAAGAAGATGCGTTAAAAATCTACCGCGAGATTTTATTGCAAGAGCCGAATAACAAAGACGCACAACAAGCCATAAAATATCTTATGCTTACACAAAATAACTTCCCACAAGTCAATGAAATGCGTAAAGAGCAGCTCATCAACCCACAATCCCAAGATGAAACAATCCAATTTCAAAGGTGGCTTTTCCAATGGAACTCAAAGATTTAATACTTGAAACGATTAATGAACTCTCACATCCATCTCTCACGCAAGATTCACAAGCTAAACCCATAGAATTAGCAGAAACTTTTCATACCTTTGATAGCTCCCCTACGCCCATTGCTGAAAACTCCACTACTGAAATGCCCCACTCCACGCATAAAAGTGCTGAATCCTTAAAAGAAGAATGCGAGTTTTTAGAAGGCTTACAGGAGCGACTTTTGGTGCTTTTTGAAGGACTCAAAGCAGAGCATAATCAAAATATAGAATCTGCTCTGCGTATCACAACCCACTTCCTTGAACATCAGCTTAATGTAATCCAAGAGCGTTTAGAACTCCTAAAAAAATAATTATATTTTAATTTGTATATTGTTTTTACAAGATTGTTAATCATCATTAAATTATTGTTTAACAATGCCCTTTAAAATTCTCCCAGCCTTTAGCCTGAATGAGATAGGGCGAGGTGATGGATTAACCATTGTGAGCATCATCTCAAAGGAGGTTATCCCCCTCCAACTTCCTCCTTGTTTCCCTAGATGCTCACACCGATGACAACTAAACCTTTATTGAGCTGCTCAAGCCCCCACTTGAGCGGTTTCTTTCTCTCTTTTGACAATCCCAAAACAATACTTAAGCTATCTAAAAAGTGTTTTGTTATACAATCCCTAACTTTTTTACCACAATTAAAGGTTACACAATGCTAGAAGTTTTAATGATTGAAGATGATGTAGAATTAGCAGAAATTATCACAGGCTTTTTGAAACAATATGATATGAATGTTACTAATTATGATGAGCCATACACCGGAATGAGTGCGGTTAATGCAAAACATTTTGATGTTTTGCTCCTTGATTTGACTTTGCCTAATCTTGATGGCTTAGAAGTGTGCAAGCGAGTAGCAAAGCAAAATAGCATTCCTATTATCGTATCCTCCGCACGAAGCGATGTTGATGATAAGGTTGAAGCCCTTAAAAGCGGTGCAGATGACTACATCTCAAAGCCCTATGACCCAAAGGAGCTAGTGGCTAGAATCCAATCGCTCCTTAGACGCTACAACAAAAAGAGTATCAAAGAGCAAGATAAGGAAAAAGATAGTGTATTTAAGATTGACAAATACAGCCGCCAAGTATTTTTTAAAGATAAAAAGCTAGAGCTTACCCGTGCGGAATATGAGATTCTCACTCTACTTATCAGCAAAAAAGGGCACGTGTTTTCACGCGAAGCCATCGCTATTGAATCTGAATCTATTAACCCTGAAAGCTCAAATAAAAGCATTGATGTCATCATAGGACGCCTCCGCTCCAAAATAGAGGAAAACCCGAAGCAACCCCAATACATTATCTCCGTGCGTGGTGTTGGCTATAAACTTGAAGCATAGGGCATTCTATGCTTTCCTTTCGGCACTCTATCTTTTTTAAAATCATCATTTTATTTCTTTGTGCGTTACTGAGTTTTTTTGCTATCTCCTATTATTTTATCCAAGAGCATATAGAAAATGAGAATATCCTATCCGAGCTGCGATACTCGCAATTCACCACAACAATCAATGAGATAATGCAACACGGTGGCAATCTCCAAATCATCAAGCAATACCTTCAAACAATGCAATTTGTGCCGGTAGAAGAAGAAGAGATTAAACGCGTTTTGCAAGAGATTAATAAGCTACCCACAGACTTTGAAGGCGTATTTGCAAAGGCAATCAACACTCAAAATGGCATTTATATCCTGCTTGAAACGCACAATGAAACTACACTCTATAAAGACAACTCCCGCAAATCTTATGAGGATTTTTACATTATCACGCTTATTGGTATTATCCTTTTAACTTTTGTGTTTTTCATCGTCCTAAAAAGCCTAATGCCCCTTAAGATTCTAAAAGGGCAGATTAAGCAATTTGCCGATGGTGCTTTTACTCCACAATATAAGCAAAATACAAAAGATGAGATTGGTGAGCTATATTGTGAGTTTCACAAAGCGTCAAATAAAATTAAAAGCCTAAATGAATCTCGCTCCTTACTTTTACGCTCTATTATGCACGAGCTAAAAACGCCCATCACAAAAGGGCGAATTGTGGCTGAAATGGTGGAAAATGACAGTCAAAAACAGCAGCTTTGCTCCGCCTTTATGCGTCTTAATGACCTAATCAACGAGTTTGCAAAGATTGAGAAAATCAACTCCAAAAGCTACCATATTAACAAGCAAGAGTTTTTGTTATACGATCTTATTCATCACACTGAAGAAATGCTCCTTATCCACGATTCTAGCCCCATTACGCTTGAGAGTGAAAATGCCCTTATCAAAGCGGATTTTGACCTTTTTGCTATTGCGTTAAAAAATCTCCTTGATAATGCCATAAAATACAGCACAGATGGCAAAGTGCGTGTCTATACCAAAAATGACAAGCTCTACACTAGCTCTAAGGGTGAAGCCTTGCAATATCCGCTAGAAGACTACTTCAAGCCCTATTTCAAAAATGAAAAGTCCCCACAATCGCAAGGCTTTGGCTTAGGAATGTATATCATCAAAAATACCCTTGACAATCAGGGCTTTGACTTTAGCTACAAATACGAAGATGGTTGTAATGTTTTCATCATTCATCATTGTGTGGTGGAAAACTACTGCCCCATTAAACCCAAAAAAGGAGATTAACAATGTTTAGACGACTAAAACGCACACGCCTAAAAGCCCCTATGCGAGAGCTTGTAAGAGAAACTAGACTACACAAGCAGGATTTTATCTATCCGCTTTTTGTGATTGAAGGACAAAATGTCAAAAATGAAATCCCCTCTATGCCCGATGTGTTTCAACTAAGCGTTGATAATATCCTTAAAGAATGCGAGGAATTGCTGAATCTTGGCATATACCATATTCTCCTTTTTGGTTTGCCAAGCCACAAAGATTCTTGTGGAAGCGAGGCTTTGAGTGATAAAAGCATTATCCCGCAAGCCATAAAAGCCATAAAAAAGCATTTTCCACAGATGATTATCACGCTTGATTTATGCTTTTGCGAATACACAGACCACGGACATTGCGGAATCTTAGATAAGAATCTTAATAGCGTAGATAATGACGCCACACTTGAAATTCTAGGGCAACAAGCCTTAGTCCTTGCAAGTTGCGGTGGGGATATGATAGCCCCAAGTGCAATGATGGACGGAATGGTAAGCACAATACGCACCTATTTAGATAAAGGCGGATTCTCTCATATCCCCATTATGAGCTACTCTACTAAATTTGCAAGTGGCTATTATGGACCATTCCGCGATGTGGCAAACTCCGCTCCAAGCTTTGGCGATAGAAACTCTTATCAGCAAGATAGTGCTAATCGCAGGGAAGCTATCCTTGAAAGTCTAACAGATGAAGCTGAAGGAGCGGATATTTTAATGGTAAAACCAGCCCTAGCCTATTTAGACATCGTGCGTGATATTCGCGACCGCACTTTGCTACCCTTAGCGGTATATAATGTCAGTGGGGAATACGCTATGCTAAAACACGCACAAAAAGCCAATCTCATTGACTATGAACGCGTTTTATTTGAAACACTCACAGGCTTTAAACGCGCAGGAGCGGACATCATCATTAGCTATCACACTAAAGAGATAGCTAAACTTCTTTAGAATCTTAAAGGCTTACCTTGCTAGATTCTAGCCCTAATCAATGCCTAGCAGTTTCTACTTCCCCAGCCACATCTCAAACTTTTATGCCCGATACTTTTATGCCAATGTATGCCCTACCCGCAGAAATTACCCTTTTCACACAATACGCACTCAAATCCAAAGCCTATATAGAATTTGGCTGTGGCGGTAGCACATTTTTACTCTGCTATCTTACACAAGCACAAATCTTTAGCGTGGAATCTAACCCTACTTTTATCAATGAGCTATCCCAAAATAGCCTTATCCAAAACGCCCTTGCCCACAATCGCTTGAGATTCTATCCCATTAATATCGGCGAAGTGCAAAAGTGGGGCTTCCCAAAAGATGAGAGCCAAAGACACAGCTTTCCACTCTATTCCCAAAGTATCTTTGTCAGTCTAGATTCTACACTTCGCTCACAGATTGATACAATCTTTATTGATGGGCGGTTTCGCGTGGCGTGTGCTTTGAATGCGATTTTATATTGTCCGCAAAGTATCATTATTATCCACGATTTTTTTAACCGCCCTCATTATCATATCTTGCTTGATTTTTTAGAATGTATAGATTCTGCTAATAGCCTTGGAATCTTTCAGGCAAAGCCCACACCAGATAAACAAGCTATCCTTAAGCTTTTAGAGCATTATCAGTTTGACCCAATGTAAAAGCCTTTAAATTTCCCTAAATATTGAATAATCCGCCAAGCTTTAGCTATAATGCCACCTTTTAGATTCTAAATCCAAAGGATATATTATGGGACGAGCATTTGAATATCGCCGAGCCGCCAAAGAAAAACGATGGGATAAGATGAGTAAAATTTTCCCTAAACTTGCTAAAGCCATTACCGTTGCTGCCAAAGAGGGCGGATCTGACCCAGCGATGAATGCCAAGCTTCGCACCGCCATTGCCAACGCCAAGGCACAAAATATGCCAAAAGACAACATTGACGCGGCAATCAAACGAGCCAGTGGCAAAGATGGAATCTTTAGTGAAATCACCTATGAGGGCAAGGCAGCCTATGGTGTGCTTATATTCATAGAATGCACCACAGATAACCCAACCCGCACCATCGCCAATATCAAAAGCTACTTTAACAAAACGCCAAATGCAAGTATTCTTACCAATGGCTCTATTGATTTTATGTTTTCACGCAAAAGCGTCTTTGAGTTCCGCACACAAAATAGCCACGATATAGAAGAGCTAGAACTCGCCCTTATTGATTATGGACTAGAAGAGCTAGAAAAGCTAAGCGATGAAGAGGGAGAGTATTACATCGCTTATGGAGATTATACGGACTTTGGACGATTGAATGAAGGCTTTGAAACGCTGCAGATTCCAATCTCAAAAGCCACCCTACAGAGAATCCCAACCTCCCCAATCACACTTGATGAAACACAACTCCAAGAGATTGAAAAGCTCCTTGATAAAATTGAAGAAGATGATGATGTCCAAGCCGTTTATACAAATATTGAATAGCCACCAAATAACAAGCAGATTCTAGCCTAGCTTAGAATCTGTGGATTTTACCCAAATCTTCATTGAAATCTTTTGGCAAAAATTTATCCAACACTCAAACATATCGTTAAATGTGATTATTTGTTGCAACCCACCCTTCCTTTTTCTCTCATAAAGTTGAAACTTTAGTAATTTAAAAAATGATTGGTTTTTTTTGAGTTAAGTCTTCAAAACATTATTTGACTATAAAATAAATAATCCCCTAAACCTGCACATAAAAGGTTTTTGCACCGCAGTTTCTACCGCACTGACTTAAAATTTCTCGCATAGCAAATAATTTCTGGGCGATACTCAAAGTGCATCGTATCATAGTGCCACCATCGCCCACCCCACACAAAGCCTTCTGCCTCAAATGCCTGAACAATCTCTAGGGGAATCTGATTTTCATATTGATACTCGTTGCGTTCTTTTCTATCCCACAGCCAATATTTTGAAAACTGCGTATTAATATCTAGAGCAATCCCAAAGCTGTGTGGGGAAAGATTTGGAGAATCTGCGATATTACGCCAATAAAAAGCATCTTGATCACTCAAAAACTGATAATACGCCTGTGGTATATTCTCAAGCCTTTGCATTACACGAGCAAAAGCCTCACTTGTGCCATTAAGCGTTGTAACAACAACAAAACCTTTTTCAAAACGATGTGGAAACCACGGCAACTTCACAAGATGAGCCTTCACCTCATCTGCTGAATGCCCATAAATCTCTTTGTAGAATCCCAAATGCCTTACCCTAGAAGTATCTTTATTGCGATCTAGCACATTGCCTTGGAGTGGGTAGGGATAGGTAAAAGCATCGTTCATATCAGGGGAGAGAATCTTCTCATCATAGTCCTTCTCCCTGCCATCATTCCATACAAATCTTGCCCCAGATTCAAGCACCACTTCATTATCGGCAATCCTTACCACCTGCGGGTAATGCCTTTTTACGCACTCCTGTGCGAGAGCATCATCTATCTCTTGTGCTCCAAGCATTACAACCATACATACATATAAACACGCTATTCGCTTCATATCCCTACCCTAGAATCTACGCTTATATCGCAATTATAGCTTGTTTTTGTATATTGTATCGCACCCTTTTGTTAAAACTTATCTTCCGCCTTAGGCTTATAGAATCTCTGCAACCAATCATCAAGCGGCACAAGCAATCGATACAACGCAGGAACGATAAGCAAACTCAAAAACATAGAGAAAAGTAGCCCTCCAATAATACAAATCCCCATAGGCGACTTCATACCAGCACCCGAGCCAACAGAAATAGCCAAAGGTATCATACCAAACACCATAGCAATCGTTGTCATCAAAATGGGTCGTAGCCGAGATTCTCCAGCAAGGATAAGTGCTTCATCAGTGCTATACCCCTCTTTTCTTTTCTCATTTGCCACATCAATGAGCAAAGTCGCATTTTTCCCAACAAGCCCCATAAGTATCATAAGCCCCATAAGCGAGAACATACTGAAAGGCTGCCCCACAACAAAGAGCGCGATAAATGCACCAGAAAAGCTAAAAGGCAAGGTCATCATAATAACAATAGGCTGCAAAAAGCTCTCATACAACGCCGCAAGGATAAGATAAATAAGCACAATAGCCGTTAAAACCGCTACAAGAAAAGCTATCATCATCTCCTGTGCATTTTCTGCTTCACCTTGAAGTCTAAAAGTCGCTCCAGATTCAAGCCACTCACCCTGCTTTTGAGCGGTAATTTTCATCATATCACCCAGAGAAATTCCAGAATCTTTTACAGGGTAGGCATACACAGTTAGCGATCTTTGCCTATCAAGACGCGTAATAACTGATGGAGCGGTTGTAGATTCTATCTCCACAAGCCCTTCTACAAACATCAACTCCCCATTGCCATTTTTCACTTGCAGTTTCTTAATATCATTGATGGAGATTCTATCCGTATTAGGCACGCGTATAGTAATATCATACTCTTTCCCACGCTCTTTATAATACCCAATCGCCGCTTCCCCAGAGAATGCCCCTCGCACGACATTACCAATCTCTTTTGCACTCACACCATAGCGACTAGCATTCTGCTTTAGCACCCGCAAACGATATTCAGGCAAGTTATCCGCAGCATTGATATGGATATTATCTACCTTTCCTGCCAACAATGGATCGTTTTTGAGTAATGCAATAAGATTGTCTTTTGATTTATGCAAACTCTCATCAGTTGGGGCTAAGATTGCTACTTGATAAGGGGAGTTATCCCCTCCACCCATATCGGAGACTTCTGATAGTGAAATGACAAATTCATTAGCCAGCTCGCTACTTTTAAGCTTTTCACCCACTTCCGCCATAATCTCAAACTGAGAAAGTTTCCGCTCTTTAATAGGCTTTAAACGCGCATAAATTTGAGCCTTAAAGATATTTTTTTCATTTGTATAGCCAATCTGCAATGAAGTAAATTCCACATTCTCATTTGCCATAACAATATCTTGCAAGATTCCCGTTTTTTCTTTCATTGCACTCATACTAATGCCGGGCTTTGTCTCCAAAAAGACTTGAAATTCACTCTTATCATCAGGGATAATAAACTCCATACCAATCTTAGCTAGTAGCATAATAGATAAGAAAAACACGCCAATAACGCCCACAATCACCTTAATCTTATTTCGCAACACAAAAGCAAGGGTTTTGACATAATAGCCATCAAGTGCTTTAAAAAATGGCTCTGTGCAATAATAGAATCTTGAATGCTTGGGATTTACCACGATTGAAGAAACCATAGGGATAATGGTAATAACAACAATATATGAGATTCCAATAGCCGCTGCTACGGTTATCCCAAAGCTTTGAAAAAATCTCCCCACAATCCCACTCATACTTCCCACAGGGATAAATACCGAAAGCAACATAGCCGAAATGGCAATGAGTGCAAAGCCAATCTCACGCACACCCTCATAGGCTGCCTCACGCTTACGCATACCAGATTCTAGCTTTTTATGGATATTCTCAATCACAACAATAGCATCATCAATAATAATCCCAATAGCAAGAGCCACCGCAAGAAGTGTCAGCATATTGAGTGAAAATCCAAAGAAATTCATCAAAGCAAAAGTCCCAAAAATAGAAATAGGAATGCTGATAGCCGATACAAGCGTAATACTCACGCTTCTTAGGAACATAAATACAACAAATACCGCCAAAAATACCCCTAAAAGCACATCAAATTCAACAGAAGCAATGGCTGAACGAACATTTTGTGTCGTATCTTTAAATGCCATTACTTCATAATCAGGGCTAATAGCTTCAATCTGTGGCAGGACTTTCATCACCGCATCAGCAATGGCAATATCATTTGCCCCAGAAATTTTTTGCACCTCAAAAATCACACCGGGTGTTTTGTTTAAAGACGCAAAAGTCTTATCTTCTTCAATCCCATCTTCAATAGTTGCAATATCCCCCAATCTAATGCCTTCAGCCACGCGGATATTCCCCACATCGCTTAAATCCGTGCTTTGTGCATCTGTGGTGATTGCCCACTCTTGCAATGTGCCAATAAGCCTACCGCCGTCTATCTCAAGATTCTCTAACCCTATTTTATTTGAAATGTCTGTGTAAGTTAGCCCATATTTATTTAGCATACTAGGGCTTACAAAGATTCTAATCTGTCGCTCTCTATGCCCTCTCATCTCCACGCCACCAACGCCAGAGATTTTTTGCAATAACGGCTTAATATTATCCTTAGCGTGTCGCATAAGCTCGGCTGAACCCACCTTATCACTTGTAAGAAAAATTGAAACTATCGGCATAGAAGAGCTATCAAATTTATTGATACTTGGTGTCTTTACTCCAGAATCTAGCTGCAAAGACCCCACCTTATCTCGCACATCATTGACCGCACTATCAAGGGGCTTTTCTAGCTCAAACTGCACGATAACCATACTTACATTTCTTGCAGAGCTTGAAGTTACTTTTTTAATCCCATCAATCCCCATAACCGCTTCTTCAATCTTATCGGTTACCTTTGTCTCTACAATCTCTGCACTTGCTCCCGGATAGCTTGTAATCACCACAGCCACAGGAAAATCAATATCCGGAAAAAGTGAAGTTGGCATTTTTTTTACACCCAAAAACCCAAAAAACAAAATCGCAAAAGCAAACATTAAAGTTGTAATGGGACGAGTAATGGCAAACTTATACATTATTTTGTCCTTATATAGCCATCACCAAATGTCCCGGGAATCACACCTTGGACTATGGCTTCAGCTTTGACTTTGCGTGTGCTTGTGCTAGCAGTTGGATAAATTTTGCTAATAGTTGTATGCAAATCCTCTTTTCTCCCATCAATGCGGAAGTCAAATCTATCACCCACCTTAACCTTACTGATATATTTAAAATCAAATTCAAGCACAAGCTTTACATCTTTGGTTATCAGCCTAAAAAGCTTTGTGCTATTAGCACTCACACCATCGCCTAGCTCAATCTCTTTAGAAGCGATTACACCATCAAAAGGAGCTTTAAGCTGCGTTTTACTCAACATTGCCATTTGATAAGAATAGTCCGCCTCAAGCTTTTTATATTCTGATTTATACCTATCAAGTGTGTTTCTATCCACAGCTCCACCACTTCTTTGGTATCGTTCATATTGTCTTTTAGCAAAAATATATTGCTGCTCCGTTGAACGCGCTTGAGATTCTATATCTTGATTAAAAAGTGTGAGAAGTAAATCTCCTTTTTTTACTTCACTCCCCACATCAACTAAAATATTTGATACAATCCCGCTCGTTGCGAGATTCAAATTCGCATCTTTTATCGCTTCAGCATTAAAAATCGCATATACATCTTCACCCGCATACATATGCGATAATAACATTAATCCCACCAATAGAATCTTTCTCATCTTTACTCCTTTATTTGTCGCTTACTACTCAAATTTATTCAATGTGTTGAGCCAAATCCTGTCCGCTGTAATAAATATAATATGCTTTTTGCATTTCATAGTTATTTAACGCCTGATTATAAGTCGCCTCTGCCTCTACCTTTTTTGTCAAAGACTGCAAATAATCTGTGAAGTTTAGAATCTGTGCATCATATTTTTTAGCCACATTGTCAAAAGCAATATTTGCCGAACGCAATGCCGCCTCACTTGCCTTAATTTTTGCTACGGCAATCTCTAGGCTTTTACGATACATTCTTTCATCTTTTTTTTGCTCTTCTTTTTTATAGGCAAGCTCTTTAAGTGATTTCATATAGCCAAGCCTTGCCGCTTCATTTTGACGATAAATTGTTAGAGCATCAAGGTGGATTGTCGCACTTATCATAATTTGATTTTGATTGAGTGGGAATGAACGCTGAATCATAGGAAGCATATCATTTGCACTCATACCCAGTGGCAAGTCCTTGAATGCAAGAGAGCCATTTTTAGTAATATCACTATTAATCACATAGGTATCACTCACACTTACAATGGGCAAATAATTAATCTGTCTTGCTTGATATTTAGCACTTTGAGCTTGGAAGTTAAGCATATTCAAATCGTGTCTATTCTCATCAAGTTTAAAAAGTGGCGTTTTGATAGTCTTACGCTCTAGTGCCTCTACTTCAGTATTTGATAAAAGTGAAAGCATAAATTTATTCTTTTCAATCTCCATTTTAATATTAGCAAGTTCGTGTTCTGTGGCAAGGACTTCTGCACGCAAAGATTCTACATCATCAATAGTCGTAAGCCCTGCATTATACAAACGCTCCACGCGTTTAATATTAGATTCAAGTTGTGTGCGTTTCTGCTCAAGGCTTAAAAGCTGTGCGCGGTTGGTAAAATACCCATAATACTGCTCAATGATATTTAAAAATAATTGATCTTTTGTATGCTCCTTATCTTCAATACTTGCACGATACAATGAGCCTTTCTCACGCACTTTATTATAAGTCTTAAATCCGCTGAAAATCTCCCAATTCGCCTTGGCACTGCTTGTATGAGCTTTTAGACGCATACTTGGATTGTCCGTATCTTGGTATTGATATGCCCCATCAAGTGTGGGTAAAAACTCCCCATAAGCCGCACGATTTACCGCTTGGGCTTGTAAAATTGCCAATTCTTTAGCCTCAAGATTGTAATTTTTCTTTGCCCCCTCTAATAATTCAGCCAAAGTAAAAAGCCGCCCTGAAGCCTTATCTGTCTCGCCCTTATTTGTTGGGGTTTGACTACTCCCTTGAATTTGTAGATTATCTTTTGTAGATTCAATCTCTTCAAACCGATATACTTTTTCAGATTCAAAATTATCGTTTTGAATCTCCGCAAACATCTGCGAAGCGAATACAAATGCTATGCATACAATACTTTTTCTCATCATACAATAACTCCTAAGTGATGATTATAAAAATTTGGAGTGGGATTTTAGCCAAATTTTGTAAATAGTTGCATATACAACTATTTACAAAATAGGTAAAAACGCAGGGGATTCTAACATACAATGCGTGAAGTATGTGTGTAAAGATTTAGCGTATCACCACGAGCAAAGCCTACAAGGCTCACTCCTAAAAGTTGAGCAGACTTAATGCCAAGATGTGTTGTAGCCGCACGAGAAATCACCATAGGAATATCACTCATCGCCGCTTTTATCACCATCTCCATTGAGAGCCTCCCGCTCACTATTAAAATAGAATCTTGCAAACTCAAATGACTTAGTCTTGCCATACCAATGACTTTATCAATGGCATTATGTCGCCCCACATCTTCGCATATAAGCGTTTTTTCACACACAAGCATAGCCTTATGCACACAGCCTGTCTGCGAAAAAAGCTCACTTGGGGTATTAAACTCATCAATCAACTCAAAGATTCTATCCGCACTCACTCGCATTGTTGAAGCGATAAATTTCTGCGTAATCTCACCATCAAAATTCGCACTCACCCCCACACAGCAACCTGTTGTTAAGGTTTTTTCTTTATGGAGATGAGCGAGTTTAGATTCTTTAATTTTAGCTTGCATATACACACTTAAGCCATCTTTGGCAATCTCAAGCGAGAGAATATCATCAACAGATTCTAACACACCTTCATTAAGTAAGAATCCTACCAAATGAGCGTCTTGGTGATAAGGCAAACTCATCACCGATAAAAGCTTTGTGCCATTAAGATAAAAGGCTATGCGTTGCTCTTCAACAACATCATCTTGCAATGTCTCCGCCCTGCCATCTCTATGGATTCTTAGCATACGCATTTTATGCAAAACTTTTTCCACACAAGCCCTTTTACAGCACAAACACTTAATGTTTAAAACGCATAGAATCTAACTTGCCTTGAGCCTTTAAATCTTTGTAATAAAGGCTATGAAGCATAGAGAGTTCTTCCTCGCCCATTTTACCATTGATGATAGATTCCATAGCACCTTCAATGGCAAAGACTGCCATATAAATATGCGTTATCAAAAGGGCAATGACAGCAAAACCAAGCACATTATGCAAAATCGCCATAAGACGCAAGGTATTAATATCCGTGCATTGAAAGAACATAACCGCCCCGGTGAAAACCATCACGCCTCCACCAAGTGTAGCCACCCAAAACCACATTTTCTGCCCGGCATTAAATTTATGTGCAGGAACTTCGCGATTAACCTTATCTAAATAACCGCCTAGAATCATCATCCACTTAATATCATAGGATTTAAACAGACAATCTTTCGCCCACATCAAAAACATCAATGTCCCAAACACAGCAAAAAATAAAGTAGCAAACCCGTGCACATCTCGTGCAAAGCGTATCAACGCACCGCCACCAAGCTTATCGCCAAAGACCATCATAAGCCCTGTAAGACAGAGCATTACAAAAGGCACTGCCGCACACCAATGCACGATAATGTTGTATTTTGTAAAAACAACCAAAAAGCTATCGTGTGAATAGTGTCGCTTCCCAACAATCTTATAATGCCCATAAAACGCCATTGGCACAAAAATCACAATCAGCAAAAAGATAAGGGCAAAATACTGCTCTTGCAAAATTGTAAAAAGCTCTCCCAAACCATTCCAGCCACGAATCCCGCCAATATCTTCGCCGTGAGTGAGAGGCTCTATACTCCCACCCTTGCCTACAACAACGCTAGATTCTATCACCCCAGCTGTGTTTGTGCCTAAGCCCCAATTTTTAATGGCTTCAATTTGTGCCGTGCCATAAATATCAGTATTTGTCTTAAATGTAATTGCACCCTTTGGCTCGCTCACACTTACTGAATCTCCCGCACCATACGCATTAAGCAGACTTAACACACACCCAAGCAACGCTATAAAGATATGTTTCATTCATCACTCCTTATGGATTAATCACCATAGGCTTTTTGCCAAGTATGCGGTGTCCTTGCAGGATCTAGCCCTTTTTTCAAAGCACGCTCACGGATAATTGCACTTACATCATCGCTTCCACCTGCTAAAAGTGCCTTTGTAGAGCACATCGCCGCACACGCAGGGACTTTGCCTTCAGCAATGCGATTTTGCCCATATAGGCGATACTCCTCTTCGCTATTTGTTTCTTCGGGACCACCAGCACAAAATGTGCATTTATCCATTGAGCCGCGTGAGCCAAATACATCAGATTTAGGGAATTGTGGTGCGCCAAAAGGACAAGCATACAAGCAATATCCACAGCCAATGCAAGTTTTCTTATCGTGCAAGACAATTCCATCTGCACGGATATAAAAGCAATCCACTGGGCAGACTTTCGCACAAGGTGCATCAGCACAATGCATACAAGCAATAGATATGGATTTTTCCGCACCTTGTATCCCATCATTGAGCGTTACAACGCGTCTTCTATTAATCCCCACAGGCAAGTGGTGAGCTTCTTTACACGCTACATCACAGCCGTGGCAATCAATACAACGATTATCATCGCAATAAAACTTGATTCTTGCGTGTCCGGGATCATTTAAGCCCGTTTTCAATAAAGTATCACTCATCGCCTACCTCCCTACGCTTTTTCAATGCGGCATAATCCGCATTTTGTCTCTGGACAAGCTGTGTTATAGTCAAATCCATAGCTTGAAATCATATTTGCAGATTCACCAATAGCATAAGCAGCCGTGCCTTCAGGATATTTATCAAGCAGATTCTTACCTTGATCAAGCCCAGAGAAATTTTGAGGTATCCACACGCTATTGACATCAACGCGATATGAGAGTTTTGCCTTAATCAACGCACGAGTATCCATTGTGCCATACACCCACACCATATCGCCATCTTTGATACCTAGCTCAAAGGCTTTATCAGGGTGAATCTCAACAAACATTTCACTATGCACTTCAGCTAAATACTTCGCACTTCGCGTTTCTGTCCCTGTCCCCATATGTGAGACCAAACGCCCACTTAGCATATTAATAGGGAATTCTTTCACCCAATCTTTTTCAATCTGTCGTGAGCGGTATTTGATATTTGCCCTAAAATGATTTGGCTTATCTGGGAAGTTAGGATATTTATCCACTAAATCCCCACGCACAGAGTGAATAGGCTCACGATGCAATGGAATCTTATCATACCAATTCCACACAACTGCCCTTGCACGCCCATTACCATAAGGACAAAGTCCTGCTTCAAGTGCTTTTTCGGCTAAAATATTATTACCAAAGCCAAGAGCATAAGTGCTGCCTTCAACTGCCTTTTTCTCTTCGGCACTTAATTTTAAGCCCAAAGATTCAGCATTTGCGGCACTCACAGGCGGATGTCCGGCGATTTTAGAGCCGGGCAATGAGCGAGCTGAAAACATACTTTTCCCATCTGGAGAAGTATCGCCCCAATTCACCCTAAAGCCCATACCACCACGCATAACAGGAATACTATCATTGTAAAATACCGGTGTTCCGGGGTGTTTATCACTCCAGCAAGGCCAAGGCAATCCATAATATTCGCCCTTAAATGGACCTTTGCCCTCCAGCGTTACCTTATCAAACATATGCCAATTTTCTTGGTGTGCTTTTAGCCTTTTGGGACTCATACCTTGTAAGCCGATACTGCGGATACTTTGCGTTAGCTCCGTTGTCGCATCTTCTGGCCATATAAATTCACTTCGCCCATCTTTTTTAGCAATCTCATAAAGACTTCTTTGATACTCTTCTAAGAATCCAAATCGCTTAGCAAACTCAAAGAGAATCTCTTGATCTTCTTTGCATTCAAAGAGTGGCTCCATAACCTTAGAACGCCATTGATAGCTTCTATTTGTCGCTGCTACTGAACCAGAGCTTTCCATTTGACTAGCCGCTGGAAGTAAGAATAAGTCATTATCCCTATCGCTATAAATAGCCAAGTCATTGACATACGGGTCAATAAACACTACAAGCTCTAGCTTATCCATTGCTTTTTTTTGCAAGTCAAGCAAAGATACAGAAGTCATACCTGTGCCAATAACCACTAACGCACGCAACATCGTATCGCCGTTATTTGCCGCATTTTCAGGTTCTAGCACACCAAACTTCCAAGTAGAATGTGCATAACCGCTAGATTCCATCATCTTTTTATCTTTAAAGCGTGAGAGCAACCATTCATATTCAACATACCAATGCTTTGCAAAATGTCGCCAAGACGCTTCATTTAACGCATAATATCCGGGCAAAACATCAGGGTTTGCTGCCATATCTGAACTTCCCTGCACATTATCGTGTCCGCGTAAGATATTGACACCGCCACCATTTTTACCCATATTGCCTAAGAACATTTGTAAAATCGGCATAATCCGCGTGTTGCTTGTGCCAACCGTGTGCTGTGTTAGCCCTTGATTCCAAATGAGACTTGCAGGCTTTGCCTTTGCCATATCTTCAGCAATATGACGGATTGTATCAGCGGGAATCCCAGTAATATTACTTGCCTCTTCAGGCGTCATTTTCATCGCTTCCTTGATGATTTCCTCATAACCATAAATCCGCTCTTGCAAAAATTTCTTATCGTGCAAGTCATTTTTAATAATATGATGAAGCATACCATACACAAGGGCGATGTCTGTCCCACTGCGGATTCTATGATATTCATCAGCCTTTGCCGCAGTCTTACTAAAATGCGGATCTACAACGACAATTTTCGCTCCAGTCTCTTTAGCGCGTAAAATATGCACCATAGATACAGGGTGATTCACTGCAGGATTTGCACCGATGATGAAAATATATTTTGAAAACATCATATCGGCAATATGGTTTGACATTCCACCAAATCCAAATGTATTCGCCACACCGGCGACTGTTGGGGAGTGTCAAACGCGATTGCAGTGATCTAGATTATTTGTCCCAAAAAACGCAGAAAACTTACGCAAATAATAAGCTTGTTCGTTTGAGAGCTTCGCACTTCCTATCCACATTACCGCATCAGGTCCGCTTTCTTCACGAATCTTGCTTAGTTTTGAAGCGATTTTATCCATCGCACTATCCCAGTTTGTGCGTTCCCATTTGCCATTGACTTTTTCAAGTGGATAACGCAAACGCGTCTCGCTTCTTGCCCTATCAATCAAATCCGCACCCTTGCAGCAGTGTCCGCCAAGTGAGATGGGGTGATCTTGGGCGACTTCTTGACGCACCCACACACCATCTTGCACTTCAGCGATAATCCCACAGCCCACAGAGCAGTGTGTGCATATCGTTTTCACACGCTTTGCGTTAGGATAACGCTCCTTTAGCTCCGCCTCACTCGCTTTTCTAATGACACGCTCACCCTCATTCCCAAAAGCACTACTCACACCAGCCACAGAAGCCAATGCAGAAAGCTTAAGGAATGAGCGTCTCGCATTGCGTCTTTCATTCACTTCGCTCATTTTCACTCCTTATATGTCATTTGGCGACAGAAAAATATGTCTGCCAATACTGCGTATCGCTACGATACAGAATCTCTTGCTTTTTGCTTTTACCCTTGATGACTTCTTTTTGTTTGTGTTCTCCAGAACACCCATTCAAACTAAGGGAGCCTATCGCAACCACAGCCCCACCAATCCCAGCAGTTTTTAAAAACTTACGCCTTGATTGATTGTCTTCTTGCGTTTTACTCATAGAGCCTCCTTTTGCTTTTTGACTTTTGGGATAAACCCATTTGAACTTTTAAGACTAAAAGCTCAAATCAGCCTACCGCCATCACTCTTACAGCATTACCCCCTACAACAAAGCAGATTCCACCTGCAAAAAGCTTTTGAGTAACTCTCCTATACTCGCATAATAGCTTAAATCTTCCCTTTGTTGTAATGCTTTGCTTACATACTCACCCAAAGGCAAAACAAGCTCATTTGCCACCTCTATGCTTAAGCTTTTATCATTCTCATCATTTGATAGCAATAAATATCGCATAAGTAAAAGTAAGAATCCTAAATGCTCCTCACTCTCCTTACACTCTTTGCTATTTAGTCTAAAGGTGCTTTGCTTAGTTAATCCTCGTGCTTTTAACAGGGATTTACCATTTAAACAGCTTTCAACATAATGTGAGAGATAGAGCATCACACGCCCCACACTTTGAGAGTGCATATTAGATTCCATTTCATTAGAATCTCGCCTTTTTCTTTGAGGCATTGGCGTATTAGGCAAAGGAGTATCAAAAGGCAAAATAAAAGTGCGTGTATATTCATCAAGTATCCCTTTTATGCCTTTATGCATAATCTCACTTTCCAAAAGCTCAAAATGCACTTTATCGCTTTCATTTAAGCTATTTTCCTTTAAGATTCTAATCTGCTCTAAAAGCACACTGCCACGCTCACTTAATAGCTCATACAAAAATAATCCTGCAAAAAAGTCATAATACAAAGCTCTTGCTTTTGCTAAAGATTCTACATTACTCTGTGGCATATCTATCCCTCAAACATCACTTTCACTTTACAATCAGTACAACATTCTAAAGTTTTGAGCTTCAAGCTATCATTGCCAAAGCTTGGCATTAGAATTTGCTTAATCTTATTGATACTTTTTTGTGTGGCAAATACCTTATTACACTCCACACATCTAAAAGGCTCATCACTCGCAATAGGCGTATAAGCAAAGCTTTTCTCTTCTAATGCTAGGCTAGATTCTTCTAAACTTAGCACCTGCTCCGCACAGCTTGCTACACAATAGCCACAATCCGTGCAAAGGGCAGGTTTATACAAAAGCTCAAAACGACTTTGATTATTCACTAATGCCTTTGTATTACACGCCTCCACACAGCTAAGGCACAAGGTGCATTGCTCCGCGTTAATGCCTAAAATCCCAAAGCCTTGAATCTTAACCTTGCCATAGCTCTCTTGCTTTATCCAAAATCGCATTCTTTCTGCAAATATGTCCTTACTACTCTCATTTTCCCTTGGAGTATAGACATAATGACTTTGTGGCAGGGGCTTTAATGTAGATATATCATCTATCTCGCTAAGCTCCATAATGGCTGTTGAAGAAAAGATTCTTTTATATATCTCGTTGATAGAATCTCTATCAGTATTTGTGTGTTCACCAAGGGGAGCATACAAAATAATAGAAGAGCCACTCTCTTGCAATAATGTTAAAAAATATACGCTATTTAGCATATCTGGGACTTGCAACACAAAAGGTAGGATAAGGGGATTTTGCTCTTTTAGAATCTTAAAATTTTCTATAAATTCACTGCTCTCAAAGATTTCTCTTCTCACCACAAGCGGAATATAGTCTTTATACAACCTAGCCTTGTAAGTAAAAGCCTCTAATCCATCACCTTGCCGCTGCACACTCCCTGTGGGGCAGACACTCACACATCGCCCACACGCAATACAATCAATCGCAGAAAGCTCCAAGATTCTAGCATTTTTATCACTTGTTATACCAATAGTTGGGCATATATCCACACAGCTATGACACACACTTTCCCCACTTGCTAAAGGGCGTCTTAGCTGAAATTGACAATGCGTGGGGTTAAAAATAATGTTTCTCTCATAGCTCTGCTCCCCACAGAATCCCAAAAGGGCTTGAAGCATTTGAATGGCACTCTCATACATATTTGGCTTATGTACACCCTTACATTCAGGCAAATCAAGTGGGGCAAAACACACAACCTGTGCGGTTTGAAGACTCTCTATCTCGCCAAGAGCATTTTTAAATCGCAGATTAAATGCTCCCAAATGCCCCTTTAAACTCACAAAGTCCTGTGGCAAAAGCTGTGAAACTTCCAAAACATAAGAATGCTCTTTTTCTACACAAAGAGATAAAAACGCATCACATAAATCCCCATAGCCTATAACCACACATTGCGGTGGTATCAAACTTATAGAATCTTTATTAAGCGAAGTAAAATCAAGGGTCAGCTCATCGCACTCGTGCAGAATCTCCGCTTCTTGTGCGTTCAAAGCCATCTCTGTGTGTTGTGTCATTATCCTTATCCTGAGCTTATTTGTTGTAAGTTGTTTGTTTGCTGTTTTCTAAGGCGGAATGATACACTATCTTTACAAAAATGAAAATATTCTTTTACCCATTGTATCTTTGTATATTTTTTAACATATCCTTTTTTGTAACAACTATCTTTTTTGGTTTAAAAGTTATGTTTTATAGCTTGTGTATTCATTGTGATGTATTGCAATGCAAGCTGTGATAATTATCTTAAGTAGTATTTAAAGGTCTTTAGATTCTAAACCCCAAAACTAAAAAGTCAAGAGAGTATGCAAAAAGCTTGTGGTATAAGCATAGATTTAAAATCCATACTTATGTGGATTGGGTTTATACAAAACTCAATGACATTGTAAAAAGAAGTTTTATGAATAAATCTCGTAGATAAAACAAAAGTAAGCTTTCTTAAAAGCGGATAATGGAGATTTTATAAAGTATGACTTACAGCCCAACTGCAACAACTATAAAAAGGGTCATTAGAATCTAAGTCTAGAATCCTGCAAACCAAGCTCACAAGCCATAACGGGCGATTTTATGACGCAAGACTTCTATATTCATACCTAGCATATCACTTGCTTTTTGTAAGTCATTGTGAGATTCTGTAAGCGTTTGGGCGATGAGCTGTTTTTCTAGCTCACTTATGCCTTGTTTTTGCGGTGAGTTACCGCTAAGTGCCTGACTACGAGATTCTAAACATAAATCCTTTGGGCTTATCTCATCATTTTCACTTAAAATCCCCGCTCGCTCCACGACTGAAAGCAACTCTCGCACATTACCATACCACTCATAGCCAAGTAATACTTCCTTTGCCTCGTTGGAAAATCGCTTCTGCCCTAAGCCATACTGCATACAGACAGATTCTAGCTTCCACTCACTGAGAGGTAAAATCTCCTCCTTTCTCTCTTTGAGTGGTGGGACAGGCAAGGGAATAGTCTGCAAACGGAAAAATAAATCCTCCCTAAACTCATTTTTTGCAATCTTAGCTTGAATGTTGGCATTTGTCGCGGAGATAAAACGCACATCAATTTTAATGGGCTTGGAGCTGCCTAGTCGTGTAACGCTTTTTTCTTGCAAAACACGCAAAAGCTTTGCTTGAAGGCTTAAAGGCATTTCGCCAATCTCATCTAAAAATACACTTCCACCATTAGCATCTTCCAAAATGCCCGGCTTTGGGCTTGTGGCGTCTGTAAAAGCTCCTTTTTCATAGCCAAAAAGCTCAGATTCTAATAAATGCTCGGGGATTGCTGCCATATTGATAGCGATAAATGGTGCGTTGGCACGGGAGGAATTTTTATGGATAAAGTTTGCAAATACATCTTTACCTACACCACTTTGCCCTAAAATCAGCACACTTGCATCAGTCTTAGCCACTTTCAACGCGATATTTTTTGCCTCTTCTAGCTTTGGAGAAGTGGAGATAAAATCTTTAGTAGGCTTCTGGGATTTGTGGGCATTTGTAGAATCTTGGGGCTTTGTGGGGTTTTGCGTGATTGTATGCACTTTATGACTTCGCTCTATGGCTTCAATGAGTGCTTCTATCTCAAAACCTTTAACAAGAAAATCTTTCACACCCAAGCGGATAGACTTAATCGCATTTTGCACAGAAGCATTACCTGTGATGACAATGGCTTCATATCGCCCATTTAGCTCTTGCAAAAAGCTTAGTCCGTCCATTTGGGGCATATTAATATCAGTAATCACGAGATGAAAACTATCATCAAGCTTTTTTAGGGCATCTTTTGGATTCTTAAAACTTACAATTTCATATTGCGGATAGTCTTCAAAGGCTGTCTCTAAGGACTTTCTATAATTAATATCATCTTCTATAATGGCAATTTTCATCTCTCCCCCTTGGCTAAAATATACATCACTATGCTTTTATCAACAAGCTTTGCCCTAATCCTTGTTGGAGCTATCTCAAGGCTGACTTTTGAGCTTATGGCGTTATTCCTACCTTTTGTGCTTTCACGCACATTCACTTCATACCCATACAAACACTCAAGCACCTGCTCTTTTTCCTGCTTTAAAACAGATGAAATGAAATAGGGCATATCGTCCATTATAAGATATCTACTCGCATCAATCTCACACTCCTTTGTGATATGATACCCGCT
Organism: Helicobacter magdeburgensis; assembly: GCF_000765825.2. Lineage (GTDB taxonomy): Bacteria > Campylobacterota > Campylobacteria > Campylobacterales > Helicobacteraceae > Helicobacter_C > Helicobacter_C magdeburgensis. The sequence goes on from NZ_JRPE02000002.1 coordinate 110,711, forward strand.
CTTTTCTTGCATTACTTGCGACACGCGGTAACGCTCACGCTGGGCTAGATTATCTTGACTAACAACTTTGTATGAAATAAGCAACTCAACTTCTAGCCCATCAAATCGCTCATCATACGGAAGTAAATCAAGCTTGTTTGCCCCAAAGGCACAAACATAAGCCCCAAGCATAAGCCAAGCTACAAGTTTATAACGCATAGAATCTCCCATTCTCGCACTAATCTTCTTGTGTTAATCCCTCTTCTTCATTATCTTCTTTTGGCTCTTTGGGGCAGACATTGGCGTAAGCAACTTTATCATTGCCAACATTGACAATTTTCACGCCACTCGTATTACGCCCTGCTTCGCGTATGGCTTCGGTATCTACGCGTATCATTTTACCCGAGCTTGTCAGCACCATTAAATCCATATTTTCATCATTGATATTGACCACACTCACAAGTTTGCCCGTTTTTGGAGTAAGCTTCATTACAATCACACCCTTACCTGCACGCGATTGTAGCCTATACTCTCCTGCTAATGTTTGCTTACCAATGCCCTGCTCACTCACGGTTAAAAGCTTATCTGTATCGCTTGTGATTGTCGTTGCCGCGATGACGCAATCTTCACTTGCCTTAAACTTAATACCCGTTACCCCACGGCTCACCCGTCCAATCTCTCGCAATTCATCAACGCCAAAGCGGATACACATACCCTGCTGTGTAGCGATAAATAGCTCTTTGACACTTGAACCCACAATATGTGCAGTTACTAGTTCATCATTCCCATCAAGATTAATCGCTCTCACCCCAACGCTGCGGATATTGCTGTATTCTTTGAGATTTGTGCGTTTGACAATACCATTTTTAGTAAAGAATACAAGTGATTTATCATTATTAAAATCCGTTGTCGTGATAGTTGCCATAATCTTTTCATCAGGGGAGAGATTAATAAGATTCACAACTGCCTTGCCAATGGCTGTGCGCCCCGCTTCTGGAATCTTATAGACTTTGAGCCAATAGAGCTGTCCCTTGTTGGTAACAAACATAATCGTATCGTGCGTATTTGCCACAAAGAAAGATTCAATAAAGTCATCTTCGTGCGTATTCCCGCTAATCTTACCTTTACCACCACGATTTTGCTTTTCATAAGTTTTAAGTAGCACTCGTTTGACATAGCCGCGATGGCTCATTGTTACCACAACTTTTTCATTTGGGATTAAATCCTCTACATCAATGCTGTCATAGTCCTCTTCAATCTGTGTTTTGCGTTTGGAGCTAAACTTTTCTTTTATCTCTAAAAGCTCATCTTTTACGATACTTTTTAGCTTTTCTTCACTTTTAAGGATAGATTCTAAATATGCGATTTGTTCTTGTAGCTCGGCATATTCAGCATTAATCTTATCTCGCTCTAACCCTGTAAGGCGTTGCAAACGCATTTCAAGTATGGCTTTAGCTTGTAGCTCACTTAAGCTAAACTTCTCTACTAACGCATTTTTTGCTTCTTCTGTATCTTTTGACGCACGAATAATGCGGATAATCTCATCAATATTATCAAGGGCTATGATTAAGCCCTCCAAAATATGCGCTCTAGCCTTAGCCTTTTCAAGCTCAAAAATGCTTCGGCGGATAATAATGGTCTTGCGATGAGCAATAAAAATCTGCAATAGCTCAAGGAGATTAAAAATCTTTGGCTCTTTATTATTAATCGCAAGAAGTATGATTCCAAAGGTGCTTTCCATTGTGGTGGATTTAAAAAGATGATTAAGCACAATCTCACTCATCGCATCGCGTTTTAGCTCAATGACTACGCGTATCCCTTCTCTATCGCTCTCATCTCGCACTTCTGCAATGCCTTCTATAATCTTTTCTTTAGCAAGTTCGGATATTTGCTCCACAAGCTTGGCTTTATTGACTTGATAAGGCACTTCATCAATCACAATCACATCTTTTGTCTTTGTTTTTTCAATATGCACCTTTGCGCGCACACGGATTCTCCCTCGCCCTGTGCGGTAAGCCTCTAAGATTCCCGCCTTGCCATAGATAATCCCACCTGTTGGAAAATCCGGTCCTTGCACAAGTTCAAGCACATCATCAACATTTTGCGTGTTGTTATCAATCACAAAAATGAGTGCGTCAATAATCTCATCAATGCGGTGTGGTGGGATAGAAGTCGCCATACCCACAGCAATACCACTTGAGCCATTCACAAGCAAATTTGGGATTCTACTAGGCAGGACATCTGGCTCACTTAGCGTATTATCATAGTTTGGCACAAACTCCACTGTGTCCTTATCAATATCGCGTAGCATTTCTTCACTCGCACTTGTCATACGCGCTTCAGTATAACGCATAGCCGCTGCACCATCGCCATCAATAGAGCCAAAGTTCCCCTGCCCATCTACAAGCTCAAGTCGCATAGAAAAGTCCTGTGCCATACGCACAAGTGCATCATATACGGCTGTATCGCCGTGCGGGTGATATTTACCAATCACATCACCTACAATTCTCGCACTTTTCTTATAAGGGCGGCGGGGGGATAGGCTTAACTCATTCATCGCATATAAGATTCTCCTATGCACCGGCTTTAACCCATCTTTAGCATCTGGCAATGCCCGCCCCACAATAACACTCATTGAATAATCAAGATAACTCTCCTTAATAGAATCATCAATCTTTACTTCCACACTTTTATCTTCTAGTAGGCTATCCATTCTCTCTCCAAAACGATTTTTTACAAAGTGATTTTTAAAGGCAGGATTCTAGCCCAAATTGACTAAAAATAGGCTTACTTCTAAGCAAAAAGGACTATAATAACCCATTTATCTTTTCCCAAAGGTTTGTTATGGATAGTATAGAAAAAATCGTTCTTCTTTGCCTTATGGGCTTTTTTGGTGCAATCACGCCCGGACCTGATATTTTACTCACACTCAAAACAACCTTGCGTTATGGAATCTTGCAAGGATTTAAAGTGCTTTTTGGCATAGCAAGTGGGTGGTTTTTGTATCTAGGGATTATTTATGTGGGGCTAAGCCATTGGCTTAATACGCCCATTATTCAGCTTATCCTTAGCTTTGTGGGTGGAGGCTATTTGCTCTATCTTGCTTTTGCTATGCTCAATGCCACGCCCTACACGCTAGATTCTACGCACAATGTCAAAAAAGATGGCTTTTTGCAGGGCTTAATCCTTAATGTCTCTAATCCTAAGGCTATTTTGTTTTTTATCTTTTTGGTTACACCTTTTGTTGATGAAAATATCAAACTTGGACTTGTGGCGTTGTGGTGTTCGCTTTTTGCCGCTTTTGTTTTTGTGATTTTGAGTGCAAACATAGCAAGAAGTTACATTAATGCAAAGACTTTTTATGTGATTGATAGAATCTGTGGCGTTTTATTTGCTATTTTTGCGTGGCTTTTGTGCTTTGAGTGCGGGGAGATTGTTGCTACATTATTGCTTTAGATTCACGAGATTCTACAATAAGATTCTAGAGCTAGATCTACCACAGCCGCAATTCTGTATTTGTCTTTTTATATAGACTATCACCCTTTCCATCAAGGTCATATTCCACCGCAAAGCCATATTTTATATCCGTAACACCTGATTTTTTAATGCGGATATTCTCATAAGTATCTGTTGGAATCTTCAAGCTCCCCACAGACGCATTTGAACGCGGTGGAATCTTTTTACTCACTTCCGCTTCGCTGATTAAATCTCCATTGATATACAATGCAATGTAATTAATAGTAGCAAACTTATCGCTTGTATTGTTAATGCTGATATTCACACTTCCTTGCCCAAGATTAAATGAAGAAGCATTAAGCGTAATATCAGAGTTTTTAATACTCACAGCAGGCAGAGAGCGAGTAGCTAAAATATAACGCGCAGGTGTATCGCCCTTGTGATTTTCCGCATACATATCCGCACCATTAGAAAGCAAAAGGCTTATCATTTCAGGATTCTTTTTCATCACTGCATAATGCAGGGGCGTATTCCCCAAATGCTCATCGGCAACTTTGACTTTAGCCCCCTTACTAATCAATGCTTTAGCAAATTTGAGATTATTCAAAGCCACAACCTTAAGCAATGGTGTCTCGCCGTGAGAGACTGCATTGACATCAGCTCCGCGTTCAATCAAAAGATATAAAATCTCTAGATTCCCTTTCCTTGCCGCATCATAAAGCGGTGTGCTTCCACGCAGTCTAGCTTCAACATCAGCCCCAAGATTTATGCCCTTACGCACTTCTGTGTAGTCATTGCTAAAAAGCAAATAGTTGTATCTGTCATTTGCCCCATAGCTTAGACTTACAATAATGGCTAATATTACTAAGTAGATTCTCATTTTTGCTCCTTTTATTTTCTCTCTATTTATCTCAAGCTTATCCCGCAGGATTCAAATGCTTTTTACTTAAAACTTTAATCTTTTGATAGATAGAATCAAAATCCATTCCATAAGTGCGAGTGTCAGCTATACTTGTAATAAAATTTGTATCGCCTACATATCGTGGCACAAAGTGTATATGTAAATGCTCTGGGATTCCAGCTCCACCTGCTTTTTTGATATTTATCCCCATATTTACCCCTTGTGCGCCATACTCATACAGCACAGACATCGCCTTATGTGAAAGTGTGTGTAGATGAAGCCACACTTCAAGGGGTAATTTCTCTGGGGAATCGCAATGGGACAAAGGCAAAAGCATAAAATGCCCGGGTGTGTAGGGGTAAAGATTCATAACACCAAAGACAAAATCATCACGATAGATTACACGATTTTTCTCATCATCTTGCGGATTATTGGCAATATGGCAAAACACGCACCCCTCAATGCAAGAGCCAAAATATTCACTCCTCCAAGGTGCGTAGATTCTATCCATTCTTTACCCCTTATATACAGAATCTTGCAAAATCTTACAGAATCTCAAATATAGCTTGGTGCGTCATTACTAAACAGCACCAAATCGTGCGGTTGAGAGCAGGATTTGAGCATATCTTCAAGCATAGACTTATCTTTAATAATAATTTTTTGCGTGTTATGAATATTATCAGCAAGTGTCCTAGCATTCAACTCTCCCGTGATAATCGCAATATCAAAGACTTCATCAATAGCTTTTGCAAGTTCAATATTTGCCTCCTTTGTGGATTCCACAATGCCGGGTGTTACGATGATCTTGCGTCCTTCATAGAGTGAAGAAAGCCTTATAGCTTCCTTCATACCCTTAAGATTCCCATTAAACCCATCATCAATAATAAGCTTTTGATTTGTTTGAATCTTATTTAACCTATGCGGGATTGGCTCAATCCTTTTTACCGCTTTTTGAATCTCCTCCACCCTAAGCCCAAGCTCAACCCCCATATAAATCGCCGCACTTAGATTCACAACATTAAACTGCCCCAGCACCATTGTGTCAAAGCGATGCCATTCATTTTTAATGAATAGCTCAAAGCTTGTGCCTTCAAGGTTTGCCTCTACATTTCGCACATTTTCAGGAAAATATGTGATTTTTTTAGCAAGGGCATTATCAAGATTCTGCGGTTTTAGATTATCTTTAAATACAAAAGCTTTTTTGAGCCTTTTGCTTTGCAATAGCTCAAATTTCGTCTCAACAATATTTTCTAAACTTTTAAAATACTCTAAATGCTGTTCGCCTACTTCACCAATCACAGCATAATGCGGATTAATAAACTCACTAATCAAAGCAATATCACCTTTTAAACGCGCCCCAGCTTCTGCGATGTAAATCTCTGTGGTGTAATCAAGGTTATTATTAATATCAGCCACAATGCCCGTATGCGTATTAACACTTCTAGGCGTGGCATACACACGATACTTTTCTTTTAGAATCTGCGTGAGAAAGTTTTTCATACTCGTTTTGCCGTAGCTCCCTGTTACGCCGATGATAATAAGACGCGACATAATATCAAGCTTCTCTTTAGCAAGGACGATATAGCGATTAAGCAAGACATTTTCATATATTTTTGAAATCACACTCGCAAAAATAAGTGGCATTAAATCAAGCAATCCACTCTCAATATCAAGCATATAGCACAAAGATTCATTTAAAGCCATAAAGATAAAAAAGATCACAAAAAATTTCACAACACGAGGGGTGAAATTAAGTCTTTTATCAAGCTTTATAGCCCAAATTACAAGAGCGATAAAATACACCAAGCTCAAACTCACAAGGATATAATCACCCCAAGGGCTAGGCACAAAAAATCCGCCAACATAAACAACTAAGGGAAGAATAAAATAATACAAATGCCAAGAGCGTTTATGGTGCATAAACAGCACTCTTTTAAAACTATAATTATACCACTGCAAATTCGTCATTCCATAATATGCTAGGCATAGTGCAAATGCCCATTGTGCTATTGTATCAATGATTTGCATATCCATTATTTTCTCCTTATCTTAGAATCTCAAAACTATCAAATTCTGCTTTAGCAACATCACTTACTTCTATATGCGACACTTCACTTTTAATCGTGCCAACACTCAAAATCTCATAGAGTTTTTGTAAATCTTCCTTGCTTCCTTGTGCGACAACACGCACACTGCCATCGCTAAGGTTACACACATAGCCACTTATTTTCATCTCTTCTTCATTAATTACATCAACCTTTGCCTTCACAAAACGGCGGAATCCCACGCCCTGCACCTTGCCAAAAACTAAAAACTGCCTACTTTGTTTCACACTTGCTCCTATATAATCGCTCTACTTCCAAGCCTTGCTTTAAAAAAAAGTAGTGATCACCTTGCATTGGAAAAAATCTACCTTGCTTTATTAAACCTGCGATTTTCTCTCCACAAAAAAGCGGTGTAGCCTTATCAGATTCTCCCCAAAAAATACTCGCTACTCCACCATATGAGCTAAACTCCCCTGAAAAATCCTCATCAACGACATTTTTAAAAGTTTGATACATTCCTTCATTCATCGCACTTACATCGCTTGAGCGGAATACCTTGCCTATACTCCTAAGCCCTAGTTTTCCCATTATCTTAGTTAAAGCGATTTTAAAACGCACTTTCAAAGGCTTTGGCACGATGATTCCAGCAGATGAGAGTAAAATCATCTCTTTTGGCTGACACAAAGTCGCTACCTTACCCCCAAAGCTATGCCCTACAATCACGCATTCACTCGCTTCTATTTTAGCCACTTCCCACATAAACTTCCGTATTATATTGGCATAATCCTGCGTATGTAAAGGCTTCTCATTAGGGCTATTGCCAAAGCCGGGCATATCTACATAAATATGACAAAACTCCCTAAAACACTTGCCAAAGGCGATTTTCATCAAATCCTTGTTGCTCCCCCAGCCGTGTAAAAATAGCATAATAGGCGGTGAATCTTGAGATTCTAAAGATTGAGATTCCAAATCCGGCTTTAGAATCTCATAACTTATATCAAAGATATTCCCTTGATACTCTATCCGCCTTTGTGCCATAGATTACTTTCCTTTTGCGTGATGAATGCGTTCAATATATTTATAGCTTACCTTGATAGAATGTTTTTTTGGCAAATTATGAGCTAAAGATTCAAGCACCAATGCAAAATCTTCAAATAAATAATTCGCCATAGACCCAGGAATAGGATTAATCTCATTCAAATACACTTCATTATCAATCACAAAAAAATCGCAACGGATCAACGCTCCCTCAAAAGCATTTTCATAAAGTTTGGCAAAATTTTGCTGAATCTGCTTTTCAAGCTCTTGGCTAATATCAGCTTTCAAAACCTGTGCCGTGCGAGAAAAGTCCAAATATTTATTTTCAAAATCTAGCATTTCTTTTTTACTTGGCTCTTCTACAATAGAGAATCTAAACTCATCACCTATCTTGCACCCAGCTAAGTTGTATTCTTTCACACCACTTTTAAAGCACTCCACCACAATGCTATCATCATACTCAAATGCTAAGTCTTTAGCATATTCTAGCTCATCTTCTTTATTTACCACGCTCACACCTATGGAGCTTCCAAGGCGAGATGGCTTTAAAATCAAAGGATAGGGCAAAGTGGGATTAGGGCTATTGCGAGTGAGAATCTCATAATCTAACACTTTCACACCCCTTGATTGTGTGTAAATCTTTGTCAAAGCCTTGTTGAAACTCATCACACTAGATTCTATACGCGGACCAATAAAAGGAATATGATAAAAATCAAGCAACGCACTTATACTGCCATCTTCCCCATCTGCTCCGTGTATCAGGCTAATAAGCGTATTTGGGATAATCGCCTTGAAACCAAAAAGAGATTTTTTCACAAATGAACCCCTTTGCAAAAAAATCTCTGTGCATTTTTTATACTCCCCTGAACTAAAAGTTTTAGACTTCATTAGCGTTGCAGGGATAAGATAGAATCTATGCGAAGAATCTAAAAAAATAAAATTTGAAATTTTATCGCCCAGCACCTTTTTTATCGCCACCGCACTTACAATGCTAATCTCGTGTTCAAAGCTCACACCGCCAAATATTACATCAAATTTCATTTTTACTCCTTTTGTTTTTTTGCGTTTTTATGTTTTTTATCGCGTTCTAATTCCAAGGCTAGATATTTACCCGTATAACTTCCGCTTTTTGAATGATTTTTGACAATCTGCTCCACAGAGCCACTATCCACGACTTTTCCACCACTCGCTCCACCTTCTGGACCAATATCAAGGATATAATCCGCATTCTTAATCATATCCAAATTATGTTCAATAACAATAACAGAATTGCCCAAATCCACCAAATGATGCAGCACCTTTGTGAGCCTATCCACATCGGCAAAATGTAGTCCCGTGGTTGGTTCATCAAGCACATAGAGCGTCTTGCCTGTGTCCTTACGGCTAAGCTCTTTTGCAAGTTTTATCCTTTGAGCTTCCCCGCCACTTAAAGTGATGGCATTTTGCCCCAATGTAATATAGCCTAGCCCCACATCTTGCAGGGTTTGCAAACGCGAAGCAATCTTTGGCACTTTAGCAAAAAAATCCAACGCAGATTCAACGCTCATACTTAGCACATCAGCAATATTCTTGCCCTTATAGGTAATCTCAAGCGTTTGGGGATTGTATTTCGCCCCTTGGCACATATCACATTTCACCATAATGTCTGGCAAAAAGTGCATTTCAATCTTAATCTCCCCTTCCCCTTGGCATTTCTCACATCGCCCACCTTTGACATTAAAGCTAAATCGCCCTGCTCCATAGCCGCGAATCTTAGATTCTTTAACCTCAGCAAACAAAGAGCGTATATCGTCCATAAGATGCGTATAAGTGGCTGGATTGCTTCGTGGAGTGCGTCCAATAGGGCTTTGATCTAAATAAATGACTTTGTCCAAATGCTCTAAGCCCACAATCTCAACGCCATCGCATTTTTGCACCTTTTTAGCATTGTTTAAAAGCTCTTGAGCCACAGGCAGAAGCGTTTGTAAAATAAGAGAGCTTTTACCACTCCCACTCACCCCCGTTACGCATACAAACTGCGATAATGGAATCTTGGTGCTAAGCGAGTGAATATTATTAATGCTGACATTTTTGATACTAAGCCAATGTTTAATTGTGCGTTTATGCGGATACTCAATAATCCGCTCTCCTTTAACATACTCCGCTGTCAGCGTGTGAGATTCTAATAACGCCTTAACATCACCGCTAAAGACAACCTCCCCTCCACGCAGTCCCGCTTCTGGTCCAATATCTACAATATAATCTGCATTTAAAATCGTCTCTTTGTCGTGTTCTACCACAATAACACTATTGCCCTTTTCCTGCAAACTCCGCAAGGTTTTAATAAGCCGCAAGGTGTCTCGCTCGTGCAGTCCAATGCTAGGCTCATCAAGCACATACATCACGCCTGTAAGCCCACTGCCGATTTGACTAGCGATGCGAATGCGTTGAGATTCTCCACCGCTAATACTTCTTGCATCACGCCCCAAACTCAAATAGCCTAGCCCCACATCATAGAGAAAAAACAGCCTTTCTCTTATTTCTTTTAAAATAGGCTCTGCGATGAAGCTTTTTTGAGAATCTAGATAGGCAAAATGTGAGCTATCATTAAAAAACTCATACACCTTTTCAATAGGCAGACTGATAATATCCCCTATACCAAGCCCTGCAACTTTCACGCTTAAAGATTCAGGCTTCAAGCGATGTCCATTACATTTTTGACATACCTTTTCTGTTGTGTAATCGCCTAACTCTTTATCATCTTTAAACATATCATACGCAATTTGCAAAATCCCCTTCCACGGACGCTTTAATTTACTTGAACGCCAAGTGATTTCCACTTCCTCTTCTCGCCCATAAAGGAGTATGCTTTGTTGTGTGCTACTTAGCTCTTCAAAACTTGAATCTGGATTAATCTTAGCACTCTTACACAGAGCATAAAAAAGCTCGGCATAATAGTTGCGATTAAAGCCAAAAATGATTTTTATCCCACCCTTATTCAGCGGCTGAGATTTATCTAAAATCTTTTTAATATCAATAGCATATTTTGCTCCAAGCCCAGAGCAGTCTTCACACGCACCCTTTGGTGAGTTAAAGGAAAAACCAAGTGGCTCTAGCTCTTCAAAACTCACTTTACATTTAAAACACGCAAAATGCTCTGAATAATGCAAGATTTTTTTCTCACTCACAAGCTCTACTTCTATCTCGCCATAAGATTCTTTTAACGCCTTTTCCACACCTTGTGCGATACGCGCTCTATTCTCATCTGTATTGACCACTCTATCTATCACAACCTTAATCGTATGCTTTTTATGCTTAGCAAGTTCAAATTCCTCATCAAGTCGCACCATCACACCATCTACCATTGCACGCACATAGCCCTTTTGACGCAAAGATTCTATTTTGTCAGCAAAACTACCCTTTTTCTCTTTCACAATGGGGGCTAAAAGTATGAGTTTTGAATCTTTAGGCAAAGAGAGAATCTGCTCAATAATATCCGTTTGACTCATTTGCGAAATAGATTCACCACATAAATGACAATGCTGAATCCCAACCCTCGCATACAGCAAACGCAAATAGTCATAAATCTCTGTAATCGTGCCAACCGTGGAGCGTGGATTTTTGCTTGTGGTTTTTTGATCAATGGCAATAGCAGGGGTTAGCCCTTCAATCTTATCAACATTTGGCTTCCCCACCTTATCCAAAAACTGCCGTGCATAGCTTGAAAGCGATTCTATATATCGCCTTTGCCCTTCAGCATAGAGTGTGTCAAATGCTAGAGTTGATTTGCCAGAGCCTGAAAGTCCGGTAAAAACAACAAGCTGATTTTTAGGGATACTCAAATTGATGTTTTTAAGATTATTCTCCCTTGCCCCTGTGATGTGAATATAATCATTTTTCAAAGATTATCCTTAGATTCTATACATTTACAATCTTTACACCAAGACACGCAGGAATTGCTTCAAGCTCATTAATTGCCTCATTTGGCACATCTGAATCCACAAGAATAACCGCCATTGCCTCTTTATTTTGCCTAGCAAGGCGAAAATCGGCAATATTGACCTTATAATTCCCCAAAATACTTCCAACAAGCCCCACAACGCCCGGCACATCGGTATTTTTGAAAAATATCATCTTGCCCTTTGGCTCAATGTCAAACTGAAATTGGTTAATAGAAGTAATACGCAAATGCCTATCTTCAAATACCGCCCCGCTTAAGCTAATACTCTCATTTTGTGTGCTAAGCGTGATAGAAATGTGATTTTTATAAGTCTCACTTTGCTTTTTACAAATTGTCTTTAGCTCAATACCCCGCTCTTTAGCCACAAATGGAGCATTGACATAGTTTATCTTATCGCCCAAACTTGCATTTAAAGCCCCCACAAGCCCAAAGGTTTGCAGTGAATCTGCATATTCACTTATCTCGCCTTGTGCCTCTATGGCAATGGAAGTAATCACGCCCTTATTTGCCTGCACGGCTAAGAATCCAAGCTTTTGCATAAGCTCAAGGTAGGGCTTTACCATTTTTGGCAGCTCATTTTCTTTAACCGGGAGATTGAGTGCATTTGGATAGCTTGAGCCTCTTGCCGCTTCAATGGCAGCTTGTGCGGCTTGAATGGCGATTTGCTCTTGGGATTCTAAAGTATTAGCCCCGATATGTGGCGTTACATACACATTTGGCAGATTAAGCAAAGCATTATCAATAGCCGGTTCTTTATCAAATACATCAATCCCAGCCCATTTAATCTTGCCAGATTCTAATCCCGCATACAAATCCTTCTCATTATACAGCCCACCCCTAGCGCAATTTATTAAAATCACGCCATCTTTCATTTTTTCAATTTGCTTAGAGGTAATCATATTTTTTGTTTCAGCATTTTTGGGTGTGTGGATTGTGATAATATCACAGGAGAGAATCTCTTCAAAATTTGTCGTGTAATTGACACCTAAATCCGTAGCTTTTGATGGCAAAATATAAGGATCATACGCCAACACCTCCATTTCAAAAGCCTTTGCCCTAATGCCTACGCGACTACCGATATTCCCAAAGCCGATGATTCCTAGCTTTTTACCCTTTAGCTCAATACCATACCAATCTTCACGCTTCCATTTTCTTTCATTTTTAAGCTGCGTGTTTGCTCCGGGGAAGTTACGCACTGCATTAATCAAATGTGCCATTGTAAGTTCTACTGCTGCAATGGTATTTGCCGTAGGCACATTCATCACAACAATGCCCTTGCGTGAGCAGCCATCAATATCCACATTATCCACACCCACTCCAGCACGCACGACTGCCCGTATCTGCCCAGAAGATTCTAAAAACTTCTCATCAACATCTGTTGAGCTTCGCGTAATCACAACATCAGCACTTGCTATTCTACCAAGTAACTCATCTTTTGGAATAGAAGCGAGATTCTCCATTTCAACATCATTTTGAGCCAAAAGCAAATCAAGCCCACTTTGATGAATATGATCGCACACAATGATTTTATACTTCATAACACACTCCTTTTGTTTTGATTACTGCACACTGAAACTAAGACGATAATATTTTAAATCCGTCAAAAGCTTTTCATACATAGCCTCATCTGTCAAAAATACCATAAGCTTAAGGTTATCTCCTGACTTATAATAGGCAGATTCTATATTGTTTTGTCGTAACACCTGCTTCACACAAGCAAACTTATACTCATCTAAATCATTAATGCTAATTGAAGAAGGCATACCGCGTTTAGAATCTGCATCTGCAAAATCAAAGCGGACACTTAGCTCCGTAGCTGGATACGCATAAGGTAATTCATCACTATCAGTTAATGAGCCAAGCCAACTTTCATCTTGCTTTAGTTCATTTGTGTTAGTCTTTGGAAACTCAATAGGTTGAGCTTGGGGGTTTGGGGCGACAGAGATTTTATCAAAATACAACACACCATAAATCGCCCCACTCAAAACCGCTAAAAGCCCTGCAATAAATGCTAGCTTTTTCATTGCCTATTTATCTCCTAAAGGCGATTTTTAAGCTTATCGCCAAGTGTAATTTTCTCTTCAGCATTAAAAGCTTTGAGTGTTTCCTTTTCTTTTTGTCGCTCAAGTCGCTTGATAGACGCTCTCACTTTGTTATTCTCTTCGTCAATGTGAGTGATAACACACTCTATCTTTTGCCCTGAAACAATCTCATCTTTTTTAAGCGGATAAATATCATCATTGCGGATAAGGGCTTCCATCTCATCAATCTTCACAAACACGCCAAAATCTTTCACATCAATGACTTTTGCATTTACAACATCATCAACCTTATGCGTTTTTGCAAACTCTTTAGCCGGAGAATGATCTAAAAGTTTTTTAGACAGAGAGATACGCTCATTTTCCTTATCAATCTTAATGATTTTTACCTCAATCTCATCGCCAACTTTAAATTCATTCTTACATTTTAACTCTTTATCCCAAAACGCATCTTCATTATGCAATAATCCATCAACGCCATCAAGCTTTACAAAAGCCCCAAAATCAGTTAGCGTAGCGATTTTACCCTTGATAATCTCGCCCACTTGATGCGTTTTAGCAAACTTAGCAAAAGGCTTATCAAGCAGCCGTTTCAATGACACACGCAGTCTTTTACTCTCTGTGTCAATCTCAATAATCTCAACATCAATCTCTTGTCCCACGCTCAAATATTGCGAAGGGTGCTTGATATTCTTATCCCAAGAAATTTCAGAGATATGCAAGAATCCTTCAATATCATTTCCTAAATCCACAAATGCCCCATACGCTTCAATATTACTTACACTCACCTTAATCGCATAGCCTACTTCAAGCTCTTTTTCTATCTCTTTCCAAGGGTCATCACCTAGGGCTTTCATAGAGAGTGAAAGTCTGCGTTTTTTCTCATCATAGCCTAGCACTTTGACAACAACAGCATCACCCTCTTTGAAGTTCTTTACCGGATTCACGGGTCCCTTATGGCTAAGCTCTGTGTAATGCACCAATCCCTCAATCCCACCAATATCAACAAAAATACCAAAAGGAGCAATCTTAGCCACTACACCATTTTGCACACCATCATTTTCAAGGAGCTTGCTACTCATATTTTGACGATTCACATCATCAAGCTCAAAAAATCTCTTGCGTGAGACTACAATAGAATTATTCTCTCTATCAAGATTCACAATCGCTACTTTGTAAGTTTTACCAATAGCCTTATCATCTTCACGCACAGCAGAATCTCGGCGTGGCATAAACACATCTACGCCATCATATTCCAAAATAAAGCCACCCTTATTTTTCTTGATGACTTTTGCTTCAATGACTTTATCCTTATAATCATCTGCTAATTCCGCGATTTTCTCTACAATCTTGTGCATTTTCAACGCCTTTTTATAAGACGCACTTGGTCTGCCTCGCCCAGAAGTTACAAATACCTCAATCTTATCGCCCTTGTTAAAAAGCAGTTTCCCATTCTCATCTTGAATCTCGCTTAGTCGCAGTGAAGCCTCTATCTTTTCATTCGGCACAGCCACCATAGCATATTCATCATTTATCGCTACAATCTCGCCTGTCTGCATTGCTCCACTTACAACCCTACGCTCACTTGCCTCAAGCATAGCCGCAAAATCTTCTTCGCCTTCCAAGACTACATTATCCAAATTTACTAACATTGACGCCCTTTACCTTTTTAAAATTAAAATCCGCTTATTCTACCAAAGCAAACCTTGCCATAGCTTAAGAATGGCATTGTGTCATAAAAGATTCTTAAATTTGTTCTATTTTTGCCACAACATTTTGAATAATCCAATCCGGAGTAGAAGCTCCCGCGCTAACTCCACATAGTTTCTTATTTTCAAACCACGCCTTTTCTAGCTCATTTTCATCTTCTACCAAATAGCTATTCTCACAATATTTTTGTGCGATTTTTAAAAGCTGCTTTGTGTTTGAGGAGTTTTTCCCCCCAACGATAATCATCACATCTACTTCTCTGCTTAGCTCATCAACCGCAGATTGATTATCAAAAGTCGCATTACAAATAGTGTTAAACACGCGACATTCATTCACTTTTGTTGCTAAAAATGCCGCTATTTCGCCAAAAAGCTTAGGTTGCTTTGTTGTTTGGGATACAAGGGCTACTTTTTTCTTAAACTTCACATTTTCTAGCTCTTCCACACTCCCTGCGATAATCACATCTTCGCCATAACTTGCCACGCCCATCACTTCTGGATGATTGCTATCGCCAAAAATCACAATTTGATAGCCCTCATTTGACATCTTTTCTACAATATTTTGAGGCTTTGTTACAAAGGGGCAGGTTGCATCAACGATATGAATCTGCTGATTTTTTAAAGTCTCTAAATCACCCTTTGTAATGCCGTGCGTGCGGACAATCACACTTTGAAATTGTTGAGCTTGATTTAAAGTTTCACTTAAACTTACATTAAAATCTTTCTGCAATCGCCCTATCTCTTTAGCATTATGAATAAGCGGACCAAAAGTCGTGGCGTGTTTGTTTTTCTCCGCAATATTGATAGCTCTTTTTACACCAAAACAAAATCCGTATTTTTTCGCAAGTTTTACTTCCATTTATATATTCTCCACATCAGTAATTCGCCCTAAAAGCTCTAAAAAATTTGGAAATGATACATCAATACAAGCACTATCTTCAATCTCCCCGCCACACACAAGCTGGGCAATGGCAAAACTCATCGCAATGCGATGATCGCCAAAAGAGCTAACTCTAGCCCTTTTTAGCTCCCCGCCATTCACACTAAAGCCATCTTCAAATTCCTCACATTCTATCCCCATAGCGCGTAAATTTGTAATGGTAGCTAGGATTCTATCACTCTCTTTTACCCTTAGCTCCTTAGCATTCCGCACTTCACTCCGCCCCTTTGCCAAAGCAAAACACACACCAAGAGCAGGAAGTTCATCAATAAGCCACGCAATATTTTTATCCACTTGAACTGCTTGTAATCGCCCCCCTTGCACTTCAATATCCCCAATCTCTTCATAGAGTGAGCTTCTCACATTATAGCTCACTTTTGCCCCCATAGATTCTAGAATCTTAAAAGCCTCAATACGCGTTTTATTGAGCAACACATTTTTTAAAAGCACTTTTGATTCTAGCACACACGCCGCCACAGCAAAGAAAAACGCACTTGAAGGGTCAGCTGGGACTTCAAGCTTAAAAGATTCTAATTTTTTACAAGAGCCTTCAAACTCCACTTCATAGCCACCTGTCCCATTTGTCCCGCTTTGAATCTCACGCCCCTGTATTTTTACCCCCATACCTTTGAGCATATTCTCCGTGTGATTGCGGCTTAAAAGCGGCTCATAGAATCTGCATTTACCCTCTGTGTGTAATCCGGCTAAAATCATCGCACTTTTAACCTGCGCTGAAGCAATTTTGCTTTGATAATTAAAACTTTTTAGCCTTGCTCCTTGTATGCTTAAAGGAGCGTATTTATTCTGCTCTCTCCCCCTAATATCCGCCCCAATGGCAATTAAAGGCTCAATCACTCTCCCCATAGGACGCACATTTAAATACTCATCACCGCTTAAGACAAAATGCCCCTTTACTCCGCTTAAAAGCCCCGCATACAGCCGCATTCCTGTCCCTGCATTACCACAATCAAGCACTTGCTTTGGCTCTTGCAACCCTCCTTTTGGTGGGGTAAGATAGAACATATCCCCCTTTTTTTCCACCACAAGTCCCAGATTCTTAGCAATCTCCAAAGTATGCAGCGTATCCTCCCCTTCTAAAAATCCCTTTATCTCACAAGGTGCATTTGCTAAAAGGGCAAACATCGCCCCACGATGAGAGATTGACTTATCCGTAGCAATACTATCAAATTCTAGCTCAAATCTCTTTGCCGCCGCAATTTTTGTAATACGCATATATTCCCCTTAGATTCTAGATTCTGTATTTTTCAGCCCATTTTTATCACATCAGCACACGCTTGAAAGCGTCTTTGCCAAGCCACCAAGCGATGTTTCTTTATATTTGCGATTCATATCCTTGCCGGTTTGATACATTGTAGAGATAATCTCATCAAGCCCCACAATCGGCTTAGAAGTCCTACTCATCGCAATCCGCACCGCACTAATAGCCTTAATCGCCCCAAAGGCATTCCGCTCAATACAAGGCACTTGCACAAGCCCACCCACAGGATCGCAAGTCAGCCCCAAATGATGCTCCATAGCAATTTCTGCGGCATTACACGCCTTATTTATATCTGCTCCAAGGGTTGTTGCCATAGCGGCTGCTGCCATAGAACTAGCCGAGCCAATCTCCGCTTGACACCCAGCTTCCGCACCGCTAATTGACGCATTTCTTTTATACAATGAGCCAATCAGCATTGCGGAAAGCAAAAAATCTTCAATCAATTTGTCATTAAAGCCTATGGTATGATTTTTAAGATATAAAATAACAGCAGGTATCACCGCACAAGCCCCATTTGTCGGTGCGGTAACAACCTTGCCCCCCGCAGCATTCTCTTCAGCAATAGCAATAGCATACAATGAAACATAATCAATAATCCCAAAAGGATCAGTCGTTGGTTTTAATCGCTCACTTAGCCCCTTTGCCCTGCGGTGTAAGTGCATTTTGCCCGGCAATTCTAAACTTTGTGGATTACACCCACGATGATAGGAATCTTCCATTACCTGCCAAATCTCTTGGCAATAGCGTGAGATATGCTCTTGCGTGTGAAACTGCAACTCATACTCTAGCGATATTTGAGTGAGATTCTTATTTTTCTTTTCACACAGCTCTAATAAATGTGCAGCATTATCAATCTCTAAGGCAAAGTGAGATTCTACCTTAGCACTTCCTTGTAAATGAGACTCTAGCTCCTCTTGCGTAGCCACAAACCCACCACCCGTAGAATAATACACTTGAGATTCTATAATATTAGCATTTTCATCAAAAGCCGTGATTTTTAGGGCATTTTCGTGGAGTGGCAAAAACTCTTGTGAAAAAATCAAATCCTTTTCATAGTTAAAACTTATTTGTTTTTTTCCACACAGATTTAGAATCTGCCCCTGTAAGCAGTCATTTATGACCTTATGCTGAAGCTCCGCGGTGATAGTTTGTGCTTTTAAATCGCTTAAGCCCCAAAGGATAGCCTTATCACTTAAATGCCCCCTGCCTGTCAATGACAAAGAGCCATAGAGAATAATCTCCACTCTTTTTACAGATTCTATTTTAAAATCTACTCGCTCACAAAATAAATTCCCAGCCAACATCGGTCCAAGTGTATGAGAGCTTGAAGGACCTACACCGATTTTGAAAATGCTAAGATTGCTCATATTGCCACCCTTTAGAATATACTAGAATCTGCTGTTTCCACGCATTATAACAATATAAGGTTTAGTTTTTGGCAATCTTAACAAAAAAGGTTTTTTTTGTCTGTGAATCTTGTAATTCAATGCTCCCATTATGTGCTGCCACTATCTGCTGACACAACGCCAAGCCAAGCCCATTACCCTTTAGCTTTGTTGTTTTAAATGGCTCAAACAAAATATTTTTATCTTGAATCCCCACGCCATTATCGCTGATACTAAAACACCAAAAATCACTCTCATCGCTAAAAGTGATATTTACCTGCCCCGCTTCACACTCCCCCTCTTCAATAGCATCAATGGCGTTTGATAAAAAATTTTGTAGCACAATGCTTAATAAATCAAAATCCGCCAGAATCTCATTCACATCGCCACCACAAAGCTTAAAACTAAACTCAATAGGCTTTGAATAAGTATAATACCCAACACTATCATACAAATCAGATTCAAAATCAATAAGAGCGTGAATCTGCCTATTTGGATTTACACCCTTTGTAAAAAGCAAAGTCGCATTGATGAGTCGCTCCACTCGCCAAAGTGCCTTTTTCATCTCAAACACAAGCGGTTTTATCTGCTCATCACCCCTTTTAAGTAGGCTTGAAGTTAAAAGTGAGATTGAACCGATTGGATTGCGTATCTCGTGTGCCAAATGTGCAGATACCTGCCCCATAGAGGCTAGTCGCTCTTGGCGTTTTTGGTTAGTGATATGTGTCGCACTCATCACTTGCTTATCATTTTTTCTATTATTTTGCAAGAGATAAAACTGCCCTTCAAACTCCACCTCGTGTTCGCCCTCTTGTAGGTTAATAATACTTGGCAGCATAGATTTTAGCTTATTTGCGTGCTCATTTTGATAAAACACACTCTTATCAGCTTCCAGCACCCACACCGCTTGAGGTATCAGCTCTAAAACCCATTCATACAAAGCTTTAAGTGCATTAAAATCATTTTGAAGTTTTTTAAACTCCTGCTCCGTGCCATAGGTGCTTTGTATGAGTGTGGCTAAAGATTCAAGCAGGACACTTTTATCATCACTACTTAAATGCTGTAAAATCTCTGGGCTTATGATATTTTGATTATCCATAAGGATTTTTTACTCCATTAGTAAGTTTCGCGTTAGGCTTTGCTTTGCCTTGATTTTGCTGCTCTTTTAGGAAGTTAAAAAGTAGCTCACTATATCCAAAACTCCCACTTAGCTCTTGGCTTAAGTTATCAATATACATTGAGTGGTAAATATCGCTTCCAGCCTGTTTAGGATAGAGTGTATCATCATTTTTTATCGCTTGTTCTAACATAATCTTTAAAAGCAAAGATTCAAAATTATCTGTTTGCTCTTTTAGCTTTGCGTCCTCTTTTTGCGAATCCGCTGAATCTACACGCAATTTATTAGAATCTTTTGCCTTGTGAAAGTTCATTAACGCCATAGAAGTATCTACATTCATTTTTTCACTCCTTATTATTTTAAAACTTGATTTCAGCCTTTAGCTTCAATCTTACATCACTTCAATATCCGCACGCAACGCACCGGATTTTTTAATATTTTCAAGGATAGAGATGATATTTTTAGGTGTCGCACCCATTTTTTGTAACGCCTTAACCACGCTTGAAACCGTGGGCTTTGTGCCATTTACACTAGCGATTGTGCCTTGGGACTTACTCATTACAACATCATTATCTAGCTTTGTCACCTCTGGATCTTCTAAAATCTCATCAGAGATTTTAATCGTAATATCCCCGTGCGTTACCACCACAGGATCAATGCTAATGCCAACTCCCGCTACAATCGTGCCGGTTTTCTCATCTATGATGATTTTTTCCTTGCGTGAGTAGTCAATCTCCACTTCTTCCACAAGGGCTAGAAACTCCACCATACTAAGATTCTCTGGCTTTTTAAGCTTAATCGTCCTTGCATCAACAGCCACTGCTATCGCATCAGAAAACACGCTATTGAGTGTTTGCTGAATCTTTATGGCATTTTGCAAATCCGAGCTTTTAAGGCTTAGAGTGGCGTTTTCTTGATTATAAAGATTATAGTTTATCTCACGCTCCACACTCGCCCCGCCTACAATTCTACCCGATAATACACTCCCACTCTCTCCCATTGTGATATTGCCTTGAGCTAGAGCATAGATATTGCCATCAACTCCGGTAAGGGGTGTCATCACAAGCGTTCCACCGCTAATAGACTTCGCATCACCAATTGAAGAGACTAAAATATCAAGCTTATCACCCTGCCGTGCAAAAGGCGGTAAAGAAGCCGTTACCATAACCGCAGCGACATTTTTAGACTTAATATCATTTGCTGAAAGCTTGACATTGACACTTTCCAGCATATTAGCAATACTTTGCATTGTGAATTTTGACCCGCTCTTATCACCTGTGCCATTTAGCCCTATCACAAGCCCATAGCCCACAAGGCTATTATCCCTAATGCCGACAACTTGGGTGATTTGGCTTATTTTTTGCCCATATAGAGCTGAGATTCCAAACACTAGCCAAAAGGCTATAAGAACGAGTTTTATCTTGCTTAGTTTTACTTGGTTTAATCTTTGATTTAGCCTAAATTGACTTAGCTCAACCTGTCTCATTTCGCGTCCTTGCTACTTAAGATTCTATACAATTTTGCATATTTTGCGAGATTTTGAAGCAATTTGCATTCCTAGAATCTAAGGGCTAGACAAATTAACAAAATTTGATATAATACCGCTCTACTTTTTGACGGAGCATAGCGCAGCCTGATTAGCGCACACCCTTGGGGTGGGTGAGGTCGTGGGTTTAAATCCCGCTGCTCCGACCATTATTCTTTGTATGAATCCCTAACATAAATCAAAATATAATCAAATCCTAGCTACAATTTAGAATTTATCTATTCTATGTACCACAATTTGTTTCACATTGATTTTTTTTGAATTTCCCACTAGCTAGAGGATTCTAATAAAAAATCAAAATTACAATATGTAGTTTAACTTTTTGTGTTAGCATTCTGCTTTACAAAAATTTCAAATTACAAGGTGAGTTTATGAAAAAATCGTTTCTTTTCACTTCAGAATCTGTAACCGAAGGACACCCAGATAAAATGGCAGACCAAATCAGTGATGCGGTGCTTGACTACATCATTGAGCGCGATAAAAATGCGCGTGTAGCGTGTGAGACGCTTGTAAGCAATGGCTTTTGTGTCATCGCAGGCGAGCTCAAGACAAGCGTATATGCCCCTATGCAAGAGATCGCTAGAAAAGTCGTGCAAGAGATAGGCTACACAGACGCGCTTTATGGCTTTGACTACCGCAGTGCAGCGGTGCTAAATGGTATCGGTGAGCAAAGCCCAGATATAAATCAAGGCGTAGATAGAGCCGATGGCGAGATAGGTGCAGGCGATCAAGGGCTTATGTTTGGCTATGCCTGCCGTGAGACGCCTTCCCTTATGCCGCTGCCTATTTGGCTCTCCCACCGCATTACAGAAGGCTTAGCAGCAAAACGCAAAGATGGCACACTGCCCTTTTTACGCCCAGATGGCAAGTCCCAAGTTACCGTGCGTTATGAAGATGGCAAGCCTGTAAGCATTGATACAATCGTTATCTCAACACAGCACAGCCCAGAGACACAGCAAAGCCATTTGAAAGATTCAGTCATTGAAGAAATCGTGCAAAAGGTAATCCCGCAAGAATATCTCAACGATAATATCCGCTATTTTGTCAATCCCACAGGCAAATTTGTCATCGGCGGACCACAAGGCGATGCGGGGCTAACCGGGCGTAAAATAATCGTGGATACTTATGGTGGAAGCTGTCCGCACGGAGGCGGAGCATTTAGCGGGAAAGACCCCAGCAAAGTGGATAGAAGTGCGGCATATGCAGCACGATATGTGGCAAAAAATCTTGTCGCAAGTGGCGTGTGTGATAAAGCGGTGGTGCAGGTAGCCTATGCCATTGGCGTGGTAGAGCCTGTATCAATCCTTGTAGATACGCAAGGCACGGGCAAGGTGGAAGATTCTGTGCTGACAGAGTGCGTGAAAAAAGTCTTTAGACTAACCCCTAGAGGTATTATAGAATCACTTAACTTGCTTCGCCCTATTTATCGCAAAACGGCAGCGTATGGACACTTTGGACGAGAATTACCAGAATTTTCTTGGGAAAAAACAGATAAGGTTGAGGCGATTAGAGAGTTTTGTGGGGTGAAGTAGAAACTGAGACCATTTTAACTATCTCCTACCAAAGACTATTGGTAGGGGTTAATCTCACTTTTCCTATACCTTCTTATTCACCCCATAGGCAAATCTTACATATATAGCCAAAGCGATGAGCAAAAATGCCACGCCGCCGATGAGATACACCGCATAGAGTAGCTGCTCGGGCGCTGAAAAGGTGAATTTAAACACAAGCATCAAAGCTTCAATGGCAAGGGCTATGATGATGGAGCCAAGAAAGCGTATCATCGTCTTATGCACTGTGTAGCTTCTGCCGACATTTTTGCCTAACACCTCTTCTTCAAAAATCGCCTTGACTAAATCAAAAATTGCCAGAGCAAGGGTCAGCAAAATCGTAGATTCAAAAATATCTTTAATATCAAAGCTTTGAAAACGCAAAAGATCTTCTGACCAAAACCGCACTACCCCCTCCACCACAAGCAAGATGGCGATAAAACTTAAGGCAAGTGAAAGCACACAATACATTCCTACACTTAACATTGAAAAAATATGAAAAAAACGATTAGGCGAGCTAATCTTCAACGCATCACGCAGATGAATGTCAATACACACCACAAAAAGCAATTCGTGATTTTGATTATACACAGGATAGGCAGCCGTTACGACAAGATTCCCATCAATCTTTGAAGGATAAGGATTTGTGATGATACATCGCTGCTCGTCCAACGCCTCATAGTAATACGCACGATTTGAGAAGTTCGCCCCCGCATTTTCAATAATCCCATTGCTTTGAAACACATCGCTAATCTGCATTCCATTCTTATCCAAAATATACATCGCATCAAAAACTTTAATCTCATCTTTTATGCGTTTTAGCCCACTTAGCACGACTTCAAAGCTCGGCTCCGGCATAAAATTTTTAATATTCTGCGTAAAAAGAAAGGTAAGATACGCGCGTAATTCATAACGCATCTTCGCATAGGTAACAATATCTTTTGATAGCATTTTCACTCCTTTTTGGTTTTAGAATCTAGGCTAGATTCTAGCTTGGTTTTATAATGTATTCCTTACAGCCTTGTATGTCCTTGTGTAAAACTTTGGCAAATTCTTTCGTTTTGCCCCTATTATTTCAGCACATCAAACAAGCACACTCACACAAAACGCATATTTTTACTCTTTGTTGTTTTTGCTTCTTTGTCCTTTTTAGAATCTTTAGAATCCTTTTTAGCACCTTTAACATTTTTAGCCTGTTTCACATCTCGCTTCTTGCCAAATTTTGCGTCTTTTTGTTTTGTTGGCTCTATTTTTTCAGATTCTATACTTTCATTTTCCACTTCAGCCTTATTGTTTTTCCCCCGCACACTCAGCAGCAAAGGCACACCTTGAAAGTCAAAATGCTCCCTTAATACATTAATAATATACCGCTTGTAGCTAAAGTGCAAACTCTGTGGGCGATTGCTCACAAGGGCGATTTGCGGTGGGTGGGTAGCATATTGCGTAGCGTAGTAGATTTTAACAATCTTGCCGTGATCGCTTGGGATATGATGAGCTTGTGTCGCCTTTTCTACACATTCATTTAATACACTCGTTGGGATTCTATATGAAAATCGCTCATATACCTTTAGAATCTCGCTCTTTAGCTTCTCAATATTCCGCCCATTTAACGCAGATAAAGTCATCACCGGCGCAAAGGATAAAAAGCCAAATCTATGCTTAAACTCCGCCATAATCTCCTTAAATTCCTTATGCCGTTTGTCCCATTTATTCAGCACCACAATCACGCCTAGAGCGTGTTTTGGGATAAGAGAGCTAATCTTTTCATCAAGCTCTACAAAAGGCTCACTCGCATCAAGAACTAAAATGGCAATATGACTTTGAGCTAAGGCTTTGTTTGTGCGATCAAGGGCAAATTTTTCAATCCCTAGAATCTTACTAGAGCGGCGGATTCCAGCCGTATCTACAAAACGCACCTTTTGTCCTAAAATCTCACTCTCTTCATCAACAGGATCAATAGTTGTCCCCGCCACTTCACTCACCACACTTCTTTCTTTGCCAAGCAAGGCATTCAGCAGTGAGCTTTTGCCGACATTCACACGCCCAATAATCCCAACAGCAATACACTCTTCACTATCTTTATCTTGCTCCTTAGAATCTAGCGTATCTAAAAACTCCTCCAAGCTCTCATCGTTAGATTCTGTATCGTTTTCAAATTGAAACTTCAGCATAGCATTAAGATTCTGCTCCTTTGCTAAATCCAAAAGCTCAAACATCATCTCCAGCAAAAGGCTTAAGCCACGATTATGCTGCACGGAGATAAAGCTCATCTCTTTGGCACCAAAGGAGCTAAAATCCCACGCTCTTTGCTTAATCTTGTCATTATCTACCTTATTTACCACAAGTATCAAGGGCTTTTTCAAACGCTGAATCTTACGAAAATAGGCTATATCATCATCTTGTGGCAAAAAGCTTCCATCTACCATATACAGCACTAAATCCGCCTCTGCCCCAGCTTTGAGCGAGTTTTCACTCACTTGAGCAAATAGCCCTTGAGTCTTTTCAATCCCGCCTGTATCCATAAGCTCCACACTCACCCCGCTAATCTCAAAACACGCCTTTTTCACATCACGCGTTGTGCCACTCATATCTGAAGTAATAGCCAAATGCTGCTTGATAAGGCGGTTAAAAAGGGAACTTTTGCCGACATTTGGCTTGCCTAAAATCGCTATTGTTTTCATTACACTACTCTTAAATAAAATCTTTTTCTAACGATATGTTAGCTAAAGTTGTGTTTTTTCTTAATAAAACTTCATAAAAGGATTCTAAAAATGCGGAAGTTTTTTATATGTGTTGGGATATGTTGGCTTTCTTTTGGGATTGCAAAAGATTTAGACACCACATCGCCAAACAGCACAGATTCTATCATCGCTGATTTTAATGAAGTAGAAACAAAGCTAGATTCTCAAAAAGATACAGAATCTCAAACTCACGCAAATCAAGTTCATACAAGTGATGAAGTCCCGCAAGATTCACAAAATATAGCAGAAAATACAGAATCTATAAGTTTAGAATCTAATTCACAAGAGCAATCCCCAGCACTTTTTGTGGATTCCACCCTTGATTCTGTGTTGGCAGATTCTTTACAAAGTGTGAGTTTAGAATCCCAGCAAGATTCAAAACCCCAAGCACAAGCAGATTCTGTTTCTTTGGAAAATGACATATTTGTGAATGAGGGCGGAATTTTCCCTTTACAGGATAAAGATGCGGAGATTTTGCTCTATGGCGATACTTATGTGCTTGTGCCACAATCTAAAGCCCTGCTTTCATTCCTTAATCAGCAAAATTCAACAATCAATGCCCGCACACTCAAATCAAGCTCTAGCACGACACAAATCTACAATCAGGGCAAAGATATACTCTTTTACTACTCAAGCAAGAAAGGCTCAAGCCTTTATGACAAAATCGCTCCAAAACGCTTCAAACTCATACTTGAAGAGCTAAGTGAGCCAAATAAAGAGCCAAAAGAGATTAAGCAAGTTTATGCCATTACGCAATTTGATGAGAAGATTCTAAACTCGCCTTGCCATATCGTGCAAACACGGCAGTTTATCCGTGATAGGAATAAAAGTGAAATGCTCATTAACCTTGATAGAAAAATCAATCCAAGATTACTAAGCGAAGGGAAGCTAGAGCTATTTTTAGAATGCAGCATCACTGAAAATGAAGATATTTTTAGCTAAATGTAAAAGGAGTTTGTTATAATGCAAAAATCTCATTCCAAAGGCTATTTTTATGCGTGGTTTTAAAATTTTTAGTGGGTCAGCCCATACGCTTTTCAGCAATGAACTTGCCAAATATCTTGATATATCTCTCTCAAAAGCAACAATCAATCGTTTTAGCGATGGTGAAATCAATATCCAAATCGGCGAATCTGTGCGTGGCAAGGATATTTTTATCATTCAGCCCACTTGCGCTCCAACAAATGATAATCTTATGGAGCTTCTTATTATGACCGATGCGTTAAAACGCAGTGGGGCAAATAGCATTAATGCCGTCATTCCCTACTTTGGCTATGCAAGGCAGGATAGGAAGGCTGCCCCTCGCGTGCCAATAAGTGCCAAGCTTGTGGCAAATCTCATTGAGCAAAGTGGCATTGATAGGGTGATTACAATGGACTTGCACGCCGGGCAGATTCAGGGCTTTTTTGACATTCCTGTGGATAATCTTTATGGCTCAATCGTATTTGCTGATTACTTACGACAAAAACCGTTTAAAAACCCCATTATCGCTTCGCCTGATATTGGCGGTGTGGCAAGGGCTAGGTATTTTGCCGATAGAATGGGAATGGACTTAGTCATTGTAGATAAAAAGCGTGAAAGGGCAAATGAAAGTGAAGTGATGAATATCATCGGCGATGTGAGCGGGAAAGATGTGATTTTAGTAGATGATATGATTGACACCGCAGGGACTATGTGTAAGGCTGCTGATGTGCTAAAATCGCGTGGGGCAAATAGCGTAATGGCTCTAGGCACACACCCCGTGCTAAGCGGACCAGCCATTGAACGCATTGCTAAAAGCTCACTTGATGAAGTTGTGGTAACAAACTCTATCCCCTTGCGACTAGCCCATCCCAAAATCAAAGTCTTAAGCGTAGCACCGCTTTTTGCCGAAGTCATACGCAGAATCTATCACAATGAAAGTGTCAATTCACTCTTTATCTAAGGTTAGATTCTAAGCTCAAGTGCAGGATTCTATCAATGGAGCATATAGAAATTGCCACACTTTTAAGCATTGCTTTTTTTGCTTCTTTAGGGCATTGCGTGGGAATGTGTGGGGGCATTGTGGTAGCTTATACAAGCTTGTATCAAGCCCATAAAACCCATAGGAACGCTAAAACTCACTCTTTAGAATCTAGCAAAGATTCCTTAAATGCCACTACACAAACACAAGGGCAGAATTTACAAGATTCTAAATTCTCATCGTTATTCACGCAATTTTTCACTCAAATCCCCCTGCACCTAAGCTATCATACCGGCAAAATCACTACTTACGCCACACTTGGCTTTATCGCTGGAAGTTTGGGACATTTTCTTAGCTTAAACGAGCAGATTAAGGCTGTTATCTTACTTATAGTGGGAATCTTGCTTGTGCTTTTTGGACTATCTAGCTTTAATTTTGCTAGGCTTAATGCCCTTTTTAGCTCTCTCACACCAAAGCCTTTGCAAAAGCTCATTTCTCTCACTCGTCCCTTTTTGCTTAAGCCTTCACTTTGGCGTATATACATACTCGGTTTGCTCAATGGCTTACTGCCTTGTGGGATAGTGTATTATTTTTTACTTACAGCTACAATCGCTGGGAATGGGCTAAATGGAGCGATTGTAATGATTCTTTTTGGAGTTACGACCATTCCACCACTATTCACACTTGGAATCTTAAGCACAGCCCTGCAAAACAAACGCCTTCTCTTTTTACGCATTGGTGCAGTTGGTATGATAATCTTTGGTTGTTATGAAGTCTATAAATCACTTGGGTATTTAATATAAGCCATAACAAGCCTTAATTTACACAACTTTTATATCTGTGTAGAATCTACCTAAATCAATAATCACACATAGTTTTGGGAGTAAAAAAGTAACTCTTTTTTAATATTTGTAAAGTATTTTTTAACCAAACATACTGATTTTTAGAATCTATACACTACAATCGCACACAAATTACAACAACAAAAAGGAACAAGATGAGTCATTCTGTCTTTGAACATCCATATTTTGGCGTTTTTGTGCTGTTTGTGCTGACAAGTGTTGCTTTTACACTCACACTAAGACTGCAACGCATTATCTCAAGAAAAATGGCAAAAAAGGATAGAGAAAAGCTCAAACTCTCAACCTACGAGTGCGGTCCTACCCCAAATAAGCAGCAAAATAGAATCTCCACACACTTTTTTATCCTTGCCCTACTTTTTATCCTTTTTGATATTGAAGTGATTTTTATGATTCCTTGGGCGATAGATTTTAAATATTTCACATACATTGGACTTGGCAATTTTGTGTTTTTTGAAATGTTAAGCTTTATTGCCTTTTTGGTTGTAGGATTTATCTACGCGTGGAAGAAAGGAGCATTATCGTGGCAGAGCATCAAGTAAATTATACGCAAAGTGCGGGACTTCCCATCGCCCTTAGCAGTGTGGATAAACTGCTAAATTGGAGTAGGAGCAATTCACTTTGGGGGCTTACCTATGGCTTAGCGTGCTGTGCGATTGAGATGATGGCAACAGGTGGTAGCCGCTTTGATTTAGATAGATTCGGGACAATCTTTCGTGCTTCGCCTAGACAGGCGGATTTGATGATTGTATCAGGGACGGTAACAAAAAAACACGCCGAGTTTGTCCGCCGACTTTACGATCAAATGCCCGAGCCAAAGTGGGTCATCTCTATGGGGAGCTGTGCCAATACGGGCGGAATGTTTAATACTTATTCAACCGTTCAAGGGGTGGATAGGATTATCCCAGTTGATATTTACCTGCCCGGCTGTGCGCCTAGACCAGAGACTTTACAATATGCGGTTATGGTGCTTCAGCAAAAAATCCGCAAACAAAAAGCTATCCCGCAAATCAAACCAAAGCGACTTGTATGAAAGCCAAATACACAAGAGGTGCAAAATGATACGACAAAATCCCCCTAAGGCTAACGCACAAAAAAGTGTATATTACACAAACCGCTTTGATGTAATGCCAACTTCGCCAATGCTCCCTTTGGGTGAGTCTCAATCTTTTCTCCAAGCCCTGCATACACCTATCACACAAAGCTATATCCAAAATGACCTCATCACGCTTTGGATAGAATCTACGCAGATTCTACCACTCATTAAAGAGCTATACGCTTTGGGCTATGATTTTTTAACAGAGATGAGTGCGATTGATAAGCTAGAAGAAAATAATGAATTTGAGCTTTTTTACCTGCTTCTTAAGCTTGAAGACACAAGCTCCAAACGCCTTAAAATAAAAACAAAAATCAAAAAAGGGGAGCATATCGCTTCACTCACTCCACTCTTTAAAAGTGCGAATTGGAGTGAAAGGGAATGCTTTGATATGTTTGGGGTTATCTTTGATGGACACCCTTATTTACAAAGGCTACTTATGCCAAAAGATTGGGTAGGACACCCTTTGCTTAAAAGCTATCCTTTGCAAGGCGATGAATATGCTGCGTGGTATGAGGTAGATAAAATCTTTGGAAAAGAGTATCGGCAGATTATTGGACCAGAGCAACGCGATAGTGCAAGGATTGATAGAAATGATGATAAAAATTTCTCTGCCATTAGTTTTGAATCTCGCTATCAAGAATCTAAAGCTCCAGCCCTGCTGAAATCCTTTAAGTCAAGCAAGGAATTGAAGGAACGCCGATGAAGCAAAACTACACGAAACTCAAACCAAACTTTGAAAATATCTTTTTTGAACAAGAAAATGACAAAATGGTCGTCAATTTTGGACCACAGCACCCTTCAGCTCACGGACAGCTCCGCCTTATCCTTGAACTAGAAAATGAAAAAATCATCAAAGCCACACCTGATATTGGTTACCTTCATCGCGGTATTGAAAAAATGGCTGAAAATATGATTTACAACGAGTTTATGCCAACAACAGATAGGCTAGACTACATTGCCGCTACAAGTAACAACTACGCCTTCGCCCTAGGGGTTGAAAAGCTCATAGGTGTGGAAGTGCCACTGCGTGCTAAAGTCATTCGCACGATGCTTTTAGAGATTAATCGCATTATCTCGCATATTTTCTTCCTTGGCGTTCACGGTATGGATGTTGGGGCGTTATCTATCTTTTTGTATTGCTTTATTGAGCGTGAGTATGGGCTTGATTTGATGGAGGATTATTGCGGGGCTAGGCTTACACATAATGCTATCCGCATAGGCGGTGTGCCACTTGATTTGCCGCATAATTTTTTACAAAGTGTGGAAAGATTTACCCAAAGTGTGCCTAAAACGCTTGATCTTGTGCGTGGGCTACTTGATAAAAATAGAATCTGGCGTATAAGGCTTGAAAATGTGGGTGTAGTCTCACAAGATTTTATTAAGCAGTGGGGCTTAAGTGGGATTATGGCACGAGGCAGTGGGATTAAGTGGGATATTCGCAAACATAATCCCTATGAGCTATATAATGAGCTTGATTTTGAAGTGCCTGTGGCAAATGAGGGCGATTGCTATGCGCGTTATCAACTCTATATTGAAGAGATTTATGAATCTATTAAGATTCTTAAGCAGCTTATGACTATGTATCCAAATACACCAAGTGAGATAATGGCAAAAGACGCCCGCTATATCTCTGCTCCAAAAGAGGATATTATGACGCAAAACTATTCTCTTATGCAGCATTTTGTGCTTGTTACACAAGGTATGCGTCCGCCTGTTGGGGAAGTGTATGTCCCAACTGAATCTCCAAAAGGGGAGCTAGGATTTTTTATCAACTCTCAAGGAATGCCCTCTCCGCATAGGCTCAAAATCCGCACACCGAGCTTCTATCACACAGGAGCGTTACAAGAGCTTTTAGTAGGACATTATGTAGCGGACATTCCAACAATTATTGGTTCAACAAATATCGTATTTGGCGAAGTGGATAGGTAAAAGGAGAGATATGAGACGATATGATTTGCGACATTTGGCAAATGACTTTGAAAAGCGATTAAGTGAGCTGTGCGATGAGCTTTCTCAAGGAGAAGTGGCGATATTTCTCTTTGAAGTGAGAGATTTTAATAATGTCCAAAAAGCCATTGATTGTGTGCTTAATCGTGGTGATGAGTTGCTGAATAGTTTGCGATTTAATGAAGTGGATTGGAGTATTGTTGTAAGGAGAGCAAAATGAAAGCCTTTGCTAGAATCTTAAGCAATATTTCAAATAAGCCCATACAAACAAATTTAACAAGCCACAAAACACTTCTAAGCTTTGGCTATTTATGGGAAAAGATAGATACGGATTCTAAACTTTTTATTCTACATCCGCTTCCATTGCTTGAAAACAATGAGCAAATTACACATTTTGCTAGATATGAAGTTGGCACGGAATTTGGTGTAGCGTGGCTTTTAGCCCACACGCTTTTATCTGCATTTCAACCAAATGGGATAGATTCTGCCCTTACATCAAAGCTTGATGATATGCTTGATAAGCTTGATGTGGGCTTTCTCTCTTCAGAATCTAATCTCGCAGAAGAAGAGCTAGAAAAACTTAAAATCTTTCTCAACCCTTCAAGCTTTGCTCTTGTGCTAGGCTCTGAACTAGCCCAGCACCCAAATGCCAAGGACATTGCCCATATACTTGGGCTTTTAAGCAAACTCACAAATATAGAAATCATTATGCCTGAACTCATAGATTCTATTAGCCCAAGTCAAAGTGTGGAGATTAGTCTCTCGCCTTGTGAGCAACTCCCAGAATCTAATGGCAATTTTATCTACATTATGCCTAAGTGCGACTATGCTAACACAATAGATTTACCCTTGCTTAAAGCACCACCGCTTTTTGCTCCAGCATTCAAATTGCAGGATAAAACAAGCATTACACTAGGCTTTGAATCCCAGCAGATTCTAACGCAATGTCAATATGATAGCTCACTCAAAGGCACAATCGCCCTTTTATATCTCCCTGATGTGTCTAATAATGTCAATCTAGGCTATCCTTACAAAAAAGTAGAGGTGATATTATGAGTAAAATTACCATTACAATCAATAATCAAGCTATCTCTTGCGTTGAGGGAGAGAGTATCCTTAGTATCGCGCGTAAAGAGGGCATTGAGATTCCAGCGATTTGCTATCTCTCCGGCTGCTCTCCTACTATGGCGTGTAAGCTCTGTATGATAGATGCTGATGGGAAACGCAGCTATTCTTGCAACACAAAGGCAAAAGATGGTATGAATATCCTTACCCATACGCCCGAGATTATGGAAGAACGCAATGCCATTATGCAAAGCTATGATGTCAATCACCCACTGCAATGCGGTGTGTGCGATAAAAGCGGGGAATGTGAGCTACAAAACTACACGCTTAAAATGAATGTTACTTCGCAAAATTATCACATTAGAGAAAATGACAAGCCCCATAAAACTTGGGCAAAAGTCGTCTATGACCCGAATCTTTGCATTATGTGTGAGCGATGTGCCACAACCTGTAAGGACAACTTAGGGGAGAATAACTTAAAAGCACAAAAGGCGGATTTAGAAGTGCTTGACACAGCAGTATGGAAAGAGAAAATGCCAAAGGACGCCCTAAGCGTGTGGGCTAGAAAGCAAAAGGCTTTAATCGCATTTGTAGGCGAAACGCCTTGCTTTGACTGCGGAGAGTGCATTAGCGTATGTCCTGTGGGGGCATTAAGCACAAATGACTTTAAATACAAAGCCAATGCGTGGGAACTCAAAAAGATAGATTCTACCTGTCCGCACTGCCCTATGGGCTGTAAAATCACCTATGATGTCCGCCACAATGACAGCCTTGGCACACCCCATATTTTCCGCGTAAAAAATGACTTCTACTTTAATCCCATTTGCGGGGCGGGACGCTATGCCTATGATGTTAGCTCAAGCCCACAGCCCAAACAAAATCTACAAACTGCTATTAACGCCTTTAAGAACGCGGATTCTATTAATGTAGGCAATCAAACGACAAATGAAGAAGCCTTTGTGCTAAATCACATCGCTAAGATACAGAATCTCACACTTCACAACCAAGAAGCCCTAGATTTTAAAAACTTTATTAATGCCTTTTTGACACACGCTCAAAAGACAAATCTCAATCATTTAGATGAGTTTAAAAATGCACAAAATGTCATTATCCTAGGCAGTGCGATAAACTACCAAGTGCCGACTTTACGCTATATGCTAAATAATAAACTTAAACTCCAAAAAGGCTCTAACGCTATCTATATGCACCCGCTCAATGATACGCTGATGACAAGCCTAAGCAAATCACTCACGCACATTGCCTATCGCGAAGATGCCCTAGGCGTTGCTGTTGGTGCGATTGCTCTTGCGTATTTAGAGAATGTAGAAAATAATGAATATGCAGAATCTCACACATTACGGCAGATTCTAGCACCCCTGCTTGAAAGTAAAACCACCATTACAACGCCCATTGAAAGAGAAATGAAAAAGACTATTACAAGCACAAATGAGGCAGGAGAGAAGATAGAGCAAGAGATTACAGAAATAATAAAAGAGACAAAAGAAGAAGTGAAGTTTCAAGCCTTGCTTGAAGCCAATATCAATGAGTTTGACGCACTAAAGCTTATACTTCAAAATACCCCCCTGCTTGTGCTTGGGGCAGAAGTATATGAAAATCCACAAGCACAGATTCTAGCTCACATTCTTGGAATCTTAGAGCATAAAGGCGTGTTAAAAGTATTACTCATTCCACCATTTGCTAACGCCCTTGGACTAGCGATGATTTGTGATTTTAGCCCAAAAAGAGCAGATTCCACATACAGCATAGGCTACCGCACAAGCGGGGATTTTGTGTGTGAATCTGATTGTGTTAGCATAGATGATAGCCAAAAATGTGCTACACAATCGCCTGATTTTATTTTGCCTGCCATCAATCAGCTGGAGGGCACTTATACAAGCATTGATAGCAGAATCTTGCCCCTAAAACCTGCCCTTACATTTAAAGGCTATGATTTAAGCGATATTGCTAAAGCCTTTGGTATGAAGGGGGAATATCTCATTGACTACACAAGCCTTATTTGTGGCTGTGAGTTTGATGACTTTGAGAATAAGTTTGCCAATGATGGCACTGATATGCGGGGCTATCGCTTCAAATCAATCGCCCTAACACCACTAGCAGAATCTCAATCTAATAAGCTAGAGCTACCGCATTATCAAACTTATAATGCCTACAAACTCCACTCACCATCACAATTTAATGCCTACACCGCTTCAAGTGTGCATTTACAAAATAAGATGGGCATTTATGTCAGCAACGCATTATTTGCGGAGTTAGGCATAAAAGAAGGAGATTTAATCACGCTTTGGGATTCTACAACGCAAGTAAGCGGGGCATTATACATAGATCATCGCTTGAGTGAGCCATATTTCCTTATCAATCCTATGCTTAAAGGGGCGGATAGAATCTTTGCTCAAAATCAATGGGCTAAAGTGGAGCTAAAGACAGCCGAGCTAAGCGGCAAAATGACTGAATCTAAGCCCGAATCCGAGCCTACAAGGAGTGCGTTATGAGTGATTTGACTGGTGGCATAATTGAAACCATTCTTAAGATTCTAGTTGTTTTGCTTATTTTTTCAGCCTTAGCTGGGTTTGGCACTTATTTAGAACGCAAAGTCTTGGGCTTTTTTCAAAAACGCATTGGACCAAACTATGTGGGACCTTATGGCTTATTGCAGGTTGTTGCCGATGGGATTAAGCTTTTTACAAAAGAGGATATTATCCCGCAAAATGCTATAAAACCCATATTTATCTTGGCACCATCAATTGCCGCTATAACGGCTTTTGTCGCTATGGCACCTATACCTTTTTTTCCTGAATTTGAGCTATTTGGCTACACGATTCGCCCTATTATTGCTGATATTAATGTTGGAATCTTATTTATCCTAGCGGTTGGATCTTGTGGGATTTACGCACCACTTCTTGCTGGACTAAGCTCTGGGAATAAATGGTCGCTTATTGGCGGAGCAAGGGCGGCTTTGCAGTTTTTGAGCTTTGAAGTGATTACTATGCTATCCCTCCTAGCACCTTTGATGATTGTAGCTTCCTTATCGCTTGTGGATATTAACAACTACCAGCAAGGTGGTATATTTGATTGGCTTTTGTTTAAACAACCCCTTGCGTTTGTGCTTTTTCTTATTGCTGCGTATGTGGAGCTTAACCGCACACCTTTTGACTTGCTTGAACACGAGGCAGAGCTTACAGCCGGATTTGCAAGTGAGTATAGTGGGCTAAAATGGGGTATGTTTTTCATCGGCGAATATGCTAATATGTTCGCAACTGCCTTTATTCTAAGCCTTATCTTTTGTGGCGGATTTAATGATTTAGGCTTTATCCCCGGTGGCATTGCTATTTTGCTAAAAGTATGCTTTTTTATCTTTTTATTTATGTGGGTGAGAGCTTCATTCCCACACGTGCGACCTGACCAGCTTATGCGTATGTGCTGGAAAGTGATGCTTCCCCTTGCACTTTTAAATGTGCTTATCACTGGTTGTATTTTACTTCTCTAGGAGTGTGTTATGAAAACAGGATACAGAATCTTACCGCCCCGCAATAAGCGTGAAAAACAGCCTTTTCTCTCACGCGTTGCACTCACTTTCAAAACAAGCTTTAGCCTTGATTTGTTAAGTGGCTTAAAAACTGCACTTGGCGCGTTTTTCTCCCCAAATGTTACGGTGCAATACCCATTAGAATCTAATCCCTTAAGCCCACGATATAGAGCCATTCACAAACTACAAAGACTTTTAGAATCTGAAAATGAGCGTTGTATTGGCTGTGGGCTATGTGAAAAAATATGCACGAGCAACTGCATACGCATTATTACCGATAGGGGCGAAGATGGGCGTAAAAAAATCTTAGATTATAGTATCAACTTTGGGCGTTGTATTTATTGTGGATTGTGTGCTGAAGTCTGCCCCGAGCTTGCCATCATACACGGCAAGGGCTTTGAGAATGCAAGTGTGCAAAGAGCACATTTTGGCTTCAAACCTGAACTTTTAGAATCTCAATCTTCACTCATAGAATATGGTGGCTTCGGCTCTGTGTCCTACAATGCCGATGAGCGTATGATAAAAACGCCTCTAAGCTATGTGCTAGATTCTACAAAACAAGAATCCACACAAGATTCACAAAACACACAACAAGCCTTGCAAGATTCTACAAAGCCTAGCGACACACAAAGTGTAACAAATGATAACAATCCAAAGGAGAGTGCTAATGTTTGAGAGTATTTCATTTTATCTTTTTAGCACATTATGTATTGTCAGCTTTCTTATTGTGGTGAGTTCATCGCGTATTATCTATGCGATGACTGCCCTAGCAGGTGGAATGATTTTCATCTCTGGAATCTTTTTTACACTTGGGGCGGAGTTTATAGGAGCGGTGCAAATTGTCGTGTATGGTGGCTCTGTGGTGGCACTCTATGCGTTTGCGATGATGTTTTTTGACACTTCAAAAGATGTTATAGAATCTCGCAAGAACGAATGGGTAATCTCTGTGCTGTGTGTGGGGATATGTGTGGTGCTAGTAATAATGTTTGGGCTGCCTTTACTTGGCAATCAGCTTGAGACTATCGCAGATTCAGTAAATTTGCTTGATTTTGCTGAGATGAGCAATATTCAAAAAATTGGCTATGTGCTTTTCACACAATACCTTATCCCCTTTGAACTTGCCGCACTTATGCTGCTTGTAGCGATGGTTGCAGGCATAGTTCTTAGTGTCAAAAAGGAGAAAAGATGATAAGCCTTAATCACTATCTGCTTTTATCCGCTCTGCTGTTTTGCATTGGGCTATTTGGAATCCTAAGGCGAAAAAATATTCTTATGCTATTTTTTTCAACTGAAATTCTCCTTAATGCTGTCAATATCGGCTTTGTAGCCATTGGCTCGTATTTACACGACTTGAATGGAGAGATTTTCGCGCTTTTTATTATCGCTATTGCCGCAGCTGAAATCGCTGTGGGGCTTGGGCTTGTTGTCATTTGGTATAAAAAGCACCATACGCTTGATATTAACACACTCAAAAGCCTTAAAGGATAAATTATGAGACTTGACACCCAAACACTCATTTGGCTTACTTATCTAGCCCTTTTTGCCCCGTTAGCTGGGGCAGTATTTGCCGCATTTTTAGGACATAGAAAAAAGATTTTACTTGTTGGGATTGTGCCTACTTTGCTACTTTTCTGTTCTTTATGTGCTTCTGTTCTTATCTTTTGGGAAATCTATCATAATAATATTGTTATTCATATTGATTTTTTAGATTGGATTGAAGCGGGGGATTTTTATAGCTCATTTGGCTTTATGATTGATAGTGTAAGTGCGAGTATGATGCTCGTTGTGAGCCTTGTGTCTGCTATGGTGTTTGTGTATTCCATTGGCTATATGAAGCAAGATTCTGGATTTAACCGCTATTTTAGCTACTTAAGCGGATTTGTGTTTTCAATGCTATTGCTTGTAATGAGTGATAATTTCCTTGGGCTTTTTGCTGGTTGGGAAGGTGTGGGGCTATGCTCATATCTGCTTGTTGGATTCTGGTATGAAAGAAAAAGCGCAAATTTTGCTTCCATTGAAGCCTTTGTGATGAATAGAATCGCCGATCTTGCCTTAATTATGGGAATATTTTTAATCTTTTATATTTGTGAAAGCTTGAAATATGATGAAGTATTCCTAGCACTTCAATCAAATGACTTTGACACAAGCACATTGATATGGATTGGTGCTTTACTCTTTGTTGGAGCTATGGGTAAATCGGCACAATTCCCTTTCCACACTTGGCTAGCCGATGCAATGGAAGGTCCCACACCTGTTTCTGCACTCATTCACGCCGCTACGATGGTAACTGCTGGGGTTTATCTCGTGGTGCGGTGCTTTCCTTTGTATGAGATGATTGCTGATATTGGCTTTTTCATCGCTTCGCTTGGTGCATTTGTGGCGTTTTTTGGAGCGAGTATGGCACTTGTTAATAAGGATTTAAAACGCATTATTGCCTACTCTACCCTATCGCAGCTTGGCTATATGTTTGTAGCTGCTGGGCTTGGGGCGTATGCCATAGCACTTTTTCATCTTATCACACACGCCTTTTTTAAAGCCCTGTTATTCTTAGGTGCGGGAAATGTTATGCACGCAATGAATGATAAGCTTGATATTACAAAAATGGGCGGGTTGCATAAAAGTCTGCGTTACACGATGATTATGATGGTTATTGCTTCTCTTGCCTTAGCTGGAATCTATCCTTTTGCTGGATTCTTTTCAAAAGATTTGATCTTAGAAGTTGCCTTCACTCATAACAATATTATTTGGATAGTTTTACTCTTAAGTGCGATTTTTACCGCATTTTATAGCTTTAGGCTACTTATGCTTGTATTTTTTGTTAAGCAAAATCACCACGAACATCCCCACGAGGCGTATTCATATATGCTTCTTGCGATGCTGCCTTTGATGGTTTTAGCCATTATCGCTGGGTTTGGCGGAGTGCTTGAATCTTTCCTTAAAAATGCCTTCCCCGCTTTTTCACTTGAGATTCCACACGATACGCATATCTTGCTGATTGGCGGGACTTTAGGGCTTGTGGGCTTAAGTGTGCTATTTGCTATTATCAAATATGCTCGTGGTGGATTTTCAGCCTTTTGGGAATCTAACTTCTTATATAAGATTCTAAGCAATCAATACTATATCCCAAAGCTGTATGAGATGATTTTCATTAAGCCCTATTACAAATGCGCTCACTTTCTGTGGCAAAAGGTTGAGCTTGGGGGTATTGATAGGTTTGTAGATTCTCTAGCGTTACTTATAAAAGCTCTAGGTCTTAAACTTTCACTTATGCAGAATGGCTCACTTTCCCGTATGCTTCTACTTATGTGCCTTGGGCTTTGTGCTATGCTCTTTGCGTGTGGCATTTACTTTATGTGGAGGTAAAATAGATGAATTATCTTTTAAATATTGTTATATTTTTTCCAGCCTTTGCAGCACTCTTGCTTTATGTGCTAAAGGGTGAAAATAGTCGTATTTTTGCCATTCTTGTTGG
This sequence comes from Helicobacter magdeburgensis, assembly GCF_000765825.2. Lineage (GTDB taxonomy): Bacteria > Campylobacterota > Campylobacteria > Campylobacterales > Helicobacteraceae > Helicobacter_C > Helicobacter_C magdeburgensis. The sequence goes on from NZ_JRPE02000002.1 coordinate 150,305, forward strand.
CATACTTGAGTTGCTATTTGTGGCGTTGCTATGGAATGAATTTAATGTTAATTATGGCGGGATTCAGCTATCTACGCATTATGAACTTATCTCTTCTTATAATATCAGCTATTTTGTGGGAATTGATGGTATTTCGCTTTTCTTACTTACGCTTAATGCCTTTATCACGCTCCTTACACTCTATTTTTTCAAATATTTAAGGACACCGCTTATTATCGCCATTTTATTCCTTGAAAGCATTATAATGGGCGTATTTAGCGCACTTGATGTGATGATGTTTTATATTTTTTGGGAGCTTTCACTTTTGCCTGTGCTGTATATTATCGGTGTATGGGGCGGAGAGAGAAGAATCTATGCTTCAATCAAATATTTTCTCTACACTTTTGGGGCGTCTTTAATTATGCTTGTTGGAATCTTGTATTTTGCTTATCAATATTTTCTTATTATGGGGGCTTGGAGCTTTAATCTTATTGATTGGTATCAAATCTCACTTGATATAGACACGCAAAAATGGCTCTTTGTGGCTTTCTTTATTGGTATGGCAGTTAAGATTCCTATTTTTCCGCTTCACTCTTGGCAGCCACACGCCTATACGCAAGCTCCACTTGTTGGGTCTGTTTTGCTTTCTGCGGTATTAAGCAAAATGGGGACTTATGGGCTTTTGCGACTTGTATTGCCACTTTTTCCTTTTACAAGTAGCAATATTTCCTTATTTATTGGACTTGTTTGCGTGTTTATGGTGGTTTATGGTGCGTTTATAGCCCTTGCTCAAACAAATCTTAAAACATTTCTTGCGTATAGCTCTCTCTCTCATATGGGGATTATCGTGCTTGGAATCTTCTCACTTAATACAGAGGGCTTAAGTGGAGCGGTGTTTTTTATGGTGACTCACGGCATAGTTGTGGGAGCGTTGTTTATGCTTGTTGGAGTGTTGCAAACACGCACACAAACGCAGGATTTACAAGATGTGCAAGGACTAGCCCATAGTATGCCTAAATATGGTAGCGTATTTGGAATTGTGATGATGTGTTCTCTTGGTTTGCCACTCACAATGGGCTTTGTAGGTGAAGTTTTAAGCTTGTATGGATTTTTTCAAGTTAATCCAATCATTGCTTTTCTAGCAGGCAGTAGCTTTTTTGTCGGGGCAATCTATATGCTTACAATGTTTAGAAAAGTCTTTTTTGGCTCTGCTCTGCCAAAATACACGACATTAAAAGATTTAAACTTGCGAGAAAAAATTGTCTTTATCCCCATTCTTGTGATAATTATATGGCTAGGTGTGTATCCAAAGCCCCTGCTTACGCCTATTAGCACAAGTGCAGAGACACTCAGTCAAGTTATTGCCGCAAAGATTCAGCTCACTAATCCCGCCACAGATAATACAATGGATAATGCCGAAGAAAAGCTAGAATATCCCCTTGGTAACATTCCGCAAGATTTCAATGATGATGGGGTGCTATTTATCCCACGAATAGGAGAATAAAATGCCAGAATCTATGAGTTTTTCACTCACTCAACTCAATATATCACTCCTAATCCCTATGAGTATTTCCCTGCTTGGCGGCATTGTGCTGCTTGGCGTTGGCGTGTTTAACAAAATCAAATCTCGCGATTTATATATCACAATCGCCCTTTTATTTGTCATAGTCAATCTTGGCTTCCTTATCCTTGAGGCAAATCCGCTTTTTGCCCCGGGCTTTTTTGGTATGCTACTTGTAGATGGAATCTCGCTCCTTGCTCAAATTATTATGCTTATCACCACGCTTATACTACTGCTATTTTTTATGCGTCAAAATGCCTTTGATGAGACACAAAATGCGGAGTTTTACGCACTTTTATTATTTGCATTAGTTGGCTTTAGCTTTATGGTATCAAGTCAAAATCTTATCCTTATCCTGCTTGGCTTAGAAACCGCCTCTTTATCAATCTATGCTTTAATCGCCCTGCATAATAAGCAGGTTGCCTTTGAAGCTTCAATCAAATATTTTGTTATGGGAGCTTTAGCTACGGCATTTTATGCCTTTGGTGCGATGCTTTTATACGCCACAACAGGCAGTGTGAATCTTGTGAGTATCGCAAAGTTTTTGCTCCAGCATAATTATGAGCCTTCAATCCTTGTCTTTGCAGGATTCACATTTTTAATCGCCGCTTTTGGATTCAAAATCTCTATGGTGCCTTTTCATACTTGGGTGCCTGATGTGTATGAAGGCTCAAACTCACTTTTAGCCGCATTTATTGCTATTGTGCCAAAAATTGCCGCTTTTAGTGTGATTATAAGCGTGTTTAGCATATTCTTAAAATCCCATAGCCCCTTTGTGGAATACACGCTATACACACTAGTGGTGCTAAGCATTACCCTGCCAAATCTCATAGCCCTAGCTCAAAAAGATGTCAAAAGAATGTTTGCATATAGCTCAATTTCACACTCTGGCTTTGTTTTAGCTGCCATTCTCATTGGCACACAGGAAGCCTTTAGCATTGTCTTTTTATACTGGATTTTATTCCTTTTTGCCAACCTTGGAGCATTTGGAATCTTATGGCTCAGTGCAGATTCTAAATACAATCACTCCTTTAAAAGCTTTAGCGGAATGATAAAGACAAACTCAACTCTAGCTATTTTCCTAAGTCTTTTTATGTTTGCCCTTGCTGGAATCCCGCCATTTTCTGTCTTTTGGGGTAAGATGTATTTGATTTTAGAAGCCTTGAGTGCGGATTATATATTCCTAGCTTTGGTAATGGTGGCAAATAGCACTATAGCGGGCTTTTATTATCTTAAGCTTGTGGTATATATTTTTGCTAAAGATTCAAATGGCATTGGGGATTATCAGCCACCACTTGAGCTTTCAAGCAAGGTTGCTATCGGCATTTGTGCGATTATGAGTGTGGGCTGTATGTTTATGGTCCAAAATTTGCTTGACATTATCTCATACTATCTTAAAATATATTAGAATCTAGTGGCTTAAAGTTAGCCACCTTAGGAGTGTAAGTGCGGATATTATGGGTGGTGTTATTGTGCTGTGTGCCTTTATTTGCTTTAGATGTTACCATAAACTATGGCAAGGAATTAAAAGAGCATTTTTCTGTCCTTAATATCGCCCATAAAGAGCCACTAGAGTGCCAAGAAAATCACGACACACAAGGCGAAGTAACGCATATTGTCTGCACTCTTGATAGAATGCCTATTGCGAGTTTTTCCCCGACAGAGACACTTTTTTTCCGCTTTTGGAGTCGTGTGGTAGATGGGAGATTCTATCTCTATGTAGAGCCAAAGCATAAAATCAAGCTCTTTGCTACACCAAGCGATTTAAAAAAACAAACCCCCATTACAAAAGAACAACCAAAGTTAAGCACTTCGTGGCAAGTTATTGGCTACAAAGAAATAATCCCTTTTTTGAATGACTATGCAAATCAGGCAAAGCCAAAAGGGCTAAACTTCCCCATCAAAATCATAAAAAACAAAGAGCTTTTTTTTAAAGATTTAGATATAGATAGGGGTCCTTTGCATTATGATGAGGGTGAGGACTTTGAAGCCTACAATCACATTAAAACACTCATTAACAATCACAACCATATTGAAGCAGTCAAAGCCATAGATGAAACGCTCATTGCCTATCCTCAAACCATTTTTACCAAAGATTTACTGCTGTATCGCCTAAGGGCATTAGAGCATTTTGATTCTGTTGAAAACAGCGATATGATTGTGGATATGGGAATAAAATGGATTAAAAAATACTCCACAGATTCTAATGTTCCAGAAGTCTTATATTATCTTGGCAATGCCTATGCGGATATGAAGATTCCAAATGAGGCAAAATACTACTTTGAACGCACCATAAGCGAATATCCAGAATCTCGCTATATGCCACTCTCAAAAATGGCTTTAGCAAAAAATTTCAATACAGGTCCAGATTCTAATGTTGCCTCAAAGCTCTTTGCCCAAGCTTACCAAGAGGCAAAAGACCTTGATAGTGCGAGTGCCATAGCCATTGAATGGAGTAAATTCCGTCTGCAAAATCACGATAAAGAACAAGCCCAAAAGCTCCTAGAAACTATGCTTAAAGTCAATCCAAGCTATATTACAAAATATCCAATAAAATCCTATGAATTTTTAAAATTCCTAGCTGAAGAGCAGCTTTTTCTCATTGCTGCACAACTTGGGGAATATCTCTATGACAATCTCCCAAATGACGATGTCTCCGCGGAAGATTTACTCAATAATGTCAGCCTTTGGTATCAAGGGGCAAACGCCACGCAGGACGCACACAGGATTAATAAGATGTTTTTGCAAGAATTTGAGCATCGTCCAAAAGCTGAAGAAGTTAAAGATAGGGACGATAAGCTACTTTTTGCTCTAGCCCAAGATGAAAGTACAGATTCTAAAATTCAAAAATATGACTATATTATTGAAAATTACGCCAATTCACCCGAACAAGAAAAAGCTCTCTTGCTCAAAGCCCAAACGCTTTTTGGTGAGGGCAAATACCAAGAAGTGTTAGCATTAAAAGATATGCTTAAAAATGATCCCATCATTGGTGAATCTTATAGTGCCTTGTTGCACCAAAGCCTAAAAGACAATGACTGCAAACAGGCTTCAAACTATTATTTACAATATCCAAACGCCTCATTGCAAGAGAGTGAGAAAATGCCACTTTTTGACTGCCTTTACGCCCTAGCACTCAATAAACAAGCCGCACAAATCTCGCAAAATATGGCACAATCAAGCAAAGATGTAGAGCAAAAACTTGCGTGGCTTTACAGAGATACGCTTAATTTTGCCAAACTTGGCGATGAGAAAAGTACAGCCCGTGCTGGACGAGATACACTCACTTTGGCTAAAAGTCTTAAAAAGACGCAGTATTATGATGTGGGCTTTACACTCTTTAATACCCTTTCAAGCCTTGATGACAAAGAGGGAATGCTCCAAACTTATGCGTTTTTAAAAGAAACTCAAGCTGATAATCCAAAAATGCTTCAAGTCAATCTCGCCCTACTAAAAAACGCAGAATCTCAAAAAGATGAGCTAGGCATTGAAATTTATGCTAAAGATATACTGCGTTTGCAGAATCTCACAAATGACACAGCAGATTCTCCTTATGTGGATTTTGCCCTAGCTCAAAGCTATATCCGCACACAACGATTTGATGAAACCATCAATGTGCTAGATAAGCTTTTACAAAAAGATATAAATGATGACAATAAACAAAAGGTTCTCTATCTCAAAGGATCTGTGCTAAAAACAAGTGGGCAAGATTCTCAAGCAGCCTTTGAACAATGCGTGAATATCAACTATGAAGGTGTGTGGAAAAGCCTATGCGCACAAGCCCTAAATATTCTTAAAGGCAATTAGTCAATGTATAACTTTAGCCAAGAGCAGTTAAGGCGATATGCTAGGCACTTTAGCTTAAGGGAGTGTGGATTCAAGGGGCAGGAAAAGATTTTAGAATCTAAAGTGCTGATAGTGGGGGCTGGGGGGCTAGGCTCCCCTGTGGCATATTATCTAGCCGCAGCAGGTGTTGGGGAAATAGGCATTATTGATGCTGATAATGTGGATTTAAGCAATTTGCAAAGGCAGATATTGCACTCCACTGCAGATCTTGGCATTCCCAAAGTAGAATCTGCTCAAAAAAAGCTGCAAGCCATTAATCCTGATGTAACTATCACGCCATTTTTATCTATGCTAGATTCACATAATGCCCTTGAGATTATCTCTCAATTTGATGTTGTTGTTGATGGGTGCGATAACTTTGCGAGTAAATTTCTCATAAACGATGCGTGTGTGCTACTGAATAAGCCCTATTCGCACGGGGGAATTTTGCGATTTAGCGGACAGAGTATGAGTGTGAAACCAAACGAAAGTGCGTGCTATGCGTGTATTTTTGATAGCCCGCCACCGCAAGGCAGTGTGCCAAGCTGTGCGGAAGCGGGAGTATTTGGCTCGGTAGCTGGGATTCTAGGAAGCATTCAAGCCACAGAAGTGCTAAAAATCATTACAGGCATAGGAGAGCCACTTTACAATCAGCTTTTAAGCTTTGATTCACTCTCTATGGCTTTTCGCAAAGTCAAGCTAAAAAAGAATCCGCAATGTCGCGTTTGCGGAGAAAATGGCATTACACAACTCCAAAGCTACACTTGGCAGGAATGCAAGCTATAAGATTCAACAAAATTGTATATTTAAGCCACCCATCTCATACTTCAATGCTTTGTTGCAAATGCAAATCAAAACCACTTAAGGCATTGTAGCTTTTATTTGCGTTGTTGGCACAATGAGAACTAAGAAGTGTAAAGTCTTTCACACCAAGTGATTTTAGAATCTGTGCGCCGATTCCAAAGTCTTTCATATCGCCACAATTTTTTGCGATATTTCCACTATTTGCCATATTCTCACTATTTAGGCATACAAGATAGCCGCCTTGCTGTGAAAGTAAGTCTATGCTTTTTTGCAGGGCTTGCCATTCACTAGAATCTGTCAAAAGGGCAATATCGCTACTTGTATTGTGGAATCTAATGAGTGGCGTTGTAGCCTGTGGGCTAAAGCTAAAGGCGATATGGCAATTTTGCAAATGATCTAAAAATGTGATTTTCTCGCATTTTTGCCCCATAAACTCGGCTTTTTCTCGTGAAGTTTCACGCACGAGATTTTCAAAATTTAAGCGATATTGAATGATGTCGCTGACATAGAGAATCTTTAGGTTGTGAATCTTAGCAAAATCAAGTAGGAATTTATCCCCCCGCCCCGCCATCGTGCCATCTTTTTTCATAATCTCACATATCACGCTAATGGGCGAAAGCCCTGCAAGGCGGCAAATATCTACACTGGCTTCTGTATGCCCTGTGCGGATAAGTGTGCCACCACTCTTAGCAATAAGTGGGAAAATATGCCCCGGACGCACAAAATCGCTTGGCTTTGCGTTGTTATCGCACATTAGGCGGATTGTTAAATCCCTCTCATACGCAGAAATGCCCGTTTTTGCTTCCTTGGCGTCAATGGATATGGTAAAGGCGGTTTCGTGGTTGCTGTCATTTCTTTTTACCATTGGGGGCAGGTCTAGCTTATGGGCTAACTCTTGCGTGATAGATACGCAGATTAGCCCCCTTGCCTCTTGTGCCATAAAATTGATTTTCTCTGGTGTGGAAAAGATTCCAGCCATTACCAAATCGCCTTCATTTTCTCTGTCTTCATCGTCCATTATAATAATCATTTCACCTTTTTTAATCGCCTCTATGGCGTCTTTCATACGCGTTTGATACATTGGCTATCCTTGGGTTTTTGAATCTTAAAATGCTGTGATTGTATAAAAATAAAATAAATTACCGTATATAATGAAAGCTAGAGTTTATATTCTTTAAAAGCTAATTTGCCCTAGAACCACAAAGGTAGATTCTAGGGAACAAAAATTTATGCAAGCTGAGATTTTAGCATCCAAATCGCTTTTTGTAGCTCTCCTACCTTATCATCAGCATACGCCGCACTGACCTTGTCTCCTTGGCTGTCTGCTTGGGCTGAAAGCTCGGTAAAGAGTTTGAGAAAATACTCATAATCAGCTAAAACCGCTTGAACAATCTCTTTAGAGCAAAAGCTTGTCTTGCTCTCTTCTTTGATTTTTGCTGCTTTTAGCATATCTGCAAGTGTTACATAAGGCATTTCGCCAAGCTGCAACACACGCTCTGCCACATCATCAAAAACATCAGCAAACTGCTCATAAATCTCCTGTGTCGCCTTATGCGTAGGGTGAAAGTCCATACCCTTCACATTCCAGTGGAAATTATGCACCTTGATGTAAAATACCGATGCATCCGCCTGAATCTGTTTTAAAAGTTCTACAACTTTACTCATATCATTTCCTTTGAAATTAAATTTTCCTTTAAATGCAGCTTGAACACATTGCACGATCACTACATTATTCAAGGAATGGTGTCTATTGTAAAACATATGGAATAACTTATGGCAAATATCAAACTAAGTTTCTATCTTGCCTTGGAATCTTATAAAACATCTCCACATAATTTTGGCTTTGAGGACTTGATTCCCTTGACAAATCGTAGCAAACTCGCTAGAATTGCGTCTCGTTTTTCATTGGGGTATCGCCAAGCGGTAAGGCACCTGGTTTTGGTCCAGGCATTCAGAGGTTCGAATCCTTTTACCCCAGCCACTTCTTTGAACTCACAGGTTTTTTAATTTTCTAGCACTTTTTGTAAAATGTAGTGTTAGTTTGACGCGGGATAGAGCAGTCCGGTAGCTCGTTGGGCTCATAACCCAAAGGTCGGGGGTTCAAATCCCTCTCCCGCAACCAATTTGTTTTTAAGTCCTTAAATTTGTGTTTTACAACATAGAATCTTGATGGCAAATTTAGATATGCGCTCATAGCTCAGCTGGATAGAGCAACGGCCTTCTAAGCCGTAGGTCAGAGGTTCGAATCCTCTTGGGCGTACCACTTCAAAAAAACTATAAAGAGAATGTAGAATTTGTCGTTTAATACAATATTTACTTAGAATTGAAACTAAACTTTGCTTTTGGAGGACTGTATTGAGAATCGTGCATCTTGTGAGTCAAGATAATGGTGGGGCGGGCAGGGCTTGTATAAGACTGCATAAAGCCCTGCTAGAAGCAGGGATAGATTCTATCATCATCACGCAAAACAAAACCACCGACACGCCCAAAGTGCAGCAGCTCGCTCAAACAAAGCTCCAAAAGCTTATCGCTAAAATCCGCCCTTTTCTCTCCCAGCTTCCACTTATGGCTTATCCAAAACGAGTAAAAGACATATTCTCCCCCAATATCCCTATTTTTACCCCAAGCAATCATCTGCTTATCTCAACGATAAATGCCCTAAAGCCAGACATCGTGCATTTGCATTGGGTGGAGAATGGCTTTTTCAGTATCAAAGATTTGCAATCCATACAAGCCCCTATGCTATGGAGCTTGCACGATGCCAACCCCTATACAGGCGGCTGCCACTATGTGGCAGCCGCCTGTATAGGGGTTGGCACTCGTTGTAAAAGCTGCCCCCTATTACAATCTACCCTTCCCTTTGACCTAAGCTTTTGGACATTTAAGCGTAAAGCAAAAACCTATGCCAAACTCAATAATCTTACCATCAATGGCTTATCTCGCTGGATAGCACAAAGCGCGAAAGATTCTGCCCTCTTAGGCTCTAAGCCCATCATCAATCTCCCAAATCCCATTGACACACGCATTTATCGCCCAATACAAAAATCCCTAGCACGAGAAATGTTGCGTATCCACACACCAAAAAAGATGATTAGCTTTGGTGCCATAGGGGCTACTTCAACGCCACGCAAAGGCTTTGATGAGCTAAAAGCCGCGCTAGATTGTCTCCCGCAACATCTTAAAGATAACTGCGAGTTGCTTGTCTTTGGCTCTAGTGGAGGCGAAGTTTTACAGGATATGCCTACGCATTTTTTAGGTGCGTTGCACGATGATATTGCCCTAGCTCTGCTTTATAGTGCAAGTGATGTATTTATTATGCCAAGCTATGTAGAATCCTTTGGGCAAACTGCCCTTGAAGCTTTGAGCTGTGGCACACCGGTGGTGGCATTTGATACAAGCGGACTAAAAGATATTATCACGCACAAACACAATGGCTATCTGGCTAAGTGTTATGACACAAACGATTTGGCAAAGGGTATGGAGTGGATTTTAAGCTGTGAAAGTGCAATATATGAAAACCTTTCAAAAAACGCCCGCTCTTCTGCGATAAAAGCTTTTGAATCATCAAAAGTCGCCAATGCTTATATCAATGCTTACGCACAATTAGCTGGGGGGGGGGCAGTAGATAAAACTTGGCTTATCTCCATTGCCAAGCACGCCCTACACGCACTATTCCCCCATATTTTTACACAGCCTACTTTTTATATCGGCTTTGGTGCGATTGGTGGGGCTAGTGTTGAAAGAAAAGGCTTTAATGAGCTAAAAGCTGCGCTAGATTGTCTCCCGCAACATCTTAAAAGTCAGTGTGAGCTGCTCGTCTTTGGTGGGAATGCTCCACAGATTCAAGGGATTAAGTCCCGCACACTAGGCTTTCTCCACGATGACTACGCCCTATCCTTTGCCTTTAACGCTTGTGATATATTTGTCGCTCCAAGCTTGGCAGAAAATCTAAGCAATGTCATTATGGAATCTCTAGCTTGTGGCACACCGGTAGTAGCCTTTGACATCGGCGGCAATGGCGATATGATTACCCATAAGCACAATGGCTATCTCGCTACAAACCCAAGCGATTTGGCACAGGGAATAAAGTGGATTTTAGCCCAAGATGCAACAGCCTACGCCACACTTGCCCACAATGCCAGAGAATCCGCTTTGAGATTTGAATCTACAAACATAGCAAATACATACGTTGATATGTATAAATTTCTAGCGGGGGGGGGGGAGCAATCATAGATTCTTAAAAGTTATCCCACTCTCTCAAGCACACCGCAATTCTTGCCACAACTTCTTCTCCAATATCTCTAGCACGGGACTTGCAGCATAATGCTAAAGTCCATTTTACGACCGATACTGCTACCTATACTAGAGCCTTGTATCAGTATCCTTGCCTACACAAAGCCCAAGATTCATAGGCAAAAAAGCATTGTTATTCTCCGCACCGATGCCATAGGCGATTATCTGCTTTTTCGCGCATTTTTGAATGAAATAAGAGCTGCTTACCCTACTTACCACATCACGCTTATTGGCAATAGTGCTTGGAGAGATTTGTATGAGTGCTTTGATAGTGCATATTGCGATGAATGCGTGTGGATTAGCACTGCGGATTTTCAAACAAAACGCTTTTACAAGACAATTGCGATTCTACGCCACATCAAGCAAATACGCTATGAGCTACTCATCAACCCCCAGCACTCTAGAGACAAGCTCAATGCTACCATCGCTTCACATATCAATGCCCTAAGCAAAATCGCTCCACAAGGCGATGATGTCAATCTCTCCCCACGCAAAAAGGCAAAGCACGATAGAATCTACTCTACTCTCACCCCAAGTAGCCCAGAAATTCTCTTTGAGTTTTATCGCAACAAGGAGTTTTTTGAGCAGCTATTACAAAAGCCCCTTAGCACCTCGCCAAAGCTCCATCTGCCCCCCCCCACGCCCCCACACTACAAGCAACCTTATAGTATTCTTTTTGTAGGGGCTAGTGCGAAGTATCGCCGCTGGAGTGTGGAGCATTTCGCAGAAGTGGGGGAATATTTGATACAAACACATAATCATAATATTCTTATCTGCGGAGGCAATGGCGATGTAGAAAGTGGATTCTACCTAGAGCAGCTACTACAAGCAAAGGTTAAGGACTGCAAGCAATCTATATACAATCTCACAGGCAAAACCACTCTAGTGGAGCTGGCTTTTCTCGTGTATAACGGCAACCTGCTTGTTTCGAATGAAACAAGCGCGGTGCATTTGGCTGCCTTGTTAGACACGGCGATAATTATCGCCGTGTCTAACGGCAACCATTTAGGGAGATTTATCCCTTATCCCAAAGAGATAAGGGATAAATACTACCCTGTGTTTCACCCATATATCACGGCGAATTACGCCAGATACAAGGAGCTAAGCAATGCCTTTACCTACAAAAGCACACTTGACATCAATGAAATAAAACCCGAGCAAGTTATTGGTATCATAGACCAAATTTACACACAAACCAACATAAAGGAGCGACAATGAGTGAATATTTTGAAGCAAGGGGTGTCTCCCCAGAAACCTACAAGAGAGCGAGTCTGCCAGCATATTTTAAGGAAGTAATGTGCCAACTGCCTAAAAACGCTAGAATCCTAGATTTCGGCTGTGGCTTTGGGCAAAATCTTTTAGCGATTAAAGAGCGTAATTTTGGCTTTGTAGATTCTAACGGGGGGGGGGGGGGCGAATATCAACTGCTTGGCATTGATATAAATCCCAAAGCCATCGCCTATGTGCAAAGCGTAGGCATAGAAGCTATGATATGTGAAAATATCTTTGATTTTAGACCGCAACAGAAGTTTGACCTAGTGATTGCTACGCATATTTTAGAGCATTTGCCAAAGGAGCGGTTGATAGAAGTTCTCTCTCATTTTAAGAGTGATATTTTGAAAGAAGGTGGAAAAATGTTTATAGTAGTGCCAAATGCCCAAAGCCATACAGGCTGCTACTGGGCATATGAGGACTTTACTCACAACACCCTTTTTACAGCCGGAAGCTTACTATATGTGCTAAAAATGGCAGGATTTGCCCATACAGACATTATAGATAAAGACGCGCTTGCAGGGGTAAAGGGGGTAAAAAGAATTATTCGCAAAATCTTTTTGAAACTCTACAAACTAAACTTCGCCTTTTGGAATCGTATCACAAATAGTGCTTTTCACGCGCCGAGTCCGCAAATTTTCAGCTATGAGATAAAGGCTCTAGCCTATTCAAAAAAGGAGCAACAATGAAAAATTTTCTTAAAAAAATCTTAGCAAAGCTTAGATTCTACTTCACCCATAGGCTAGATTCTAAGCTTGATAAACTTACTATGCTACACGCTGATCTTCTGTCAATGCAACACAAAGAGCTTTATAAGAGAACAATTAATGGGGGGGGGCAGTAGATATTAGGGATTTTGAGTTTAGTGCGTATTCGCAAAATGGTGAAGATGGAATCTTGGATTTGCTTCTTGAAATTTTAGAGCTAGATTCTAGCCACTCTCCTTATCCTCGTGCTTTTGTGGAATTTGGTGTGCAAGATTATACAGAATCTAATACGCGCTATCTTTTGAAAAAACGCAATTTTATGGGGCTTATTATGGACGGCAATGCTAAGCATATAGAATCTATCAAGCAAGATGAGCTGTATTGGAAGCACGATATAGAAGCACAATGCGCCTTTATCACAAGAGAAAATATCAATGCGTTAATCAAGCAATGGCTAGATTCTAGAAAGCTAGACAATATCGCTCTTTTAAGCATTGATATTGACGGGGTGGATTATTTTGTATGGGAAGCCATAGAATGCGTAAGACCTGCTATCGTGGTGATTGAGTATAATGCGATATTTGGAGAAAATCTTAGTGTCAGTGTGCCATACAGGGCGGATTTTGAGCGATTTTTAGCACATCATAGTGGGCTATATTTTGGTGCGAGTATAAAAGCTTTAATCGCACTTGGCAAAAAGAAAGGATATGTATTTATCGGGGCAGATTCTAGCGGGACAAATCTATTTTTTATCCACGAAAGCCTAGAATCTAAACTTGCATTTACCACTGCCCCTTTGCAAGAGTATTGCTCCACGCACCACGCAAGGCAAAGTCGCGATACGCTTGGCAATCTCTCATTTTTGCAAGGCGATGAGAGATTTGATAGTATTAAGCACCTGCCTTTGCATACTTGCAAAGATTTTAACTAACATTTTAATAAACAAAAAGGAGATAAGATGAAAACACAACACAACAAACACCATATCCCTTGTAAAATCTGCGGCACACAAAGTCAGCTTGCCTTTTTCGCACAGATTTTGCACACATTCAATGAGCCTTTTTACAAATGCCAAAACTGCGGATTTTTAAGCTGCAATGAAGCACATTGGCTACCACAAGCCTACAAAAATGCAATCAACATTTCAGACACAGGCATAGTAGCGCGCAACCTTTACCTATATAAAATCGTATCCTGCGTAGCAGCGATTTTTTTTGGTATGCATACTAAAAGCGAGATTTTAACGGGGGGGGGGATAAGTGAAAAGAGTTTGCTTGATTTTGGCGGTGGGAGTGGGCTACTTGTGCGACTGCTTCGTGATGTGGGGATAGAGAGTTATTGGAGTGATGAATATTGTGACAATCTGTTTGCTAGGGGGTTTGAGTGGCAGAAGGATAGAAAGCCCACTTTGGCAACTTGCTTTGAAGTGTTTGAGCATTTGCCAAATCCTAGAGAGCAGATAGATTCTATGTTACAAATCTGTCCCAACCTACTTTTCTCTACCGAGCTTCTCCCCTGCCCCATTCCAGAATCTAGCGGAGCGAATGCGTGGTGGTATTATGGCTTTTCACACGGACAGCATATCAGCTTTTATACCTACAAATCCCTAGAGTTCATCGCCAAAGCCCATAATCTACATTTTTGCTCCTATGGGGGCTTACATTTATTTAGTCAGTCTCCTATCTCGCCATTATATTTTAAATGGATTATCAAACTAGCACACAAGGGACTTTTTAAGATTATTAAAAAACGCTTTATCTCTAAAACGATGAGTGATTGTGAAAAATTAAATCAAATGGAGTTATAATGCCATGTTTTATTTGACATAAAGGATATAGAATGAAGCGTTTAAACTTTGCCTGTGGCAGTAGAATCCACCCTGATTGGATAAATATTGACTTTAGCCCTATTGATAAAAGAGTGAAAAAAGTAAATCTTCTTCGCACACTTCCCTTTGCTGATAAAAGCTTTGATGTAGCGTATAGCAGCCACTTTTTAGAGCATTTAGCTCCGCAAAAAGCCCTGCAAATCCTTAAAGAAATCAAAAGAATCTTAAAGCCAAATGGCATTGTGCGTCTTGTCGTGCCAGATTTAGAAAATCTCGCCTCTGTGTATCTCTCTACACTCTCACGCCTTGTGGATTCTAGTGTGGATTCTAAAAAGAGAGATTTTAACGGGGGGGGGGGGCGAGAAATGCCCACACAAGAATTTGAAAGGCTTGAGTTTGAGTATGATTGGCTGACGATTGAGATGTTTGATCAAATGGTGCGTATGCGAAGTGGCGGAGAGATGGGAGAGTGTTTCCACAACATAGCAGTAAGCAGAGATAGGATAAAAGCGGATTTTATAGAGCAACGAGTAGGCGAAAGGCTCATAGCTCCCCACACTACTACAAAACCTAGCCTACAATCCAAAATCACCCTTGATAAACTCACAAACAAAATTCTAAATCTCTATCTCAAAGCCCTGTATTTTCTAGCCCCTTCTAGCATACGCGATGAAGTCTTTATCCGCACAAGCATTGGTGAGCGGCATAAATGGGCGTATGATAGATTCTCACTACATAGACTGCTTACACAAGCGGGATTTAGCGATATACAAATAATGCGTTACAATCACTCTCAAATCCCAAACTTTAACGCATATTTACTAGATATAAACGCCGATGGCAGCCCATACAAAGGCATATCAAGCTTATATATGGAAGCTAGAGCGTAGATTTTTAAACTATCTAAACTATCAAGGAATATTTAAGATTGCAAAATGTAGAATCCACGCCATTTTGATCTTAGGAAACATTATGGCAAACAGCACATTACGCACTATGCTTAGGTGTCCGTGGCGAATTTTCAATCAATGCAAAATAAAAGTTCTGCAACGCTACAATCGCCTATGTCGCCCACCAAAATGGCATAATCTCCGCTCTATTAAACCTATCTCGCAAGTCTTTGGCTTTGATCGCGGCACACCCATTGATAGAATCTACACCAATGACTTCTTGTCAGCAAACACACATTTTATACAAGGTAGAGTATGTGAAATCGCCGAAAACACCTACACCAAAACTTTTGGAAGCAATGTAAATAAAAGTGAGATTCTCCATTACACCACAGAAAACAAAAACGCTACGATTATAGGCGATCTTACACAGCACAGCACTTTGCCACAAGGTATTTTAGACTGCTTTATTTGCACGGTTACGCTCAATTTCATCTATGATTATAAAGCAGCGATTAAGGGTATATATTTAATGCTAAAAAGTAATGGGGGGGGGGGCATAACAAACTCAATGCGTGAAACAAGCCCAACAAATCAATCTATAAATCCACCCGCAAGACCATCTGGCACCGCCCTTGTAACCGTAGCAGGACTTGTGCAGATTTCACAATATGATTATGAGAGATGGGGAGATTATTGGCGTTTTACGGATATGGGGATTAAAAGGGATTTTGAAGAAGTCTTTGGCAAAGGGAATGTGGAAGTTGGCACTTATGGTAATGTTTTGAGTGCCACAGCAGAGCTGCAAGGCATCGCCGCTGAAGAGCTTAAGCACGATGAGCTTTTCTACAATGATCCACGCTATCCTGTGCTAATAACCATTGTGGCTAAAAAATATTAGGAGTACAACTTTGAGGTATTACATCAACAAAATACGCGATACTCTCTCGCAGTTTGAATCTATTCAGCGATTATTTAAAGGCAGTGGAGTGATTGTAATGCTTCATAGAATCGCCCCTTTTGAAGATAAACTCTCACCCAATGAAGCTATGAAAGTTAGTCCTGAATTTTTAGAATCTTTCATTATTCAAGCATTGGACTTAAAATATCACTTCCTTAGCCTTGATGAGCTCTATGATGGGCTACTGCATAATAATTTACCAGAATATTTTATCTGCTTTACCATTGATGATGGCTATAAGGATAATCTTACCTTTGGCTATCCTATTTTTGCCAAATACAATATCCCATTTTGCATTTACATCTGCACCTCTTTTCCAGAATCTAGCCATAATATGTGGTGGTTTGCCTTAGAAGATCATCTTTTAACACACGATAACATTACTTATAAAAATGCGGAGTATGACATCTCAACAAAAGCCCTAAAAGAAGCGATGTTTCTTACAATGAGAGCTGATATAATCACACAAATTGATAGCTATGAAAACTGCAAACAAACCCTTGAAAATTTTGGAATCTTCTATAATCCACGCGATTATGACAATCTCACACTTTCTTGGGAAGATATAGCCTTCCTCCATACTCAAAAGCTAGAAAATACATCTAAAAATACGCTGGGGGGGGGGGCAAAGACAACTTTGCACCATAGGCTGCCACACTCACTCACACCCTATTTTTAATAATCTTAGCAATGATGAAATAGCACAAGACATAGCAAAAGCTCAAAAACTTTTTTTACAAAATCTTCACTTCACGCCTACGCATTTTGCCTATCCTTTTGGCAGTAGAGTAGAGGTAAGCCCACATCATTTTTCACTCATACAAAACCTAGGCTTTAAAACCGCCACCACAACGAGACACGGAAGCATTTATCCCCAACACACTAAGTCTCTCCACGCTTTGCCTCGTGTGTTTTTTAGTGAAAATTTTATGCTAGAATCCGCCTTTAAGATTCGTAAACAACGCATTGTAACAGCTTGATACAATTTAAACAAGGAGAGAAAATGACTATCAACTTACAAGAGAAAAATCTCACAGAGCAAGAAAGACTAGGCGTAGAGCAACTACTACAATCGCAGAATCCAAACATTGCTGATGATTTAGAGCAGATTTGGTATCTACTCAATAAAACTTGGCAGGATATGGGCTGTGATAACAAAAACTTAAATTGGGATACAATCGCTCAATTTTACGCTCACCCTGTATGGCTACTCAATGGGCTTTTTATAGAAACGCACGAGCTTTCAATGCAAATACGCAAAAACATAGCCCTATATATTTCACAGCAAGGCTTTAAACGCATTTGTGATTATGGCGGAGGGTTTGGCACATTAGCACGAGAAATCGCACAAATTTGCCCAGATATTGAAATTGACATATACGAACCATTCCCAAGTGAATATGGCAAAAAGTGTATAGAGAATTTTGCAAATATCCACTTTGTAGATGAGCTTAAAAAAGATTATTATGACTGCCTTGTCTCAACAGATGTGCTAGAACACGTAGATAATGTGCTAGAGACATTTAACATAATGCTTGAAAGTCTGCAAATAGGCGGCAAGGCACTTATTGGCAATTGTTTTTACCCTGTAATTGACTGCCATTTGCCAAAGCATTTTCACTTCCGCTACACTTTTAAGCATATCGCCACACTTATGGGTGCTACGCATATTGGCGATATACAAGGGGCAGAATATGTCCAAATCTATCATAAATCTAAACCCACGCGAGTGAATCTAGCTGTGAAATTAGCGGGGGGGGGGGAGCAAATGTTTATTCCCCTTGCTGAATATGGTGCGATTTGTGCTTAGACCCTGTGTGAGGTTATTAAGAAAACTAAAAAAGAAAAAGGAGCTTTAAATGACGCCACAACCCTGCATACTCTGCCACAGCAATGATACACATATCACACAAAATATAAATAAAGATGAGCTTATCGCTCTGTATAAAAGGAGTTTTGGCACTGATATACAGTCACTTATCACAAGTGATTTACTCTATCATCACTGCAAGGCTTGTGATTTGCGATTTTTCACCTGTGAAGATGGCTCTATCCCCACCGGTGATGATGCCTTCTACAATGCCCTAAATCAGCTTGATTGGTATTATTTTAGTGAAAAGCACGAATACCACTTTGCTAAAAAATTCATCGCTAAAGATTCTAAAGTCTTAGAAGTAGGCTGTGGCAAAGCAGCCTTTGCCAACTTTCTGCCACAAGAGACAAAGCCCCACTATGTCGGCTTAGAGTTCAGCACGCAAGCAAAGCAAATGGCGGCAAAAAATGGAATCGTCATTGAAAATATATCTGTTGAAGAGTTTGCAAAATCACACGCACAAACTTTTGATGTCGCGTGTAGTTTCCAAGTTTTAGAGCATACGAGCAATCCAAACTCTTTCATACAAGCTCAAATTGACTGCTTAAAAGCTGATATTTTAACTGGGGGGGGGGGCGAGATAAGATCCCATATCTCATCATCGCCGTGCCAAGCGAAGATAGCTTTTTGAAGCATTGTGTCAATGGTATTCTTAATATGCCGCCTCATCATATCTCCCGCTTTAGTGATAAAACTCTCCAAGAAATAGCTAGAATCTTTAATCTTACATTGCTAGAAATTTACCACGAGCAAGTCCAGCCAGAGCATATTGATTTCTACAAAGCCACAATGTGGGCGAAGCTCTTTTTGCCAACTCCGCTCATAGACAGGGGATTGGCAAGAAAATTCATCAATAAAGCAGGATTTATCGGCAGATCTTTTATCAAAATCCCACCCAACGCAAAAGGACACACCGCAGTAGCAATATACACACTTAAATAATGCCCTTTTTTAGCATTGCCAAAAGTCCAAATCGCCCTGTGGAATGCTCCCTCCTATACGAGTATAGCCCACTCTCACAGCTTGAGCAAAATGGGCTTATCTCCACCTGACTAGGTTTCAAGCCTAGATTCTCACTTTGCTGCTTAAGACAAACAATCAAGTCAAGATTCTTCCCCTGAAACACATCATTAAATCCCAAAATCTCCGCTTGTGTGCGTATCTCCTCCCCCACTTCATAACAACACGAACGGATAGAGGCTCCCACATACATCAGGCAGTCCTCTACCCTCGTGCCATACACTTCACTCATACGCTTAAAAACAAAGGGCAAAATCCCATCAAACACGCCCTTACGCCCAGCGTGTATCACACTCACAACCCCATTTTTCCTATCATAAAGCAATATAGGGTTGCAATCTGCCACCATAACAAAAACAAGCACATTTGACAAATGCGTGATAATCGCATCTGCCTCGCCAAGACACATACCCCCATCACGCCGCCTATATTTTGAAACAAGATTCTCATCTACAACCACACTTTTTGTGCTATGAATCTGCTGACAATAAAACATAGGGATATTTTTAGCAAAATCCCTATCCGCCCCACTCTCACTAGTCCCAAGCCCAACTCTAGAATCTGCCTTGCCAAAAGTTTTTACAAACGCTTCTTTCACACGCCTATGATTTGTATCTACACTTTGCTTACAATCTCCCACACCATAGCCAAGATTGAGCGTATTAAATACCCCTTCACTCACTCCACCATAGCGATCGCTCAAGGCAAAACATACATTTTCATTCTTAAAAAGTGGAGATTCTAAACTTGTATAAAAAAACATAACATCTATTCCTTATTTTTGATGTAAATCAAATCATTTTCAATATGATAATAATAAAATTCTAGCGAGTGTTTTCTTAATTCTCACTCGGCAACACAAATAAGGCAACAACTTAAGGAGGGTCTATTGAAACAAAGCCAACAAAAAAAGTCCTTCTCTCTCATTTCAAGCATTTTTGCCATTCTGCTCGTTGTAATACTTATCCTAGCGTGTTATACTTTCTATAATGCAAAGGGAATGTCTTATCTTAGCAACGATTCAGAAGCGTGCAATAACTGCCATATTATGAATGAAGTGTATAGCGACTATCTCAGTGCGCCCCATTCACAAAAGATTGCAGGGCAACCAAGGGCTACTTGTAATGACTGCCACTTGCCACACGGATTTGTTTCTAAATGGATTGCCAAGGCAAAAAGTGGTGTAGGACACGCTTATGCTTTCACTTTTGAACTTGAATCTTTGCCAACCAATCTTAGTGCAAACGAGGCAAGTAAGCAAATGGTGCAAGATAACTGCGTGCGATGTCATATTGAATATGTCCAAAATGCGGTCAATCCCACGACCATACCCGGACACGATAGCAGTGCTTTAAGCTGTGTATCTTGCCACGAAGGCGTGGGGCATAAACGCGGATTTTAAATAAACTTACTAAAGGAGGAAAAAATGCAGAAAAAGAAAGGAATGCTACCCATACTTGTTGTTGTAGCTATTGTTGTGATTGTTGGGCTTTTATGGCTTAATCAAGATATTTCATCAAAACAAGCGGGAAATACTGGTGTCATCTCTAAACAGCTTGTGGAGCTTACTGATGAGAATCCAACTTTTGACTTTTGGGGTAAAAACTTCCCAGAATACCTTGATATGTATCTCAAAGTGGAAACAGAAGCACCAAAATATACAAATTTTGGTGGGAATCTTGCCTATTCAAAGCTTATCCGCTACCCACAACTCACGATTTTGTGGGCGGGATATCCATTTAGCCTTGATGCCAACGAAGAAAGAGGGCATTTTTGGATTCAAGTGGATCAAATGGATACAGCAAGAAACAATAAAGACTTCCTAAACGCACACGGATTTGCGAAATTTGGCGGACAACCCGCTGCGTGTATGAACTGCCATAGCGGTTGGACACCTTGGCTTATCAATAATGTAGCCAAAGGCGATTTCACCGCATTTAATAGCACAAAATATTGGACAATGATTAAAAATGTCCCCACGCGTAATGGCATAAAAGAGGGTTCTGCTGAACACGGCGGACCACACGGAGGCAAGAGAATGGGTGTTACTTGTGCAGATTGCCACAATCCTGATGATATGAGCCTAAGAGTGGTGCGTCCAGCCCTTATTAATTCACTTGTGGATAGAGGCTACCAAAAAGACCCGATTCAAGGTATCAAAGCGGACAGAAAAGAGATGAGAACGCTTGTTTGTGCGCAATGCCACGTGGAATACTACTTCAAGCCCACAGGTGAGAAAGTCAAGGTTATGGGAGAAACTATCGCAAGTGATGAAAGCCAAAAATGGTGGAATGGCACACAAAAGACTTATGATGAGTATGAGCATTGGCGAAATGGCAATAAAGCTACTGAAATAGAAGTAGATGGCATTAACCTTACATTCCCGTGGAGTGCGTGGAAAAAAGGTGAGCCTTTTAGAATTGAAATGTTTGATGCTCACTATGATGCGGTGCGACCGATATTTAAAGAGGATTGGACACATAAAGAAACTAAAGCTCCTATGATTAAGATTCAACACCCTGAGTATGAGATGTTTAGCGGTGGGGTGCACGCAGCTAATGGCGTAAGCTGTGCGGATTGTCATATGCCTTATGTCAAGGGTGCAGGTGGCAAGAAGATTACGCAACACAACATCACTTCACCACTTTTTGATATCAACTCTGCGTGTAAGACTTGCCACACACAAAGCGAAGAATATCTCAAAAAGCAAATTGCAGATATTCAAAAATCTGTCGCCTTTGATTTGAGAAGTGCGGAGTATGCGACTGTAAGCCTTATTTTTGATATTAAGAAATTGCGTGAAGAGCTAGGCAAACTTCCTGCATATCAAACCGATGGCAAACCAGATGACGCTAAAATCTCAAAAGCTCTAGCTGAGCCACTTGAACTCCATAGAAAAGGGCAAATGCGAGGTGATTTTGTCGGGGCGGAAAACTCCACAGGATTCCACAATCCAAGGGAAGCTAGTCGTATGCTACTTCAAGCGGTAGAAATGGCACGTATGGGACAAACAAAGCTTGTTGAAATCGCAAGTCAAAATGGCATTAAAAACTTCAAAACTTCAAATCTTGGCTTTGAGGAGATTCAAAAGTTTAATCCCGGTGAGATTGTGTATAAAATTGACCTTAATGGACACACAGCAGGTGAGCGATACTACAAACATCACGAAGTTAATGGCGAAGCTCCAAAGGAACTTTTAGAGCTTGATAAAAATACAAAGCCTTATAATTTCAGTGAAATTGACAAAACTTCTGCAAGTGCCATAAGCACAAAATAATCTTTCTCTCATATTCCTAGCCTAGCCTTGATATAAAAGACAAGGGGGCTTAGGCTAGGAATCCTTTCTCTTTTTATTACGATTATTATGCTATAATCCGCAAATTCCACATATTTCATTTCATAGCAAAAGGAAAAAATGATGAACAAAAAGCTTATTGCTCTTATTTTGGGGTTAGGCGCATTAGTTGCGTTAGGTTTGGGTGTGTTTCTCTCAATCAAAACAAAAGATATCAAGTCGCATTTAGAAAAAACACTCAATGAAAAATTTGAATCTTTTGTCCAAGAGAGTGGCTACATCACAGAATGGGAGCCTTTCTCTTGTAGTGGGCTTGTAAATATAGGCTGTTATAGCCCAAAGATTGTCGCCACAGATGGAGAGGGGATTTTGACACTTAAAAATATGGGATTTGATATTGATTCTATGGATAATGCTTCACTCCAAGCATCACTTAATATCAAAGATATAACACTTGGAGTTAAAGATATTGATAAAGAAGATAAGGATCTTAAAGAGAATCTTGCTCTTTTTTCGTCTTTTTTCCCAAACAATGTGAGATGCAATATCTCACTTAAACAAAATGATGACAAACTCGCTGAAAACCTACAATGCACTATTGCAGCTAAGAATGCGACCTACCAAATACAAGGTGTTGATACCTACCAGCACGATGGCTTTAAAACACAAAATATCGCTCAAATTCTGCAAGAGTTTTATTTTGATGCGTTTGTGAATGAAGAGAGTTCTACACATTTTGAAGAATACAAATATGCTCTTGATAATGTTATGTTTAAAGTCAAGGACAATGGCTTAAGCAAAGATCTGTATAAATATTATGAACTGCAAAGCAATGCTCAAGGGCTACCTGTCAGCCAAGAGGGATTTGAGCAAAATGCCAAAAATGTAAATATGTTAGCCACAATCGGGCTAAGCTTGATAATGGGTGAGGCTTATCATAATGAAATCATAGAGCTTGGCAATGCCCTTGAAAGCTTAGTGTTAGGCAAAAGCAAAGAGCTTGGATTCTCATTTAAACACAAGGCAGATTCACAAGAAGAGTTTGTCTCTCTCAAAGAGTTTTTGCTCAATCCTTATGCGTCTTACCTTGCAGATAACTTTACTTTTGAGATTATCTCACAATAGGCGAGAAAGGCAAAAGGTGCAAAATGGAAAACAACTATCAACGCAATGATAAAAAGGGTAAAACAGGTTTCAAGCGTTTATATAATGCCTTTTTTTTCTCACTTGATGGGATTAAGGCAGCTTGGAAAGAAGAAGAGGGCTTTAGGCAAGTTTTTAGCGTTGGGCTTGTGCTAAGCATTGTTGCCTTTTTTCTCGCACAGAGTTGGCAGGAGCTGATTTTGCTAATTTTGCCTTGTGTGCTTTCTGTGATTGTAGAGCTTATTAACTCCGCGATTGAAAATGCCATTGACTTTACAAGCCTTGAAATCCACCCTCTAGCCAAAAAAGCAAAGGATATGGGCAGTGCTATTCAGCTGATGGCGTGTTTATTTGTAGCGTTTGTGTGGGGCAGCTACCTGCTTATGCGGTTTGTGTTGTAGATTCTATTTATTTTTTAGTATTATCACGAATATCACATAGGATATTGACAACATAAACAAAAACTATCCAACTTAAGATAAATACTACAATAGGAAAAAACTCCCTGCTTGTTCTATCTTCAACAATAGATGACCACCCAATAAATAACGGCAACAATACGACAGATAATCTTACAACAAAATCCATTCTCAACTCCTTTTTTTACGAAATAAAGAGTCGTTCTAATTTATCAAAAACCCAAAAAAGCACCGCAAAAGCCAAGTGGCAAACCCCCTAAAAGCTAAACTGACCGCCTACGCGTAAGCTCATATAGTTTGACACATTTATGCCTTGTATGGTGATATTCTGCCCTAGCCCATACTGCATAGCCACATCTAAGAATCCAAAGAGATTTAGCCCACCGGTTAGGATTAGCCCTTCTCCCGCATTTGAGCGGATATCCTGCATAGCCCCAAGGCGGAAATCCACCTTTTTAAAGTTCGCCATCACCCCACCGCCAAAAAACTGACTTTTAGGGCTTGAGAGTGAGAGTGTCTCATTTGGCAGCACATCTGCGTCAAAGGCAAAAGTGAGAAAGTCCATCATCTCATAGCTCACCCCTGCGCGCACCTGTGGGTGAAGCGTAGTATCCGCCACACCAGTGCGGTTAATCGTGGGGGAATTGACATTCTTAGCCACAAGCCCAAGGTGAAGATTCTTCACAAATCTTGGCGAATAGAGCATACCAAAGTCAAGCCCAAAGGTTTGAGCCATATCCATTTTATTTTTATCCACACTCACGCTTGGCATATTCCCCACAGCAAAATTAATCTTATCCCCATAGCCAATCCCTTGGATAAATTTCACCGCCAAGCCCAGATTCACATCGCCCATAGGCGTGAAAATCGTATGCCCATAGCCTATTG
This sequence comes from Helicobacter magdeburgensis, assembly GCF_000765825.2. Classification (GTDB taxonomy): domain Bacteria; phylum Campylobacterota; class Campylobacteria; order Campylobacterales; family Helicobacteraceae; genus Helicobacter_C; species Helicobacter_C magdeburgensis. The sequence goes on from NZ_JRPE02000002.1 coordinate 175,063, forward strand.
GAATCTCCACAAGGGCTAGGGCGTTGGCATACAAAGTATGCTGTGCCTTATCATTCATAATTGAGCCATTAAGATTAGTTGTCCCTTGCAAATACTCAAGCGTTACACTATCACCATTGATAGTTGCCTGATAATACTTCCCACCTAAATCAAAAATGAGCTTATTATTATTTGGATCAATCTGTGCGGAGGCATTAGAAAATGCTGAAGTAAATAGCCCTATCCCCACAGCTCCACGCCCTGAATCTATCTCTTGGATATTTATTGTGCCTAAGCTATCGCTCTCCACTCGCCTTGAGCCTTTATCCCCAGCAAATTGAAAAACAAAGCCATTTTGCGTAGCCAGATTCACATCATTACCCTTTAACGCTCCATCTACCACGCCAAAGTCATTTAAAAGCTTATCAATAACAGAATCTGCTCCTTTTGCGATAGTTACTTTCCCGGCTGTTTGTAAGATTTCATCAGCGATATTGCCCCCCCCACCTTGCTGAATCTTATCCACTACATCGCCAAGCTTACCCGCATCAATCCCAGAGATAATGCTTCCCACAAGCGGGGAGCCTCCCTCTGTGGCTGCCCCTGCAAGTTTATCCTTAAACTTTTCAGCCAAGGCAGAATCTCCCTTAATCGCAGCGGCACAGGTAGTAAAATCTGTGCAAGTGCCACCTAAATCTTTAACAACATCACTAATGGCTTGATCATTAATATTATCTGTGCCAAAAAATGCATTTAATGCCCCACCTAACGCACCATCAACCTTTTGTCCGCCGATTGTTACACTTGTGCCGCCACTACTTGGACCGGTGAGTTGATTTGTAAGCGTATCGGGGAGTTTTTCTAAATTTGCCGTATCAATAGTGGCAAGCTGCAAAAGATTTTGCTCTTTGAACTGAATCCCAAAGCTATAGCCCATTTTCGTGCGTCTATCCGAGCCTAGCAACGCGGGATTATAGTATAGCCCCCACGCAGAATCACGCACAGCCACACCAGCCCCGCCCATACCAGCAGAGACCTGCCCCATAGATCCAAACTCTAAGCCAAAGCTACTTACTCCCGCACACATCGCTAGTGCCATTACTTTATGTTTCATTGTCCTATGTCTCATTTTCTTGTGTTTTGGTCGCATACACACCTCTATAAACATTTATTAGAATCTTTAGGTAAGAAAAAATCGTGCCATTTTACAGACTTTCGCATAAAAGTTTTTAAAATTTTTGCTAGAATCTTAAAAAAGGAACACTTTTAGCATACATATTTTTAAATAAATTCTATTCGCGGAAGGGAATAATGATGATACTACATAAGGCGAGATTGTATATCATAGGTTTGGTTGTGGGCTTGGGCGTGGCGACAAGCCTTATTGGCGGTGAGGGTGATATAGTGAGTCCTAGCGCACTTAGCCCAACGCCAAATAGCGAGTATATCGCTCCACAGATTGAGAAAAGCTCCGCACTTGTGGATTCTACACCTGCAGATTCTACACCAGATTCTACGCTAAATGAAGCTCAAATGCCAATACCAGAAATCCCGCTTGAATCTATACAAACTCCACACTCCAAAGAAATCACGCCACCTAAAGCCTTAACGCCACAAGCACAAGCCTCATACAATGCTAATGCACAGCCCTCGCGTGAATTGCAAGAGGCGTATAATGCGTGGCTTAATGGGGAGTTTAGCACCGCTATAAGACTCTATGAAAATGCGTGCTATGATGGGGATTTGGGTGCGTGCCACGCTATTGGGACGCTTTACTTTCAAGGGAGCGGTGTAGCACAAAACTATGCAATGAGTGCGAGCTATTATTACAAAGCGTGTGATGGGGGCTTTGGGCAGAGTTGTAGCTCACTTGGAATCTTGTATCATTATGGGCTAGGTGTGCGGCAGGACTATGAGGTCGCACTCAATCTCTATCACAAATCCTGTCAAGCCGGATATCCTAGGGGCTGTAATAATCTAGGCGTGATGTTTGAAGAAGGGCTTGGGATAAAGAGAGATTATAAACAAGCGGGGCTGTATTATAGCGATGCGTGTTTGGCACGAGATGATAGGGCGTGTTTCAATATCGCGGAAATGCTTTTTACAGGCAAGGGGCTTAAAAAAGATAAGAAAAAGGCGATGGAGTATTATGGGCTATCTTGTGATTTGGGATTCCAAGAGGGGTGCGAAGAATACAAAGCCCTGAAACTAAAGGAGAAAAGATGAGAATCTTGTTGATATTAAGTGCGGCTTGTGCCGTTGTATTTGGGGCGTGGCTAGCTGATGAAAATATGAATAACTATGAAAGTTCAGATATGAAAAAGAAAGTGGCGGAGTATCTACAAAACTGCGATAATGGCTCTATGGGGGATTGCTACTTTGTCGCATACGAATATATGAAAGGCGAAAATGGGCTGCAGTGGTATAGCAAGGCTGTGTATTATTACAAAAAAGCCTGTGATGGTGGGGTGCTTAAAGCGTGTAGCAACCTTGGAATCTTATATCAAAATGGGCTAGGTGTGAAGCAAAACTATGGCGTGGCGTTACAGCTGTATAAATTCTCCTGCTCACGCTTTGAGCCTGATGGGTGCAATAATCTAGGGGTGCTTTCACAAGAGGGGATTTTTGTAAGTAAAAGCTATGCGGACGCTTTAAGATTGTATGAAAGGGCTTGTGCTGGTGGGAGCGTGGCAGGGTGCGTGAATCTAGGCGATATGTATGCTAAGGGCATAGGTGTGGCAAAAAGCAGACAAGCGGCTCTAAGCTTCTATGGACAGGCGTGTTATTTAGGCTATCAGCAAGGCTGTGATTTGTATAGAGAGATGAATTAGGCTTTGGGCGGATTCTGTGAGTGGGTTCTAGCTTTGGGGTTTGTGTTTTTATATGGATTGCTAAAGAAGCTACGCTTTGTCACGACTTCCTGCGGAAGTCTCGCAATGACGGAGAAAGCCGTAGAATCTCAAGCCGATTCAGCAACCACCGCAGTGGCAAGGCACGCCCTTGCCACGCATAAAATCAATGGTGGCGTTTCACTGCGTGAATCGCCTACCTTGAAAGTGTCGTCGGAGTGGGGGATTGCTAAGGGGGAGAGAGCGACTTCACAATTCAAGCCTCTCCCCCTTAGCTAAAAAAAGAATTTTAAAGAATGTAGATACTTCGCCTACAGCTCAGTATGACAAGATTCTAGCAAAGCAAGATTTTAGTAAAGCACAAGCACAAAATAGCAGAATCTAAGCTCTACTCAATAGCAGCATTAAGCATATCTTGGGATTTTTTCAACGCATTTAACTGCATATCTTTGAGTCTTTCTGCTTCACTTGAAGTTTGGGGTGTTTGTTGGTTTTGAGATAGGGAACTTTGGCGAGGGTTTCTTAGCTCATTTGGCTGCATACCACGGGGCATTTTGACAAATACATCTTCATAGTTTTGTTTTCCCATTTGATGACGGATATAAATCTCGCCTGTATTTGTGGAATAGATATAAGTATCCTTACCATCAGAAAACATCTCCCATTCCCCAGCCCATAAACCTACGCTTAAACATAAAAACAGAATCTTTAGAATCTTTTTCATTTTACCCCCTTTGCTCCCTTATAGTGTGCTTTTAAGATTATCATACAACGCTAGAATCTGCTCTTTTTTCTCATAAAAGCTATTTGTATTGGCGATTAAATACGCGCTAGATTCCATAATCACTTCATCAATTTTAAGATTATTTTGCTTCATCGTGCTACCTGTCTCTACAATATCCACAATAGCATCACTTAGCCCAACAAGTGGGGCTAACTCAATAGAGCCATAGAGCTTAAGTGTCTCAATAGATAAGGCTTTATTAGCAAAATATTTACGCGTGATATTTGGCATTTTTGTAGCGATTTTTAGCTGTGGCTTTTGAAGATCAAGGCTTTTTCCACAAGGAGAGCCTACGACAACCTTGCAGCGACCGATTTGTAGATTTAAAAGCTTTATGACTTCAAGCTGTTGCTCTTCTATCACATCAAGCCCTACAATCCCCACATCTGCCGCCCTATGAGCTACATAAGTAGGCACATCTTGGCTTCTTACAAGCATAAAGGTAAAGTCTCTATGCTCTAAAATCAGCTTCCTATCATCAAAGGCAAATCCCGCCCCATACAACTGCTCAAACAACGCTAAGCTTTCTTTAGCGATACGACCTTTTGGTAAAGCGACTTTTATCATCTTGTCTCCCTTAAGATTTTCTTTAGATTCTGCTAGATATGCTTCTCAAGGGCTTTTTGCATACCCTTAAACACAAGCGTATTATCATAAATGGCATTTTCAAAAAATCGTGCGAAAAACTTGCCATCGCCCCCTGTGAAAAATATCTTTTTTGTGCGAGTGGTGTTTTTTATCATTAAAATGACACTTTTTATCGCCCCAAAGCTTAGGGCATCGCTTGTATTTTGCGGTAGGGCGGAGAGATTCACACTTGGCTCTATTTTTATATCAAGCACAGGGGAGATGTCAGCACACATTTTTCTATACGCACTAAGTCCGGGCATAATGTAGCCACCAAGGTGGATTCCATTTTGCATAATATCCGCAGTAATGGCACTTCCCGCATCAATAATCACGCCATCTTGCACCGCCTTACACGCTGCACGCCTATCCACGCCAAGCCCCTTATACTCGCTCTCAATCTCAATATACTCGCCAATATTCACACAATATGGGTGCGAGGCAAGTAAGCAACGCTCAAAGCGTTCATTAACACTGATATAATATATAGGTAGATTCTCTTTTTTCTTGCTTAGGGCATAGGGCTTTTCTTTCCAAATCTTACCATTATGGTAGAAATGTAAAAAAGTGTTCCCCACATCGCACAATAGCATTACTCAAACCTTTTATAAACCTTGTCGTAGAATATACTATCCTTGGTGTAAAAAAGGCTTTTTTTCTTGGAAAGATTGCTTTTATACACTAATGGTGCAAAGTCTTTGAGACTTAAAGCTATCACATAGCCGCCCTTTTCAAGCGTATAAAGCGTGTCATTTTGTATGACAATCCCACTTAGCACCGCAAAAGGCAATCGCACCTTACGCAACAGCTTCAAAGTATGATCAAGCTCCAAAATCTCCCCATCAATGCCTAGCACATACACTTTATCGTTATAAAACTTCACATCACGCAAATCCACATCATACTTAAAGCTCTTATCATTGATAATCGCACTCACACGCTTTGCAGTCGCCCCAAGCAGGTATTCACCCTTGGCGTGAAGATAAATGACATTATTAAAAAACTTATCGCTACTGACTAAAATATCCTTTACAATCTTGTTTTGAGCGATACTATAAATAAGAATCTTACCCTCCAAATCCGGATAAATCACATACTGATCATTCATCAAAGGTGAAGCAAGGTAAGAGTTTATTGCACTGACATTTGGGTATTTTTGCGAAAAAATCTCTTTTTGCTTGGCTATATCATAATACACAAGCGTGTTATCAATAAGCACCATAGCCAACTTATCGCCCTTTAAACTCGCAGTTAGCACACAGGAGCTAAAAGGCACTTTATGGAGATTCTCATTTCCATTCCGCACAATAAGAATCTCATCGCATTGCTTTTGTATCGCATAATTATCCCCATCTTGTGCTAGAAACTTATAGCCCTTTTCTAGCACAATAGGCGTTATGCCATTTTCCAAGGTAATAAGCGTATTATCCTTTAAAATCGCTCCCTGTCTTGAAACGCTTTGTATGGGCGAACTTAGCTTGTCTTTAAACTCCATTTTACCACTTATGAGCTTTGGCTCAAAATGCTTTTTAGAGCTACACCCAGCAAAGATAGCAAGGCTACAAACACACACCAACAAAAAAAACTTTTTCATACAAATCCTTAGGGCTTAGGCTGTGAATCTGTGGCTTGAGATTCCGTATTTGCGACTTGAGATTGTGAATCTAGGGCATTTTTAGCTGAATCTTCAAGCCCATAATGCTTCAATATCATCGCTTCTGCGGCAAAGGGCGAATTTTCAGCAATAAGCATTAGCTTTTGATGAGCTTCAGCAATCTTATCTTGTTGAAATAGCACATAAGCTTCTTGCAAAATCGCTAAATCCCTTAATAACTTGTATTCCACATTTTCTAAAGACTTAAACTCCCCTGTAAAATCCGCATTTTTTATGGCGTCTTTATCTTGGATTTTTTCACTTAGATTTAAAGTAGCTACTTCATATTTAGCAAGATTTTTAATAAGCTTATTTTGCGAGTTTGCCAACTTCTCATAGTTTGCCTTATCGCCATTAGCGTTAAAATACATATACACATCATAGAGATTTGGACTTGCTTTTTGTAAAGATTCTAAAGCCTCTTTGTTTTCTGAATCCTGCATAAGCACTGCATACGCCGCACTTGCCTCCTGTGCTTTTTGAGCTGATAAATACGAGCTTATACCAAACCAGCCTAGTCCCACAGCTCCGCAAACCACAGCCACATACACATACTTGCGATACCGCCTCCATAAAATCTCCAAGCGAAACGCATTTTCTAGTAGCTTCTCATCACTTTTAAATTCTTCTTTCACGCCCTTTAAATTAGACTGCAAACTCATAAAACTCCTTTTATTTCTATCAATTTATTTGCTAACACCTGAAGAGCCAAAGCCAGATTCTCCCCTTTGACTTTCGCTTAACTTTTCCACTTCAGCAAACACTGCTTGAGTTATTTCATTGACCACACCTTGTGCGATTCTATCGCCCTTATGTATGATAAAATCCTCCCCCGAGTGATTGACTAAAATCACCTTAATTTCCCCACGATAATCACTATCAATCGTGCCGGGCGTATTTAGCACACTTATGCCATTTTTTAGTGCCAAACCACTTCTAGGACGCACCTGCACTTCAAAGCCAGATTCTATCTCAAAGGCTAAGCCTGTGCTAACTACCGCCCTATCCCCAGCTTTGAGCACAAGCTCATCAATGGAATGCAAATCAAATCCAGCCGCCTCTACACTTTGATACTTTGGAATCTCCGCGTCCTTATGGAGCTTTTTAATCTTAATACAAGCCTGTTTCATAGCCTAATCCCCAAACACAATCTCTTTATAAAACACTTCTAAAATCTCAAATTCATTTTCTCCACTAGGCAGCATAATACTCACCTCATCGCCCTGCTTTTTTCCCATTAACGCCTTGGCAATAGGCGAAGAAACCGAAATTAGCCCACGAGAAGGGTTGCTCTCCATTGAGCCTACAAGCGTATAAACAAACTCCTTATCGGTATCAAGATTTAGAATCTTCACACTTGAGCCAAAGCTCACCTTATCGTGCTTCAAAGTCGCAGGGTCAATCACTTGCGCTTGTGAGAGCATAAGCCCTAGCTCATTAATCCTAGCTTCAATAAAAGCTTGTTTCTCTCTTGCGGCGTGGTATTCTGCGTTTTCTTTCAAATCCCCGTGAGAGCGTGCCACATCTATCTCTACTACAATCTTTGGACGCTCCACTTCTTTGAGATTCTTTAGCTCCGCACATAACTTCTCATAGCCATAGTTTGTCATTGGTTCTGCCATTATTTTCCCCATAATTTAGATTCTATTTTCTTTGCATTTTTTATTTTACATTTTGGCTATAACGCCCTTTTTGAAAATGTTTTGAAAATATTTAAAAAAGCAAAATCATAGCCAAACTTCGTTAAATAAACATAAATCAAAGCTTAAATTTTATTTCACCCTTTCATCAAAAAAAGGAAAAAATGCTTAATTTTCTTGCGTTTGTTTTTTTGTAGAATCCCGCCTCATAGATTTTACAATCTTTACAAGCCTTTTTACTTCATTAAGAGCAATAAAAGAGGGGAATCTATAGAAAAACACTACTTCAAAAGGAGACAAAATGAAATTAGTAAGTAAAAAACTTACTTTAGGTTTAGGCTGTGCGGTAGCTGCACTGACATTTACAGCTTGTGGCGGAGGTGTGCCAGACTGCGATGATAGCGATGTGCAAGATGCGGTAAAGAAAATTTACACAGAAAGATGGCTAGAAAACAATTTCTATGGTGCTGTGGCAAATGATGACCACAAAGAAGCAAGTAACTTTAGCAAAAAAGCACAAGAACTAGTTATGAAAGAGCTCAATCTCACAATGAATAACTTTGCTACAAATCGTGTAGATGAGAAAAGAAATCGCGTTACCTGCCAAGCGAAAATCGCTGGAGATATGAAAAGTGATAAGATTATTGAAATGCTAGACCTATTTAATAGGGCAGCCGCAGCTAGAAGTTTAAATGATGGTGAAGTGCTTACAGATGGTAAATTTGAAGACTACATCAAGTCTATGGGAGGTCAAAGTGCCTACGATAAACGACTTGAAAAAATGGCTGATGATTATGATCAAGAGTTTAGCGACACTCAACACAACCTTGAATACACAGCAAGACGCACAGATGATGGTAATCTTGTTGTTGAAGTAGAAGGCGGTCTCCCCGGACGACACTAAACTTCATATCATCAAATTTTAAACTTAATAAGCCCTTTTCTTAAGGGGCTTATTCTCACTTTCACAAGCTCTACCCAAAAAGATTTTATGAAAAAGTTTTTGCTTATTTTGTGGCACTAGGCTCAATCTCTCTAAGCCCCTGCTAGAATCCACTTTATTGCTTCAAGTGTATTTTCACATAAAGGTGCTTGGGATTTTTCTAATGCTTCCTTTTTGCCAAAGCCACACAGCACCCCAACAGCCTGAATCTTAGCATTTTTTGCCGCTTGTATATCAAGGATTGTATCGCCTATCATATAGATTCTATCTCTTTGAATCTCCTTATCCTTATCCAACATCTCCAAAGCCTTGAGTATCGGCTCTGCGTGGGGCTTTGGATTACTCACAGATTCTATACCAACAATACCGCTAAAATACTCCCACACACCAAGCTTATCAAGCAGAATCTGCGAGAAATCGCCCCGCTTTGTCGTTACCACGCCAAGTGTCGCAAAACTATGAGCTAAGATTATGGCTTCTTTTGCGTTAGGCAGGAGATGTGTACCTTGCTCCATTAGCCTACGATACGCCACTCTATAATGCTTCACATACTCATCTACATTTTGCTTTTTGACACCATTTTGTAAAAACATAGATTCTAAAGTATGCCCTATGCCCGATTTGACTTGCTCTAGGCTTGGAGGCGTGTCATTCATCGCTAGATAGGCTTGAGAGAAACTCGCATAAATGGCTTGTGTAGAATCTACAAGTGTTCCATCTAAGTCAAACAGCAGGATATATTCTTTTTTCATCTGTATTCCTTAAGTGCCGAAAATGTGTATTGTAGGGATTTTAAAACCTATACCTTGCTATTATGTCAAACTTTCCACACGCATTGCTAAATAGAAATATATTTATAAGTATAAAGATAGAGTGATTAAAAGTAAAATTTTTATTAACTCACATTGACTTTCATCAAGTAGCAAAATGAGAATCTAAGTTTAGAATCTTGCCCTAAACATTTGGATTCCCCAAATGTCAAACAACATTGTTTAAGGAGGTTTTATGACAAAGAAGATGCAAGAACACAAGCCCACGCTTTCACGCCGAGAGTTTATCAAAAGTGCGGCAGCAGCTTCAGCAGCAGCAAGTGTGGGGCTAAGTATCCCTAGTGCAATGAGTGCAGAAGCACAAAACGCACAAAAACTTTGGAAATGGGACAAAGCTGTGTGCAGATTCTGTGGGACAGGCTGTGGCATTATGGTCGCTACTCAAAAAGACACTAGCGGACAAGCTAAAATCGTGGCTGTTAAAGGCGACCCAGAAGCTCCGGTAAATAGAGGACTAAACTGCATTAAGGGCTATTTCTGTGCCAAAATTATGTATGGAGCAGATAGGCTTACAAAACCTCTTTTGCGTGTTAATAGCAATGGTGAGTTTGACAAAAAAGGCAAGTTTGCACCTGTGAGCTGGAAGCGTGCTTTTGATGAAATGGAAAAGCAGTTTAAAAAAGCTTACAACGAGCTTGGACCAATGGGTGTGGCAGTCTTTGGCTCTGGGCAATATACGATTCAAGAAGGCTATGCTGCGGTAAAACTTGTCAAAGGCGGCTTTAGAAGCAATAATATTGACCCAAATGCACGACATTGTATGGCAAGTGCGGTTGTGGGCTTTATGGAAACTTTTGGGATTGATGAGCCTGCTGGTTGCTATGATGATATTGAGCTAACCGATACTATCGTTACTTGGGGGGCAAATATGGCGGAAATGCACCCTGTGCTTTGGAGTCGTGTGAGCGATAGAAAGCTAAGCAATAGCAATGTCAAGGTGATTAATCTCTCAACCTTTGCGAATAGAACTTCGGATTTAGCAGATATGGAAATCATCTTTAAGCCACATACAGATTTAGCGATTTGGAACTACATCGCACGCGAGATTATTAATCGCAACGCCGTAGATTCTACATTTGTCAAAGAAAATTGCGTCTTTAGCACCGGCTTTGTCAATATCGGCTATGGTATGAGAAATAACCCAAATCACGCTAAGTTTAAAGCTGAAGAAAAAGACATTGTCGCTAAAGAAGTATCAAAAGTGGTGAGCGAAGAAGAAGGCGTTACCTTGCAATATCTTGGAATCAAAGCCGGAGATACAATGAAAATGGACAAGGCGGATGCAGCTGGAAACCACTGGGGCATTAGCTTTGAAGATTTCAAAAAAGGTTTAGAGCCTTATAGCCTTGATTTTGTAGCGAAACTCTCAAAAGGTAATCCTGATGAGGATATAGAATCTTATAAGAAAAAACTCCAAACCTTAGCGGATTATTACATTGATAAAAATCGCAAGATTGTGAGCTTTTGGACAATGGGTATGAATCAGCACCAAAGAGGCACTTGGGTTAATGAACAAAGCTATATGGTGCATATGCTTTTAGGCAAACAAGCCAAGCCCGGTAGTGGTGCTTTCTCACTCACAGGACAGCCAAGTGCGTGTGGCACAGCTCGTGAAGTTGGAACATTTACTCATAGGCTTCCTGCGGATATGGTTGTTGCTAATCCAAAACATCGTGAAATCACCGAAAAAATTTGGAATCTCCCAAGCGGAACGCTTAATGGCAAGGTAGGCTCACCTTATCTTAAAATTATGCGGGATTTAGAAGATGGTAAGATTAAATGGGCGTGGGTGCAAGTAAATAATCCTTGGCAAAACACAGCCAATGCTAATCACTGGATTGCCGCAGCTAGAGAGCTTGATAACTTTATTGTTGTGAGTGAATGCTATCCGGGCGTGAGTGCGAAGGTAGCCGATCTTATTTTGCCAACAGCAATGATTTATGAAAAATGGGGTGCTTATGGCAATGCAGAGAGACGCACACAGCACTGGAAACAGCAAGTTATAGCTCCGGGTGAGGCTATGCCTGATATTTGGCAAATGACGGAATTTGCTAAACGATTCACACTTGCTGAAGTATGGGGCAAAGAGTATGCTAACCTTGAGCTTAAGCCGGTTTTAGAATCTGCTAAAGCTATGGGGTATAAAGAGAGTGATACACTCTATGATGTGCTTTTTGCAAATAAAAATGCAAAGGGCTTTAGCATCAATGATCCTTTGCTTAAAAATGAGCTAAACACTGAAGTGTTTGGGGATAATCGTGCTATTAAAGATGGTAATGATGAAGACTTTAAGGGCTATGGATTTTTTATCCACAAATACCTTTGGGAAGAGTATCGCCAATTTGGCTTAGGACACGCTCACGATTTAGCTGATTTTGACACTTATCATCGTGTGAGAGGGTTGCGTTGGCCTGTTGTTAATGGCAAAGAAACACAATGGAGGTTTAACGCTAAATACGACTTTTACGCTCAAAAGCTCGGCAATGGCAAGGCATTTGCATTCTATGGTAATAAAGACAAGAGTATGCCATCTGGCTCACTCAATGCCCCAAGCGATGCGAAAGTAAGTATTGATAATAAGGCAAAGATTTTCCTTCGCCCTTATATGGATCCTTGCGAAATGCCTGATAAAGATTATCCACTTTGGCTTTGCACCGGGCGTGTGCTAGAGCATTGGCATTCTGGCACGATGACTATGCGTGTGCCTGAACTCTATCGTGCTGTGCCTGAAGCACTTTGCTATATGCACCCAGATGATGCGGCTAAGCAAAATCTCGCACAAAATCAAATCGTATGGGTAGAATCTCGCCGTGGTAAAGTCAAGGCAAAACTTGACTTGCGCGGTAGGAATCGCCCTCCAAAGGGGCTTATCTATGTACCTTGGTTTGATGAAAATGTATTCATCAATAAAGTATGTCTTGACGCGACTTGCCCCATTTCAAAGCAAACAGACTTTAAAAAATGTGCGGTAAAAATTTATAAGGCATAAGGATTCTAAGTGAATACACAGCAACCAAGCAATCCCAAAAGGCGACAAGCCTTAATTAAAATAGGACAAAATGCAGGTTTTGCCCTATTTGGTGCGTTTGTATGGGGTGCGTATGTGAATGTCGCAAAAGCTGGTAATGGGAATATTTTGCGTCCTCCGGGGGCAAGTAAAAATGATGCGGAGTTTATCGCAAGCTGTATTAAATGTGGGCTTTGTGTAGAAGCCTGTCCTTTTTATACGCTTAGACTTGCTACACCAAATGATGATACCACGCTTGGCACACCTTTTTTTCAACCACGAAAAGTGCCTTGCTATATGTGTAGAGATATTCCTTGCACGGAGGCTTGTCCCACTGATGCTTTGGACTTAAAGCGTTTATATCAGCCAAAAAAACAAGAAGCAAACGCTTTAGAATACAAAGAGCCTGATATTAATAATGCGACAATGGGCGTAGCGATTGTAGATTCTAAACATTGCGTGGCGTATGCTGGGATTCAATGTGATGCGTGCTATCGTGCGTGTCCCTTGCTTGATAAGGCAATTAAGCTTGAATACAAACGCAATGAACGCACAGGCAAACACGGATTCTTACTTCCTGTGGTAGATAGTGATTACTGCACGGGCTGTGGAATGTGTGAAAAAGCTTGTGTAACAGAGCTTCCAACTATTATTGTCTTGCCTCGCAGTGTGGCTCTAGGCAAAATGGGGACAAACTACATAAAAGGCTGGGATAAAGCTGATGAAAATCGTCTTTTTGAAATCAAAGAGCAAAAAGACAAAAAGCAAAAAGCAAGTGGTAGCCTAGATTATCTCAATGATGGAGACATATAATGAAGTTTGCGAAAATCAAATATCTGCTACTAAGACGCATTTGCCAAGTGAGCATTCTCGTGCTTTTTATCTTAGGAAACTACTCTATTGCCACGCTTAAAAATGTGCAATACAAGCAGGAAGTGGGTATTTTTGGAGGCAATATAGAATCTCTAATGGGTGATTCTAGCTCCGTCCTTGCTAAAGAGCCAAGTATCTTTAGCCATATCGTGCAGGGTAATCTTAGCCATTCTAGCTGGTTTGGTGGAATCTTTAGTCTAACCGATCCTTTAAGCGTTATGCAAATTTTTCTAGCTGGTGGTGGATTAGCCCTTGATGTGTTGCTTGGGGCATTGCTTGTAGCAGCTATTTATGGGATATTTTTAGGCAGGGTGTATTGTGCGTTTGTCTGCCCGATTAATCTTGTAACCGATTTTGCAAACTTCCTGCGTGATAAGCTTGGGTTTAACACCGCTCAACGCAAACTTTTTATCTCACGCTCAACGCGTTTTGTGATTTTGGGGCTAGGATTATTGCTAAGTGCCTTATTTGGCGTGGCTGCTTTTGAGCTTATTAACCCGATTTCTATGCTACATCGTGGTGTGGTTTTTGGTATGGGATTTGGCATTTTTGCTGTGTTGGCTGTGTTTTGCTTTGACTTATTTGTGCTAAAAAATGGTTTTTGTGGGCATATCTGTCCGCTTGGGGCGATGTATTCTCTGCTTGGTAAATTCGCACTTTTGCGTGTCAAACATACACTTTCAAACTGCACGAAGTGTATGGAATGTGTGCGAGTTTGCCCTGAACCGGAGGTGCTAAAACCCATTGGCAAACAAGATGGAATCTTAAAAACAATGACTTGTTTGCGTTGCGGAAGATGTATTGAGGCGTGCGATGATAATGCGTTGCATTTTAGTATTTTACATTTCACACAAAAGGAGAAAAAATGAAAAAATGGCTTCAAGGTTTAATGGTAGGATTGCTTGGATTGGCGTTCTTTGCGTGTTCAGATTCACAAGAGACACAAAAAGGTGAAGCTCTTACAGATACGGAGATTGGTTTGCGTAAGGTAGATTTACAAGATGAAAAAGATGTAAAACTGCCAGAATATGAGTATTCTAAACTAGAGGCGGGGGAAAGCACAAAGATTGAACGCTCTTATGAAAATGCACCGCCTATGATTCCACATAATGTTGAGGATATGCTGCCTATCACGCAGGATAATAATCAATGTTTAGCCTGCCACGACCCAGCCATAGCCGCTGATGTAGGTGCTGTGGCAGTCCCTTCTTCACACACACACGACTTACGCACAAACAAAGATTTAGGGCAGGTCTCTCACGCTCGTTTTAACTGCGTGCTTTGCCACACACCACAGGCAAATATCAATCCCGCAGTTGCAAACACCTTTACACCTGATTTCCGCAATACTGAAAGCAAAAATTCATCAAATCTGCTTGATGTGCTAAATGAGGGCGTCAAGTAACAATGCGTCTTTGTATGTTTGCTTCATATTGGCGTATTTTTCTGCGATTTGGCTTGTTTGTGGGGCTTGGTGCTATGCTTTTCACTCAAGCCTTACAAGCAGAGCCTACTAAGCTTACAAATAAAAATGCTCAAATTATACAAATAGATGAGATTCTTACCCATATCAGCACATTTGAGAATATGATTTTTGTGGGGAATGCTGGGGGTAAGATTGATATTTTTACGCTTCAATCTAAAAAAGCTCACAAGATTCAGAATCTCACTCTACCACCCATACAAGATTATTTTGGTAACTCCCACGCACCGCGTGTATATGATATAACGACTTTTGATGGCAAAACACTTTTTATCCTAGCAGAAGGTAGCAAAGGCACAAAGCAGATTCTAGAGTTATCCTTGCAATCTCCGCAGAAAATAACGCCTATATTGCAAACAAGCACTTCACCCAAACGCATTGTAGCTTTTGATAAAGATAAATTAGTTGTTGGGTTTTTGAGTAATGAAATTGGACTTTTTGATTTAAAAAACAAGACTTTTATTTATAAGGCTCACCCTAGCCTTGCAGGTTTTTCGGATTTATGCGTAAATCCACCTTTTATTTTTAGCACCGATGAATCTGGCATTGTGAATGTCATTGACATTGCTAGTGGCAAGATTCTAAAACGCCTTGATATGATTAATAAGGACAATAACTACCAAATCGTATCCGCAAAAAATGCAATCCTTACAGCGAGTGTGGATAGGCAAATGGCAATTTACACTTTTAAGACTGATACGCATACCCCTTTTGCCTTACAAAATGCCACAAAGATTGAAAGTGAGTTTCTTATCTATTCGGTTGGAATCTCCCCAAATGGCACACTTGGAGCATATAGCAAAAATGAGCAAAACGACATTGCAATTATAAATCTTGCCACAAAACAAGAGCTTTTCACACTCAAAGGTGCAACCTCGCTCATTAATACGCTTATTTTCTATGATGAGCAAACATTGATTGTCGGCAGTGATGATAAGCATTTTATGATTTGGCATTTAGGAGTGTAAAATGAATATTTCAAGCATTGTGATTAAAACAACACAACCCGCCTTTAGCTCTGTGAAAGAAGCGATTTTAGAAGTGCAAGGCTGTGAAATCTACCTAGAAGATGAGACTTCATCTCAAATCATAGTCGTGCTTGAAGCCAAAAGCACACAAGAAGAAGTGGCTATCAATAAGCATTTAGAATCTTTGCCCGGCGTGATTAATGCTAATATGCACTACACCTACCAAGAAGATGAGCTAAACGCACAGCTTGTATCCCAGCAAGATGACGTAGTTGAGTTTTTAAATGATGATTCAATTTCGGCTGAAAATATAGCCTATTCAGGTTCAATCGCATATCTTATGGGGAAAAGTAAAAAATAAAGCCAATGCCAAATATGCTAGAATCTACCCTTTCTATCCTAGATTTTATCCCAAATACAAAGGAATATAATGAATTGTTTTCTGCTAAAAATTATTGCAAGTCTTATGCTACTCTCCCTTACCTGCCTAGCAAACCCTAATGGCAATAGCCATGCCCCTTCTCCTTTAGCAAAAAAGCTAGGCTTACAGCACGGGGATTTAATCTTTATCAAAACTTCAGAGTCTGCCTTTGACAAAGCCATTAGCCAAGCTACGCAAAAAGATGAAGTGAGCTATACACATATAGGAATCTTTGATTTACACTTAGATTCTGTGCTGGAGGCAGAGCCAAAGCAAGGGGTAGTTCGCAAAAAGCTTGAGATATTTTTAAAAGAGAATCCGCTTTTTGATATTATGCGTCTTACTCCAAAAGTGGCTAAAAATGTGGATATACAAGCAAGTATCAAACGCGCAGAAAAGCACTTAGGGGAGCCTTATGACTTTACTTATACAGCAAATAATGGTGCGATGTATTGCAGTGAACTTGTGTATGAGGCATTTTTAGACACAAAGGGGCGGCATATTTTCAGTGCAAAGCCTATGAATTTTTACGCACCCGATGGCAGTCTGCCACAATATTGGGAAGAGCTTTTTAAGAAATTGCAAAAGCCCATTCCGCAAGGTGAGCTAGGCACAAATCCAAACGATATGGCACGAGACAAGGTGCTTATGCGGGTAAATAAGTCCTAATCTTGTTTCATAAATTCGTATAAACTCCATTTTAATGCGTAAGGAATTGAGCTACCGTGGGTTTGATTAGCAAATTCTTGATAATTTACCCCGTTGGGAATTTGAATCTTTAACATCTCCACAATCTCATCAATATCCAAATCTTGAGCTTGAAACACTTGATTGGCTTGTGTAGTTTTTTGAGTATGTCTCTCTAAGCTTCCGTATGTTAAAAACAATTTTACATTCAAGTATTCTGTGGAATTTCTCACATTATTCTTAATAAGCTGTCCTTTATCAATCCATAATGAAGGAGAAGCACTCGCATAATGAGTAAAACCACCTTTTTGATTAAATAATGTATTCAAAACAAACACACCCCCAAAAGAATGACCAAAAAGTAATTGTTTCTTAGGAGTCCCATATTGTTCTACTATAAAAGGCAAAACCTGACTTGTTATAAAGTCTAAAAACTGATCTGCCCCACCAGTCTCATCAACCCTTTGCATAAGAATAGAATCTCGTGGCACAAAAGGCAAATAATCATAGCTTCGCAACACCCTATCAAATGCCAAAGGACTATCGTGTCCAATAGCTACAATAAGGGGAAGCTTATCATACATATCAATATCAGCACTTACAAGATTGAGAATCATAGGAAAAAATGCATTTCCATCAAGAGTATAAAATACGCTTTGTGTATCGCTTTTTATTTTCGGCAGAGCAATGTGGATTTGAAACCACCGATGTTGAAGTTCTTTTATAGAATCTAGTTGCTCCACTTCCCCACACAAAGAATTTGACATAAACTCTTTAGCTTTTTTCTTTCCATTACCACTCACGCAAAAAGTCTTAATCTCAAAAAGCTCTGCCACTTCTGTATTTAATGGCTCAATCACTCCACTAGGCTTTGCCCACATACTTATATAAAATAATATGATAAAAGATAAGATTCTATACACAATCCTATCCACGCTCCATATACCCACTCTCATACAGCACAAACATAAATCGCTTCGCTATCATCTCAGCCCTTTCCATAATCATTACAATATGCTCTTCTTTTGCATACACAGATTCTAAACTCTGCTTAAAAAGCTCAAGCCACACAGCAAAAAGCTCTCTAGGAAAAGGGGGCAAGTCAAGATGAGCTTTCAAAGGGTGTCCGCTATAATCACCACTATTTAAAAGCATACCCTGCCAAAATGTCGCAATCTTTGCCTTATGCTTCTCCCACGCCATATCATCACTGCCAATCTTAGCGTTAAACACATCACCCAACCCACGCTTATCAAAACGCACCTTATTATAAAAAATATCCATAAGCCTAATAATAGAATCTTCACTTATCACATCAAATTTTTCCTGCATATTCGCTCCTTTTTGAAATTAACTTCACATATAAAATGCCATTTTTGCTAACACCACGATGAAAAATCCAAGCACCAAAGCCACCTTATGAATGCTCTTTGCCAATGGATTTTTTAGCCCCAAAAACTTACACGACAAAGACACAACCACCATACACACAATACACAACGCCAACACAACTTTTATCATCAATAGCACCTGCAAAGGCGAGTCAAAAAATCCTTGCGTTGTGCCGACATAGCGGCTTATCATCGCCCCGCCACTCAGCAGCAGCAAAAGCAGACAAAGGGGCATTATCTTCACACCCCGCTTTGAGATAACATTAAAGATTTTATCTGCTAACTCATCGCCAAGTGCCTTTTTCAGCGGACTAAGCAACACCACATCAGTAAAAATAAATCCTAAAAATATAATCGCACAAAGCAAATGCAGTGTAAGCATATACGGATAGATTGCTTCCATTTTATTCCTTTCATCAATGATAGATAGAATCTCAATGCAATGCTAGACAAAATTACACAAGAAAACATTGATATATGTTAAGATTCTCTATTTTTAAAGGATTATGTATGCAAAAACTTTTTCATATTTTAGAGCAAATGGGCAATAAACGCACATATCAACACGGCGAGATTTTATTCCTGCAAGGTGCTATGCCTACGCATTTATACCTACTTCTTAGCGGCAAAGTGCGACTTTATAAGACAAAAGAGCATATCTCAAGCACACAGCTAACGCTACATACGCTTTCATCTCCGCAATTCATCGCTGAAATGCCCTTTTTTATGCAAAGCCCCTACCCAGCAAATGCGGAATGTGCCTCAATATGCGAGATTATCACTATAAGCCACGAGAGTTTCCATACGCATTGTTTGGGGAATAGCGAGATTTGTTTGCTTTTTATCACTTCATTATGTAAAAAGATAGAGATTTTAGAATCTCACATTGCCCTGCAAAACCAAAGTTTGCAAGAAAAAGTCCTAAGCTATCTCTCACACAACAAAGACAGCCTCCATACACTCACCCAACGACACATTGCAAACGCCCTAAATATCGCACCAGAATCCCTATCCCGCACACTTAAATCCCTAAAGACACAGGGCATACTCACCACGCATAAGGGTAAGGTTACACTACTCTAATAAAATATAAATCTTAAATAAAACTTTTTTGCGTAAAGGTGTAGAATCTATGGCTTTAGATTCTACACAAGAGCTTTGGTTGTAGAATCCTTAAACACCCCATAGCGATACTCATACAGCACCACGCCCACCACCACAACGCTTGAACACACAAGCGAAAGCGGATAAGACGCCCACACACCAGCCACTCCATACAAATGCGATAATACAAAAAGCAAAGGAATAATAAAAATGAGATTATAAGAAAGTGTAATGACAAATGAGCTTCTAGGGCGTTGAATAGACTGAAAAAATATAGAACTCACAATATTTAGCCCAAGGAAAATATATCCCACATAATACACCTTCATCGCTTCAAGCGTAGGCTCTAAAATCCCCTCCTGTCCGCTTTTCAAAAATAACTTTACAAGATAAGAATCTGTCAATAAAAACACCACATACACCAAGATTCCAATCAATGTAGCAAAGCCCACGCCAAAGGCATAAACCTGCTTGACACGCCCCATTTGCTTTGCCCCATAGTTATAGCTCGCCACAGGCTGCACCCCTTGCGCACAAGAGAGCAAAATCGTAAAGCACACCACGCCCACATACATCACAATGCTATAAATCGCCAAATAGCTTACTTTCACACTTTCATTCACCGCAAGGGATACAAGCGTATGATTAAACATCACAATAACCACCGCTACGCTAAGTTCGGATATACTTTGTGGGATTCCATTTTTTGCTGAAGCTAACACAGCATTAAAGCTAAAGCGTTTTACAAGATAGATTCGCCCCTTTTTTCTCACAAAATGCGTTAAAAGTATGCCCATACCAAGCCCGTGTCCCAAAGCTGTCGCCAGAGCTGAACCAAACATACCCCATTCCCACATAAAAAGAAAAATATAATTTAAAATGATATTTGAAACCGAGCCGATAATCATCGCCATCATCGCAAGGATAGGTCGTTTATCATTAATCACAAATGCATCAAGCAATGGGTGCAGGATAATAATTGCCGCACTTAGAAAAATAACCTGCAAATATTCCACAACATAATCTAATACATCTCCACTCGCCCCAAGAGCAATGCCCACCTCCCTTGCATACACAAAGAGCAAGATTCCAATACACACAGAACTGATTAACGCAAAATAAAAAACAGAGCTAAACATTAGTCTAGCACGATGATCCTGCCCCTTGCCTAAAAAATACGCCGCAATAGCCGCCGCCCCCATACCAAAAAGCAACTCAAAAGCAATCAACACAGGAAACACAGGCCAACATAGCCCAATAGCCGCCAAAGCATCTTCACCCAGCTTTTTACCCACAAAGATTCCATCAATAGTAGAATATGTGGAGAGAGCCAACATCGCACAGAGATTTGGGATAAAAAAGTAGAAAAAAAGCTTGTAAATAGAATCATTACGCATATCTACTTTTTCATTTGTGCCTGAATCCTTTGAATTTAAATCGTTGGGATTAGCATTATTTTGGTTTAAATCCACACTTGCTACGCTCATTTTTGCCCTTAGTTATCACTCATTATGTGCCAAATATTGCAATGCTTTTTTATAGTCTTCAAGCGTGTCAATCCCCACGCTTTGTGTCTCTACAACCGCCATTGCAATGCTTTTTTTATGATATATCGCACGAAGTTGCTCTAGCTTTTCTATCTCTTCTAGCGGACTTTTTGACAGGGAGCAAAACTCCTCTAAAGTCTTAGCAAAAAACCCATAAAGCCCTAAATGCCCTAAATATGGCGTATTTTGCAACGCTTCACACGCCCCATCTCTACAAAATGGGATAGGAGAGCGAGAGAAGTAAATCGCCTCATCTTTAGCATTACACACGACTTTGACAAGATTTGAATCTGTAATTTGCTTTTCATCAATCACCTTGGCAAGACTTGCCATAAAGGGTTGTTTTTCTTTCATTAGATTCTGCAATGTCCTAATCACGCTGTGTTCTAAAAATGGCTCATCTGCCTGAACATTTATCACTATCTCATCTTTTGCCACGCCTAGCTTTTTTACCGCTTCTGCACATCTGTCTGTGCCACTAGTATGCTCTTTGCTTGTTAGCACACAAGGGATATTATGCTTTTTACACGCAGATTCTATTTGCTCATCATCACAAGCTACAACCACTTCATCAACCGCCCCCGCGTTTAATGCTGTCCGCACCACCATAGGCAGCCCACCCAAATCACAAAGCACCTTTTGCGGAAAACGCGTAGATTCTAATCGTGCCGGAATGACAATCATCTCTAACCCTCCTTTATATCTTACAAAAAACTCATATCGTTTGAAAAACATATTAGCTATCTCATAAATTTCTAAATACTAGTGGCGGATTCTATCACAAAGCCTTTAATAGGTTTATCATTTATTGCACCACCCTCGATATTTATGCATCTTTGTTATGCAAAATCCCTAAAGAGTTTGCCCACATCAACGCCACATATCACTTTATCCGCACATCTATCATAAATCCCCTTTGCACCATTTACCAAATCATCGCTTGAAATGCCGTGGCTTATGGAAATCTTTGCTTCTAAATATGCGCTTAAGTTATCAAAAATCTTTAGAAACTCGCCATACACGCCATTAAACTCATCTCTATTATAAGTCTGCATTAGGCTTTCACTATCAGCGGTATAGCAAAAATGCTCTATCTTATAGCGATTGCTAAACTCATTTTGCGTAAAATAGCTTATATCTTCTTGTATATTTGGCGGCACAATGGCTAGAATCTTCTCATTCACCGCTTCTTCTTCTATCTTTTTAATAAACTCATCAAGCCCCTTCACACTTCGCTTAATAGGCGAGATAATATCACGCGTTAGAATCTCTGGCAAATCGTGGAATAATCCGCACAAAAAGTGATTAATCCGCATTTGCTTACAACAGCCTATATCAAAGCTTACTAGATACGCACTCAACGCCACGATAAGCGTATGCCCTAGCACAGAAGTCGCTGGGATTCTAGGCGTTTGACTCCATCGCTTTTGGAATCGTAGCTGTCCAAACATCGTTACAAGCTCTCTTACATTTTCATAGAGCATAATCTGCTGCATACCCGCTAGATGATAATGCTCCTCCACTTGCTTATTAATGATATTGCGGATATTTTGGACATCATACATATAGGGATTAAAATGATAAATAATATCAAACTCCCATTTAGACGCATAGTAGTGAGAAGCTTTTAGAATCTGCCCTTCAATATTGCTTTTATTACTTGTGAGATATTCTCTCATTTGTGGGAAAAACTCATACATACTCAGTTCAGATTCTAGCTGATTGCAGACAAAATTCACAAGCTCCTTATTATGATGGGCTTGGAGCTTGTGAAACACAGGGGGTTTAATGTCCGTTAGCACAATGCGTTCAAAAAACTCAAAGCAAAACTGCAAAATCAACGCCTCCCAATCTATACGCACCCCACGCACATACTCTTCATACTTTGCCAAAAGATAAGCAATAACGATTTTATGGGCTTGTTTATCAAGCTCTACAAACTCCACAGGCGTGGCGTGGTCATTCCATCGGCGAATACTTGCTGCGACAAAAATCTTTTTTAATAGCTCCGGGCTTAATCTTGGGGGCTTTGGCATATCACAAGACATAAACGCTCCTTAATTTTTAGAATCTAGCCTATTTAGAATCACTAGATTCTATACTATTTTCTGTAAATCCCACGCAAAATGGTATTAAAAATGCTTGATAAATCCAAAAAATCAAGGAGTCCTAATATGAATCTTAAAAGCAATGTAAAAGTAGTAATTTGTGCGTTAATGGTGGCTATTGCCTTAAGTGCGTGTAGTAGCAAAAAGCAGCCGGTGGGGAACTTTCAAAGTGTGGAATGCCGCACGATTTGCTCTAATGGAGCTTGCACACAGCAATGTGTTGGTGCTAGTGGGGATTATTACGCAAAATAATTATGCTAAAAGCCTTGCATAATCTCATTTTTAGACGCTTTATTTATGTCTATGATGCGGGATATTTTGGACTTATTTATTCTATAAAGGCGATGATTGCCCTAAGCATTAGCGGGGCGATTTGCTATGTTTCACTCGGTGCAGATGTGCTTATCTGGGCTGTGATGATGGCAATGTATGTATTTTTTTTGAATGGCTTTAAAAGCAATAAAGATATGGATTGGAAATATCTTGTGCTTTTTGTGGGCTTTGTGTGTGGGCTTATGCCCATTTTTGGCATACTAGATGAAAGCTTGTGGCTAATTCTGCTTTCTTCCTTTTTTGCCTTTAGCATAGGGGTGAGTGAAGTCTATGATAGCGACTTGCCAAAAGTGCTGAATCTTGTTTTAGTCAGTGCATTAGTGGCGGTTATCTATGTAAGCTCACACCCAAATGTGCCTTTGTGGCACAGCATTTTAGCAGCTTTCATCGGCGGAAGCGTGAGTATATTTGTGAGACTTTTTGTGTCTTTTGGGGAGTATGGACGCTTTATTCAAGTGCAGTTCGCCCTTATCCTTATCTACTTATCAAGTATGAGTAAATCACTTGGGAGTAAGGACTATGCGTTATTTCAATCTACATTTATTAATCATCTGCCTTTATTGAAAAGTAAGCTCACCTCACAATCAGCTAAAATCAAAGATACACATTCTATCAAAAATCACAAACGCGCCCTATTTTATCTCTACAAGCTTGAATCTATCTGCTACACGCTTGATATACTGCACGATTATTTTAAGATTCACAATTCTGCCCTGCTTCAATCTTTGCGTGATGAGATTACACAGAATCTAGGGGAGCTTAAGCTTATCTTTTTTGGGAAAAAGCCAAATATCAGTAAAACTTCATTCCTTGAAGCCCACAAGGTGATACAAGATTCTCATTTTCTTAACGCCCTAAAGATTTTTTACTCAAAGATAGAATCTTTCACACGCCTTTCATCACTGCAATCTCAAGCCTTTGTAGAAAATCCCAAAGCAAAAACGCTAAAAAGTATGTATAAAGAGCTTCAAACAAATCCCTTGCCTTTTTTCTATGGTATTACTTATGCAAGTGCGATGAGTATTGCGATGTTTATCGCACAATTTTTTCATATCAATCACGGGGCTTGGATTGCCCTTGGGGTGATGACTATGATGAATCAAAATATAGATACGATTAAAACTTTGGGTAAAGATTCTATCCTTGGGAGTTTTATGGGGCTTGTGCTGGGGGTAATTCTAGTGCTTTTTGGCTTTGGACACACTTGGCTCTATGTGATTTTTATACTCAATCTTTTTTTAGTGATTTATTTTAAATCCTATCCTTTTATGCTTTGGTCTTTGGTGCTTATGCTTGAGCTTGTGCTGATGTTTGCTTTCGTAGATGATAATTTTATTGAGCTTATTTTGTATCGGTTTGGCGATATTTTATTTGGATTTCTTATCGCCTTTTTGACTGCTAAAATTATCTATCCGCGATATAGCGCTGATGAGTTTATCCCTAAGCTTAAAAGCACCCTGCAAAGCCTAGCCACACTCACACTTGATTTAGAGCAGGATAAGCAGCACATTTTGCAGGAACAAAATCAGCTTATACGCAGTTTTGATGATCTTTCACTCCTTATTTACAAAAATAAAGACAACAACAAACGCTATCCTGCCACTATTTTACAGCAATTTGATAGCTTACAGGAACATTTTTTAAACCTTAAAAATCTTAGCATTATTTTGTGTGAGAAGATTCAGGCTATACCACAGGAAAACACCCTGCTTTTAAAAAATGACTTAAAAGCCCTGCGTGTGCGGTATGAAATGCTTTGTGCCTTGCTAGATTCTAAGCCATATTATTTTAGCACTGATGAAGATGAGCAATTTTTGCTAAAAGATACGCAGGTTTATCCTACAATTTTAGCCATTTTTGAATCCCAAAATCATATTTATGAGTTTTTACACATTGTGGTAAAAAAATAATGATTTAAGTCAAACTTTCCTACAATATGCGACATTTTTGACGCAACATTTGCGATATTTACACAAAAGGAGTGCTATGAAAAGAGCATTAATCACAGGCATCACAGGGCAAGATGGAGCATACTTGGCAGAGTTTTTACTCAAAAAAGGCTATGAGGTGCACGGCATCAAACGCCGAAGCTCACTTTTTAACACCGATAGGATAGACCACCTTTACCAAGACCCACACATTGATAATCGTAACTTTTTCTTACACTATGGGGATTTGACAGATTCTATGAATCTTACACGCATTATTGCTGATACAAAGCCTGATGAGATTTATAATCTCGCGGCAATGAGCCACGTAGCTGTGAGCTTTGAGACACCAGAATACACCGCTAATGCCGATGGCATAGGCACACTTAGAATCTTAGAAGCGGTGAGACTACTTGGACTAGTAGAAAAAAGCAAAATCTATCAAGCCTCCACAAGTGAGCTTTATGGGCTAGTGCAGGAGATTCCACAAAGTGAGAAAACGCCCTTTTATCCCCGCTCCCCCTATGCGTGTGCGAAGCTCTATGCGTATTGGATAACGGTAAATTACAGAGAGGCATATAATATTTTTGCGAGTAATGGAATCTTATTTAACCACGAAAGCCCCATACGAGGGGAGACCTTTGTAACGCGAAAAATCACTCGTGCGGTAGCAAAAATCGCCTTAGGACTGCAAGATAAGCTGTATTTAGGGAATCTCTCTGCCAAACGCGATTGGGGGCACGCCAAGGACTATGTCCGTATGATGTGGATGATTTTACAAGCGAGTAAGGCTGAAGATTGGGTTATTGCCACAGGCGTTACCACCGAAGTAAGAGACTTTGTCAAAATGGCATTTAATGAGCTGGGCATTGAGATAGAGTTTAGGGGTGAAGGTGTGAATGAAAAGGGCTATATCAAGGCTTGTAATGGGGAGTTCAAACTTGAGCTTGGCAAGGAAGTAGTGTGTGTGGATGAGCGCTACTTCCGCCCAACCGAAGTGGATCTACTCATCGGCGATGCGAGTAAGGCGAGAGAGAAGCTAGGGTGGATTCCAGAATATGACTTAAACGCCCTTGTGAAAGATATGATGCAGAGTGATTTGAAGCTTATGCAAAAGGATAAATACCTAAAAGATGGCGGCTATAAGATTCTAAGCTATTTTGAGTAACACATACGCAGAGATGGCTAAAATCTAAATAATAGCGACTATACCCACTCTCCGTCATTGCGAGACTTGCCGCAGGGCAAGGCGTGGCAATGAGCAATTTCTAAGTTTGCCGACTTCTAGCAAATACACCCTTTCACAAAATCGCAGGGCAATGTTTTCATCGTGGGTAATCAACACCACACTCGCCCTACTCTCCCCCTGCCACTCACGCAAAAATGCCAATACCTCATCGCATAGCTCATAATCAAGCCCTGATAAACTCTCATCTAAAATTAAGATTCTAGGATTAAGCAATAAAGCACGGATAAGGCAGATTCTCTGTGCCTCCCCACCGGAAATCATCGCTACACTTTTATCTCCACTATTGCGATACTTCCACGAACAAAATATAGCTTCTTTAGCAAAACAAAGTTAAGTCTAAAGCTTCTTAAATCAATCTATATTTATTTTGCTTTTTTATCATACAAAGGGCTTTAAGCGTGAAACATCTCGTATAAATCTCCATTCTTGTTATTGTTTTTTATGAGAGAAAGGAACTTATTTTACTTAAAGGGTAGTGCCGAGGCACAAAAAGCAAACTCCCTGAAAAGCACCCAAGAGACACTGCAGATTAGCAGATTCTAGGGAGTAGCTCCCCTTGTGGATACTCCACATACCTCCTAGCCCCCCACGCATTAGAGATGATCACCCGTGCATTTTTGACATTATCCACTTTTTTGCTAATCCGCCCTATCACACACGCGTTTTTGCCAAGGCTATGGGAATGCAACATCTCTAGCACCCTTTCACTCTCCCCCTGTGGCACAGCCATTACACATACACCCTCATTTGCTAGGCTCAATGGCTCAAGCCCTAGAATCTCACACACCCCCTTCACTTGCGGCAAAATGGGAATGCCACCCTCATCAATTTCTATCTCCACGCACATAGCCTTAGCCCACTCATTCAGCACCGCTGCTAAGCCCCCCCTTGTCGCATCACGCATACTATGAATCTTACATTCCCTTAATCTCTCAAGCATAGGGTAAAGCTGCGCACAATCGCTTTGTAAATCGCTTTGTAAATCTATCTCATTTCTTTGGCAGAAAATCACCGCTCCGTGTGTGCCAATCGCCCCACTTACGATAATCTCATCGCCTATGGCTAAATTTTTCACACTATATTCCGCACTCTGAATCTCCCCCACTGCCGTGGTGTTAATAAATATTTTATCCACACTGCCCTTTGGAGTGACCTTTGTATCCCCTGATAGAATCTTTAGCCCACCCATAAGGGCTTCTTGCTTGATAGAAACTAAAATCTTTTCTAAAGATTCTATCTCAAAGCCTTCTTCAAGGATTAAGCCAAGTGTGAGATACATAGGCTTTGCCCCACGCATAGCCACATCATTGCTTGAGCCACACACACTTAGTTTGCCAATATCGCCACCGGGAAAAAAAATCGGGCTAATCACATAACTATCCGTGCTTATGGCTAAGGGCTTTTTGCTGTCAAATACCCCCGCATCTTCGCCACTATGCACAAGCACCTCGCCCAAAATCTCATATATAATCTCTTCTAAAAGCAGATTAGATTCTAATCCCCCACTGCCTTGAGAGAGTGTAATTTGTGTTTGTTTCATAATAAGTCCTCTAAAGTGATAAGTTGAGCTTGTTGCAAGATCGCTGATAAAAGCTGTTCTTTTTGTCTGCTCCAAAAGGCATAATCGCACACGATAAAAAGTCGCTTTTTCACACGCGAAATAGCTACATTTAGGGCATAAAGGGCGTGGGTTTGATATGAATTTGTCAAATGATAATGCAAACTCACCGGTGAAAAGATGACATTATCAAACTCCTGTCCTTGTGAGCCGTGAATGGTAAAAATCCTATCGCGTGGGATTTTAAGCCCAAGCTTCTGCCTTTGCTTCACAAAGGGCGTGATTATAGCATATTCACTCGTTTTTAGCTTTGTGCTTAGAATCTCACACACCTTCACTTCACTTTGACTGATTTGTGTCTCTACCTCTTGCTTTGCTCCACTATCAATAGCAAAAATCTCCATAGGCTCATCTTTGCCCCTTAGCCCGATACGATATACATATCTATCCAAAATCTGTGCGAGATTATCCCCATAGCGATGTGTGCGACTTAGATTTACACATCGCATTTGCCTATATTGTGGGATTTCTCCACTTTGCTCATACGCTTGTGCGAGATTTTTAGGCTTCTCACCATTAAAAAAAGATTCCAAAAACAAAGCAGAGAGATTCCACACAAACGCATTTTCATTCTCTTGTTGCATAAGAGCAGTTTTTGGCATTTCGCATACGGGAAACAGCTGCTTATGATCGCCAAAAAAAGCCAGTGGTGTGCCTTCCAAGCATAACGCACAGGTTTTAATCAGCGGTGCATACGCACATTCATCTAAAAAAATATGGCTAAAACTTAGCTCCAAACTCTCATATCGCTTGATAAAGCCATCAAGGGTTACGCCCACCACACAAGCTGTTTTCAAGCGAGTTTTAAGTGTATCTTGAAAATTAAAAAGATTCGTTGCTCCCTTTTGCTGCAACAAGCTAGGATCGCAAGTCTGCCAATACGCATTCATATAGCCCATTGTTGGTGTGCCAAGCCGCAAAATACTGCTTCTATCTAGCCCTAGCGTATCAAATTGCTTAATAAGCGTAATAAGCACCTGCTCCAAGGCATTATTTGTCGTTGTTACAACCGCCACTCTTTTACCCTGTCTCATATAATGCAAAATCGCTTCAAACAGCACCTTTTGGGTCTTACCTGTTCCGGGTGGTCCCCATACATAGCTTAAAGGCTCACTTAGCACGACTTTTAAGGCTTGATTTTGCTCTCCGCTCAAAGTGGGGATAATGGGAATAACGCTAGATTCTATATATGTAGGTAGCTTTAGCCTATCGCCAAAATTTTCAAAAAACTCTTCCACATTTTTAACCAAAAACTTCAAATCGCTAAAAAGTCTAAGCTTTTTTAGATTTTTTTTCACGCTCTCTTTGAGTGTAGAATCTAGCGTGAGATACACAACCTTTTGACGCTCATCATAATATTGCAGCTCAATATTCTCTTCATCGCCCACCATATAATGCGTAGAATCTATATCCAAAATCAAAGCACTACTAAGCTTCAAATCCATATCCGCCACATTGCCCCTAAGTGAAAGAATAAGTGTATCATCTTGCAATGTCGGCACACTAATGGGGATTTCACTCAAACCCAGATTATGTGATGAAAGATACTCATAATACCGCTTTGCCCCATCGCATAGTCGCTTTTTTATCTCACTCATACTGCCACCATTTTGTAACACGCCATTACACCCCTATAATGTGCCGTATTTATAATACGCCGCACAAGCCCCCTCACTACTCACCATACAGCTTCCCAAAGGATTGCTTGGCGTGCAAGCTTTGCCAAAGACTTTGCAGTCAAAGGGTTTTGCCACTCCACGCAGTATATCCCCACAGCGACAAGCCTTATTATCCGCCACAGAATCTTTACTCAAAATCTCATCGAACACCACTTCAGCATCTATGTATGCGTATTGCTCTTTGAGTTTTAAAGCTGAATCTGCGATATTGCCAAGCCCACGCCACTCAAAGCTTTTGCGTTTGGTAAAGTATTTTTCTACCAATGCTTGGGCTTTAAGATTCCCACTCATACTGACTACGCGTTTATATTGAATCTCAAGCTCACTTCTGCCCTCCACCTTTTGCTTCACAAGCCTATACACACTCTCCATCATATCCACCGGCTCAAAACCACTCACCACCGCAGGAATACTATACTTCTCTACAATATCTTTATAAATCTTAGCTCCACTTATCGCACTCACGTGTGAAGGGGCAATCAAAGCATTAATGCGTGAATTTTTAGAATCTAAAATCGCACATAATGGCGGGGGAACAAGCACGTGATTAATGTGAAAAAAGAGATTTGTAATATTTTCTTGCAGGGCTTTTTCCACAAGGGCGGCAGTCATTGGCGTTGTTGTCTCAAAGCCTATGGCAAAAAATACAACCTTTTTTTGCGGATTATTTTTTGCTATCTCTAAAGCCTGAAGTGGGGAATACAAAAACTGCACGCTAGCCCCCCTAGCCCTTGCATCTGCCAAGCTCCCAAAAGAACCCGGAATCTTAATCATATCGCCAAGGCTTAATAATATCGTGTCTTTTTGCATCGCTATTTCATAGGCTTGATTAATGCGATTTTTAGGCATTACACACACTGGACAGCCCGGTCCGTGGATAAACTCAATATTTTCTGGCATAAGCTGAGTTAGCCCATATCGCATAAGTGTGTGCGTATGTCCGCCACACACTTCCATAATCACAAGCTTTTGCTTTAAACTTTGAGCTAGAATCGCAATCTTTTTAGCAAAGCCTGCGATTACATCTTTATCGCGAAAATTTTCAATCAAATCTAAGCTTATCAAATCTAAATTTGGCATATCACGCTCCAAAATATTATAAATTAAATATATCTTTGCTTTTTAGCACCCCCCCCCCCCCCAGCGTATTTTCTGCAAAGATTCTTTTGGCAAAAGAAGTGTGCTTTTAAAAAAGAATAGAAAAATAAATCGCCTTGTTTGAAAAAGCAATCTTACACATTCTCGCACGATTTTAAGAAGCAATGATGGCTTTTGCTCACGCCCACTAATTGTAGTATTTACCCCCACTTCTTGTATCACAGGCTTCACACATACAATAGGAATCTTATGGATATAAAACATATCCATATAATCATCAACAGGGCGATACCACGATTTAGCAGATTCTATAAATGCCTTTGCAGCTGTGGGTGTGAGATAGTAGCCTTGTGCGCCAGAGACATTATTAAAAGTAAAGTAAAAGCCTTTTTGCAAATCATAAAACTTCGCCTTTGTGATAAGATACATAAGCCTTACATACGCAAACTCACTTTGTTCTATCCGTTCTAGCTCTTGCCAAAAATGCGGGAGAATCTCAACATCATCTTCTAGCACGATTATGGGTTCATTAGATTCTATACATTTTTGCCAAAGTGTATAATGACTTGCAAAACAAGCTCTTTCTCCATCGCTTAATTCTTTTCCACGAAAAAGTAAGCTTTTTATTTTAGAGTATTGTTTGAAATCTAAATGCTCTTTTTCTTGTGCGTTAATAGCATTAAAAAATATAATCTCATATTTTTCTTTTAATTTTGAATCTAGATTCTCAAATTGCTTTGTCATTAAAGCTTTGCGTTCCGTGGCTTGAGCGAGATTGATGATGAAAAGTTTCATTCTCTAACTCCGCCATTAGCATTAAGCAACGCTTCATCTTCTTCTTGCATTGCTTTTAAAATCTCATCATAAAGCCTTAAGCTTTCCATCGCACTTAGCTCATCAATCTTGCTCATCACAAAGCCTATGTGCAACAGCACCCATTCCCCCACCTTCACAGATTCATCTAGCAAGTCCAAACTCGCCTCACGCCTTACACCAAGCGTATCCACTACGGCTATATTATTCTCCTTTAGCTCCACAACTTTAGAGGGTATAGCTAGACACATTTTCGCTCCTTAAAACTGATGATTTGAATGGTAATTTTGTGCTTTTCTCTGCTTTATAAAATCTCTCACTTTCTCAATACTCGCCCTATCCTTAGAGCTAGTGAGTAGAAGCGGGACATTTGCCTTGAGCTGTGCTAAGTCATTTTTCACGCGTTCAAGGCTAAAATTAAAATGCTCCATTAAATCCGCCTTACTCACAATCACCGCGTCCGCACACATAAACATTGTAGGGTATTTTAGCACCTTGTCATCACCCTCCGGGCTTGAGAGTAGCACTAGATTCAAACTCGCCCCCAAGTCATAGCTTGCCGGACACACGAGATTCCCCACATTTTCTATAAATAAATACTCCATTGCCGCAAAATCGCATTGCTTTTCTAGATCATTGAGAGCTGATTCTATCATCAAGGCTTCCAAATGACACGCCTCCCCCGTGCTGATTTGATGGGCACTCACCCCCTTTGTCTTTAGCCTATCCGCATCGCGATTTGTCTGTAAATCCCCCTCTAAGACGCAAAATCGTAACCCCTCGCACTCGCTTAAAGATTCAAGCAATGTCGTTTTCCCACTACCGGGCGAACTCATAAGATTCACTACATATACACCAAGCTTTTTATACCGCTCCCTTAGCTCATTTGCTTTTACATCATTTTTTGAGAGAATCTTGCGGACAATCTCAACAGATTTTTTATTCAAATTTGCGTTATTTGCTAATCGCTCATTGCGATTAAGCCCTTCAAATTTTTCACTCATTTTACATCTCCTTATGTTGCTCCATACTGCCAAAAACCGCCTGTCCAAAGCTAATATTAAAATCATTGCAAGGTAAAATCTTATGCATATAAAAAGGTATATTATGTTTTTTAAACAAAGCGTGGATTCTATCACACAAAAACTTATTTTGAAACACCCCGCCACTAAAATACACGCACACCCTTTTTGTTTTTAGCACCTTTTCACTCATCTCTAAAGCCATATATGCCAAAGTCTCTAAAAACCGCTTTGCCCCCCTTGCCTTATCTTGCGTTTTTAGAATCTCTTCTATCATCGCTTTGCAGTCAATCTCGCCATTATCAATCTTAAATGGATAGGGAGAGACTTCCGCCCTTTCACGCAAAGCATAAGATTCTAATAATGCTCCACTTTGCCCCTCATAACTTTGAGTTTCTAAAATCCCAAGCAAATACGCCACACAATCAATAAGCCTCCCCATAGAACTTGTGCCTAAAAACACTTTGCTTTCAAACGCATTTTGCAAAAGGCTTATATTCTCTCTCTTTTCTATCGCTAGATTCTGCGTTTGTATGCCATAGCTCCATAACAAGCCTAGTGTGAGCCTACCTATCTCTTTGATACTCCCCTCCCCGCCTAGCAATGCAAAGGGCTTAAGAGAAAAGATTCTACTCATACTTTTATGCTTAGAATCATATATAAAACTCTCCCCGCCCCAAATGCCCCCATCTTCGCCTAAGCCTGTGCCGTCCCATATAATGCCAAAGCCATCATTGTTTAAGGCACTAGATTCAGCCAAAATCGCATAAAAATGGGCTTTATGATGACTAAGCTGTAAAAATTGCGGTGAATCTAAACTTGTCGCAGAATCCGTAGCAGAATCTAGCAAGGCTGTGTCATTTACAAGATTCTTAGCTAAATGCGTTGAAGTATACTGCGGATGTAAATCGCTCACTATCACCTTAGGCTTATTCACATAAAGGCTAAGGAAAAATTGCAGCTCTTTTTCATAACGACATATAGAATCTACACTATGCAAATCCCCAAAATATGGGCTAACAAGCGTATTTTTATAGGCTATGCTTAAGCTTGATTTTTGCTGTGCTCCTAGGCTTAAGCACATTTTTTTGCTTCCAAAGGGTAAAAATAGCGGTGTAAAGCCACGCGATAAACGCAAAGGGCGTATCTCCCCTGCCATAAAACGCATAATACTATCATCAAGGGCGTGGGTAATCTCCCTATCATAATCAAGCACCATATCAAACACGCCACTAAGCTTTTCCATAAGCTCATCAAGACTAGTGATAATAGGCGTTCCACTGACATTTGCACTTGTGAAAATAAGCGGAATATTTAAGAATCTAAACAGCAGGTGCATTATGCCATTGTAGGGCAAAATCGCTCCAATGCTTGATATTTGCGGTGCTATAAGCTCTAGGGCATCTTGACTTAGAATCGCATTTTCACGCTCATTATGCGGGCGATTATAAGGGCGTTTATTGAGTAGCACAATGGGGGCTTGTGGGGATAATAGAGCTTGTTTCTCACTCTCATTTATCTCCGCCACAGAGGCTATGTCTTGCAGATTCTTAAACATAATAGCAAAGGGTTTTTTTGAGCGATTTTTGCGTTTTTTTAATGTCATAATGGCTTGTGTATGAGCTGCACTTGCGATGAGATTAAACCCGCCTACACCCTTAATGGCAATAATCTTACCTTCCATTATTTTTTGAGCCACAAGGGCTAGGAGCGAAATATCACTTGTGGCTTTGGGGTAGGCAAATATGTAAGATTTTTCAACACTAGGGATAATAAGACGCATTCTAATGGCACATTGATTGCAGGATATGGGCTGGGCGTAGAATCGGCGGTTTGTGGGAGTGTGATACTCACGCTCACAATCTTTGCATTTTTTAAATTCCCGCATTGAAGTATTAGCCCTATCATAAGGCAGAGCGTGGATAATAGAATGCCTAGCCCCACAATAAGAACAGGTGGTAAAAGCATAGTCCTTAAAGCGTGGATTCTGCCTTGAGCTTTGTTTTGTATCTTGTTTTATACCTTGTCCTGTATTACAGCCCATATCCTGTAAGCACACCTGACATATCGCTACATCTTGCGGCAAAAAGAGCCTGTCATCTTGCTTTTCTGTGCTTGAAGCAAGGATTCTAAAATCGCTATAAGGGGGGCTAACAAAAGGGACTTGGTGCATTGTGTGAGCGTGTATAACGGCATTTGGCGGGGGATTTTGCAAAATCTGCTGCAAAAACTGCTCACTTTGGGTTGAAGTAGATTCAAGATAGATAAAGAGAGAATTATGGCGATTTTGCACATAGCCTTTGAGATTTAAGCTCGTGGCTACCTGATACACAAATGGGCGGAATCCCACGCCTTGGATTATGCCAAAAAGCTCTATGGCGTATGCGGTTTTTATATCTCTATCTTTTACATCTGGCTTGGGAACTTGTATATAGGCACTTTTCATATGCGAAGTATAGCATTTAAACTTGATAGAATCTAGCATACAAATATTTATGCAATTCTTGTCTAAAAACACTCAAATTTCTAAGATTAAGTATGCTAAAATACCGCACTATTTTTAAAGGAGCATAGTAATGAAAGAAGCCGGAATTGAACTTATGAAAAATACAAAAAGTGTAAGAGATATTGATGTGAATGGCAAAAGGGTGCTTATCCGTGTGGATTTTAATGTCCCAATGGACGAAGATTTTGACATTTCTGATGATACGAGAATCCGCGAGGCACTGCCTACGATTAATTACTGCATTGATAATCACGCTAAAAATATTGTGCTTGTAAGCCATCTTGGACGCCCAAAGGGTAGAAGTGCGGAATTTTCACTCAAACACGTTATCAAGCGTGTGGAGCGACTTTTGGGACGAAATGTGGGGTTTGCAGAAAGCATTGAGGAAGCAGCACTATTACAGGAGCAAAGCCCAAGTGGCAGTGTGATTTTATTAGAAAATATTAGATTTTGCGTTGGGGAAGAAAAAAATGATAAAGATTTATCGCAAAAACTTGCCGCTCTTTGTGATATTTATGTCAATGATGCCTTTGGGACAAGCCACAGAGCGCACTCTAGCACTTGCGGAATTGCGGAGTTTGCTAAAGAGCGTGTGGCGGGGCTGCTTCTTAAAAAAGAGATAGATTCTTTTGCCAAAGCTATGGCAAATCCGCTAAAGCCCGTGTTGCTTATCGTTGGCGGTAGCAAGGTGAGTTCAAAACTCGCACTTTTATACAATATCCTTGATGTTGTGGATAAGATTATCATCGGTGGGGCAATGAGCAATACATTCTTAAAAGCTTGTGGATATGATATGCAAAAATCCCTTGTGGAAGAAGATCTTGTGGCGGAGGCTAAAAAGATTCTAGAACACGCTAGGGAAAAAAAGGTAAAAATTTACCTGCCTGTTGATGTGGTAAGCACTGATGATGTGAAAACGCATACACAGATTAAAATCACACCAGCACAAGATGTGCCAGAGGGCTTTATGGCGGTGGATATGGGACCTGCGACAAGTAAGCTTTTTAGCGAGGTGGTGAGAGATTCTCAAACGATTATTTGGAATGGACCTTTGGGAATCTATGAGATTCAAGCCTTCTCTCGTGGGACATTTAATCTCGCTCACGCTGTGAGTGATACCTATGCTTTTAGCCTGATTGGCGGGGGCGATACGGCTGATGCGATTGATAGGGCGGGGGAAAGAGATAATATGAGCTTTATCTCCACAGGTGGCGGGGCGAGTTTAGAACTACTTGAAGGTAAGATTCTCCCTGCATTTAAGGTGCTGGAGCAAAAGTAAATAAAATGGCATAACAATGGATACAAAGACAAAAGTTAGCGTTGTCTATATAGCAATCATAACGCTTTCTAGCGTCTATATCCCCCAACCGATTTTACCGCTTCTAGCCCTAGAGTTTAACACCACTGCACAAAACGCATCTGCCATTACTTCCATCACACTTTTACCTATGGCATTTGCACCGCTTTTTTATGGCTATTTTTTAGAAAATCATCAACCAAAATTGATTTTAAGTCTTTCACTATTTGTTGCAGGAATCTTTCAAATTCTCCTTGCTTGGTGCGAAAGCTTGGAGACTTTTTTACTCTTGCGTTTTATTCAATCCCTATTTTTCCCAGCTATTCTTACCACACTACTTACCATTCTCACACGCTCACAAAGTGGCTCTTTGCAGTTTAATGTCAGCATTTATATCGCCTCCACCATTGCAGGTGGGCTTATTGGCAGAATGGGTGGAGCATATCTCACAGAGCTTTTTTCGTGGCAAATATGCTTTATCCTTTTGGGAGTGAGCTTAACACTAGGTGGAATCTTTAGCCTATCTTGGATTGCAAATCAAGCCTCCAAGCTTACTCAATTTACATTCTCACAGATTCTCCCACTACTTGGCAATAAAACTTCGCTAGTGGTGCTAGGTAGCGTGTTTGTGATGTTTTTTAGTTTTCAGGCTGTGCTTAACACTCTGCCTTTTTATGCAAAAGAGATGTTTCCGCATATCAGTCAAAATGAGCTTGGTAGGCTGTATTTGGGCTATAGCATAGGGATTGTCGTTTCACTTCTTGCTAATCCTATCATCAAGCTTTGTGGTGGCAGAGAAAAAACCATTTTTTTAAGCCTAAATCTTTTTGCCCTAGGGCTGTGTGTCTTTCTTTTGCATTCGCTTATGTGGATATATGTGGGAATGTTTGTTATGTGCTTTGGCTCATTTATCGCACACTCCGTGCTAAATGCTCTCAACAACTCACTCACTCCAAAGTATAAAGCCGCTTCAAGTGGGCTTTATCTCAGCTTTTATTACACAGGCGGGACGCTAGGCTCTTATCTCTCATCTTTTGTTTTTGAGCTATTTGGTTGGCAAATGCTTATCATCTCACTTGCAATCACTCTTAGCCTTACATCATTTGTGTTTTACCATCATATGACTCATATCAAAAAGGAGGCCTAATGGATTTTACGCTGATTTTTGAAGCAATGATTGCTCAAAGCCCAGAAGAAAAGCTGAAGCTTATTGCCAATATAGAGCAAATGGCACAAGAGCTGTTAGAAAGTGAGAATCCACCTTCAAACACGCTAGATTCTTATTATTTAGAATCTAGCTTCCAAACGCAGGAGATACAGCATTTTTTTACCGACTTTCACTCCCCTATTCGCCCACTTCGCACCCCATCATATCAGCGATTTTGCACTATCACCCACCCTACAAAAATCCGCCGCCCAAGGCATATCAAAAGCGTGCAATCCCTTGCTAAAGTATTGCATTCTATCGTGCATATTGAATATAGTGCGATTGATTTAGCCCTTGATGCGATGTATCGCTTTAGACATTTGCCCCTGCAATATTACCGAGATTGGCTTATTGTGGCATTGCAAGAGGCAAATCACTTTAGACTTTTGCTAGATTCACTTCATAGTTTAGGCTATGAATATGGAGATTTTGCTGTGCATTCCCAGCTTTTTGACGCACAGAGTGCTACACAGGATTTTAGAGATAGAATGGCATTGCTTCATCGTGGCTTAGAAGCAAATGGACTTGATGCAAATCCTTTTGTGGTAGCTAAGATTGAGCGTTTTGAACACGAGAATATTCCGCAGATTCTACAAACGCTTGAGATTATCCTGCACGATGAGATAGAGCACGTAAGAAAAGGGGATTTTTGGTGGAGATATGCCAATACCAAAACAAGCCCAGAGGACTTTCTAGCAATACTTCAAAATTTTAAGCAATTCCACTCCGTGCCAAAGATACTCAATCACAAAGCAAGGCTACAAGCAGGCTTTTCTGCTGAAGAGTTGGAGTGTTTAACACACCTTTATTCCACAAATTCATAGCACATCTTACAGAATTATAAAATCTACTTTAAAGCCCTAACATACTTTTTAATACACTTTATTGCCCAGTCATAATGACTTGAAGTGCTGCTCACACAATAGCTACCAAGACTTGTGTTGCCACACCACTTATAATGCTTTTTCACAAAAAGTGTTTTATGCGGTAAAGTGGCGATAAGCTCCATTACTTCTGTATGGCTTTGATAAAGCAAACTTTTTGCGTGTTCTAGTGAAGTGGCGTGGTGTTTTTCTTTAATTGCCCAATTCATTTTTGGATAAGTTTTGAAGTTGTAGGGTGACGGCAAAAAAGGGATAAAATCGCTGGTTTTATTGAGATTTGTCCGCACAAAAGTAAGCAGTAGAATCTGCCATTCATATAAATGGATAAGCACATCTTTAAGTGTCTCGTCGCGTTCATTGTAGGCAAAATGAGTATTTTGGGCACCAAGCGGGATAGATTCAATAATTGCGAAAAGCTTTTTAAAATTTGTCTGTGAAGCTTCTTGTAGTTGCGACTTTGTCGTAGGGCGAGGCATTTATTTCCTTTCTCAAAAAATCCAAATCTTTGTAGCAAATCAATTGACTCCAACACAACACCATCAAGTAACACTATCTTAAATCCATAAAACCAAACAAATTCAATCA
>NZ_JRPE02000030.1 GCF_000765825.2 Helicobacter magdeburgensis
AGATTGTGTTATTATTAAAGCTGGTGGAGTAGAAGTAGTGATAGATTCTAAAGGATTAGTCGTTAAAGGTGGGGAGGTAAAGGCGGAGTGAGGGGTAAAGAAAAAGGAATAGATAAAACTCTATGAAATACTCTATGATAATTTTTACAATGTTAAGCCTATGTGTGAATTTAGCTTATGCAGAAAGTGCAAAAGAAGCAAAACCTAGCTTTGATTGTGCTAAGGCTACTACAAAAGTAGAAAAGATGATATGTGAGGATTCTAGTGGGGAATTACAGAATTTGGATAGACAAATCTTTAAAAGTTATCAAGAGACAAAGGCAAAGCTTGATAAGAATGGCAAAAAAGCATTCTTAGATTCTCAAAAATCTTGGCTTAAAACACGAGAGAGGTGCGAATCTAAAGAATGCCTAAAAGAGCTTTTGCAAAGTAGAATCAAAGAGCTACAAACCTACACAATGTATATAAGCAATGCGTGGCTTGGGACTTATGAGTTACAAAAAAATCTTTATATGGGGAGCTTTGAGATACAAAAATGTAAAAATAATACTTGTGAAGCCTCATATTTTGCTTTGTTACATAAAAGCGAGTTTAATGATATGCACCAATGTGATATAAGTTTGAAGTTGCAGATAAAATCACAACAAAAAGCCATAGCTTATTATGATGACGAGGATTTTGTAAATTGTAAAATTTATATCAAGAAAAATCCGCAAGGCATCGTATTTACAAGAGATGAGAAAGCCTTTGATTCACCTGATTCTTTTTGTAGCACAATGTGTGGGAATCAAACAATATTTCAGTGGGGAGATGTGTATAAAAAGGAGGTGCAATAATGTTGTATGATATTAAAGAGTTAAATGAAAATGATTACAAGAAAGAATGCGCAAAACTTCTTATTGCCTTTGAAAATCCGAATTATAAACAAGAGAATACCATACACCTTGCGGGCAATGTAACCATTGGTTATGGACTTGATTTAAAGACAGGAAATAATCCAAAGTTGCTTTTAAAAGGGTATTTACCAGATGATTCTAAAAAACTAAAAATAGGAAACAAGGAATTAACTTTTTATGGAATCATAGAGAAATATAGAGCTAATGAGACAGGTTTTACAGACCCGAAAGCAGTAAAAGGTTATTTGCAAAATCAAGTATTTAATTTTTCGCTTACACAGGAACAGGCTCAAGAAGTTTTAGAAAGAACCTTTGATTCATACAAGCAGTATGTATCAAAGTATATTAATGATAGCTTATTAAAATGTAGCCAAGAAAAAGCTTCTTTGGTTTCTTTACATTATCATGGCAGATTTAACAACATCAAAGATAGTGTTCGAAATTCTATTATCAAAAATTCGAGATTCCTATCGTGGTTTTTAATACGATACAAAACAAATCCAAGAAGCTTTATTCCATTTCTTATTAGGGCTTGTGATGAAGCCGACATCTATTTATCTAATCCAAACATTAATAAAATAAATCTTATGTTTGATATATTTTCTTACTTAAATATCAAAAAGGAAATGATTGAATATAGAATACACAAAATTAAAACAAATAGGACGAGCTCCAAACAAGCCTACAAACAAGATACGCTATATAGTTTAGCACTTTGGTATGAGAATGATTTAAATTTTATACCCTACCAAGATTATATTACCGATTTAAAAACATTTCAAAAGCTTAAACCAATTTCACAACTCACCAAGAAGCCCATAAACGACATCATTACCACCCTTAAGCCTCATTTAGACTATCTAAACACTCTCACTCAAAAAACCTTTAACCTAGAAAATATCTATTGTATTCAAAGCTTTTATGGAGTATTAGGAGCTCATAAACTTGACAATGTCGCTATTCTTAATAAAATTCTCAATCAAAGATTCTCTCACAACAATACCAATCAAACCAATGATGCTTCTAGTCAATCCAATAATCCAGATTCTCAAACACAACAAGAAAATCCCACACAAATTTTAATCCTTTATCCTAAAGCTACTCCTTTGCCTATCCAAATCATTCAACCAGAAAATACATTTCTTACACTAGTGGTTGGTAAAAATGCCAAGTTAGATTGTTCTAAACTTCTCTTAGATAAATGTGAAATCCATTACCTCCAATATGATGAAAATCAAGAAGAAAGCACAGAGAATCCAAAAATCACAGCATTAAAAACAGATTCTGAATTAACTCTAACGACTAAAGATTCAAATCTTTATGAAGTTATACATAATGGTATTATATATTACATCTCTAAAAATGAAGGGGTGCTAAGAGTGGCATTAGGGCAGAATAGAGAGGAAGTTATAGAACTCTATAACTTTGCTAAAGAGAATGAGTATAGAATCTTAAAAGATTCACCCTCACAAATACTAGATATTCAGCTAAAATTGCAAGATAATAAAGAACTACCCACTTCCCACAATGGTAACTTTGCTCTAACAATCAATAACCTTACACTTTTAGATAAAAATGGAAAGAATCTTGATATAGCAGAGGATTATACCCTCTATCTACATAATTGTGAAAATAGAATAATATATGAGAATACTTCTATCCAAAAAAACACAGATGATACTTATCGTGTAAATTTCAGCTTTGACCTCATACAAGATGAGGACTCAAACTTTTTTAAAAGAACAACCAAGCTCATTATAGCAACACAGAATCTAAGTAATGATTTTAGCACAAGTGAAATTCACACTAAAGGTAATGTAGCGGTAGTATCTCTAAGCTCTGCCGACAAAAAGGGTGGGAATTATACTTTTACAAAGAAAGTTTCTGCACAAGAATTTGGAGAAGAAATAAAAACAATTTATATAGACAATGATAATCCTGAAGCATATCAAGGACAAGTTAATGATAGTAAAGAGAAGTTAAATATTATTAATATTAAAGCTTATAGCGATAAAGAACAAACAAATGAAATAGATACCTGTGATTCTGAAACAACAATTTTTGTTAGAGCAATATTAAATGAGGAAGATAGAGTTTTTTATGATGAAACAATTCATTGGGCTTATTATATTAAAGGAGCAAGTGAAGACTTAAATAAAATTGACAGAGACAAAATCAAGCAAATGGAAAATATAGAGGGGAATGACATAATTTTTTCATTGGATATGCTTGCAGAAGATGATAAAGAGATATTATTGAAATCTTTGCAGGATAGTTCTCAAAAATATGAACTTATTTTGTTTGCTTATTTTAAGAAACCCGCAATAAAAGTTAAAAACGACATCACTTCTATCGTCTTATCTATGAAAACATCTCAATCCATGAGTTCTCCTCCCTCCCCCTTTACACTTAACATAAAGGATTGATGATGTCTTACCTCTCCCTCTCTCTTCCTTCTTTTACCTTTACTATTACCAAAGCCCATATTAAAGAGAGTTTAGAATCCTTATGGAGAATTGAGTGTGAAGGATATATAGAAAGTTTAGAAGAGAATCCTTTTACTTTAGAATCCAAAGACTACCAATCCCTTATAGAACTTCTTTTACATAAAGATTCTAATGCCCTAGATATAGATACACTCTTACATACTTTTCCAAACTACCTTGCTTATCCTACCCACTCTTATTCCACTAAAGATTCCATAAACTCTTCTCTTGCTCTCTCTACTCCAAAAGATGCTCTCCCTATACACATCAAAGCCCAATGCTTTAATCATAAAAAAGAAGCTTTAAGTAATAGAGAGATTTATGTGTATTCTCCAAACTTTTATT
The DNA here is from genome assembly GCF_000765825.2 of Helicobacter magdeburgensis. Lineage (GTDB taxonomy): Bacteria > Campylobacterota > Campylobacteria > Campylobacterales > Helicobacteraceae > Helicobacter_C > Helicobacter_C magdeburgensis. Next base: position 3,728 of record NZ_JRPE02000030.1, read on the forward strand.
CTTTTGTAGATAGGGCTAAAAGTGATGAAAATGGCTTTATAGAATTTAACAATGCTTGTGTGAGTTCTAAGATGACTAATTCAGATTTGTATTTTGTATTAAATAGGTATGGGAGGACAGGACAATGAACAATATACAACCTATCTTTGAGATAAAATCTAAAATGGGCATATTACACAAATTCATCAATATCATTGTGATACTTTTTAGTTTTGGTATATTATATAGTTTATATATGACGACTTCTCTAATGGAGTTGATTGAAGCTATCAAGAAAGAGTGGGCTACCATACTTATTTTTCCATTTACAATATTAATGATATGGGGATTTATTTTTTGTCTGAATGAGGTTATTTTCAACAATCAGCGTAAAATAGTTCTCTATAATGATTATTTTATTGTGCAAACCTATCAGTTTTTCTTCAAAAAGACAATGCATCTCTATTATGGAGAATATGGATTGGTGGTAAGATTTAGACCCCCTTTTTTTTATGTGTTTATATTTTATGATATGAAAGAACAAAAATTGCCTTTTGGTTGGTTTGACGCAAAGATAAAAGGTAATTTTTATTATCCTTTATTTGACAAAAAAATGGCAAAAAATGTAGATAAATTCCTTGAAATCTTTAAACAAAAAACCAAAAAAACTTTAGAATCTCAAGGTATTAATCACTATAATTTAGATGAAAAAATTTTACTTACCCTTGGGAGATGACCTTATGAATCCCAACAATCCTAACCAACCCAACACAGCAGGTATTAAAATAGGCTTACCTAACTCTAGTAATAAAGGATTTGATGTTAAGGCTGGTATGATAGATTCTAATCCCAATGCTCCCTATAATCCAAATAATAATATTAAACTTTATGATTCTAAAGATACATATAATCGTATTCCTTTTGCAGAAGTTATAATGTGTAATATTGATTGTGAAGAGTTTTTAAAAAATGCCACAACATTAAACAAACAAAACAATATAGAATCTACGACCAACACAGAATCTGCACACCAAAATAATACAAACCAACCCTTTACTTACCAAGATTCCAATATCACAGCTAAAGAAATCATTAATGATAATAACACTTCAACACTCATTATAGAATCTAAAAACAATCCCTTTGAATATCAAGGTAATACTGCAGATACTCTAATGAGTGGATTAAGTGGAGTGTTTGCTTCAATGGCAACATTAGCAGAAAAATGAGATTAAAAAGAGATAATGGAGCAAGAATATGAATAAAAAGCAAGATATAAGATATGATGAGTTTGGAGAGGAGATTCTGTATGAGATAAGGCATAATTTAAGTTGGTGGGATTCTTTGATGTATTTTATGATACTTTTTCTTGGCATTGCTATGGTATATGGTGGCATAGAAGCTTTTTTATTCAATGAAATAGAGAAACCATTGCTTATCACATCATTGATTCTTGGCATTCCCTTTACACTGCTCAGTTCATATCGTTTATTTTACACACGCAAAAATCGCTTTTATGTTACAAATAATGGTATAGGCTTTGAGAGAAGGAATTGGTTTAGAATGCAAAAGGGATTCTTTAAGTTTGGGGAAGCGGGTGCGATAAGAACTTTAGGTTCCACAGGGACACTTCCTGCTGCCTCGCCTAGCTTGATAATAATTTTTCCACTAGGTAATCTCAAGAAAAAATATTTTGCTTCTTGGCAACTCAAACCCTATTATAATATTTCTTTGACTGCTTGGGATATTTATATATCTCCAAAACTCTACAACGAAATAACCGAACAATGTTATTTACACGATTTTCTTATCAAAAAAACCAAAGAGGCTCTAAAAGCACAGGGCGCAAATATAGATACTTTATGTTATGATTTGGACAAACAATTTGATATATATTAGTCTAAGGAAATAACCAATGAATCACGATAGTAACCAACCCAACACAGCAGGTATTAAAATAGGCTTACCTAACTCTAGTAATAAAGGATTTGATGTTAAGACTGGTATGATAGATTCTAACCCCAATGCTCCTTATAATCCAAATAATAATATTAAACTTTATGATTCTAAAGATAATACAAAAAGAGTGGCTATTGCTTGTATTGTAGATTGTCCTTTTGAAATAATAAATAATCAAGATTCTATAATGTTTGAAAATAACAATACAAAATCTCCAATAAGCATTACTACTTCACAAAGCAATAGTATCCAACCCTTTACTTACCAAGATTCCAATATCACAGCTAAAGAAATCATTAATGATAATAACACTTCAACACTCATTATAGAATCTAAAAACAATCCCTTTGAATATCAAGGTAATACTGCAGATACTCTAATGAGTGGATTAAGTGGAGTGTTTGCTTCAATGGCAACATTAGCAGAAAAATATGAGGTAGATAAAAGACTTCAAGAGGTGGGAAAAAGCATACTTGGAACTAAAGGCAGAATCTTAGCTAGTGTATTATTTCAAACAGAGGGTGCTTCAGTAAGTTTAAGTTATAATTATGGCAATAATGGTAAGGATATGACTAAGGCAGTGGTAAGTGTGGGGATAGAGTTGGGCATTAGTTATTTAGTTGGTTTAGGGGTTGCTACACTACCTGTATTACCTGCTGTAACTATTGCTGCTTTTGCCGCAGTTGGTGTAAATTTTCTCTTAAATACTCAATGGGGTAAAGAAAAATTAGACCAAGCCTCCCAAGCCATAAGAGAAATTATCAATTCTCTAAAACCCAAACTCCAATCTTTCTTTTCTATGTTTGATTCTAATCCTTTAGAATATGAATTAGTGCCAAATCCTACTTTATCCTCCAAAGACTACCAATCCCTTATAGAACTTCTTTTACATAAAGATTCTAATGCCCTAGATATAGATACACTTCTCCATACTTTTCCAAACTA
>NZ_JRPE02000031.1 GCF_000765825.2 Helicobacter magdeburgensis
CTAGTGATAAGACTTCTGAGATTCTCATCTATCAAATCTAAACAATCATCTAAAAACATCTCTATCTTATTTGGCATAACACCAAAGTAGAGTTTGTGTTTATCGCCAATAGTTATAAAGGTGGTAATACGCGGAGCAATAGTAGCTTTACTATCACGCATAATAATTTTAGTTTTTAGGAGATTTTCAGCGTGAAAAGCACGATTCCTAAGAGTGTGAATCCAATTTAGGACAATCTCTGATTTATGGCTTGCTCGCAATAGTCGCTTTTTGCCATTGTGGTAAAACTTATTTGTATTTGCCGTATCGTAAGCTTTTAAGTCAAATGTCTTATCAAAGCGAAAGATATGATTATGAAGCCTATGTTTATCAATCATCTCACACCAAAACCCAAGATTTTGCTTTGAAACGAGCTGATGATTGTAAAGATTCTTTCCCCTATACTTTGCTTGACTTTCACTTTCACACCATTCATCCCCCAACCTTTGGCTTAAAATATTATTTACAATATTACGAATACAAATTTCTAACATACAAAGTTTAGGTGCTATTTTGCCAATAAGCCTTAAATTAGCAAAATGCTCCTCTTTACTTTGGTAGCTCTCTAACCTAGCGGTTGAAAATAATAATTCCATTCTTGCCTTTTCCATAGACACATTTTATCAAATTCTCTTTTGCTTATGTCTTAAATAGTTTGTTTGTAATTATCACGCTACTTATTTGAATCTAAACTTCAGTTTTTGCTATAATCTCACTAAATAAAATTAAAAAAGGAGTTTGAAATGGGTTATGCAGATTGGCATTTTATGATGAAAGATATGAAAGAGAACCCAAAAGGGTTTTTGGTGGGGTTAGTTGTAATCATAATTCTTATCGGTCTGTTTTTTCTTTTTAAAAGCTTAGATAACCACAAAAGAAGAATAGAAGAGGCGCAAAAAAATATTCCTCACGAACTGCTCTTTAGTGCTATAGCAAAAAAAACATTAAAGCGGAAGGAAATTTTAGAGGCAGAACAAAATCAAACGATGGCTGATATTTACTCAAAATTAGATTCTGTAATCACAATTACCCCAGAGCATATCAAAATGTATGGAGAGGATTATACTGCAGAAATCGAAAAAAAATTCAATATTATGCGGGAAAACTACGCCTTATTTTTGCGTATAGATGATAATACTTATACGAATTTGAGACTCAAAAAGTGCATAGACAAACAAGAACCCACAAAGGATAAATTTATTCGTAATCCATATTTTGACACAATACGGTTTCTAAAAGGGGAAAGTGGCACTAAGGGTATCCCTACTACTACATCAATAAAATCAAAAGTTGAAAAGTGTGCCAACTTTAAATAACCCTACAAACTACTTAACTTTATCCTTGCAAAACTCTCCTCAAGTTGAGCTTGAGCGAGATTGTGTTCTGCATTAATTTGATTGTTTCTTAAGCCTAGATATTTCACTCTCATTCCATCTCTATTTATGTTTGTATTTAGGTGTCTCATCTGCCTATTAAGACTTTTTATCGTAGGGTCTTATTTGCCCACACCTTCATCTAGAAGCCTACCTTTTATACCATTCAGTCTTCCTACTCTCATATTCATATCGTGGATGCCCATTTGTAATCTAGCAGATTCTGCTCCAATTTGTTGGGCATTCATTCCGGCATAAGCTCCACCAAACCTTTGATGAGTCCCAGCGGCTTGCTCTGTCGCCCAGTTAAGTTGTGATTGTGCTGAAGCAACTCTAGCACTAGCTCTTTGCACTCCTTGTTGTGCTGCCATTAGTGCATCTCCACCAGCTCCACCCATAAGAGAGGATACACCACCAGCAACCCTGCCAAACATTGAGGCTGTGCTTGCAATTTGTCCTACAGCAGATAATGCACTAGAAGCCATAGCAAAATTCTGCATACCTATTCCTGCACTATGGGCTAATCCCGCAAAAGTGCTCCCTCCACTAGCCGTAACACCATAGCTATAGCCCCTAGATTCATTATGTGAGAAGCTTATGCCAGATTGGAAACTACCTTGCATTCCAGCCCTGCCAATGTTAAGAGAACCTACATTGCCACCAGACATACCTTGGATTTGTGTAAAACCGGTCTCCAAACCAATAGAGGCAATATTTCCATCTTTATCTGGTATCCCTGCAACAGCTTGAGACAATGCCTTATTAGCATTTTTAATTTCTTTAATTTGACCATCTAAAAGAGCATTGTTTTGGCTCATATTTCTTCCCCAGCTTTCCTTCTGACTTTCTAATTCCTCTATTTTTTCATTATTCTCTTGAATGGCTTTTCGTGCAAGATTACGAGCAGCCCTTCCTCCTGAGTGCTGTAATGTACCTCCTATTTCCTGCTGTGCCTCAAGAGTGCTTTGATGATACAAACTATCTTTATGGCTTGCAAGACTTCTTCCTTGCACAGGTCCAGAGCTTAAAGTCCCATCATCATTGTATGCGTTTAATTGTTTTCCCGCCTCAAAGCCAATAGTGCTTTGAAATGCTTTTTTGGCTTCTCCAGCAGCACTCGCTGTAGAAAGCCTATCAATAGCTTCTTGATGATTTCCAGCATTTATATTGTTTAAACTTGCTTCTGTGCTTTTGAATTTTGATGCAGCTCCAAGTTGAGCTTGCTCCCTAGCAATATTTGAATTTACACTCCTAGCTGTTTCATAGGCATCTGTGCTTCCTTGCATTTCTTCAAATCTTTGGTCTGCTTGTAGTCTTGACACTCTTGAATAAGCTGAACCTTCAGCAGAGCTAGTTCCTATTCCTTTGAAATGCTCTCTAGCACTACGAGCCGTTTCTTTTGCTTGGATATTCTGCATATCCGCTTGAGTATTTGCCATAGCAGAATAACTCTCTTGGAATCCTGCACCTGTTCCAAATACTCTTCTTAAGCTATTGCCTTGAGCTATTTGATTAAGCACCCCAGCCTCAGATCCATATTGAATAGCATTCATCTGCTCTCTTGTAAATTCTCCTAACTTACCTACACCTGCTGTTTGGTTAGCTGAAATACGGGCTTGGTTCTCTAAGCCTTGGGTGTAGATGGAGTGTTGAGAATAGCATATGTTTTGTATTGTAGGAGTTAAAATAAGGCTATCAAAGAAAGAATCTTGTATAATTCCGCCAAAATAGATTTTGAATATAAAGGATTCTAGTGCTTGAAAAACAAATCATCACTCTTTTTTCAAAACGAAGATTAGAAGGCTACCATAGCTTTCAAGAACACGAAGATAATTTCTATCTTATTGCTACTATTGCGAGAAAAATTGGTGTATTGGAAGTGGTGATACGAAATAAAATTGATACAATTTTAAGTCAGCAAGATTCTCAATGGATCATTTTGCTCTTGGGAAAAGGTTTTGAATCTTTAAAGGCGACTGATATATTAGCACGGCAAAGTTTAGGGTTTTGGGTAAGGGTTGTTGAGCACTATAAGATAGCAAATAATGTGTTTCACGAAACATTTCTAGATGCTCTGGACTTTAAAAAGTATTATGCCAAAAATCCTAAAAGATTTCCTCATACTCATATTATGAGGCATCAAAAAGGTATTATATTGCTTAAGCTCTTGCATTTATTACGAAACAGAGCATTTCACTTTGAGAATCTCTACAAAATGAATAAAAATGGTCCAAGATTGAGTGTAACTATCCATAATAGCAAAAATGAAAAACTTATCTTTTCACTAGAGCCAACAAAAGTAAATCTATTTCTTGATGATATGCTTATGTCTTTTGATGGGGGATTGCTAAACTATGGAAGTGGGGACAAGTGCCCCCTTGAAAGAAAGGGTATTCTATAACAGCATTGTTAAATATTAGCTGAAACAACGGGAATAATAAATCACTTAAAGCGTAGTTAGGACTTTAAACGCATTAGACATCAAATCGTTAAAGGGTTGTGAAATACGAAGGCGTAAAATAGCATATATTCTGTATTGTAGGAGTTAAAATAAGGCTATCAAAGAAAGAAAAACATCCTTAATCTCCATTTGAAACAAGCCCCCTACATTTGCTATAATCTCACTAAATAAAATTAAAAAAGGAGATTGAAATGGGTTATGCAGATTGGCATTTTATGATGAAAGATCTTGAAGAGAATAAAGGAGCTAGGAATGGACTATTGTTGATTGCAGTATTATTCGTTGTGTTATGTGGTGTTCTTTTTGTATATTTATCCTTACCTAACAAGAATGCTGCACTGGAGACTTTATTTGTGGAGAGAATTGTTCCAAAAACAACACTGAATAGAGTGGTCGATAATAGATATGTGGCTATAGAACAAAATCTGAGATATGCAATTATTGAGGAAATGGGCTATTTACAAACAATGAACAACCCTTTATACAAAGAGCTTCAGATTATGAATGAGAATTATGAAAATTATCTTGCAATTCAAGATATTTCTGGTAAGCCGAATTGGGAAATGAAAGTTTGCTATTCAACCAATATGAAAAAGATGAATGGCGTAGAGCTTCCCGATAAAAAAGATGAGATATATATTGAAAATCCTTACAAGGAAACAATTCGCTCAATCGTATTTGGAGAGAGAGTTGTTGTTCCAAAAACTGAGACCATTCTTTATCCATGTGTCAAATAACCCTACAAACTACTTAACTTTATCCTTGCAAAACTCTCCTCAAGTTGAGCTTGAGCGAGATTGTGTTCTGCATTAATTTGATTGTTTCTTAAGCCTAGATATTTCACTCTCATTCCATCTCTA
>NZ_JRPE02000032.1 GCF_000765825.2 Helicobacter magdeburgensis
TGCAAGAATGGCTATGGAAAAAGCACGCAAAGCCTATAATAAAGGACTAGCAACAGAGGCAAGCTTAAATAGGCAGCTTAATGCTTTAAGCCCACAAGCAAAGTCATATATGGATGAATTAAGTGGTGGTAATGCTGGAGGGGGAGTAACGGGAATATTTATGGGAGGTCGATAAACGCACAAATTTCTTCAGCCAATTATAATATATAAAATATTACAATCCGCTCCGTTTTTTACATATATATTTTTTAGGGAATAAAGAATGGTGTGGAATGGTGGAAACATAAAGAAGGTAGGAATAGATGAGACCAAAAGGATATTGCAACAGGCTTTTATAACAAGTGCTAGTAGCGGAGTAGCAACCACTCAAGTGTTAGAGAATGAACTGAGTCGTTTAGGTTATGAACTCTCTTTTTTTGGAGAGAGTTGTGATGTCATACATCTTTACAACATGTTTGGATACAAAGTAAATAGGAACCAAAATACCGTTTGTAGTGAGAAGAATCCTGTAGCTCTTGCCGATATGGCAGAAAAATTACATCAAATATTTCTAGAATCAAAAGGTGGCGATGGGAAAAGTTTACTAACAAATTTGTTTGAAAGAGGGAAAGAGACATTTGAAGAAATTGGTTTCAAAAGCCCTGAAACAATTTTGAATCAATACAGATTTCTCAACAGATTTGCTAATTATTTTGGAAGAGAATACTCAATCATCAATGAGGGAGAGAACATCTTTTTAGAATTGCTTACCGAAACAACAAACAAGAAAATGATACAGTCCATTGATAAGACAAAAACAGAATATCCGGATCTAGGCATACTTGATGCGACTCTAGAAAAATTAAATAATCATAAGAAGGAAATCAAAAGAATTTCTCACAAATCTAATCAATCACGACAATTAGAGAGAAAAATATATGCTCTTAAAGAAACTTTTCTGCAACAATTTTGGGACAAATACTCAAAAATAAGACAGCCTGTAAAATTATTAGAAATTAAACTAGAAGAGCAGGATAGAAAATTGTTAACAATACATATCGGGGATATTCAATTTTTGACTTTTGACAAGAAGAAGGAAGAGATTCAACCCCACAATAGCTTTATCTCAAATATGTTTTATAGGATTTTTAAAGAGAAAGATCCACTTCTTATACCTGCACAGTTATTGGCGAGAAGCATTATGGCACAAATAAAGACCAAAATCTAAAAACATATTTTGGATTTCAATGTCAGCAAAAAACTTTTTTGCAAATATTTGATGATATTTTTATGCAAAGAACGAATGATAGCTATATGTTAAGACTAGTTTTTGAAAAAAGAGTTAGGTTGCTAGAGTATTTTTGGGCTGGTTTTAACAAAGATTCAAATTTTAGGGAATTGGCAGAAATTGCAAAACATATAACAAAGAAAGAAAAAAAGACCAAAGCTTTAAGCGACTTAAAAAATGAATATGATGGTATGCCGCATAGTTTTTTAAAAATAGAACAACTTAGGATTTACTTAGATACAGAAAAAATCAAAGAAGAAATTTCCAAATATATACCAAAAGATAGGAGTATAGAAAATCTTGATTTGGACACATTATCAAAGATTACAATAGATGGTTTAAGTATTGAAGAATATTTTGGAACACAAGCAGCCCATTTGCTTAAAATCATCAAAATCAACAAAGAGACAAGAAAACCACAAAAAGAGCAGCCATCACAAAAATCTATCAAACAAAATAGGCAAGATCATCAAATTGAACCGAAAAATCTAACCGAAAATGATATTTTTGAGCTCAATATGAAAATTAAAGATTTTATTTTAAATAATATACAAAACAAAGATGTCGTAGGACATACTGGATATGTATCTCTAGAAACACTAAAGAAAGAATGCTTTAAGAATGATTCTAGAATAACAGCACTGCAAGATATTATGGATGTTATAGAGGCTGCCAAAAAAGAAGGGTATAGATATGGTAAAAAAACAGATGATGATGCTAAAGTGTATATACGACTATCAAACATCCTATTTTTTATTATTGATCTAGAGGAGATATGGAGAAAAAAACCATTGCAATGGCTTTCTAAATTTATTAGCCATTATAAAATAGCGGATCACTTGTTAGAGGAAAGCTGGGATAAAGGAGATAAAGATGGATTAACGAATGGAATATTATCGCGTTATATTAAGGAGTATTTTGATTGTGCTATTTATGGGGGATATTTAGAATATGATAGCAAATCGTTTGCAGATGCTAAAACAATTATTTTTAATACAGGACTTATTACCGAAAAATCTCAAGATGTATTTTTAATCCTCAAACGAACAAGCACTGACAAACTCTTTGCTCTTAAACAATTTGTAGATGATGTTCATTTGCCCGATGGATTTATGGCAAGAGATATTTGTCATGTTAAATTTTTCTCAGTTATAAATGATGCCATATTGCCGACAAAATTAGTTGAACTTGGAAAAACAGATTATGAGCACATCTTAGAAGAAAAAAGATTCGAGAGATTTCCAATAGAGATACAAGAGCTATATAAGGGGAGAAACTATGATTTTGAAAACAGATTGCAACAAGAAATAAAAGTATCTCTTGCAAAATGCAAAAGAGATTATAGGTTTGCAATTCCTCAAATTTATTTTGGAGAAACAGCTTTCTTATTGCCCATTTATTTTAATGAGCAAAAAGACAAAAGTAAGCCTGCCGTGCTTTGTGCGATGACAAAAATTAAAAAAATAAAAAAAAGAAACGGGGAAGAATCATATTACTACAAAATAAGAACAGTACTTACACCACAGATGGCTTATGATAATGCAAGACTTATTACCAAGCCAGATAGTAGTTGGCTTAAATCATAATTTTCAAGCAAAATGATGGTTTTGATAAAATCAGTTTTGATTGTTTTTCCACAAGAAGCGATATAGATTTCAACGATACCATCATTGCCGAGATAGTTAGAACAAATGGCTTAAAGTTGTTTGCAGACAATTCGGATTTTGGAAAAATAGAAGTGGATGTCATCTATATCTAACATCCATTATTTTTCAATACAAACCCTACATTACAACTCTTCGGATTCCCTGCTCAATCTCTTTGAGATTTATTGCTTTTAGTTTTCTGTATGTTGGATTCTGTGCTTCCTCCCTACTATCATCAACCCACATAGAACTAATAATCGGTTTTGCTCCTTGTGTTTGGGCTACGATTTTGAGCTCTCCACTCTCAATAAGTGCGGCTTGTTTTTCTTTGCTTATCCCTTCATAAATGGGTTGCTGGTTTAGCGTGAGTAAATTCAGAATATCATTCGGATCTCTCAACCTTTTAATTACGCCTTCCTTACACGCCCTATCCCATTCTCTCCAGTATGCTTTTTCATCTTCCCTGCGCTTAACTTCCTCATCTACGATAGCCTTAGCAACTTCCTCGGCTGTTGGGATTTTGTCGTTAATGTTCATAAGCTGCCATAACATTAAGCCATCTAATCTACCCATTTCAAACTCCTTTTTTATTTTATTTAGCGACATTATAACAAAAACTGAAGTTTGGATTCAAATGGATAAACTTATGCTAGAATACACGATAAGATTTTCAGTGTAGGGAGTGGCGCGATGACAATTACAATCAAAAACGCAAACAAAGATTTTTTAAAAGCTGTCAAAGAAGTAGCAAAACTTGCTAATCTTAAAGTCCAAGCCACACAAACAGATGAGGACATAGCAAAGCAGTGGCAACAAGAAGCTGATGAGGCATTGCAGCTCTACAAAGAAGGTAAGCTTGAAGCCTATAACTCAGCTAAGGAAATGCACAAAGCGATTCTTCAGTGAAATACAAAATCTTATACTCCAAAGCTTACAAAAAAGCAATTAAGCATTTTACTTCTGCGGATTTAGAGCTTTTAGAATCTGTGATTGACACATTAGCTAAGGGCGAAAAACTAGAAGCAAAATATAAGGATCATTCGCTTAAGGGAGCTTACAAGAATTTTAGAGAATGTCATATCAAGCCTGACTTGCTTTTAATCTATCAAAAGCAAGATGAGATTCTTATTCTTACTTGTATTAATGCTGGTAGCCATAGCACATTGTTTAAGAAATGACTTTGCTTTTGTGATAGAAGAGTTGAGAAGCAGATTCTTTCTTTAACAGCCTTATCTTTAACTTTTACACTAAAAATATTCTACTCTCTACACCCAAGGCTTAGAGAACCAAGCCCGCATTTCAGCAAACCAAACAGCAGGTGTAGGTAAGTTAGGAGAATTTACAAGATCTGAGATGAATGCTATTCAATATGGGGCTGAAGCTGGAGCATTAGGGCAGATAGCACAGGGTAACGCACTAAGAGCTGTGCACGGCACTGGACAAGCTTTCC
>NZ_JRPE02000033.1 GCF_000765825.2 Helicobacter magdeburgensis
GCCTAGCGTATTGCGACAAATGCAAACCGAAGTCGCTGAGATTCTACAAATGGAGCGGGGTATTGATAAGCGTGTTAGTAAGCGAGAACGCATAGAGCCACGCAAATATGGAGCTATGAAAGAAAAAGAGCGTGAAGCTTTGAAACAGCAAAAAGAAAAATTTCAAGCAACAATAGACACTTTAGAGGGGCAAAAAGATAGATTAGCAGAAAATTTCAAAACAGCAAATGAGAATTTCAAAACAGCAGAAGCCACAATCAAAAGACACAACAAGCAAGAAAACGCTTTTCTTGATGAATTTGACGAGTTTTTAGGGACTGATACAAAAAAAATGAGCTTTGCGGATTCTAGAGAAACTCATAAACAAAAAATCAAAGAATTAAAAAATGAAAACCTTTCGCTTAAAGACCAAAAAACACGATTAGAGCAAGAACGCAAATCGTGGATAGGACAAGGATACACACAAGAAGAGTTTCAAAAATTAAGAGCTTTGGCTGAAAAAGGCAAAAGAGCCGATGAGCTTGAGAAAGAAATCCAAGCCTTGAAAGAAGCACATATCAGGGAATTACAAGAAAAAGAAAGACTAAAAAATGAACTTGTATTACAAAATGAAAAATTAGAAACAGAGAATTTAGAGTTAAAAGCTGAACTAGAATATATGCGAGAATCGCTCAAAAATGCCTCTAAAATCGTTGAAAATCAAAAAAACGATGTAGGACAGCTTGAAAGTGAAAAAAACGATTTTTTTGCTGATTTTGATGATGATTTAGACTTGTCTATTGACGATTCCGCATTCAAAGAAGCACAAGAGAAGCTACAAAGCATTAGGAAAAGGCGTTAATCCACAAACCAAACTCCAAGAGCGAGAGCCAAAAGAACAGCAACAAAAAATAGTGAGAGATACAGGCAGGGGCAGATAATATGCTATAATAAAAACGCCCCCAATCGTAAGAAAGGGGGCTAAACTCAATTAAAGGACGCACTATGAAGCGACATAGTAAAAAGCGTCCAGTGCGAGTATTATATCTCAACTTTTGCCTATTTGGGTTTAAGTTTGAAATATTACTCAAACGCTAACGCTTTGGGGCTTTATGCCCCGCCCTTTAATGAGTGATTTTCTCCCTTAAAAACAAAGCTCTTAGACTAGAATCCACAAACCAAACTCCACTATTCCACACCAACACCAAACCACAGAGCGAAGCTAGAGCCGATGGAGACGACAAAGTCGGCGACAATATCGGCGGAGCTATGGAATTGAAAGCGACAGCTTGAAACAAATCAAAGAGAATGAAACGCAGTGAAATTCTCACTTAAACAGCCCACAGCGTAGCACGAGGTGCGGAGCAAGTGAGCCAAAGGCGAACGCCTAGTAAAAAAATAATGGGGATTTTGCGGAACGCAGTGGAGCAAAATGTCCTATTATACATTTAAGTCAGTTTTTGATTTTATTTTCGCACATTTTTTGGATTTTTTGGGTTGGATTTTGGGGGGTTTTGCCTTTTTTATTTCTTTTTAGATTCTTTTTTATATATTTTAGGCGGCTTGTAGAAGCGTGTGGCAGGGGGCTGTGGGACTATTAAGACTAGAAATTTCTACTATTAAGACTAGAAATTTCTACTATTAAGACTAGAAATTTCTACTATTAAGACTAGAAATTTCTACTATTAAGACTAGAAATATTTTTTATCTATTCTTATTTATCTTTTTATGTTAAATTAACGAAAAAATAAGATAAGGGTGGCATTATGAATAGAATCGTTAGATACCACAATGATTTGAATAAAGTAGGTTTGCCATTTACAGAACTACAACATAATGTGTTTATTGGCTTGATTTTTAATTTGAAAGACAAAATAAAAAATGGGAATGGACTAGCTGTCTTTACAGCTCAAGAAATCAACGAATTTGTAAAAGATAATGGATACACAAACAGACAATTATTTGAAGTGGTAGATGGTTTAAAACACAATCTCTTAAAAGCAGACTTTACAACCATTTCACAAGTTAGTAAAAATACCTTAGATACAGGCTATCACAATATTTTTAAGACATTTTGGATACGAGTCAATGTTATTGATAATAGTGAAATATCAACAGACAAACTACAACAGGCTTTTAAAATGCCTAATGGAATGATTTTTCAAAACTTTGAACATTTGCGAATTGAAATAAATCCAGATTTTGAACATATCATTGATGATATAAACTCAAATTTTACACGATTTGAGTTTGCTGAATTTATTTCTCTGAGCGGTAAATACACAAAAACACTTTATCGCTTGTTAAAACAATATCGCAACACAGGCTATATGCGGACAGAATGGCAAGACTTTATGCGGATTATGGATATTCCATACACAAGACAAACCGATATAGACCAATTCATTTTAAAACCAGCAATAAAAGAGCTTACCAAGCCCAGAAATCTTTTTGATAAAGAGCGAGTGCCATTTAAGAATCTACAATATACAAAAATCAAAGGCAAAGGGCGTGGGCGTGGCGGAAATGTCGTAGCCATAGAATTTAGATTTGACATTGAAAACCTAGAGCAAGAGCTTTTAGAATCTAATCATTTTTTTGATGAAAGCTTTAGAGCTGAACTTAAGAGAGCTAAAGAAAATTATCTTAGTAAGAATGGCGAATGGCTTTATATTAATAATATTACATATGCAGATTCTAAAATCATTTTAAATCTTTACAACAAAGACACACACAAAGATTTTAAACGCACTTACACAAAAGATGAATACGAAAGAGACATAAAACCTTTTATCATTAATGCCGCCAATATGCAAAAAGTGTTTTAAATGCCAAGAGCTAAAAAAAGACCGACATTCATCAAATCTCTAAGGGTAGATTCTGAAACTAAGCAATTTTTGGAGAGTTTAGAAAATGCAAATGAATTTGTATTACAACTTCTGCAAAGCACTGATGATTATCAAAAATTCATCAAGGCTTTAAGGGAAAAAGAAAATCAAAACCAGCCTAAATTGTTTTGATTTTCTGCTCCATTTTTCTCTTTTTTGCGTGGCGATTTTTTGCGGAACTCCGCATAAAATCTTGTCCTTGCTTCTTGCCCGAAACCTTATCAAATCTTAGCTTAAAAGTCCTGCTTACTTCGTAAGCGGTTTTAAGCTAAGATTTGATGTTTTCGGAAGCAATTCAGCAAAAGGGACACACGCTACAAAAAATAGAAAAAAGCCTCGCAGAGCAAATTACCACACTTGAGCTTGTGAATGTTTGGATAATTTGCAAATTATCCAAACATAAATGTTTTGTAATTTGCTTTTCATTTTCTATAATTTGCTATATTTCACAAGCTCAATACAGCAAAGAAAATGAAAAGGGGTAAAAATGACCGCTATAAATTACGAGAAATACTCAAATATGAATCGGCGACAACTTATAAACTCATTAATAAGTGCGGAGAAAAAAGAGCAGAAAATCAAAGCAGAAGCAGAAAGAAAGCTTAGTGAGACTAATGAGCTTATAAAGTTTCTCAAATCAAAAATTAAAGAAAGCCTAGATTCTCCAAAGTATGAATTTGTTACACGAGAACAATCTGGACTTAATAAAATTGCCAATGAAGTAAAAAATCAAATTTCAACACAAGAAAAAGAACAATTAAAAATTGAGATTCAACAAGAAATGAGTAAGGATTATGGCAATGAGCTATAATGTTGAATACGAAAAAAGAGTTGTTAAATTTTTAAAAAAATTAGCCAAATCAGCTCCAAGAGATTTTTTTAAAATAGACACATTTATCAATGAAAACTTGATAACTTGCGAGAATCCTTGCACCCTATCAAATGCAAGATATTTGCAAGGATTTAACGATAATCGCTATCGGTGGAGATTGGGAGATTACCGCATTATAGGCATTATTAAAAATGATGCTTTTCAAGTTATTCAAATTATCAAAATCGCTAAAAGAGACGAAAATACCTACAAAGGCTTGTAATGAGCCATATCTCAAGTATAAATTTCAAAAAATCAAAAGATTTTCAAGTATTCCATAACTCAACCATTCGCCCTAATTATGCCATTGGCGGAGAGCTAGAATGCAATCGCAAAGACTATGAAGCTTTAAAAATCAAACAAGAGTTGATAGAAAAAGCCAAAGAAGCCTATAAACGCACGAAACCCCCAAAAGCTCCAAATTTCAAAGCCAAAAGTTACGAGTGGAGTGCTGTTTGCAATATCAAGCCTGATACCACAATGCAGGATTTAGAAAGACTTGCAAAGCATTTTGAAACTAAGTATGGATTCCAATGCTATCAA
>NZ_JRPE02000057.1 GCF_000765825.2 Helicobacter magdeburgensis
TGCCCTACCTTATCGGTCTATTTTTTACCACATTTGCACTTGTTGGGGTGAGTAATGCGATTAATATTATTGATGGGTTTAATGGCTTAGCAAGTGGTGTGTGTTTGCTTATTTTAAGTGGGATTATGTATGTGGCCTATGATGTGAAAGATATAGAGATTTTTTATTGTGCTTTGGTGTTATTTTTTGGAATCTTGGGATTTTTTGTGTGTAACTTTCCTTTGGGTAAGATATTTTTAGGTGATGGTGGAGCGTATTTTTTAGGTTTTATATTAGGTATGCTTCTAGTCTTACTCACACAAAGACATACTGAATCTGTAAGTGCTTTTTTTGGATTAAGCATTATGATATATCCTGTATGGGAAGTGGTGTTTTCTATATGGAGA
>NZ_JRPE02000034.1 GCF_000765825.2 Helicobacter magdeburgensis
CTTGTATTCTATCATAAAATCATCCTTTTTCTCCATTTGAATCCAAATCATAGTTTCTGCTATAATCTCACTAAATAAATCTAAAAACATAGAAAGGAGCTAAAAATGGGTTTTGGAGATTTTGCAATGGGATACTTAGTAGGACAAAGTTTTAGTGGTCCAAATCATATTCCAGATGGCAATACACCTTATAGTGAATGGAGTAGCCAAGCTAAAAAGGATTGGGACAAGAAGTGTGATGAAGCATATTGGAGAGCTTGGGATAGGGCGTTTAAGAAAGAAGGTATTAGGAGGTTGAGAGCACATGAAAAGGATTTAAGTTTCCTTACTTTTAGGGGCGAAAAGCTCTATCCACACATTTCTCAAGATAAAGAAGCAGATTTATTTGAAAGTGGAGAAGTTAGATTTATTGTCTTTCAAAATCCATCTCTTAGAAGTTTTATTTGGGACGATGCAAATAGAGAAGAAGCACAAAATCCAAATTATTTAGAGCTACAAAAACTTAACAAGCAAGATATTGAGTCTGGAAGAAGTTTTCGGGTTATTTAAGTTTTCTCAATTTAACGGGCTAATTTTATTGTTTGTGCGTAGTGACACAATGATTAAGCGTGTTTGAAGTAAAACACGCTAGGATTCCAAGTCTGAGTTGTGATTTTTCAACTATGTGATAAGGAGTAAATATGTCTCAAGATTCAAGCAAAGGTAATGGGATAAAAGTGGTAAAACAACAGCTAATACCAAACAATAATAAGCAATCGTTGCTTCAGTTGTTTTGGAGCTTTTACATAAAGCAAAAAAGTCCAATAAAACTTTCTCAAATGCTAGATAAATATAGCAGAAAAGATATTGAAGCGTGTCTTAAAGATATTAAATTATTAAAATATAATATCAAAACTACAGAATTGGAGCCAAATTTAGATTATCTCAATAAAATATTCACAAATGTTTTGGCTAAACATCCAAACATAAATCCCTTTGAAATACCAGCAACTTTTATTAGAGAAACACATTATGGTCAAAAATGTGATGAAAGCTTAAAGTCATTTTTTTCTTTTAAGTGCCAACAAAAAATATTCTTAGAATCGTTGGGTGATATTTTTATTAGGAGAAAAGATGACTTATATATGTTTAAGCCACTTTATGATGAAAGAAATTATTTGCTTGCATTATTTTGGGAAACTTTTGATAAAAATATTGGCTATACGAGTTTTACAACAATGACAAAACACAAGAAGTTTGCGATAACTACGAGTGATCTGCAAAATAAATTTAGGAAGCATCATTTCTCGTTCATAGCAACCAAGAATGGTTTGGAGCTCCATCTTTTGATAGAGAATATAAAAAACCAAATTGTGTCTTGCACAAAGGAGAAAGAAGTACAAGATATACCGCATGAAAAAATTAAACAAATACGCATAGATGGGTTGAGTTTTGAGGAATATTATGGGGCAAATGCAAAAGACATATTGGCTGCAATAAGAGTTATGCAGATAAAAATAGATCAGAAGTCAGCGGCTAAGGAGATGCAATCAAAACAAAAAGTACTAAATACGAGTACGGCTGTAGAAAACTGTCAAGGATGGTCGCTTGAGGACATAGTAAGACTTAATTTGAGTATAAAAAATTTTATCATTAACAATATAGACAACAAAAGCATTGTTGATAGGACAGGATATGTTTCGCTTGAGATATTGCATAAAAATTGCCTAAGCAATGAAGAAAGCATAAAAGGAATACAGGATGTAGATAGATTAATAGAAGTTATTAGGGACACACCATCTATTAAAAAAGAAGGTTATAGGTATGGGTATAAAACGGATGATGATGGCAACAAACAAATTAGGTTCTCTAATCTTTTATTTTTGCTCGACAATAAAAAGAAAAAAGAACCATTTGTGTGGTTATTAGAAAGTATGAAGGAAATAAAGCTTAAGGAAAAAATTTTAGAAGAGAATTGGGACAAGGAGGATTCTCCTGATGGTATATTGTCTAAATACATAAGAGAATATTTTGATTGTGCCACCTATGGAGGATACTTGCATTATGATGGAGATTCTGTCGCTACATCAAAAACAATTATATTTAATACAGGATTAATTTTGAGAGATAATTATCAGGATATGTTTTTTATTTTCCGAAGAAAAACAGTTAATTCAACTTTCTTTATTCAAGTTTCTGATGATTTAGATTTGCCAGATGGATTTATGGCAAAAGATATTCGTCCTATTAAGTTTTTTTCAGAATTAAATGATGTGATACTTGAAACCAGCCTTGTTGAATTAAGCAAGACTCATTATGAGCATATACTAAAAGGGAGGTCAGAACGATTTCCAAAAGAAATACAGGAATTATATGAAGGCAGATATATAGACTTTAGAAACAGACTAAAAGAAGAAATAGGACTTTCTCTTACAAAGTGTAGAAGAGATTATCGTTTTGCACTTCCACAAATTTATTTTGGAGATGTAGGGTTTTTGTTACCTATATACTTTGAAGAGCAGCGAGATAAAAGCAAACCAGCAGTGCTTTTAGGCATTACAAAGGTTAAGACAAGAGGGGAGCGAAAAGGGCAAAAATATTATTATAAAATAAGAACTTGTCTTACTCCAGAAATGGCGTATGCCAATGCACGAATTATTGCCAAGCCAGATAACAACTGGCTAAAATAGTTGTTGGCTATCATTATCTTCCCGGCATCACCCCATTCTCAACAACCCCTCCAGCATCGCCACCAAGCTCTTTATCCACATGTTTTCTAGCTTGTGGGCTTAAAGCATTAAGCTGCCTATTTAAGCTTGCCTCTGTTGCTAGTCCTTTATTATAGGCTTTGCGTGCTTTTTCCATAGCCATTCTTGCA
>NZ_JRPE02000035.1 GCF_000765825.2 Helicobacter magdeburgensis
TAGTTTGGAAAAGTATGGAGAAGTGTATCTATATCTAGGGCATTAGAATCTTTATGTAAAAGAAGTTCTATAAGGGATTGGTAGTCTTTGGAGGATAAATTTCTTTGAGGATTAGCATAAGGGTGAGCAGGATTATATTCTATTTCTCCACTTGAATGATTGCCTTGTATAATTAAATTATTCACATCAAATTCATCTACCCAAGAAGAAACTTTATTAATGATATTTGAAGTGAAATCTCGCAAAGATGAAACATTTTTTTCTATGAGCGATGCAATAGAAGCAGTTGTGCTATCAAATTCTGTTTTTATCTTTTCCCAAAGTTCTATGGATTTGTCTTTGAGGTAGAGATAGAGGTCGGAGAGAAAATAAGCGATGAGTGATGAAATCAATAATCCCGCAACAGCCCAAGTAATACCACTTGGTATAAGAAATATTATGCCAATTCCTATTTCTACCATTCCCAATGCAATGATTTCATTTTTATTTAATTTGTCATTGCTAATATTCATTGTCATTGATTTTCCACCATCTTTAATAGCAAAAATTACCCCTATACGCTTATTTTTTGTTATTTGCTCAACAATTGTGCTTAATATAGCGTCCATTCTACCAGCCGCATAAAAAAGATTATCTTTGATATTCTGTGTATCTGTATTTATGATGATTTCTGTTGGGACGATACAATCATATTCCTCATTCCCATATTCGTCTATTGTAGGATTATCACTTGGAATACAAACTGATTGATTGAGCGTTTTATGATTCATCATATCTCCTTAAGCTTATAGTAAAACAAAAATGGTTTTTGTGTTTGTTTGATAATATCAAAATCAAGCTTTTTGCTCAAATAATTATAGAGTTCTTGGAGGTTGTTTAACCCAAACCACGCATTCCTTTCTGATAAAATAGGGTAAAGATACACTTTTTTGTCTTTCCGTATTACTCGTGCAATCCAAATCCCTTTTGATTTGTCATCCCCCCACTCATTATTATTCCATACAAGCTGATTTTCTGGCACAACAATCAGAGATTCTAAACTTAGAGCATAATCTCCATAGAATCTATACCTCAAAATAAGAGAATCTTGCGTTAATATAAGGGATTTGAGACAAAATATTTTTACTCTAAGTGCCATAAAAATTATAAGGCTTAAAAAACATATATTTATAAGGCTTAAAATACTAGCTATAAGAAAACAAATACTAATGAATATAATTCCGATGATAAAATAAAACTTATCATCTGTTTGTCTATGATTAAAATCACAAATAATCAAAGGTTCTTGTGTGCTATAGATGATTTTTGCTTTATTCCAAAGATAAATATATCCAATGCTAAGAATTGTATATAAAGAAAATGCACACAAGGATAGAGTTTTGATATTGGATATATACTTTTGTAATGGATTAGAATCTAAAGGAATAGAAAATATACCAAATATAAAACATACTAAGACCAGAATATCATAACATCTCATTATATTTTTATATATATTAAGTTTTTTAAAATCTATCTCCCCATTTCTATAGGGCAATCCTTGCAACAACAAAGGGTCAAAATCTTTCATACTCTTTTCCTTTTTAACCCCAAAGGCTCATTTTAGTGTGATGTGTCCCAAACACTCCACTTAATCCACTCATTAGAGTATCTGCAGTATTACCTTGATATTCAAAGGGATTGTTTTTAGATTCTATAATGAGTGTTGAAGTGTTATTATCATTAATGATTTCTTTAGCTGTGATATTGGAATCTTGGTAAGTAAAGGGTTGGTTTGTATTATTTTGGTGTGCAGATTCTGTGTTGGTCGTAGATTCTATATTGTTTTGTGTGTTTAATGTTGTGGCATTTTTTAAAAACTCTTCACAATCAATATTACACATTATAACTTCTGCAAAAGGAATACGATTATATGTATCTTTAGAATCATAAAGTTTAAGATTATTATTTGGATTATAGGGAGCATTGGGGTTAGAATCTATTGCTCCAGCTCTAATATCAAATCCTTTATTCTTTACCCCTCACTCCGCCTTTACCTCCCCACCTTTAACGACTAATCCTTTAGAATCTATCACTACTTCTACTCCACCAGCTTTAATAATAACACAATCTCCCTTAGCAGTAATTGAAGTATCTCCTACTTGGTGAATTATAGTGTTACCAGCATTAACGCTATAATTGGTTTGAATCTCTGAATTTGAAGAATCAGCCTCAAGACTTAAATTTTCATTTGTTGTTAAACTCATTGCTTTAGAAGATTTTAATATCGTTTTTTCATTGCTTACGAGAGTATAGTTTTGTGTGGTATTTATATCCACATCTCCCTCTACATTTTGCATCAAAGATTTTTCTATATGTGTTTGCACTTCTCCTTTAATCTTTTGGTGTTTATCTCCCTCTATCTCTTCTTTTACATTCCCCCCTATCTCCACCTCCTTATCCTCTCCTATATATTCGCTACTCTTCTTTGCAATCCTTACTTTGTTATCTACTCCTACATTTAAAGTATGGCTT
>NZ_JRPE02000036.1 GCF_000765825.2 Helicobacter magdeburgensis
TTTTACAAAAATCACCCCCCTATTTTGCGTGGTTTGAGGCACCAAAAATGCCCCTTATGGCAAAAAAATCAAAAAACTGATAGCTTTAAGCAAAATGGCGTAAAAAAACTCTTTTTTAAAGCAAAAAATGGCGTAAAAAAACTCTTTTTTGGCGTAAAAAAACTCTTTTTTACAAAAATCACCCCCCTATTTTGCGTGGTTTGAGGCACCAAAAATGCCCCTTAAACAAGATATTAAACAAGAATATATATTAAACAAGAGTCCGCCGCTTAAGTTTTCTCTCTCAAAATCAATCCAAAAATAAGAACAAAATCAAAGAAAAATCGCTCATTATCTAACAATAATTTACTCTTTTTTCTTACAATTTTATTTAAGGGCGAGACTACTCTTTGTAATACAATTTCGCTACCGCTCAATTGATTACCGCAGAGTCTCGCAAAGGGGAAAATCCCCCTTTGAACCCCCTTATCTCACTTTGGCGTGAGATTGCAAAACTTGGTTTTGCATAGAATCGGGGCAAAAGCAATCATTGTGCTATCGCACACTGCTTTTGCCTTAGGCGTTCGCCTTACGGCTCACTTAACTCCGTGCTTCGCACTCCGTTTAGCTTATAAGGGAAAAAATGAAAAGTGTGGTTAGAAGTATTAGAATCCCCATAGAACAAGAGCAAGTTATAAGGGAGAAAATGCAAGAACAAGGGCTTACATTCACTCAATACGCCCTTAACTCTATGCTAAAAGGTAAAACACCAAAAAAAGAAAGCAGAGCTTTGCAGAACAAAGAGCTCATCATTGAACTTGCCAAGTGGGGTAACAATCTCAATCAAGTAGCAAAGCACCTTAACACAACAAAGGGCGGACTAGATAGAGTGGGGCTTGAAATGTTAGGGCGGATTGAAGCTCACTTGCAAGAGATAAGGGCTAAATATGATTGTTAAATTCTTTGGCAATCGCAAGGGCGGCGGAGTTTCAAGCATTGACTACTTGCTAAACGACCGCCGAGAGAAAGGCACAGCGAGAATCTTGCAGGGCGATGAACAGACAACAAGGAATCTTATTCTATCCCTTACACAAAAGCATAAAGTGTGCGTGGGGTGCTTGAGCTTTGAAGAAGCACAAATAAGCGAGACAGCAAAGAAAGAGATAATGCAGAGCTTTGAAAATATGCTCTTAACCCCAGCAATGCAAGGGCGGTATAACATTTTGTGGGTAGAGCATACAGACAAAGGGCGGTTAGAATTAAACTTTGTTATCCCCAAAATTGATTTAGAGAGCCAAAAAGCATTCAACCCATACTTTCATATGGCTGATTGTAAAAGAAAGGATATTTGGACTGATTTTGCCAATTTAACCTACAATCTAACAGACCCCAAAGACCCAGCCAAAGAAAACGCGATTCAAGGCAGTAAAAAACAAATAGGGCTTATACGCGATTATGAAGCCCTAGATGAGCTTTTAAATGCCGAAGTGATGAAAGGCAATATCACATCAAGGGAAAACCTAATATCGCTCTTAAAAGCTCAAAATATTGAAGTTACAAGGCAAGGCAAGGATTATATAAGCGTTAAGCTACAAGACAGCCCAAAGGCAAAAAGACTAAAAGGAGGCATATATGACGAACAATTCACAGAACCTAGCAAACTTAGCGAAATTAGCTCAAGCAGAAGCACAAAAGAGAGAGAATTTAATGCTAGAGAGAGAGAACCAATACTTGCAGAACTTAGACAAAGACTTGAAAGCCACATTCAATCAAAGGCTAGATTCTATACAGAGCTACACGATAGAGTATCTAAAAGAAACAATCAACCCAACAGCTCTAAAGATAAAAACCCTAGCGATGAGCTTTCTAAGCGGAATGCTAGTAATGATGATTTTAAGCTTGATTGCGTGGTATCAGTGGATAAGACCTTATCAAGTCTCAAGGGAGATAACTCAAAAAGCGAAAAATGGGAAAATCTACATAGACACGAGCAAGAGCAAGATACACAGGGAAAACGACAACATTTACCTACAAATTCAATAACGCAGGAGCAGGAAAATGACAGCATTAGAAGCCGAGTTAATAGCAGAAGTAGAGCGATTGCAGAAAGAGCTAGAATCCACGCAGAGCAGAGAAGCAGACTTATTGCTAAACAACGAGCTCTTATTGAAAGAACTAGAGAAAGAGACACAAAAAACGCAGAAGCTAGAAACCGACTTGAAACGCTTATTAGAGACACTCAAAGAGAGTTTCAAAGCCGAGCAAGAACGCACAGAACAGCACTTGCAGAGCTTAGAGAGCGATTATCCAAAGCAGTTGCAGACTTTGCAGACAGAATTAGAGAAGCTCTCTCAATAAAACGCCAAAAAGAAAGCAATATTGACAGCCTTTTGTCTCAAGTAGCACAAGCCCAGCGAGAGCAAGACAAAACCACACAAACACCGCAAGAGAGAATCCAAGAAAAACA
>NZ_JRPE02000037.1 GCF_000765825.2 Helicobacter magdeburgensis
TGATTGAATTTGTTTGGTTTTATGGATTTAAGATAGTGTTACTTGATGGTGTTGTGTTGGAGTCAATTGATTTGCTACAAAGATTTGGATTTTTTGAGAGTTTTTATTGCTACTTTGTTTGTTTTATTTTGTTTAGTGTTGGGTGGCTATGAAATTGTGATTGATAAGTAATTGTATCCAAGTATTTGAGTGAATGGGATACAATCAAAGTCATTAAAAAGAGACAAGGACAAAATCATTATGGGATTTATTAAAAAATACAATCAAGAGATAATTTTAGGGTTGTTTTGTGTGGGGATTGTTCTATATGGGCTAGGGCTGTCTGGCTTTGGCAAATCGTTTAACACACAGACATTATTTCACATAGTAGCCTTTCTTGTGCTTGTGTTTGGTTATAAAAAGATTCATTGGCGTGATATTCTTCAAATCCGCTATATTGCTTTGTGTTTATTCATTGTTTTGTTGTGTGGGTTGCTGACATTGTTTGATACAAGAATGGGATTGACATTTTCTCAAAAATTCAAAACAATCAATACGCACACGATTAATACAATTTTATTTTTCTTTATTGCCTATTTTTATGCTTTGTATGCAGAGGTAAAGCACACTAGATTCTTATTTTATATATTTACCTTGATGTGTGCTATTTGTGTTATTGCGAGTGTGTGTGTCTGGCTTGGCAGTGGCTTTGAGACGCACAATGTGCCATTATATTTTGATTATCTTGTGATGCTAAATGTATGGCTGCTAGGGGCGGTGGCTGTTTGTTTGGTGGGATTGGTATATCCCAAAAGGGCTGTTAAGATTCTAAGCTTTATGGGCTTGTGTCTGTGTGTTCTTGCGATAATCTCAAATGGTGAAAGATCGTTTTTGTTAGCCTTGATAGGTATGTGTATGGTGGGGCTTTTTGTGTTGCGTTATCAATATAAACGCTATATTGTAGGAAGTTTTTTATTGGCTTTTGTGCCATTGTGCTATGGCGTATATCTCTATACGGCAACGCTATCAGATAGATATAATTTTGCCCATATAGTGGATAATATAATTTCTGTTTGGAATACTAACCCTATAGAAATGGGGCAGTATGATAGATTCTGTTTTGGTGGGTATGTGGTATGCTCAAGTGAGAGTTTGCAAAAGGGTAAAAATGATATATCCATAGAGCATTCTTCTCTTGCAAGGATTGCTATGTATAAATCCGCCCTGCATTTGATTGCACAAGAGCCTTTTAAACCACGCGTGATAGGCTCGTGGAACATAGGGACTTACCTTCATACTTATTACACCAAAGATGATCCTTATAGAGTCTATCTTGATATATCTATGCATAATGGCAGCGATGGGCTATATGGTTACCCCCATATCCACTCCACACCTATAAGCTTAAGCGTAGAGTATGGACTGCTTGGATTTTTGGCAATCGCCGTATTTGTTGGCTTAATTGGCATAAAAGGGCTGCGGGATTCAAAATACTCATTGCTTGGAAGTGTTGTTGCTCTTTTTGTTGTGGGTATGTGTATTCAAACGCAATTTGATGTGATGTATAGTATTAATCTCCGCCCACTTATGCTGTTTTTTGGATTGTTTGTGGGTTATGTTGTCGCAAGGAAGTGTGGTGAAAATCCTACTAACAATCAATGACATAAGCATTACCGGAGGGGCGGAGCGGGTATGTGTGAATCTCGCCAATGCCTTAAGTGAGCTAGGACATCAAGTGAGTGTTTTAAGCTTTTATAAGGCAAATGCTATTTTGCCTTATGAGTTAAATGAGGGCGTGAAGCTCCATATATGGCATAATATCGCCGAGGCAGAATATGCTAAAAAGCAATGCAGAAATATTTTCTCAAAAATGTATCATAAGAATCTTTATAAGTTTGTTTTATCGCTGCGTGTATGGAAAGCCTATGGACAACAAGATGTTATACTTGTGAGTGATTGGACATTTTTTCCATTTTTTAAGCATAGGCGGTGTTTGTATATAAAGATTCAGCATTCTGTGCAGCAACGATATGCTAAACGCAACAATCTATTTGATATGATAGTGTTTCTTACATATACTCAAGCTAAGGCTTGGCAAAACTATCACAAAAATATCAAAGTCATTCCAAACTTTCTGCCTTTTATCTCACAGCAAAACACAGATTCTAATCAGCATAGAATTTTATCTGTGGGACGACTAAGTGCTGAAAAAGGCTTTTTAAGGCTTATAGATATTTGGGAAAAGGTGCAGGAGAGGATAAAAGCAGGATTAGAATCTAAAAAAGAAAGCAACTTAGAATCTTGGC
>NZ_JRPE02000038.1 GCF_000765825.2 Helicobacter magdeburgensis
CCGTTCCTACAAACCTATAAAAAACTATAAATAGTTACAAATATCTATAAATAATTTTCCTGTTGTATTCCTGTTTCAACCTTGCTGGTTGCAATATTATTTATCGCTAAATCATATTGCAGAGCCGTCAAGTCCGCAGGCGTAAATTCGGGCAGAACTTGCCCTATTTTTTGTGGAATAAGATTGTAGAGATTTAAACTAGCATTGTAATCTCTATCTATTTTTAATCCACAATTTTCACATTTATAGATTCTTTCTTTAAGTGTGAGAGTTTCTTTAATGCTTCCACACTTAGAGCAAGTCTTAGAGCTTGGATAAAATGTATCAGCCTCTATAACCTCTCTTTTGTGATAATGGCTTTTATATTGAAGCTGTCTTTTAAACTCATAAAAGCTTACATCACTTATTGCCTTTGCTAATCTATGATTTTTCATTAAGCCTTTGATATTGAGATTTTCAAGCCCAAAGTAAGCATAATGTCTTACTAGACTTGAAGTAAGCTTATGTAAAAAATCATTTCTTACATTAGCAATTTTTGTGTGGAGCTTATTAAGCTTAACACTTTGTTTTAAGTAGTTGTTAGACTTTTTTATCCCTTGCATTGCTTCACTCTTGGTTTTTGGGTGTTGCTTTTTGCTAAGACTTCTGCTTACTCTTTTTAAACGCTTTGTAAGCTTACTTAAGGGCTTGAGTGATTGAATGCTTAAGCCATTAGATAAACTTACAAAGGATTTTAAGCCAACATCTATACCTAATCCAAGTTTTGTTTGTTTGCTATCTTTATGAGTTCTTTTAAATTCACTTTCACTTATCTCTAAGCTAAAAGAAGCATAGAATCTATTTGCTTTTTGACTGATAGTGCAAGAGTTAATTTTGCCTTGAAATCTTAGATTCTCTCTTAGCTTAACACTACCTAGATTTGGAATCTTTAAGAATTGTTTATTGTTTTTACTTTCAAACTTAACAATATCGCCCCCTAAATAAAACGAGCCTTGATTATCTTTTTTCTTTTTAAACTTTGGATAGCTGACTTTACCTTGCTTTAAATCTCTAAAGAATTTTTGGAATGCAAGATTTAGGTTTAAAAATGGTTGTTGTGTGGCATATTTAGTTACTTCATAGACAAAAGGGAATTGCTCTTTTTTAATCGCATTAAATTCTTTTTTTAAATCTAAATGTGTTTTTTTAACACCTTGCTTATAATATTCTTGCCATTTAGCAAGTCCCCAATTATAAGCAAACCTAGAACAACCAAAGGCTTTTTTAAAATAAGCGATATGTTTATTATTTGGAATGAGTTCTATTTTATGGGAGATTGTCATTGATTACACCTTGCATATCATCAAGTAATTTTTTGTTTTTCTTGCTTCTACTTCCATAAAGCCTAGCAGAAAATACGGTGATAATCTCTAAAACATCTTTGGCTAATTCTTCTTCAAACTTAATATTTTCATCGCCTTTGTTGATGATAATCACCTCCACTTCTTTAGCTTCACAAATAGCAAAGATTAATTCAGCTCCAAATCTTAATAATCTATCTTTATGTGTTAGAACAAGTCTTTTAACTTGTCCTTCTAAGATAAGATTTAAAAGCTTTGTTAATCCTTTTTTATAATAATTCATACCACTGCCTAAATCTTGTATGACTTCATAATTAAACCCAGCCTTAGCACAATAAAGTTCTAAAACTTGAACTTGTCTTATTAAATCATCTTTTTGGTCGTGGCTACTTACTCTAGCATAGGCAATTGTTTTTAAACCATCAACACTAAATTTAATGTTTTTATTAATATTTTTTAAAGATTCTAATTTATATCTGCGACTTCCACCTTTTGTGATTTCATCAGGCTTTAAAAGTCCTTGTTTATCCCAATTTCGTAGGGTTTGTATGGTAACACCAAGAAGCCTTGAGGCTTGTCCTATTGCAATTAATTTATTCATAGGAACATTTTATCAAACTTTTATAATAATGTCAAGTTAAAAACTATAAATAATTAATATATATTTATAGTTTTTTGTAGATTATTTGAATCTGTTTTT
>NZ_JRPE02000039.1 GCF_000765825.2 Helicobacter magdeburgensis
GAAACTCACAATCACTTCATCTCCAACTCTTGGAGTATGATAAAAACCTGAACTTGCACTTGCAATAGGGGAGCTTACTCTAAGATAAGGAGAGTAATGATAAGAATAGGCTTTTGTTTGTGAATTGTTACTCTCCGCATCATTGTTTGTTGTATGATTTTCTTGTGAGTGTATATTCTTGTTTGTCTCTCTTGTATTGCTTAGAGTATCATTGGTTGTTTGTGTAGAGTTTGTATTTGTTAGAGTATTTGTAGGATATTCTTGTGTGTTATTGTTGTCGTTAATGTTTTGAAAAGTGCTTTGTGAATTGTCATTCTCTGCATTATTTCCTTGAGCATTTCTTTGTTCTTTCGCTCTTGCATTATCTATAACTTCTTGATTAGCAAAGCAATTCATTCTTACTTTCACCCTGCCAAAGTTATCTGTATGAATAGTATTTCTTTGTCCCTCTATATCCTCACTCTGCCCAATCACAATTCCTAGAGTGCTATTTGGAGCTTTAGGCTTACTTTTTAAAGAGGGGGTGTAGCTAAAGGGGAGAGGTAAAAGGGTTAGAGTATTGACATAAGAGTGAGATATGTTTGAAGCACTCATCTATTAATCTTTCCTATCCACTTTATAATATTTCCTTTTGAATCTATTTCAACACTTAAGTCTTTGTATTTGTTATAGAATCTAGGGGCTAGGATTTCATTGAAGTATTGTGTGCCTTTGGGCGTAATATCCACCCACACATTATATCTGCTCCAACACTTAGGATTATCCCAAAAACTCTCTTTGGTAAGTTTTACATCACATTTCACTTCCCACGCAAAATATCGTTCATTATCGATAAAGTTTTCCTTAAAATACTCCCAAGCTTCCTTGCAAGATTGCTTATAGTTAGAGAGATTATAGAGAGAATCTATCGCCTCATCAAGACTTGAGCCAAATTCTATGTGTTGCTTTAAAAATGCCTCTTGTATAATATGCAAATATTCCTTTTCATAGTCATTTAGCCATTCACTCATCAATACTTCATCAATCTCGTGCCATTCATAAAGTAGCTGATTATAAAGACTAAATTCTATCAACTCCAAAACATCTGCCCTATTTGCATTGGGATAAGCGATGCGATATATATCCATAAGGCTTGTGTTTGTATTTCTTAAAGCCTTGTGATTACGCCAATCCCCAAAGAGACGATGAGTTTTAGAATCTATCATTTTATAATGCTTAATGCTAAAGTTTTGCATATAGGATTTTATCATTTTTCAAACCATTCTAAGATTTTGATTATAAATGTTCCATCTTCTTTTTTGATTTTAGTATATCGTATATGAATTTTATGAATCATATTGATTTGTTTGCCATTATGCGTAGTTTGAGTCCGAATATCAATAGTCGGTTTTCCTCCACTCATTCTTTGATTAGAATAAGCCCTATATTGCACGATAGTGTTTGTATGGTCTCTTAAGGCATACTCCTCTCTGACACCTTTTGCTTCTATCTTATCTGGCAATCTGTATGTTCCATGAGTAAATTCATCTTTTAGCTCTCTTAATTCTTTTAGACTACTAACCTCATAAATAGCCTCCTTATTTCTTGGTAAATTCAACTTTTTGACATTATGCAAAGTATCAAGTCTTTGTTCTATCTTTTTCCAAGTAATAGGCTCTTTTGGGGTATTGCTTCCAAATTTTGAAAATATTTTTAGCCCTCTCAAAATAGGGATAAACATAGCACTCATATCTTGCAGTGCAGGGTCGTCCATATGGTATGGAGTATAAAGAATCTGCAACATTTCACTATCATCATCTTTAGCTTTTATAATTATTTTGTCATAATAAGCTTCATTTACAAAATGTGTTGCATCTTCAAACTCCACATCCACCCCCACATCTCTATTTGCTCTCCATAAATAAGCAAAGAATCTTATTTGCTTATTCTCCCATTCTTCTTTGAAAGGAATATTGACTATTTC
>NZ_JRPE02000003.1 GCF_000765825.2 Helicobacter magdeburgensis
CATATTGCTAGAATCTTGGCATTCTAAGATTGTGCTGCTAGTTTGGGGGTTGTCAAGAAAATCGCGATTGAGCTTACTAGAGGTAAGTGATTGAGCGATTTTCGCAGACTCCGCCGAAATAGCAGTGCAAGCTGAATGCCCCTTAGGCGCATTTAGTCCCCATTTATCTTCACATATAAGCTTTGCTCCAATCATCGCTGGCACACCTGTCGTATAGCTCACACCTTGCGCATTAACTTCTTTATAACAAGCCTCGTGGTCGCAAATATTATAGATATAAATTGTGCGTTCTTTGCCGTCCTTCACACCCTTCATATAGCAGCCAATGTGCGTTTGCCCCTTTGTGCGAGAAGCTAGACTTGCAGGATCTGGCAGAAGCGTCTTTAGCACTTCAATAGGCACGATTTTGCCGCCCTTATGTGCCACTTCATCAATGCGTAAAAAGCCGATGTTTTCTAAGCATTTCATATGTGTGAGATAGCTCTCGCCAAAAGTCATAAAAAAGCGGATTTTTCGCAAACCTTTGATATTGCGGATAAGCGATTCTAGCTCTTCGTGGTAGAGTAAATAGCTATTTTTCACGCCAACTTCTGGGTAATCCCACTCTTTCATCAAAGCTAGGGGTGCAATATCTCGCCATTGTCCGTTAAAGTAAGATTCTACTTTCAAACCCTGCGTATTAGAATCTAGCGTAAAATGCTTTTCTTCTCGCTCAAACTTGCGATAAATGGTGTCTTGCTTTAAATCAGGGTTTAAGGCTAAGTCAGCTTGTGAAACAAGGCTGTTAGATTCTGTATTAGAACCCGCTTTTTGAGATTCCATATTGCTAGAATCTTGGCATTCTAAGATTGTGCTGCTAGTTTGGGGGTTGTCAAGAAAATCGCGATTGAGCTTACTAGAGGTAAGTGATTGAGCGATTTTCGCAGACTCCGCCGAAATAGCAGTGCAAGCTGAATGCCCATCTTTTACCCAATATCGTGCTTTAGAGCTAACCTCTCTCAAATTAATTTCAGGGTTAAAGTTTGTAGCAAACGCATAGCCGTGATCCCCTGCATTACAATCTAAAATATCAATGCTATAAATCTCATCAAAATAGTGCTTCTGCGCATAGGCACAAAATACATTTGTAACGCCCGGATCAAAGCCACTACCAAGCAAAGCAAAAATCCCTGCTTGTTTATAACGCGTATCATACGCCCACTGCTCTTTATACTCAAAATGCGCTGAATCTGGATGCTCATAATTTGCCGTGTCTAAATAATGCGTTTTTGTGCGAAGACAGGCTTCCATAATGCTTAAATCTTGGTAAGGCAGCGCGACATTTACCACGAGTTTTGGGCGGTATTTTTCAATCAAAGCCACCACAGATTCTACACTATCAGCATCGACAGAATCTATCTCAATCTCACCTAAGCCTTTTTCTCTAATAGAATCTGCTATCGCTTGGCATTTGCTAAGGGTGCGAGAAGCTAAGATAATGCGAGTAAAACTCTCCCTATTCATCGCCATTTTATGCGCTACCACACCGCCAACTCCACCTGCACCAATCTGTAAAACACAAGCCATAATTGCTCCTTATGTAGATATTTTCTAATACGCCATTTCATATACGATTTTATACGAGTGGCTGAATTATACACAATTTCATTCAATTATGACTACAAAACCCTTAGCATTAGGTTTTACACCCACTTATCGGTTTGTAAGATTTTTGTAATGTTTATGCTATGATTGCGTCTTTATTCCACATTTGAAAGGATTAGCAATGCTCCTATCCCAAGCCATAAGCACAGCTTTCAAAGGCTATCTTACCTTGCAAAATACCATACAAAATGACTTTGAACTTAGCGGTATCGCCCCATTAGAATCTGCCACCCCCACGCAAATAAGCTACATAGATCAGGATAAATATATCTCTTCTCTTGCGGATTCACAAGCTGGAGCGGTGCTTATCCGCAAAGAGTTAGAATCACAAGTGCCTAGCCACATTCAGCCCCTTATCGTGGCAAATCCACATCTTGCCTTTGCTCTGCTTTCACATCTCTTTGCCTCAAGCGATTTTAGTCAGCAGACACAGGGCAGTATCCACCCAAGCGTGAAACTCGCCCCCAATGTCAGCATAGGGGAAAACTCTAGCATAGGGCAAGATTCTAGCCTTATGCCCGGCGTGGTAGTAGGCGATAATGTCCGTATTGGTAAAAACTGCAAAATCTACCCAAATGTTGTAATTTATGGCAATACACATATCGGCGACAATGTCATTATCCACGCTGGAAGTATCATCGGCTGCGATGGCTTTGGCTACGCACATACCGATAAGGGAGAGCATATCAAAATCACACATAATGGCAGAGTGGTGATTGAAGATGATGTAGAGATTGGAGCGAATAATACCATTGATAGGGCGGTGTTTGGAGAGACAATTATCAAAAAAGGAGCAAAGATTGATAATCTCGTGCAAATTGGGCATAACTGCGTCATTGGCGAACATAGCATTCTTGTTTCACAAGTGGGCTTGGCTGGTTCCACCACAACCGGACGCAATGTCATCTTTGGCGGACAGGCTGGAACAGGCGGACATATCCATATCGGCGATTTTGTGCAAGTAGCCGGAAGAGGAGCGGTAGGTAAAAATCTCCCTGCCAATACAAAATGGGGCGGACACCCACTTATGGAGCTTGATGAGTGGATGAAATTTTATGTCTCTTTACGCAGAATGTTAAAAAAATCCACGCCACGCTAAATTTTTTAGAATCTTTTGAAAAAAGTTAAAGAAATAGCAAGATTTCTAGTATAGAATAAATCCAAATTCACAACTTACAAAGGAGCGTTATGCAAAAATGGAATGCTTTTGATACCCGCTGGATGCTCTCTCTCTTTGGCACGGCAGTGGGAGCTGGGATCTTATATCTGCCTATCAAGGCTGGAGGCGGGGGCTTTTGGCCTGTTGTAGTGATGTGTTTTGTCATCTTTCCTATGGTGTATTTAAGCCACAGGGCGTTAAGCCGCTTTGTCTGCCAAGCAAATGGTAATGACAGAGACATCACCCACGCCGCAGAAGAGTATTTTGGACGCAATGTGAGTGTGTTTATCTCTATTTTGTATTTCTTTGCGATTTTCCCTATTTGCTTGGCGTATTGTGTAGGGATCACCAACACATTTGAAAGCTTTATTTACAATCAGCTTTTGCCCCTGCTAGATTCTAATGGCTCTCTAGCTATGTTTATCAGCTCTATTTACACAACCGAACTCAATGACAAAGGCACACAAGTAGCACATTTGTTGCCATTATGGCGGGCGATTTTGGTATTTTTAGGTGTAAGTGCATTTATGTTGATTATGCTTTTTAGCGAAGAGTTTATTACCAAAGTGTGCGAATGGCTTGTGTATCCGCTATGTGCGATACTTTTTCTCTTTTCACTCTATCTTATCCCGCATTGGAATCTAGGCAGTTTAAGTGAAGTGCCAAATGTTAAAGAGTTTCTTACAATCGTGTGGCTTACCTTGCCTGTGCTTGTCTTTAGCTTCAATCACTCTCCGGCGATTTCTACATTTTCTTTGAGTGTGAAGCGTGAATATGGGGAGCATTCTGTGGCAAAAGCAAATCAGATTCTATTCCGCACGGCTACTATGTTGCTAATTTTTGTGATGTTTTTTGTCTTTTCTTGTGTGCTGTGTCTAAGCCCAGCGGAGCTTGCAGAAGCAAGGGCGCAAAATATCCCTGTGCTATCCTACTTTGCTAATAAGCTTGATAATCCTATCATCTCTTATGGCGGTCCTTTGATAGCGTTTTTGGCGATTTCTAGCTCATTTTTTGGGCATTATTTTGGAGCGCGTGAAGGGGCATATGGAATCGTGCGTAAGTGC
The DNA here is from genome assembly GCF_000765825.2 of Helicobacter magdeburgensis. Lineage (GTDB taxonomy): Bacteria > Campylobacterota > Campylobacteria > Campylobacterales > Helicobacteraceae > Helicobacter_C > Helicobacter_C magdeburgensis. The sequence continues at coordinate 3,868 of NZ_JRPE02000003.1, forward strand.
TGTAAAATCGCCGGGAATGAAACTCCAAACCTTAAAGCCATAGCCATGATAAGCACAAGTGTGATGTATGTGGTAATGCTGCTTGTAGCCTATATCAATCCTAGTGTGCTTGGCTTTATTGAAGACTTAGGCGGTCCAATCATCGCAGCGATTTTATTCCTTATGCCAATTATTGCTATTTATAGCGTGTCAAAAATGAAGCAGTTCAAAAACCCAGCCCTAGATACCTTTGTGTTTATCACAGGGCTTTTGACAATCTTCACCGTGGCTTATAAGCTTGTCGCTTAAAACTTCTTCTCTAGATTCTATCCCTTAGAATCTAGAGCAAATCATCTTGCAGTTTTCTATCCTTATCAAGTGCAATAAATCAGTTTAAAAGCGTTGTGAGAAATTGAGGCAGATAAAATTTGCGACAAGGTAACTTCGCGTAGCAAAGCAACCCTGCATTTATAAAAGTGTCAAAAAAATAAGAATCTTAATCTTATTTTTCTTGCTTTTCAGTGTGAGTGATGTTTAGCATAATAAATTTGTAGCACACATAAATCACCACAGGCCACAAGATAAGCATAAAAATTGAAGTTCCCATTGTGTTTCTCCTTACAATATTCCTAAGATTCTAATAGGCGTGAGTGTCATTACTCATCTCTTCTTTTGTGATTTTTACCCTATCCATTGCACGCCACACATACGCAATATAAGCCAATACAAAGGGCACAAGCAGGGAGACATAGCCCATTACTGAAAGCGTATAATAACTTGAAGAGGCATTTTGTATGGTGAGAGAGCTTTGTAAATCAGCAATGGAAGGATAAAATGCACTATTGCCTAAGCCGACATTTAAAAACACCATCATCACTACAAGCACACTCCCCACACCAAGCGGAAAAATACCCTTTGTGCTACGCTTAAAGACATTAAGAAAAATTCCAAATAGCACCGCTAATACGCCAAGTAATAGCCCCACAATCAAATAAGGCTGGGATAAAAAATTATGTAAATACACATAAGATTCTAAGCTGACACTACCATCTTCACCCACATAGAATCCACTTTTAAGGCATATCCACGCCAAAAAGCCCAAAACACAAGGCAAAAACGCTAAAGTCGCTACAAACATAGCCTTTCTTGCGCGTTTAGCAATAATCTCATCATTGATATTATTGAGAAAATAACTCGCTCCTAGAATCTGGCTTAAAAACACCAAACTTAAGCCTAAGAGATAATTTGCCGGCTCAAGCAATGCCTCAAGCCCCCTACTTGCCTTGCTCCATTCTACAAAATTCCGTGAATCTAGCACAAAATGTGAGCCGCTAAAAAATGTGCTTACCGCCACACCGATTAAAAACACGCCAAACACACCATTAATCCACAAAAAGACTTCATACACCTTTGAGCCAAGCAGATTGCCTTCTTTTTTGCGATATTCATAGCTTACCGCTTGAATAATAAAGCAAAATAAAATCATTAGCCACACCCAATACGCCCCGCCAAAACTCACGCTATAAAATAATGGAAATGCCGCAAAACACGCTCCACCAAATAGCACCAATGTGGTAAATCCTAGCTCCCACTTTCGCCCCAAAGAATTGATAAGCATAGTCTTTTCTAACTCATCTTTTGCGATGATATGTAATAAACTCTGCCCACCTTGCACAAAAAACATAAACACCAAAAGTCCGCCAAGCAGACTTACAATAATCCACCAATAAATTTGTAGCCCACTCAATTCAAGTCCAAAAAACATCACTTGCCCCCTTTATGCGTAGAATCTACGCTATGCTCTTCCACAAAGCCTTTTTTAATGCTTTTAATCATAATGCCAATCTCCGCACAAAGCAAAGTCGTAAAAAGAAAAGCAAAGATAAAAAATGAGACTTGAATATGCACACTTGAAAGGTGTGTAGCGGCAATACCCACAGGGAGCAAGTCTTGTATCGCCCAAGGCTGTCGCCCAACTTCTGCGACAATCCACCCCGCTTCTGCGGCGATATAGCCAAAAGGTATAGCAACAACACAAAGCCACAGAATCTTGCGGAACTGCACGACATTATTTGCCATTGCCAAGTAAAGCACAATAATAAATAGCACAAAAAATGCACTTCCCAAAGCCACCATTATGTGAAAACTATAAAATGTCAAAGCAATCGGCGGAATAGCATCTTCGGGCTTTTCTAAATACCCATAGCCAAAGTTTGGCATATTAGATTCTAAAATCCCACGATTAAAATTCATCGCTTCGGTATCATTTTGTGCTTTTGCTTCCTTGTAGTCTTTGAGAGCAGATAAGGCTAGTTTGCCACTTTGGATTCTAGAATCTATGCCGGTTATGCCTTGCTTTTCATTGCCGTGTAATAAGTCTTCAATACCCGGTACAAAGCTATTTGGACTGCGATTGCCAAGGATTGAAAGTGCATAAGGAATGGTAATATCAAATAGGAATACTTCCTTGTCATCGCCGGGCTTTTTATCGGGGTTTAAGATTCCAAATGCGGTGATTCCCGCTCTATGTTCCCCTTGATAAATGCCCTCCATTGCAGCAAGTTTCATCGGCTGATGTTGTGTTACACGATAAGCGCTCTCATCACCACTAAAGAATAAAAACATTGAAGTGATAAGCCCAAAACTCGCCCCCACAATCAAGCTCTTTTTCGCCTCACTTATAAATCTCCCTCTTAAAAGATACAAGGCAGAAATCCCCATTACAAAAAGAGCAGAGATAACATAGCCACTTGCCACTGTGTGTAAAAACTTTGAAACAGCCACGGGTGAAAGTGCTACTTCAGCAAAGCTACTCATTTCATTTCGTGCGGTATCGGGGTTAAAAATCGTGCCAATGGGATATTGCATCCAGCCATTTGCCACTAGAATCCAAAAGGCTGAAAGATTGCTGCCAATGGCGACAAACCAAGTGGAGAGTAAATGGAATTTTTTAGAGACTTTATCCCAGCCAAAAAACATTACAGCAAAGAAAGTCGCTTCCAAGAAAAATGCCATAATGCCTTCAACCGCTAAAGGTGCGCCAAAAATATCGCCCACAAACCAGCTGTAATTCGCCCAATTCGTGCCAAACTCAAACTCCATAATAATACCCGTAGCCACACCAATGGCAAAATTTATCGCAAAGAGTGTGAGCCAAAAGCGTGTGATTTTACGCCATTGTGGATTGCCTGTTTTGACATAGATAGTCTCCATTATCGCCACGATAAAAGAAAGTCCCAAAGTCAAAGGCACAAACAAAAAGTGATACAACGCCGTCAAGGCAAACTGCGCTCTCGCCCAATCCACACTTGCAAGTTCATTTACCATATCCATAGCAACTCCTTAAGGTTTTGTGGGGGATTGTGTGAAGTTATGTAAGGGTGCAAGATTCTGTATAGGTCTCTGTGATTGCGTGAGATTATCCAAAACAAAGGCACTTCTTTCTTCAAAATCGCCCATTTGTGAAAGATTCTTATCATATACAAAAACCTTTAGCACAGCAAAAATCACAAGGAGTTTAATAAAAATGACTTTCCATAGAATCTTGCCAACTTTTAGATTCTTAAATCCATCGACATAGAGCAGTAAAGCCTTTTTGAAAAACCCCACACAAACCTCCAGATTTCACACTTCATTTTTTTATGCCTTTGTAGCCCCATAGCACAATAAGCCCATAGCCACAAAATGCAAGAGTGATTGTATCAAATTTTATACAGCTTTGAAAATGGTAAAATGTGCGTTTTTTGCAAAAAACTCCCTGCATTTTCTAAGATAATTATGCTTTTATTTTACTTTTTACATTTTGGGGTAAAATTCCCAAATCAAATTTCTATTCATTCTCTATGGAGTTTTTCAAATGTCTGTTTTGCAACATTTTTTTAATAGCTTTCATCATTTGCCCCCGCCAATGCAGCAAAATCTCCCCTTTATCACAGATTCTTCAAAAAATGCTCTAAGTATTGTTTTATGCGTCAATGCCAATAATATTGAGCTTTTTATGCAATGTCCAAGTTTTGTGAATCTCCTGCCAGATTCAAGGCAGATTCCATCAAATCTAGCTCTTGGTTATACTTCTAATCCGCTTGATTATATCCTTGCTATGCAGACAAGTATCATTACGCAAAATCCACATATTTTTGAAGAGCTTATGCCTTATTTTGCGAATCTTAATCTCGCAGGGGTGATTGATGATGAGCAACTGCGACTTTTTAGCTTGCTGAAACACACCGCCCCTTCACACATAAACACAAGCACAAATAAGTCAAGCAAAACCAAGCATTTAAAAGAGTTTCACGCTAAATTTCACACCCTTTTTGAGCTTCTCACACCACTTTTAAGTAAAGATTCCTTGCTTCAGGCAATGGATAAGAATCTTGCTAAATTACAAGAGCAGCGGTTTTGCATAGGCATTACAGGGGTTTTAAGTGCGGGGAAATCTACATTTTTAAACGCTCTTTTAGGGCAGGAGGTTTTAGGGACTTCAAGTGTGCCAGAGACGGCAAATCTTAGTATTTTGCGTTATGGAGAGACACCAAGGGCAAGGGTGCATTTTTGGAGCAAGGAGCAATGGGAGGATTTAGAATCTCAAGGTGCGTATGATGCCCATCTTCAAGCATTTGTAAAAGAGAGCAGGGAGCATTTTAAAGATAAATTACAAGATTTTATCACTTCGCCAAAATATACCAAAGACATTGAACTCAATGAGCTAAGTGCCTACACTTCGGCTAATCACACAAGCAAGTTTTGTAATCTCGTAGAAAAAGTGGAGCTTTTTATGCCCTTAGCGTTTTTGGAAAATGGTGTGGAGATTGTAGATACACCCGGGCTTGATGATCCTATCACAAAAAGAGAGGATATTACGCGGGAATATATTGAACATTGCGATATGCTTATACATATTATGAATGCCAGCTGTGCGGCGACACAAAAGGATATTGATTTTATCTTAGAAGCCCTTTTAGAGCAGAATATCTCTCGTCTGCTTGTGGTGCTTACACGCATTGATTTACTGACACAAAAGGAGCTAGAATCTAGCCTTGAATACACCAAATCAAGCCTTATAGCCCAGCTTAAAAATGCCAAATATAAAGGCGATATACAATCCCTTATCCAAAGGATTGACTTTATCCCATTAGCAGGGTATGCGGCATTGCTCCATCGCATACAGGGCGGGGATTCTAAAAATTCCAAAGATTCTAAAGATAAGCCTGTAATGAGCCTTGAAGAAAGTGGGATTTTAGAGATTGAATCTTATCTCCAAACAATGCTTTTAGGGCAGGATAGCCTTAAGGCAAAAGACAAGCTTTATCTTGCCTTTAAAGCAATGCTAAAAATCGCCCAAGATGAGAAAGAATTGACAGAGATAGAATCTACCTTGCTTTGTGCGAGTGGGGAAGAGCTAGATTCTCTTATTAGCAAATACACCGCTCAAAATCAAACCCTTTTAGATACACTTCAAAACTTTGAATCTCATCTATCCGTGCTGAATACGGATTTAGCGGATTTTCTTAGCTCACTTGAGATTCTAAGCCATAATACCCTATCAAAAGCCGCCACACTTATCAAAGATAAGGTCTTTAATGACATTCTCTATGATTTTGAACGAGAGGCAAAGCCCCAAGCTCAAGCCTTTTGCGTGATGATAGAGCAGGGGCTAAAGGACTGCTTTGCTGATATTTTGCGTGAGTATAAGTATAAGCTTAGTCGCAAAATCACACAGCTTAAAAGTGATATTGTCCCACAAGATTCCATAAATGCTATGGAATCTTCACAGAGCGATACCCTGCCAAGCATACATTTTCAGCTTAAAAGCAGTGAGATTGCACATATTTTGCAAACTTTAGAATCTTTGCCTCAAGCCTTAAGCCCTAAGCCGGAGCGTTTAAAAGCAAATTTAGATTCTTTATTTAAAAATATTTTTGAAAGCTTTGATGGGCTGATAAAAGAAAAAAATGCAGAAATCAAAACGCTTTTTATGACGCATTTTGAGCAAATAGCAATGCAGAAAAAGCAAGAGATTGAAAAAGAGATTAAAAATAAGCAAGAGAGTTTAGAATCTGCGTTGGCTACAAAAAATAATGGCAATGCTGAAGTCCAAAAAGATAGGATTCAATCTAAACAAAGCCAGATTCAAGATATTGCAAAGCAAATCACACATACTTTAGAGGAGCTAAGCTAATGGAAACCTTGAAGCAAACAGCACAAGATTCACAAGATTTAAATAGCACTTTGCTTGAAACTTTTATCAATGAATATTTAGAAGCAAAAAACAAAGCACTGCAAAGGAGCAATCCGCTGTATGCGTTGATTGACAAGACGCGTTATGTGATTCAGCAAATGATGCCCCTAAGCTCTCGCACTTCTACAACACTTAAAAATCTCACCCAAAGCATACAAGAGCCGATGAAAATTGCCATTATCGGGCAGTTTAGTAGCGGAAAATCTACATTTTTAAACGCCCTTTTAGGACAGGAGATTCTCCCTAGTGGCATCACACCCATCACGGCTAAAATCTGCCATATCGTCTATGGCAACGACTACGCCCTAGAATTGCATTACAAAAATGGCAATATCGCCACAAAACCGCTGTATTATATGAATGAAGTGAGCGTTGCTGAGAATGCTAAAATCGCCTTTTACAAGCTTTATGCACCACTAGAGCTACTTAAATCTATGAGTTTTTTAGACACGCCGGGCTTTAACTCACAAAATCAAAGCGACACAGACACGACAAATGCGGTGCTAGAAAGTGTAGATGGAATCATTTGGCTAACCCTTATTGATAATGTCGGCAAACAAAGTGAGAAAGAAATCATCAACGCACATATTAGACGCTATGCGAGTAAAAGCCTATGTGTGCTTAATCAAAAAGATAGGCTTAAAAATGAAGATGAGATAAACACAAGCCTAGAATATGCTAAAAAGGCGTTTAGTGGGCTGTTTGGGGATATTATTGCTATCTCGGCAAAAAACGCCCTGCAATCTTATAGTCATAATAATGAGCTAAACGCAAAGAAAGCAGGGGAATTGCTTTTAGATTCTAATATTCAATCTGTCGTGGCATTTTTACAAACACATATCACGCCTTTAGCTGAATCTGCCAAGACACGCACAATATGCACGCAGCTCCGCACACTTTTGCTTCGCTATGCTCGTTTGAGCTTGCACGCTAAGTTGCTATTTTCTCACCTTGAATCTTTACTTCAAGATTCAATTCAAAGTTTGAATAACAACGCCATACAAAGCCCATTTTATAAGGATTTTCCCAAGCTTTTTGATACTTTTTCTTCTCATTTAGAATCCCTTAGCCAACATATCTATAATGCTATTGAAAGAACCCCACAGGAATTTACCCGCATAGAAAAAAGCTTTGGATTCACAAAAGAGATAAAGCAAAGCAAGGAAGTGGCATTTTTGCCTAAGGAGCGGTTATCTTTAAGCTTAAATAACGCAGATTCTACTTTTGCTAGGGATTTTACAAAGCTTGGATTTGACATTATGGAGAGTGGGAAAGAGTTTGAATCCTTGCTAGATACGCACACAAAGCTAATACAAGACTTATTCATACAATGGTATGCTGCCTTTCTCCCACCATTGCAAAGCCCACTTTTGGAAAAAACCCTTGATGAAATGACACAATCTTTTCACACCCTTGCCTTAAAACACACCGCCGAATTGAAAGCTCATCTTATGCTCTTTCACAAGATTCTAAGTCTTAATTACCCTTTAAGTATAGCCTTATGCCTTAGCCACATAGGTTTAAAAATTGAAGAAGCAAAAACAAAGCATAGCAAAAGCCCAGATACACTGCCCCTTTTTAACCCAAGCTTAGAAAATATCCGCGATGAGCTAAGTCTAGGCTTTCATTTTCATTTCTTACAGGAAAATCTCCTAACCCAGCCCCTGCATAAAAAAAGCATTTGGCATTTTGAGCGAGAATATACCGAGCTTTGCAAAACTCAAGGTGAGCTACTCACGCAATATGCAGAAAAATACGCCCATCATCTTAAGCAGTTTCAAAGCCTTATAGCCACGCTTAAATCCTATCCGCAAGAGCAAGAATCGCAGAAATAAAGTGGCACTTTAAACTTATTTGCTAGTCTCAATAATATAGGGTAGATAGGAGATTCTAGCTTTGGCTAATTCTTTATACATATCCATAGCATTTTTGTCATCATCTTTGACTGGGGGCAAAAATGCTATGGATATGTATAAGTGTTTGAAGCTTGGCGATTTTATCCTCTTGACTTTTATGTTTATAGCCTTGCATTGCCGCATATAAGGACATCACTTTATGATAAGCTTCATTATTTGCTGCCACAAAAATGATTTTTATATGTGCTTGTTCTGTGAGCCTTGCTAGGTTTCTTATCTTTTCATTACAAGGCTCACAAAATGGGGCAAGGAGCATATAAAGTGTTGTTTTTGTCTTACTTGTTGCTTTAAAGTCTAGCACATATTGCGGATATGTTTTAAATATCTTTAGAATCTTAGATTCTCGCACAGACGCATTATGCTGTGTGAATATCTCATAAGCTTTATTGAAAGCTTCCATACTTGCAAACGAGGCGGAGAAAAAATCCGCGGGGCTATTGATACTCACATTTGTCTTATCATCGCCCAAATACAGCGTATAAAAGCCATCTTCATCAGTTAGAATCTTAAACTTCATCCCGCCCAAATTCGCAGGTATCACTTCCACAGGCTCTGCCTTTATCTCTGCGATTTTTTGAGCGATGTTTATTTGTGTCTCAAGCCTTTTTTCAACTGAAGGCGTTTCTCTCCATTCTTTTGCATTAATAAAGCCAAAAAAGCCCACAATGGCAAATACTGCTAAAAATCTCATTGTATTCATTTCTTTCACAGCAAGTGGCGATTTTAGATTTTAAAATACGCCATATAGTTTTTCAGTGAATCTGAGATATTTCTTAGCTCACTGATTGCTTTGTTTGCATTTTCAAGTGATAGGCTTGTCTCTTGTGAGAGTGTAGAGATACCTTGCATATCATTTGAGATACTTTGCATTGTGTCTTCTTGCTGACTTGATGAACTCGCCACAACTTTAGCTTTTTGGAGTGAATCTTGGGCTTGATTTTGAATCTCTTCAAGCGTTTGGACTGAATCCATAATCAGCTTTTGCCCTTTGTCAATTTGAGGCACAATGGCTTCAATAGCATCAACAGAAGTGCCTATGCCATCTTGGATAAGCTTTATCATATTGGCAATTTCCGCTGTCGTTGAGGCGGTGCGTTCAGCAAGTTTCCGGACTTCATCGGCAACGACTGCAAAGCCCCTGCCGTGTTCTCCAGCACGAGCGGCTTCAATAGCAGCATTAAGGGCTAAAAGGTTAGTTTGATCGGCAATTTCAGCAATCAAGCTTGCACTTCCGCCAATCTCCACAGACTGCTGCTGTAAGCCACGGATATTTTCCGCAGAAGAGCTAATCATCTCTGTAATCTTGCCAATCTCTTCAGCGGTAATATTAATAATCTCCACACCTTTTGTTGAAATCTCCACACTTTTTGTGGAATTTTCTTCAGTTTGTTGAGCGATGTTTGAGACTTCAATCACTGCCTTGTTCATCTGCCCTATTCTATCTGCTACTTGCGTTGAGCTTTGCATTTGTGTCCTAGCAGCGTCTTGAGCTTGATTTGAGATTTGAGATACTTTTAATGCAACTTCGTTGATTTGGTTTGAAGAGCGTGTGATAAACTCCACAATTTCTTTGAGTTTTTCCTGCATTGTCGCAATGGAAGAGAGCATAGAATCTTCACCCTTGTATGCTACAGATTCAGAAAGGTTGCCATTGGCGATTTTGCTGATAATTTGTGAAGCGATATGTGGCTCTCCACCGAGCAAACGCAATAATGAGCGTATAATCACAATCGCCACAATCACACCAAAAATAACGCTCAAAGCCAAAAGCACCAAAAGCACGATTCTAAACTCATTCACATCGCTTCTTAGCTCCGCAGTCAAAGCAGAATTCGTATCTTCTTGATAGTCAATAAACTGATTAATCTCGGCAAGCCATTGTGTAAAATATGGGGATAGCGTTTTTAAGAGATTATAAGCTTTTTGTGAATCTCCAGCAAGTTTAGCTTGGCTAATTTGCACGATAAGCGGAATGGACTTAGCTTGAGTAGCCTCAATAGCTTGTAAAATACTAAGCTCCTTTTCATCAAGCAGATTTGTATTGATGAATTTCTCTTTCATATTATCTTCTGCTTCTTTGTAGAATTTTTCCAATGTGGCTATTTGCTCCAAAAGCTGTTGCAAACCTTTTGTATCCTCACTATCAATCAGCACCACATCACGCACAGCAATCGCCCTATCGTGCACACTTCCACGAAAATTAATCGCATAGCGTTGAGCTAGGGCGTTGATGTCATTAATTTGACTAAGCGAAGCGTTTATCTCACTCACACGATTAAGTGCGATAAATACCATAATACACGAAAATAGAATAAGCACACCAAAGCCAAAGCCTAGCATAACGCCAACACTCACCTTTTTCTTTGGTTTTATTTTTTGTGAATCATTTGACATTTTTATCTCCTTATGTAAGTTTAATCGTGGATTGTATAACTTTTTAATAAATATTATCCATAATACCAATGCAAAAACTACTTTGTTTGACTTCAATTTACAAACTATGCTAGAATCCCCGCCATTTTTCCCACAAATAAAGGCTTAATATGAATACGGAAATGATTGCTGTTATGCTTGGCGTATCGCTTGTGCTTGGGCTATTTGGACTACTTGCTTTTATTTGGGGGCTAAAAAATGGACAATTTGATGATGCAAACAAAATGATGCAAGGCGTGCTTTTTGATTCTGTTGAGGATTTGAATCTTGCAGCAAAGGCTGAAAAAAAACATAAAAATAAGGAGCAAGAATGAATACGATATATGATGTTGTGGTTATTGGGTGCGGACCAGCGGGAATGAGTGCCGCCATAGAAGCAAGGGCGAATAATCTTAGTGTGCTTGTGCTTGAAAAAGGTGAATCTCATAATATGAGTATCCGCAAATTCTACAAAGAGGGCAAACGCGTAGATAGGGACTACAAAGGGCAAGTTGTGGAGCTTCAGGGCAACTTTGACTTTCAAGATGGCAATAGAGAAAGCACTTTAGAGTATTTTGACACGCTTTTAGAACCCATAAATGTGGAGTATCAAAGCGATGTAGAATCTGTCAGTCAAAATAATGGAATCTTTAGTGTCAATACAAGCGATAATCGCAGTTTTAATGCGAAATTTGTCATCATCGCTATCGGTAAAATGGGACAGCCAAACAAGCCAAGCTACGCTATCCCTCCTACAATCCGCAAACTTGTTAATTTTAATGCTAATGAGGCTAAGAGCAGTGAAAAGATTCTCGTTGTAGGTGGAGGAAACTCCGCTGTGGAATATGCCATTGACTTAGCTCAAAATACGCAAAGTGAGCAAGGCGGAAGTGTAACGCTCAATTACCGCCGCAAAGAATTTACACGCATTAATGACATAAACGCAAAAGAGTTAGAATCTGCTTTAAGTAATGGGCGACTTTTGGGGCGATTTGGGATTGATATTGTGGAGTTAAGCGATGAAAGCAGTAAGGTAGGTGTGAAATTTAGTGATGAAAGCAAAGAAGTGTTTGATCGTGTGATTTATGCTATCGGTGGGGCAACGCCGGTGGATTTTCTCAAAAAATGTGGGATTGAGACTGATGAAAAAGGTGTGCCACTTATCTCACAAGATTTGGAAAGCAATGTTAAAAATCTCTTTATCGCAGGGGATATTGCCCTAAAGAGCGGTGGCTCAATCGCTCTAGCCATCAAGCATAGCTATGATATTATGAATGAAATTGTCAAAAGAACAAGTCTATAAACTAAAAATATAAAATCTTATAGAATCTGTGGTTAAATTATGCAAGATTCTATAAAAAAGGCAACACGGATTCTAGATTCTAAAAAAATGTAAAAACAAAATTTATGCTATGCACAGCTTTATCTGTGCCAAAAATAAGCGGATTATCATAAAAACTCGCTCTATACAAAATATCCACATTCCCCACAGGAAACCACTTGAAAAATGCTAGTCCCGCTTCAATATATGAGCCATTGCTTGTTATGTAGCCATTCTCTGTTTGTTTTTGAGCGTTGATAATCCACCCACCACCTAGCACAATTGTAGGCAAAAAAGCAAAAGTTTCAAAGTTCTCACTTACCAAATGCCAATAGCTCACAACGCCTAGTAGATGTGAAGAATACGCACCATATTCATACAGATACCGCACGCGTAAGCCAAAATTTGAAAGATTCCAATACAATGGATTAGGTAGAAGATAATTTACCCCAGCACTTGCCCCCACACTGCCACCACTTTGAATCTTAAAATCTAGCTGTGTAGCATTGTAGCCAAGATGAAAGCTTATGAGTTGTGGCAGGATGCCACCCCAAATCATCGTAGGCAATATGCTGACTTGCATCTCATCTATCTCAAAACCCAGCTTATGAGATTCTATAATTTGCTCTGTATCATTTGGGTGTATTTTGAGTAAATCAGTTGTATTTTCTTGTGATAGGTTTTTGCCCATCAGCACACTTGCAAAACACCATATGCAACACAAAACAAATGCTATGCGATACATACCACTCCTATCTCAATATAAATCTTAGGTGAATCTATCCGCGGAGTTGCTCTAACCTATCGCGTTTTGTGCCAATATCAGTGATTTGAATCCCAAAGTTCCCATCTACAATCACCACTTCGCCTTTGGCAATCACTTTATCATCTACAAGTATATCTAAAGGGTCATTAGCAAGTTGATTAAGCTCTATCACGCTTCCTATATCCATAGCAATGACATCTTTTAAAAGCATTCTTTTCTGCCCGATACGCACCTTGACATTTAATCGCACATCTAAAATCATATTGATATTTTTAAATTCTGTTGGGCTAAGTGCGTGAGCCACAGGAGCAGAGCCAGATTCTGCGTGAGCCACAGGAGCAGCAGCCCCACCCTCAAAAAGCCCCACAAAACTTGTATTGGCTAAAATCGTAAAATTTGACTGAATAGAATCTAGTGAAAAATTAAAAATATATGCCTTATCAAAACGCGATAACTCTATGCTCTGCGTAACAAACTCAATATTACTACACGCAAAGTTAAGTTTTGGCAGCTCTTTTTGTGAGTTTAAAGATGTGGAGATTGCCCCAAAAATATTCGCACTTATCTCTTTTATCGCATCTAAATCATCTTCGCTCATCTCTGGCTTGCTCTCACCCTCGCCACCTAACATCATATCTGCTAGAGCTGTTGCCATAGCCACGGGGATAATCATAGCAAGTTCGCCACTGCCATCACCACTTGCCTGAATATAGCTGATTGAATAGGGGATTGAGAGATTTTCAAGGCTTACATTACTATCGCTTGTGTGGGTTACACTTGGTGTTTTACCCATAAGTCCTTCAATGGTAGCGGTGGCTTCTTGGACGATTAAATCTATAAAAGGCTTCATTCTCCCTCCTCTTCAATATTTGCGATTCTATTTTTGCGTTGAGATTCTAGCATTTCAAGCACTTCTTTGACTTGATCTTTTTCTGTTTTAATCACTTCTTTTACCTGCAATGTCTTGCGATACCTTTGCAAACCGATACTTGCTATATACTTTTCTCGCCCATCAACAGAGACTAAAATCGTATCATCAGCTGCCCTATCAAGCCGCACAATATCGCCAACCTGCAAGTCAAGCACTTCTTTAAGTGAAAGTGTGGCATTACCCAAATAGCCAGAGACAACGACATTCGCTCCAGCAATAAGGGCTTGAAGCTCTTTATTTCTACTCTTTTTTGAGCTTGTATCACTCAGCATCAAATCTCTACTTGCTAGGCGGGATAGCACGGTTTCAAGGGAGATAACAGGATAGCAAATACTCATCATTCCGCTACTATGTCCGATGATAATCTCCATCACCACCATAATAACAATTTCATTTTGTGCCACGATTTGCACGACATTTGGACTAGATTCTTTGGCATCTACGCTGGGGAAAATCTCTGTGATAGAGCTCCACGCCTCTTTAAGATTCTGCATAATCTGTCGCAAAAGCGTATCAAGCAAGTTCAGTTCAATATCGCTAAATTCGCGTGAGTTCTCATACGGGTCGCCCTTACCACCTAAAAGCCTATCAATCATAGGAAAGGCAATGCTTGGATTTATCTCTAAAATCGCCGCACCCTCCAAGGGCTTCATTGAAAAAATATTAAAGCTTGTAGGGGAGGGCAAGCTCATCAAAAACTCCCCATAAGTCATTTGATCCACACTATGGAGTTGAATCTCAACAATACTTCTCATCACCGCAGATACTTGCGAAGAAAGGCTTCTTGCCATTTTGTCGTGGATTGACTTAAACGCACGGAGCTGCTCTTTACTCACACGATTTGGACGCTTGAAGTCATAGAGTGTAACTTGCTTTTGATGCGTAATATCCTGCTTTTCTATCTCGGCAGTATCGCCATCATCATCAACAACCTCTAATAACGCATCAATTTCTTCTTGACTTAGTATATCAGCCATTTATATCTCCTAGTGCTTGTCGTATTTTTTTGATGACTTCTTTTGTGATTTGTGAGATTCTAGATTCAGTAATCTCTAGAATCTCGCCAATCTCTTTAAGATTTAGCTCCTCAAAATAATACAGCTGGATAATCATCTGCTCCCTTTTGCCAAGCTTTTTTAGGACATTGTGGATAATCTCCATTAGCTCATCTTTTTGCACATCTTCTAAGATATTTTCCCCACATATCGCATTATACTGCTCATCAATAGGCACAAGCGCATACACATCAGACGCCACTCTGGCTTCTTTTATCTTAGCAACATCTTCATTTAAAATCTTTGCCAAATACTCATCACTTGGCTCTTCTTGGTAGTCATTAAAATACTTTGAAATCTCATAGTCAATGGCTTTAACAAGTTTGCGGCTAGCACGAGATAGCACATCAAGGCTACGCAAATAATCAAGCATTGCCCCATTCACGCGTGTCTTAGCATAGCCCCAAAAAGAATCATTTAAGCTACTATCATACCGCCTAGCAAGTTTGATAAGCTCCTCTGTGCCGATAGAGACTAAATCCGCCATTTCAATGGAGCTAGGCAAACGCTCTTTTAGGCGGAATGCCATTGCTTTGACTGCGGGAAGATATTGCAGGGCAAGTTCATCTTGCGCGTATTTGAGCGTTTGGTTGTAGCCATTATTACTTTTCATACTTTTCATCTCTTATCCCTCTTTATTTCCTGCTCTTAGTTCGCATTCTGCTGGGCTGCCATTTCTTCATCATCAGATTCTATACTCTTAATAAAATTGCGAATCTTGGCAGATTCTTTTTCACGCTTATCAAATTCAAGGCGGTAGTATTCAAGATTGCTTTCAAGCTTACTTTTCTTTAGCCTAGAGCTTTCAAAATCCAAAAACCAAAAATACAACGCCACGCATACCGCCACAATCAAATATACGCCCATTGTTGTGATAATCGTCCATAGCACCATAAATTCCGGCTCATCAAACTTCGTAATAGAAAACGCAAGTCCAACGAAGAATCCTGCAACAACGCTAAAGCTCATATAATTATCTGGTTTCATTTCTGCCCCATTTCATTCTTACCCCAAAAAGATAAACTCTTTAAAGATTCAAACTATCAAATATAGCCAAGCACCCGCCGCCAAAAATCCGCAAATCGTTGCTTTTGTGGTGAGTTAAGCATATTTTGTTCCAACTTCATAACAACCCCTTGTGCGATATGTTGTATCTCCCCGCTTACCGCACTTAATGGCTCGGCTTTGACAAATAGCTCACGCGAACGCACCGCTTTTGCCACCACTTGACTTTGCTCGATGAATCCAAGATTCTGTAATGTAAGTGCGGGAATATTTTTCTTAGCTAAAGTTGAAATTCTATCAAACACCATTTGGGATTCTCTCTGGCTTTTTACCATATTAAGAATCATAAAAATCTCATTACGCATTTTAGCATTAAGCTTAATAGTCGCATACGCATCAGTGAGTGCTGAAGGATCGGGCATAGTAACGACAATAAGCATATCACTAGCATTCAAAAAGCCCTGCGTGATTCCGCCAATCCCAGCTCCCGTATCAATAATCATATAATCAATAGAATCTAAAATATCGCTCTCTTGTAAAAACCGCTCAAAAATACCGCTATGAGCATATTTTAGAATCTCCTCTCCATTATCACCCGGGATTAGATACAAACCTTCTTCAATGGGATAAATAATCTCCTGAAAACTCACTTCTCCACGCAATGCGTGAAGAATATTTTTTTGTGTCTTAACCCCAAAGATGAGATCAAGGTTAGCTAGTCCAATATCCGCATCAAAGATGGCTACGCGTTTTTTAAGCTTCCATAAGCAATAAGCAAGGTTGGCACTTATGCTTGATTTCCCCACACCACCCTTGCCTGAAGTGATAGCAATAAACTTTGTATTACTAAAGTTGCGTTTATCCTTGCTTTGTATGAGAGATTGTAGCTCGTGGGCTTGATTTTGTATCATATCTTTTCCTATTGAGATTCTACTTAGATTCTGGACGCTTAAACCCATCAAGCAAACAATCTACCAAATAATCATTACTCGCTAAAATCAAGTCATTAGGCACACCTTGCCCGATTGAGAGATATGAAATGGGCTTTTTTGTGTCATATACGAGTGAAAACATATTCCCAAAATTGCGACTTTCATCAAGTTTGCTAAAAATCAAAGTGTCAATATTAAGCTCACTAAAGGCATTATAGGTATCTTTCAAGTCCTCATACTTGGCATTGAGTGCAAGCACTAGGCTAATATCAATTTTATAATCCGTATTCAAATAAGACTTGATATTTTGTAATTTACCCCTATCGTGCTGTGAATGCCCCGCCGTGTCAATCAAAATATAATCACAATGTTTGAGTGAATCTATGGCTTTTGGCAGTTCCTCTGGCTCTACAACAGTATCAATACTTAGCTTCATCATACGCGCATACGCCATAAGCTGATCCACCGCTGCTAAACGATAAGTATCAAGGGTAATCACCCCCACGCGATAGCGTTTATTGAGCATAAGTGAATATCTCGCAGCAAGTTTGGCTAGAGTGGTTGTTTTCCCCACGCCCGTTGGACCAACAAGCATCATAATTTTTTTATCATTATTATTGAGATTCTCACTCCTGCAATAAATCATCTTTCGCAAAACTTCACGGAAATACCGCTTGATAGTCGTTGAGCTTGAACGCATTTTTAAAGGCATAAGCTCTAAGGATAGCTGCATTATCGTGTCTAAATGCTCCCTACTCATTCCGCTACTTTTAGCAATTCTATAAATTTCAGCAAACTCTTGGGGGATATTTATACCTTCATTCTTTGGGCTTTTCTCCTCCCACAGCATATTTTGAATGATTTTTAGCTTATCATTTAAATCATCAAGCTCACTTTTTATCTCTTTAAGCTCTAGCCTTTCATTGATATGCTGCTCTAAACGCGTTTGTTGTAAATCCTGAATCCTTTCATTTGCCCTTTCATCAAGCTTTTGCATAATCTGGGCTTTGCTGGGCTTATTAGTTGTAGTTGTGCTTGTGGGGTATGGTCGTGCGGCATTGGGGCTTAGAGCAGGTGAAGATGATGACAAAGATGGTGTTGAAGGTGGCGGGGTTTGGGGAATAATGCTTGGAGATTCTGGCATATTACTTGGCACATTAGCAATCTGTGAGATTTCTTTGACGGCGTTTGAAAGCTGCAGGGTTACTTCATCGTAGATTCTAGGTTTGTTTGCTTCTTGGCGTTTTTTTGCCATTTTCTTTTCTGCTATTTCATCAAGCTTTTTTTGCACACTATTTTGTGGAATCTGCTGGGCTAAGTCTGTGCTAGATTCTGCTTTTGGCTCTGTGCTTTGCGTATCAGTTTTGCCCTCTATCTCATCAACGGCTATGACAATCTCATATAAGCCCGGTTGGGCTAGGGACTTTTTGCGAATCTCCTTATTCTCAACAAGCAAAATATCGCTCCCAAAGGTTTCTTGTGCTTTTTTAAGAGCTTGGGCTGGAGTGTCGCCCATAAAGGTGTGAAGTTTCTTTGCCATAATATCCGCCTATCAAATAAAAATCCCTGATTATAGCTTGTTTGAGTTTTAGCGAAGTTGAAGTCGGCTAAAGTCGATGTAATTTGTATGAAAAGATTCACATTTTCACCATATTTTTTTATTACATTGTGTAGATTACAAGATATTAAAAATAAGAGTTTTTGTTAATATTTATTTAAGCTTTTTGCTGCTATAAATCCGCCCACAAACTTTTTAAATAATAAGAATTGTTTGTAATTTTAATAAAAGGATTTGCAATGAAGCTTTCAACTTCTCACCGCATTACTCAAAAAACTACTTTTAAAATATCGCTTGTCCTTAGTCTCTCGCTTAGTGGGAGCTTTGCTGATTCTCTTAATACCTTAGAATCTAGCACAACTCGCCCCGACAATGAGACAAGAAAAGTGAATCTTGGGCGATCGGTTGTTACCGCTGCGGGCTATGAGCAGGATATAAAAACCGCTCCAGCGTCCATCTCCATAATTCCCAAAGAAGAGATCTTAACCCGCCCCATTCGCGATATAGGCGATGCGGTGCAAGATGTCCCGGGCGTATATGTGGAGCAGGACAAAACCGGGCAAAACTCAATCTCTATGCGTGGGCTTAGCTCAAGCTACACGCTTATCCTTATTGATGGCAAACGCCAAAATACCACGCGTGGCTTTGTGCAAAATGGGCTTGGGAATCAAACCTCCTTTATGCCACCACCTTCAATGATAGAAAGGATTGAAGTTATTCGTGGTCCTGCCTCCACAATTTATGGTTCTGATGCTATGGGAGGGGTTATCAATATTATCACTAAAAAGCATACAAATACATTCACAAGTGGAATCCAAATGGAAACAAAGCTTTTTGAGCCAAATAGTGAATGGGGGAATGTCTATGGCACAAATGCCTATATGAATATCCCTCTTCTCAAAGATAAGCTCTCGCTGAATCTCCGCGGCTCTGCAAGATACAATGATGCAAATGAATTTTTAAAGCCCTCGTGGGTAAGCCCAAGTAGCAATGGCAATCCTTATGCGGCACACTCCTCCACAGGCTCTCGCAATTTTAGCGGCGGCTTTAGGCTCAACTACACACCAACAAACCGCGATTATATCTATCTAGATTCTGAAATCTATAATGGACGACTTGGAACGCTCAATACCTCTAGTAGGAGTATTACCTCCATACAAGAGCTTTTTAAGGTTAATTCCGTGCTTAGCCACGATGGAAACTACGAGTGGGGCAAACTCTCTAGCTATGTGCAGCACTCTTACAATCTCATTGCCCCACACGCAAATGTTGGCATTGGAGCGGATAAAGGGGATTATATCAACTACGCAAACAAACGCACCGCCCAAAATGCCATATTCCAAAGCACTTATACAAATGACTTTGATTTAAACAATTATGGGGCGATTATTTTTAATGGTGGGGTGTATTATCAGTTTGAGAATCTTATAGGCACAATCTCTAGCAAACACAGGAATATGCACCAAAATCAAGCTGCTATCTTTGCTGAAGGGGAATATCTCATAAGTGAGAGCATAAGCACCACACTTGGCTTACGATATAATTATAGCGACCGCTTCGCCACCGTGCCAAATCCTAGATTCTATGTAAATTATAATCCCACAGATTGGCTGACATTCAAAGCAGGTGTGGCAAATGGTGTGCTTATCCCCACACTTTTACAAACCACTGATGGTGTTATTACCACAAGCTCTAGCAATAGCACTACGACAGAATCTTATGGGAATCCAAACCTAAAACCCGAGCAAAGCTGGAACTACGAGCTTAGTGCGATTGTAGATACAGATCCAGCGATGTTTATTCTCACAGGCTATTACACAGATTTTAATAATCAAATTGAAACATTACAAGGCATAACAGGTGGCACACAAATCCCCGGGACAAACCAAATCTGCCCCGGCAATAGCACAACCTGCTCCACTTATCGCAATGTAGAAAAAAGTCTTGTAAGCGGAGCGGAACTAAGTGCAAAGATTAAGCCTATTGGTGGATTTTCCCTTGATGCAGGATATGGCTACACCTACACAGAAGCTCTAAGTGGCTCGGGCAAAGGAGAGCCGATAAATTCTATCCCGCGACACAGCTTTACTATTACCCCAAAATATCAATATGGTAATTTTGATATGTATGTGCGATGGAGTGGGAAATACAAAACGCCCACACCTTATGCGGGATCTAATGCACGAACAAATGTGCGAGAGATTGTAGGGCAGTATTACAAAGACTATCAGCTTGTAGATGTTGCAGCAAGCTACAAAATCGGCAAACACTATGCCCTAACTCTAGCGGTTAATAATCTCTTTGATGTGTATTTTATGGACTATGCAAGTTACACAAGTGGCAGTAACACAAACGCGCAAAACAGATACCAAAGAATCTTGCCAAGCCGAAACTATTGGATAAGCTTTAGAGCGGACTTCTAGGCTTTAGAGTATAGAATCTCAGCACTATGCACTTCACATTTAACTCACAATCTTTAGATAGGATTGTGAGAATTTATATCATTACTTAAGGACTTTCACATTATGAAACTTCATCGTAAATTTTGGATGCAAATGCACTTGTATTTGAGCCTATTTTTTCTCCCAGCAGCGTTGATATATGCGATAACAGGTGTGCTTTACATCTTTGAAATTCGTCAAAATTCCGGTGCGACCATTATTGATATTCCACTAGATTCTATGCCACAAAAGGGGCAAGAAGAGGAGTTTATCATCACCATTCTTAAAAATAAGAATCTCCAAATCCCCAAAGACACGCAAGTGCGTATGATGAAAGGCAATCTCTCAATGGGGAATATCAAATACAGCGTAAGCTTAAGCAAAGATAAAGAGGGCAAACCTATGCTTCGCACGATAGATAGGGGATTATATGGAATCTTAATGCTTATGCACAAAAGCACTGGAAGCAAACACGAAATAGCTGGATTCAAACTCTCATATTTTGACTTCATCGCCATTGGCTTTGGACTTTCAATGCTCCTATTTTACCTATCAGGGCTTATTGTTACTTCATTTTGTAAGGGCAAACGCAAAGTTGCTTTTAGTGTTTTGGGTGGAGGCTTTATTCTCACAGCCTTAGCAGTGTATGGGAGTATTTAGGGTTTGATACTTAGATTCCAATATGCCTTGTCTGTCTTTTTGAGTAAGATAATATGACAAGGCGTATCAATGACACAACTTTATGGCAGTAAAAAGCCGTATTCATAGACTTTTATTTCTATCTTTTTGGCTAAGTTTTTTAGGGCGTAGTTGAGTATGCCTAGCTTTTCTTTGTAGGCTTCATCATCGGCTTTTTGGGGTGGGTTCATTTTGCCTTTGTCATTAAAGCCTTGAAAGTGGGCTTTGATGTCATAGAGTGCGGCGTTTGGGTTGTAGTCTTTAGAATCTTTTGCTTGTGTGTGATAGTGCTTGAAAATCTCTTTTCCTGCTTGTAGCACTTCTTTTGCTTCATCGCTAAAAATTAGCGGCTTTGTGGGGATAAAGTCTAGCTCATCTTTAAACAAGCTTTTACTATCAGTGCTTTTAGAATCTGGCTTGATTTTGCCTTGCAAAAAGTCTTGCATAAAGTGAGATTCAAAGGCTTCGGCTGCGTCTATATCTTTTTCACTAAAGGGGATAAAGTGATTTATGCCCTCTTTGCAAGTGATTCTATTTTGTCCGTGAAAAAGCATAAAAATAAGGCAGTCGCTATGAAACTCTGTGTCCTTTTCCCATTTTTTATTTGGGGCTAGGAATTGATCTCTATCATTTATCCAAGTGGCTTTAATACAATGGCGGACGGAGAGATAAATACTTGTTGGGATAAGATTGTTTGGTGTGATTGTGTTTGTATGATTATAATTATTTGTACTAGTGATTCTAATGTAATTTTGGTTTTGAAAGTCGTTGCCTCGTGTATTCATTATACCCACTATGTTTGCGTTTTTGTCATAATAAGCACTATACCAATCGTTAATTTTCTTGCTTATATTTTTTGTATAAAATCGCTTTTTTCCTAAACTCGCCCCGTTTTCATCAAAAGTATCTAGGGTTATGCTCTTTTTCATTGAATGCCTTTTAGCATATCGCTTAGAATCTGTTTTAGCTCATCTTTGCTTATCTCATCACTTGCTACGCTTACAATAACATCTTCTAGCTTTTGGTAAAAGTCCCTTGGCGTGGCTTTGTGGTTGAGCGTTATAAAGGCATCGCCGATAAGCAATGCGGTGCGTTTATTCCCGTCTGCAAATGGGTGAAACTTCACACAGGCAAACATTATATGCGTAAGCTTATCTATAAATCTTGGGTAATAATCATCATTTTGGATTTGTGTCAGGGCAGAATCTAAAAGAGCGATTTGCTTAGGATTTGCCCCTTTTAGTCCACCTATTTCATCTAGCATATCATCGTGGATTTTTTGCACTTCTTGTAAGCTTAAATATCTCATTTGTCTTTTAGCCTTTCAAATACAGCACGAATCTCTGGGTCTTGTAGTTTGCTTTGTAACTGCTCTCTTACACTTTCAAAATCGCTTTTAGATTCTAGCTCTTTTGTAATCTTTAAATCACTTTTTAAGCCTTTTAGGCTTTCAATCACTTGCAAAAGTTTAGAATCTACATTTTCTAATATCAAAGTCATTTTCTACTCCTTAATGTATTTTTTGGATTCTAGCAAAAATATTTGTGCTTTAGCTTATTACTATTCCTTTTGGCTTAAATCCCATATCAAAAAGCCTATGGGGAAGTTTCCTTTGACATTATCAAAGGTGTAAGCTGGAGCGATAAAGCCTTTTAGAAATTTTGCTTGAAAAGTCTCTCTAAACTTTATGAAATTACTAGAATTGACATATTTCAGTGTTGAAAAGGCGGCTAGGTGGCAGTGTGGAATCTCTTTATAGATTCTAAAGAAAAATTGTGCGAAAAGCTCATTACTCGCCTTCCCCATAGAATCTTTGTAGCGTTCATAAGTGGCATTACCTAGGCTTACGCCATCTTTATTTTTGCCTGTATTTGTTACCTGTGTCGCTGAGGCGGCTTCCGCATAGGGTGGATTGATAAAGATAATGAGTTTTTTGCGTTTTTCATCATCTTTTAGAATCTCTTGCAGGGATTTTGGCAGTTTAGATTCTACGCAATTAGGGCATTTAGAATCTAGTCCATTTTTAGTATGTTTATCACAAGGCTTGTCAAAAAACTCATCGTTTAAAAAGTCAAATTGAAAAATATGCTTTGGCAGTAGGTGCAGGGCATTTTCACTTGATAATTCTTGCATAATCTCTACATCGGCTTTATCTAAGGTAGAGGCATAGAGCCTGTGAGATTCTGTAAGGTTTGTGAGTAGATTGCCTGTCCCTGCGGCACAATCCCATACATAATACTCACTTTGATAGTTTTCACCTAGGGCTTTTTCTAGGTAGCTTTGGGCTTTGCTAACCCAAATTTGCGGGGTGAAAAACGCACCCTTTCGCTCTCTAATATCGCTAGGGACTAGCAAATCTCGCCTATCTATAATGTAGCTCCAATACTCCTCTTTTGGTGGTCGTTCATAGAGATTCCAAAAGGCTGTGTGGGCTTTTTGATTATCATTAAAACTTGCGGTATCTTTTTGCTGTGTCCCCATAAATGTGGTGGTTTTATTAAACTCATAATGCGTTTGTTTTAGCACGACAAAGAGTTTATCTAGTAGGCTTTGATTTTCAGCACTTAATAAATCTGCTAGATAGAAATCTGCGTCTAAAATCCCTGCGTTTTTAGCAAGATTCCAATCAATGCCAATGCTTGGGGCTACGCTTGTAAGCCACTTTTGATAAATGGTGGTGAAGTTGTTTTTGGTTATGGGGATTTTGGCGATGTTTTCATTATTTAGCGTGAAATTTGCTTGTATGAAAGATTGTAATTCTTTATAGTCGCTTTTGAAGCTAAATTGCAATTTTTTAGATTCTAAAAGTTCTTTTGTTTTGGTGTGGAGTGTTTTAAACTCTTTTGTGTCGTGGTTACTTGGGGTTACGTTCCAATTAAAGTCATTTTGTGTGAATATAGAATCTAGCTCGTGGTAGGGGATAAAGGCGATTTTCTCACAATCGAGCGCTCCTAAGAAAATGGGCGGGAGATTGTTTTCATAGGTTTTTTCCTTGCCTATGGTTAGGATTAGCTGGATAAAAGATTCTATAATATCTGCCTTATTGCCTTTTTTGGCTTCTGCCCACAAAAAGTTTATAGGCTGGAAAAGTGTCTTTGCGTTGTAGCTTATACAAAAATCAATCCGCCCTAGAATCTGCGTGGAATCTAGATATTTTAAAAGGGCTTTTTGCTCTTTGTCTAGTTTGATATTTTCACTTTGTGGGTTTGGGCTGAAAAAATCAGCTGCCACTTTGTGCTTTAGCTCTTCTTCTGGGAGGTTTAGGGGATACATTTTACTCGCCTTTTGTGATTAAAGTTTGTATTGTAGCAAAATCGTTGCTTTTACGATTTTAGAGTGTGTATAGCAGACTCTAAACTTGCAAGAATCCTACTTAAGCTTAGATTCTTATCGCTATATACACTCATCTTTTCTTAACTCACAATATGCCATTTTGTCCTTGCGGCTAGAATCTAAAACAACGGCTTATCCATCTCCTGCGGTATAGGCAGATTCATCGCCTTTAGAATGCTTGGGGCGATATTATTTAATCCACCATTAGCGATATGTGTAACTCCATTAATCATTCCAAAGCACCATACCTGCCCGATTGTGTGATTTGTCAGTGTGTTGCCATTGTCATCTTTCATCTCTTCGCAATTGCCGTGATCGCTTGTGATAAATAACGCATAGTCATTTGCCCTAGCAGATTCTATAATCCTGCCAAGCTCATAATCCACCGCTTCAACAGCCCTAATCGCCGCTTCAAAATTGCCCGTATGCCCTACCATATCGCCATTAGCAAAATTCACAACAATAAAATCATAGCCCTTTTCCATCGCCCCTAGCACACATTCACTCACTTCATTTGCACTCATCTCCGGTTGCAAATCATAAGTCTTCACATTAGGTGAAGGTACAAGGCAACGCTCTTCATTGGGATATGGCTCTTCACGCCCACCATTAAAGAAAAATGTAATGTGTGCGTATTTCTCTGTTTCAGCGGTGTGAAACTGCCTTAAACCATTTGTGGCAATGACTTCTGCAAGGGTATTTTGCACCTTTTGCTTGGGAAAAAGTATGGGATAGGGAAATGTCGCATCATACTCTGTCATCGTGGCGATAGATAGCGGGATAAACTCTCGCTCAAACTCACTAAATTGTGGATTGCCTAAAGATTCTACAATCTCTCTTGCCCTATCAGAGCGGAAATTCACAAAAATAAAAGCCTCTCCTGCCTCCATACCCTTATATCCGCCAAAACTCGCCGGGATTATAAACTCATCAAAAATCCCTTGATTATATTGATTCTTAATATACTCTTGCGGAGAAAGGGAGCTAGGATTCTTGCCTTGTGCTATGCTTTGATGGGCTTGTTGCACTCGCTCCCACCGCTTATCCCTATCCATAGCATAAAATCGCCCTGAAATACTTGCGATACTTACTTTTTCATTACACAGCTTTTCTATCTCGCTTAAATACCCTAATGCACTCTGTGGCAGGACATCTCGCCCATCAGTGATAAGATGAAGCTTGATAGTTTTGCCTTGAATGGATAAAATCTCCACTAACGCCTTAAAATGTGAGATATGCGAATGCACCCCGCCATCACTTAACAACCCACATAAATGCACCACGCTAGAATCTGCCACCGCTTGAAGCAGCGCAGGATTTTGAGCCAACTCACCGCTTGTAATGGCATTTGCAATCCTAACTAAATCTTGATACAAAATCCGCCCCGAGCCAATACACATATGCCCCACTTCCGAGTTTCCCATTTGCCCTTCCGGCAGCCCCACACTCAAGCCAAAGGTATCAATCATACCATAAGGCACATTTTCAAATAAATAATCATAGTTTGGCTTTTTGGCGTGATAAAAAGCGTTGTGTGTTGTTTTATGGCTATAACCTATCCCGTCAGTAATCACAAGAATCGCTTTCATTGTCTTTCCTTTAATATTTGATTGAAATTAACTAATTGTAGCTAAAATCAAACATCTTTCACCAACCAAATCAAATTCCCTAGCTTTATGTGAGATTCACATAACTACCAAAGGATTCAAATATGCTCTATTGGCTTTACCAACATTTTGGGATTAATATTTTCTCCTACATTACTTTCCGTGCGGGAATGGCGTTTTTTCTCGCCTTTGGAAGTGCTGTGCTGCTTATGCCTTATTTCATCAAATGGGCAAAGGCAAAAAAGGCTAATCAGCCCATATCCACTTATGTAGCCGCACACGAGGGTAAGAAAAATACTCCCACAATGGGCGGAATTGTCTTTATTGTAAGTATGCTCTTTGCCTCTTTACTCTGTGCGAATCTTTTTAATCCCTATGTGTTGCTTGGGCTATTTTGTATTGTGAGCTTTGCACTCATTGGAGCTAGAGATGATTATATGAAAATATCAGCAAAAAGCAACGCGGGAATGAGTGCTAAGATGAAGTTCTTTTTACTCTTTGTTGTAGCACTGCTTGTTACTTCTGCTCTTTTATATATCGGGCATAATACAAACCTTTATGTGCCATTTATGAAATATCCGCTTTTTGATTTAGGTGCGTTTAAAATCGCTGGAATCCCTGTCCTTGCGTTGGGATTTTGGATACTTGTATTTTTAGCCACAAGTAATGCGGTCAATATCACCGATGGACTTGATGGCTTGGCTACTGTGCCTAGCATTTGTGCGTTATTTTCACTCTCCATTTTTGTATATGTGGCTGGACACGCAGGATTTTCTGGCTATCTTTTATGGCCCAAGGTCGTGGATAGTGGGGAATTAGCCATTTTATCGGTAGCCCTAATTGGTGCGCTTTTTGGATTCTTGTGGTATAACTGCCACCCGGCTCAAGTCTTTATGGGAGATAGTGGAAGCCTTAGCCTTGGGGCATTCATCGCATTTATGGCGATTGTTTCAAATAATGAGATTCTGCTCTTACTCATTGGCATTATTTTTGTGATTGAAGCATTATCGGTGATTTTACAAGTGGGGAGCTATAAATATAGAAAGAAAAGAATCTTTGCTATGGCACCTATTCATCATCACTTTGAAGTGCGAGGCTGGGCGGAAAATAAAATCATTGTGCGATTTTGGATTATTGCGATTTTAGCAAATCTCATCGCCATTCTTAGCCTTAAAATCCGCTAAGAATCTAAGAATCTATAAGGAAAATCTATGCGTATCAGTATTTTTGGTTATGGCGTTACGACCACTCCACTTGTGAGCTTCCTTAACAATCAAGGACATACACTTCATATTTATGATGATAAGTTTGAATCTGCAAGCACAGATAGCTTTGGCAATGCCCTGCTCCCTTCAAATGCCTTTAAGCCAGAATCTAGTGATATGGAGATTCTAAGTCCGGGCATTCCGCCCTATCATCAGCTCGTGCAAAAGGCACAAAATCTTATAAGCGAGTATGATTATTTTAATATGCTCTTACAAAATGAAGCAAATCCGCCCTTAAACATTTGGATAAGTGGCACAAATGGCAAAACCACCACCACGGAAATGACAACTTTGCTTTTAGAGCCTTTTCACGCACAAAGCGGAGGGAATATCGGCACGCCCTTAGCCCTTTTATATCAAAACAAAGCCACAAAAATATGGGTGCTTGAGACTAGCTCCTTTACCCTGCACTACACACACAAAGCCTACCCTAGAATCTACGCTCTTTTGCCTGTGAAAGAAGATCATATCACTTGGCACGGCAGTTTTGAAAACTACATTAGCGACAAGCTTAGCCCGCTTACAATTATGGATAGTCTAACCCACGCCATTATCCCCGCACAATTTGTTAATCACAAGATAGTAGCCCAATACAAAGGCAATCTTATCACTTATGAATCTAGCCTTGATCTCGCCCAAAAATGCTCTATCGCCCTGCAAGATATTGTGTTTAAAGAGCCTTTTTTGCTTGATAGCGTGATTGCTTTAAGTATTGCAAAACTCGCCGCTAAAGCCGATAACATAGAGCGATTAAACACCTTTAGCATAGGCAAACATAGGATTGAAGAGTTTTATGATAAGCATAATCGCCTATGGGTTGATGATAGCAAAGGCACAAATGTTGATGCTACCATTCAAGCGATTAAACGCTATGCTAACACGCACCTTATGCTTATCTTAGGCGGTGATGACAAGGGGGCAAATCTCACGCCCCTTTTTGAAGCTATGCAGGGAGCGGATATTGAGATTTTTAGCATTGGGGCAAATGAAGAGCGTCTAGCCACTTTAGCAAAGCAGTATGGTATCCCCCTTACAAAATGTGAAAATCTCACAAACGCTATGGGTAAAATCCACGCCAAACGCACACCAGATTCTAAAGATGTCGTTTTGCTATCCCCCGCTGCGGCAAGCCTAGATCAATTTAGCTCATATAAGCAAAGGGGCGAACTCTTTGT
Organism: Helicobacter magdeburgensis; assembly: GCF_000765825.2. Taxonomy (GTDB): domain Bacteria; phylum Campylobacterota; class Campylobacteria; order Campylobacterales; family Helicobacteraceae; genus Helicobacter_C; species Helicobacter_C magdeburgensis. The sequence goes on from NZ_JRPE02000003.1 coordinate 32,480, forward strand.
CTCACTTGCCCTACAAAATGAGTAAGATGAACACTAAAAAAACTCTTTAATAATCAGCCTTATAGACATAATAAAGCATAGGCAAATCACCACAGGGCGGATAATTTTCGCTCCGTGTTTTATGGCAAGTTTCGCCCCCAGACTCGCCCCTATCATCTGCCCTACACACATTAATATGCCTAGAATCCACAGCACATTCCCACCTGCAATAAAAAGCAATGCCGAAGAGAGATTGATACTAAAAACAAGAACGCGAGAGTGTGCTAGGGCTTTACTCAAGCCGTAACCTGCTATACTAACAAATATCATCAGCACAAAAGAGCCTATCCCCACGCCTAAAAGCCCACCATACACACTTGCCACCGCACAAGAAGCGTATAAAAGCAAGGGATATTTTGTCCTTGCCCTATCCTCATCACTTAGCTTTGGTGAAAACAAAAAATACATTCCTACAAGAATCATCACAAAAGGCAGGATTTTAGATAGAATCTCAAGCGATACAAACTGCACAGCAAAAGCCCCCAAGCCAGAAAATATCACCGCTATGGCAATGCAAATGCGACTTTGCTGAAAGTCCATTAGTCCATTTTTATAGTAATGAGCCGCCCCGGTGAATGAACCCACACAGGCTTGAAGCTTGTTTGTCGCTAGGGCTTGAAGGGGATTTAGCCCACTCAACAAAAGCAGGGGCATAGTTATCATTCCAGCCCCGCCAGAGAGTGAGCCTACAAACCCACCAAAGATAGATGCCACAAACAGCACAATATACCAAACTACTTCAATACTGCCAAACATACCACAACCTTTATTTTGCCTTGTATAATCATAGTTCGCAAAGCTTAATGTTTTTTCACAAAGTTGTTTGAATCTGCCATTAATAAATTACCAAGCTTTCTATCTCTTATTTCTGCTTATTTAAAAACCCATCAAATTCATCAATAAATGTTTGATTTTTGCTTATATCTTTATTTATAAAAAATGGTAAAGATTCTAATGTCAATATTTGATTTGTATCTGTGTCAAGCTTTTTGCCCTTTAGCATTGCTAGAAAATCCTCTTTCCAACTATCTTTAGGGGCTAAATGCTCTCCCTTTGTCTCCATAAAACATTGAATACTTAAAAACTTATCATTCCTTTCACTCAATTTTTTGCCAAAGAAAATAAAATCAGGCTCAAAGCCCATTCCATAAGTTACTTCATTTGCGCGATTATCATAAATTTTAAATTCTTTAAATCCCTCATTTCTTATAATAAACCATTGAGAAAACATCTTATCAATATCATCTTTTCTGCTCTCTATAAATTCCAAAAATTCTCTTTCTAGCTTACTATCATAACAAAATGTCTTATGATATAACCAAGTGAATCTAGAATCTTCAAAATTATCATCATTTTTAAAGATTATTCTATCGCCTATATTAAATTTATGAGACTGAAACTCACTTACTTCATATTCTTGCTTGATACTTTGCTTTAAGGATTTAAAATTTTCCAAAATATACTTTGCTATTTCAAGTTTATTTTCCATATTAAATGTTTGTTTTTTTGAAAAGCATACATATATTTTTTTTAAATAATTTTCTATAAAATCCCTTTTGCTTTTAAAGTCAAGATTCTTATTAATTTCTTTAAAACTAAGCCCTAACATATTCATTGCTTTAAGAAAATATTTAGTATCTATAATAGATTCAAGCGTTGAAGAGTTTTGTAAATCATATTCTTCTTTCACAATCTCAAATTTCTCTTCACTTTCTTTTATAGAGTTTGAAAAAAGTGGAATTTGCAGTCCCTTTATTTTCTGCTCTATTTCAGCTCTTGTCATAGAGAAAAGTTGTAAATCCCCTCTTCTAATCCTTTTATTATTGGCATAATAAATTTTGTTATCATCAATAATAGGCTTTATCTTTTCATTGACAATTAAATCTACACGCCTTTTTTCTTCTTCAAATAACAAGCCTTGCTTATTCATACTTTCATTAAGATTTTTAATAAATGCGACATCATTAATGGTATGATAGCTTAGTCTCTCTAGGGCGTTTAGCTCATTATCTAAGTCATTATCATATTTTCTTATATAAATAGAATCACTATCAAACATAAATGATGGGTCTTTAAAAGGATAATATCTAGCACCTCTTCCTATAAGCTGAACTTCCTTAGTCGTAATAGCCTTACTAGCTTTATTACTACCAAGTCTTACTATATCAAAAAGGTTTAGCACATCCCAACCCTCATTGAGTTTATCTACTGAAAAAATCACTCTTATTTCATTGCTTGTATCCTCCAAAGTATTTAATAATACTTGATTTTTTTCAAGCTCTTTTTCATCATTTGTATTTAATATATACAATGATTTAAAATTATTCTTTAAAAAGTTGATAATGCTATTTGCATACGATAAACCATATTCTTTTTTAAAAAATTCTAAGCTTTTATGTAAAAGCTCACTCTCTTTATCAATATTTTCATAAAAGCTACTTATTTGAGAAGCTTCTAAATTTTCTAAAAAATTTATAAAAAACTTTTCATTTTGCTTTGATTCATTTATAGATTCACTTTTATACATTATTACAGGTTTTAGTATGATATTATGCTTTTGTGCGAGTAGCTCTCTATAAAGGCTTGTTAGCATACTGCCTAAGATTCTATACTCTAAAGTTTCATTGTTATATTTTGTTAGAAATATCCGTTTAGAATAGCCGTCTTTGCAAAACTCTTTTAAAGCGTATTCATAAATTATTTTATTTGTATATTTTTCTAAAACATTAGCCTCTTGTGGTATCGTAGCACTAAATTCAAATAATAAATTTTCTTTATTGCTTTCATAAGCCTTTGTTATGATTGTCTCCCAACCCTCTTTATTTTCCTTTTCACTTTTACTTTTAGTATCGCTATTTAAATGATGTGCTTCATCAGCCAATAACACAATCTTTTTATCCACTAAATCACTAAAGCTTAAAGAATTTTCCCTTTCTGTTTTAAATAAAGAAAACAAAGCCTGTATAGTCGTAAAATGTATATTGATACATTCATCTTTACTTTCACTTAGATTATTTAATAAATTAATCTCTACATTTTCAGAATCTATATTGATACTCTCTTTAAAAAGGTATTTACTTGAATATTTATCAGCAAAATTCGCCTTAGTTTTTTCCAATATAGAATTAGAATTTACAAAGAAAATAAAATCTCTATATCCCCTTTTATAGCAATCAAGTATCAAAGCAGCCATTATCAGCGTTTTCCCACTGCCTGTTGCCATATTAAACATTAAATGATTTTGTTTTATAGAATCTACATTAGCATAATAATATTTCAGTACTTTTTCTTGGTAGATTCTTAGCTCTTTAGATAAATTTTCTTTGATATACAAAGGTATCTCTATATCTTCCAGCCCTCTTTTTCCAAACTCTTCTAGTAAGGTCTCATATAACTTTTTATTAAACATTATCATCACCATAAAATATTTTATTAAGTTCTATAACTTCGCTAGATATTGCATAATCCTCATCTTCTATATCCCCATACAGCACATAGTCCATATTAGAATCTAAAATGTCTAGCAAAACTTCTTTTTTCTCTTGTAAATCTAATTCTTTAAACTCTTTATCTTTTAAAATACTATCTAAATCTATACGATAATCCAAAAAAGCCTTAGATTCTAAATCTTTGTAAATAGAATCTAGCATTTTTTCATCATTTATATTTTTTATTCTCTCTTTATATATTGCATTTAAAGGCATAAGCTCTGCATAAATAAAGCTTCCACCTCCTTGCCAATCTACCGCTTTGCTAATCCCCCCTTGCTCTCCATTTATCACCTTTTTAAGCCGCTCTTTTGTGATAGATTCTATATAGTCCATTTGTTCAATCCCTATAAATCGCCTTTTCATTTTCATAGCGACGGCTAGAGTTGTGCCACTTCCTGCAAAAAAGTCCATTACTAAATCGTTTTCGTTTGTAGTATGATTTAAAATTTCATAGATTAAACTTTCAGGTTTTGGGTTTTTAAAAACTGCACTATCGCCAAAAAGTTTTACAAACTCTTTTGTGCCAACTTGATTCATAAAAGCATTATCTACAAATTTTAAAGAATCAAAAGTCTTTTTTGTTGTCTTTAAATCTTTCAAATAGCGTTTATAGATAAACCCTCTTTCATCATCTTTATGTTCTTTTTTAAAGCAGATTCTGCCCTCATCAATATGCCTTTGGATTGTGTTTTGAGAAAAAAGCCAAAACCGCCCCTCTGGTGGATAGTCTTCTTTTCCCGTGTAAGGATTTTTTACTGCAAAATATCCCGTTTTTGGGTCACCGCTTTTGGCGCTTGGGTTATCACTGACCCAAGCGCCAAAAGGGTCATTATCTGGATTTTGATACTTGCTTAAGTCCTTTTGTCCCCCTAGTAAATTTACATTATTTTTATTTTTTGCATAGCAAAGTAAAAATTCGTGTTGATAATTTAGCCCTATTTTTGAATCATTTGTTGTGCTTTTTGTCTTGCGGATAAAATCGCCCACAAAATTATCCCTACCAAAAATTTCGTCCATTAAAACCTTGCAATAGTGTGATTCATATTCATCAATGGAAATAAATATCACGCCATCATCTCTTAAAAAATCCCTTGCAATTTCAAGGCGATTTTTCATAAATGTTAGCCAAGTGGAGTGATTGAAGTTATCATTATAATTAAAGCTATCATTGCCTGTATTATAAGGTGGGTCAATATAGATTAGTTTTACTTTATTTGCAAACTTCTTTTTTAAAGAGTGCAGGGCTAAAAGGTTATTGCCTTTGATTAAGAGATTAGCATTGTTAAGATTTTCTTTTAAATCCCCTTGCCCTATAAGCTCAAAATTTTGCAAAGCTTTTCTTGCAAACAACACATCTATTTCATCTTTTGCTAGAATCTCATTGAAAAATATCTCATTCTTTTTATCCTCATCTTTACTTTGTCCGCCTTTTATCACGCCATCTTTGTAAGCAAAGTTTAGCACGACTTCATTATTTGTTTTTAAAAAGCTTTTTGTTTTAAATGCTAGTCCTATTTTATTTGTATAACTTGTGAAGCTACCGCTTAAATTTCTAAGGTCTAAAAAGGTCAAAAAGTCATTAAGCTTAAAAATATAAGTGTTATTTCGCACAATAAAAAATCTATTCTTAAACTCATCTTTGTATGTGCTTTGCTCCAAAAGATAACAAAACAATTTTTCATCATAGCTTTGTGCTAAATTTCTAATATGCTTTAAAGTTTCAAAGCGATTTTCTAAATCTTGCAATAATTCATTTTTCATAACTTCTCCTAACTGCAAAATGTAATGTGTAAAAACTTACAATGTAAGAATATGAAGTATCTCCTTTGCCTACAGACTCATATATTAGCACTGCTTTCAAGCCATCTATAGCTCGTTTGTTATTATGAAAACAAAACTAAACGAGATTCTATAAATAATATATGTTATAGTCAAGTCCAAAGCCTTTGGTATTTGATATTTTTAGTCTCCACACTCACCCAAAGTAATAGAATCTAGAGCAAGGATTCTAGCAGAATCCTTGTAGTCTCATCCCTCCAAGCTTCCCATATCAATCACATAGCGGAATTTTGCCTTGCCGTTTGTGAGATTGCTATATGCTGTGTCAATGTCCTTTACACTAATGATTTCTACTTCAGGGTAGATTCCCTGCTGGATAGAAATATCTAGCATTTCTTGCGTCTCTTTAATACCGCCAATGAGTGAGCCATACACCTTTTTACCCGCAGAAAAAACAAGCCTTGTTACATCAATATGCGTTTTTAGCTCCACAGGCGGCAGCCCAACAATTGCCATCTCACCGCCAAACTTTAGCAAATCCACATAGCTATTGACATCATAAGCCGTAGGAATGGTAGAGATGATAAAATCAAATCGCTCTTTGCATTCACTTGTGGCAGTGTAAAGGGCTTTTACACCTAGATTCTTAGCAACTTGAGCCTTAAGTGTATTTCGTGCAAACACACTCACTTCCGCCCCAAGATAAAGGGCGTATTTCACCGCCATAAGCCCAAGTCCGCCAAATCCCGCTACCGCGACTTTATCGCCCCTTTTTACCTTGCTAAATTTTAAGGGGCTATAAGTGGTGATCCCTGCACAAAGCAGTGGGGCGACTTTCTCTAGCTGGGCATTTTGTGGCACTTGTATCGCAAAGTTTTCACTCACAACAATATTATTTGAGTAGCCGCCATAGGTTGGGGCATTATCGTGGAAGCAATCAAGGCAATCATAGGTAAAAACCGCCTTACCATTTTCGCAAAACTGCTCTTGACTCTGCTTGCACGCACTACACTCCCCACAGGAATTCACCATACAGCCAACGCCTGCATAATCGCCAATCTTAAACTTACTCACGCTTTTACCCACAGCTACCACACGCCCGGCTATCTCGTGCCCGGGGACCATAGGATAGATCCCACTTTTCCACTCACTTCTAGCAGAGTGTATATCGCTATGGCAGATTCCAGCATAGAGAATCTCAAGTAAAATATCATTCTCTCCCATTGCGTGGCGAGTGAAGTGAAAAGGCTTAAATGTGTCGTCTTTGTGGGCTACTGCATAGCCTTTTGCACTGATTTTTTGCCCATTGTTGGCTTGGGCTAAGTTTTCTTCTAAAAGCATAAAAATTCCTTTGGGTAGTAAAATAGCTAAGATTCTATAATATTTGTTTATAAGAAGTGCTAACAAGCGGGTTTAGACAAACACATAAAATCTTTAAGAGTGATATTATAAAGCCTAACACCTAGTGTTTGTCAAGGGGAAAATGTCAAAAAATAAAAGAGCTACGACAGTCGCCACAACCCTAAAGTTTAAGATTCTGCAACGCCTTATGCTTTGTAGAATCTAGGGTAAGTTAAAATTTCTTTTTCTGCACATCGGCTTGAATCTCACTTGCAATACCATTAACCTGCTGTGTAATGCCATTTGTCAAATCCGCGATTTGGACATTTTCTTGCGTAATCATCTGAATCTGATTAATAGAATCATTAATCTGTGTCAGTCCCAAAGTCTGCTCATTGACCGCTTCTGAAATCTCATTGACACTTTGCACAAGCATATTAATGTTTGCTTCAATCTCGCCTAGTGATTTGCTTGTTTTTTCAGCAAGTTTTCTTACCTCATCAGCCACAACCGCAAAGCCCCGTCCGTGTTCCCCAGCACGAGCAGCTTCAATGGCGGCATTGAGTGCTAAAAGATTTGTCTGTTCAGCAATATCCTGAATCACACTCACAATATTTTTAATATCTTGGGCTTGAGCGGTAGCTTCTGTAGTTTGCTCACTCACACTATGCATAGATGCGTTAATCTCACTTACCGCACTGACAGACTGCTCTAAAGCACTTGCTTGAGAATGTGTCCCTTGCAGCAACTTATTCATTGAAGATTCTAGCTCTTTGCTTTGCTCAGCAAGTGTATTAGCAAAGCCCGATGAAGTTTTAAGCATTTGGACAATCTCTTTTCCTAGCATATTTGCTGTAACCTCAACACCGCCCTTTGCATCAGGTATATCTTGAGTAAAATCAAGTCTTTCATACGCTGCAAATACCGCAGAAATCATATTCATATCCGCACCGATTTTAGATTCTAACACGGCTAGCATTTTATTTAGAATCTCGCCAAGCTCTTTAATCTGTGGGTTGGTGGGCTTCACATTCACCCGTGCTGTCATATTACCAGATTCTATGGCTTTGACAACTTCTAGCGTTTGAGCGATAGCTTGTTTATCTTTTGAAAGCGATTCTTTAGTGTTTGTGATATTCTCATCAATCGCCCTTGCCATCACGCCAAACTCATCTTGTGTCTGCAAACCTAAAAGTGGTGTGTCCTTAGTCTTATGATTAATAAAATCAAAAAAGCTTAGAAGTCCTTGTGTGATATTTTTGATATGGCGTAATTGATACACCACAATCCAATACAACACAATCGCCACAATCACAACAACGACAAAAAATAGCCCAACTTGAGACATCAAAAGTGAATATAACTCCTGTTCAAAATCTTCTTCAGAATTCGCCGAGCAAAGAAGCCAATTATGGTCATTAAGAATACATACTGCCATTTTTTCTATGCTATTATAGGTATAATGGATAATTTCTGATGGAGTATTAGGCGTTTTAGGTGTGTGAGCATAGAGAAAATCATATACTTCATTTTTTTGTGAATCTTGCGAAAATAGCACTTTTTCATCAGAATGCACGATGTTATAGTTGCCCCTATCATCAAAGCCAACGAGATATACCGAGCTACTTGGTGTTGTTTTAAGCGACACAAAATCGTGTTGCAAATTTTTTAGGAATATATTTGCTCCAATAACACCCACAAGCTTACCATCTACGACAAGTGGACTAAAAGCCGTGGCAATCAACTCGCCTGTTGTGATGTCATTAAAAGGTCGTGAAAGTCCAGATTTCATTGTCTTTTTAGCTGCTTGATACCACTCGCGTGTGCGGGAATCAAAGCCTTTGCTCTTATCAAGGATATAAGCCTTATTTTTTGACTGAATATCTGTTTTAATCAACAATCCATTATCTTCGTAGCCAATATACAAAGCATCAAGATGAATGGGAGTGAGCTTAAAGGCATCTTCTAGTTTTTTAGCAATCACCCCATAAGACAAATCTCCGCCTTGGGCAATTTCCTGTGCTACCTCTTCTACGAAGTGAAGTTTAGATTCAAAATATGCGTTGATAAAGTTCTCCGCATTTTTCACACTCTCCTGTTTGCCGTGTGCTACACTTGTAACAATGCTGGATTTAGTAAGAGAGAAACTCGCCAAAGCCAACAATGCAAACGACACAAGAAGCAATGCCACGATCGTGATAGCAATCTTTCCACTCACACTCTTTAACATCAACACTCTCCATTTCAGATTCTAAAATAATGTGCTTGTTTGTAAATCGCACAACAAGCTTGGGATTATATAATAAAACAATCCAAATTTAAAGTAATATTTACATAAATTTTGTAAATTAAGTGTAAAGTATCCCTGTTTTCATTCTAACTGCTATCTATCTTAACTCAATATCAAAATTTAATACTGCTACTATGAAAGTTTATATTTTTATAGAAAAAAGATTTAATAGAATCTATTTTTTAATATTTCTCATACTTTTTAAGCCAAATTTCAAACCAAGTAGAGTATAATCCGCACTCTTTTTTGTATGGCTCGATAGCTCAGTCGGTAGAGCAGGAGACTGAAAATCTCCGTGTCGGTGGTTCGATTCCGCCTCGAGCCACCACGATTACTTTTCTTTCATTTTCATTCGTTTTCAAATAACTACCAAATACCGCTATTTAAGGCTCTTATCTTTTCATTTGACTATCATTTGTTTTCATTTGTTTTCTACTTATTTTGGAAAAAATTATGGAAAGAGTTTAGATAGGAAAGGTAAATTTTCGCATATTCGCATATATGTATCACGCGCGCCTGTAATTGTAATATATTCTCTTTAGAGAAGAGAATTTTTTTTGAAAAAATCATTGTAATGCCCTACTATACGATGTTTTATAACAATTTTGTATTCAAAACAAGTTCCATTCTGGCGACCTACAAATACCGCCAAAATTCCCCAAAAAGTAGTCCATAATATACCAATAATTCTAATTATTTACGAACTTTTGGTAGGATTTTTCATACTTTCACAAGGAGAGATTTATGAAAGAGCCAAAGAGAAAAATAGCTGGTGCAAAGCAATTTGTTAATGCAGAAACAGGCGAAGTGCTTAATTTGCAAGAAATCATTGAATATTATGGCGATGATGAGCCTTGGCAAAGGGTGAGAGTTGCTCCACTTATGGCATTGCTAGATAGGGGCATAAGCCATTCTAAAATGAAAGTAATCCATTGGGTTGTAGAGCATTTGGATAGGGAAAACAATTTGATATACACACAAAGGCATATAGCAGAGCAAACACAAGTGGCAAAAAGCACAATCAATGAGCTGTTTAAATTTTTGCTTGATAGCAACTTTATGAAAAAAAAGGGCAGTGTATATCATATTAACCCCTACTTCATAGGTCCCAAAGCTTGCAGTGAGCAAGATTACAATGCGTTTGTAATACGATATAAAAAAATGGATAGTGCTGATGAGTCGTAGAGTTGTGCTTGAGATACGATACAAACAAGTCAATGCAAAAGATGAAGTAAGGCAAGTGAAAAATGAGTAGAGTAGCTAGAAAGATTCTATTTGATAAGGATATAAGAGCATTACAACCAAAAGAAAAGAAATATCGTGTAGTTGTAGGCAATCCTAGTGAGCTCATCTTGTTTGTGTATCCAAGTGGCACAAAAACCTTTGCACTGCGTTTGAGAAATGGTAATAAGGAAAAAAATATCCCACTCAAACGATTTAGGCAAGGTATTTATAGTGTAGCAGAAGCAAGAAAGGAAGCCACAGAAAAGCTTAGAATTATTGAAAGTGGTGGTGAGTTAGATACAGACAAGTATCTCTTTAAGAAGCTTTACAAGGATTTCATCGCACAAAAGCGTAAAAAAGGACAAACTCAAAGAACAATTAGAGTTGTAGAAAATTTATGCAATAGACATTTATTGCCTCATTTTGGACATTTAGACGCAAGAGAGATTAAGTATTCAAATATTCTATCAGTCTTTAATACGATATTTGATTCTAACAATCCACGCTTACCTAGACTAGAGACAATTAAAAGAGCAAAGACTGCCTTGCGAAATATCCTAGCCCCTGCACTAAAAGACCGCTATATAGAGTATGACCCAACACTAGGGCTAGAAAAAGAATTTCCAAGCATTAAGAGGTATTACATAGACAATGATATTGACCCACGCCTTGCAGCATTGACTAAAGAGAATGATTTGCGTGAGTTTTTGCAAGATTTAAGTGCGGCACATATAGAAAAACAAATTAAGAGGGCATTATATTTGCAGATTCTATGTGTAAATCGCCCAGCAAATACTGCAGGTAGCAAATGGCAACACATAGATTTAGAAACTAAAGTGTGGAGCATACCTGCCAAAGAAATGAAAATGCGAGAGCCTTTTACTATTGCTCTTAGCTCTTATGCCTTAAGAATCCTAGAGCTACAAAAAGCAGACTTTGGTATGCTTAATAGCTCATTTGTATTCCCTACTCTTAGCAAAGAGGGACATATTCATAGAGACACACTAAGCAAGGCTTTAAGACGACTAAATAAAGGCAAATGGCAAGGCAAGGTTACTACTCACGGATTTAGAGCCACATTTAGAACTATATGCACTTTACATAAAGCTGAATTATTACAAATGGGTATTAGTGATGAAGTGATTGAGGTTTGTTTGGCACATAAAGAGACAAATAGTATTAAATATGCATATGAGCGAGAAAAAAGCACACTGCAACAGCAGAGGATTCTAATGCAATGGTATGGGGATTATTTGAATGCTTTGTGTGATTTTAATTGTAATTTACCTATAAAAATGCAGGGATAAGCAGGATAGGGGTGAGCGGGGTCATTCTCACCGACAGATTAACGACCCCGATTTTCTCCGTCCTGCTAGTGAAACTATACTGTAATTTAGAGCCACGCAGTGCAAATTAATGCCTTGAACTTGTGAAAGGTGAATAATTTGCAAATTATCCACCTTAAAAGGTTAATTTGTTTAAGATATAATTTCACAAGTTCAACCAATCTTAAAAAGGATAGACAATGAATGCAGCAGTATTAGAAACTTATTCAAGCAGAAAGCTTACAAATTTGGAGCAGAAAATTCATAAACAAATCACACAAACACAAAAAGAATTTGACGCAACAAGAATTAAGGCTGAAAAGAAAATTGAAGCCTTAAAAAACAATCTAATAGAAGTTCAAAAGGCACAAATAAAAATACGCCAAAAACAAATAATGCAAATGGAGCAGGAGCTAGAGCCAACTAAAAAGTGTTTAGAATCTTTAACGAGCGAGACAGCTATCATTACTCCATCAAATGAGCCGACAGATATACTTAAGGCTATGGAGCAGGCAAGTAGGAATAATCTCTAATGCGTGAGCTTGAATATAAAAAATCTTTCTTTAAAGATGCACAAGTATTAGCCAAAAATGGATTTGACCTAACAATTCTCAATCCATTGTTAGACAAGCTCCGCAGTGGCGAAGCACTAGAATCAAAATATAAAGACCACCAACTACAAGGAAAACTCAAAGATTATAGAGAGTTTCACCTAAAAGGCGATATTTTAGTGCTTTATAAAATTACTGACACAATGCTTACTCTCTGTGCAATAGATAATCACAACAACCTTTTTAAGCGATTTAGCAAATGACAAAACAAGAGTTAGAAGAAGAGCTTGAAGCAAGGCAGTGGCGACCCAAACAAGTTTATACACCACAAGCAAAAAAAGCATTAGCACAAATTACAAAAGCCAAAAATTACAGGAAAAAAGCCCAACAAAAAGCCCAAGTTAAAGCTCATTTAGAATCCAGCAAAAATGCACCACGCAACCAAAAAGGAAGCATAAGTTTCAAAAAATCAAACCCTATCCAAATGTGTCACAATGACCGCACAGAGCCACCTAGCTATTTGTTAGAAAGTGGTGGTATGGGCGTGGAGTGTAATAGAGACAATAGGGAAGCTCAAATTCTCAAACAAAAACTCATAGATGAAGCAAGTAGGGCATACACCGCACGCACAGGGCAAAGACTACAAGCCAAAAGTTACGAGTGGAGTGCTGTTTGCAATATCAAGCCTGATACCACAATGCAGGATTTAGAAAGACTTGCAAAGCATTTTGAAACTAAGTATGGATTCCAATGCTATCAAATCGCCATACATAGAGATGAAGGGCATATTGATGATAATGGGCTAGAGCAAATCAATCACCACGCCCATTTGGAGTTTATAACGCTTGATAAAGAAAGTGGCAGAAACAATTATCGCCGAGAGCTTATCACGCCTAGCGTATTGCGACAAATGCAAACCGAAGTCGCTGAGATTCTACAAATGGAGCGGGGTATTGATAAGCGTGTTAGTAAGCGAGAACGCATAGAGCCTAGATATTTTGCCAAACTTGCTGATGAAATCAAACAAGAAACAAAAATACAAAAAGAGCGTGAAATTCTACAATCTGCTATCACAAAACTAAAAGACCAAATCACGCAAGAGCCACAAGAATCACAAATCAAACTCACAAGCGATAAAAACGAGATAATCTATCTCAATGTCCCATACAATGAAAAAGACGAAGCAAAGGAGCTAGGAGCTAAGTGGGATAGGGACAAAAAGCAGTGGTATATACCACAAGTAGATTGCACTCCATTTGCTAAATGGTGGCTACCAAACTTTAAGACAAAATCCCAAGAAATCGCAGAATTACACGATAAAGTGGCAGAAAAAGATAAAGCACTTGATAAGGTGCGTGGCGAACGCAACACCGCACAAGCTTCATTAGAGAATGCCAAAAAAGAAATTGTAACCATAAAAGCTATTAAAGCGGAATATGAAGTCCTTAGAAAAGAAATGATTAAGTGGGGATTCTGCGACAAAGATGACTACAAAATCCGCACAGACCTTTTAAAGCAAAGTTTAGAGAATGCCAAAAAGAAAGAATTTACCCAAGATGATTTAAACACCGCTATTGCAGAAGCAAAACAAGAGATACAAGAAAGGCATAAAGCCGAGATTGAAGCCCTAAAAACAACCCTACAAGAAGCAAATGAAAAAGTTAGCAAAGAGCCAAATATCGCAACAAGCGGAGAGAGAAAACCCATTGTCATTGCTTCGCCTTACGATTCTGGTGTGATTATGACAACCTATGCCACCACAACATTTATTGAGCCTAGCAATCTAGTGCAAGAAAATGAACTATTAAGACAAGAGCTTGCAAAGACAAAACTAGCAGAAAATGAAAAAGATAGAGCATTAAATGAAATAGCTCAAATTGTAGGTAGAGAGGGCAAAAGTTATCAATCAATAGAAATAGGTGTAAGAATGTTAGCTAACAGACTTAAAGAATTAGAGCAAAACAAACTACAAGAGCAGGATTTAGATTCTAGTTTCACACAAACACGCAAAAACAAAGACTTTGAGAGATAAAATCAAATTTTCATTTTTTTTTTTTTTTTGAAAAAATCCTAGTGGAGCGTTGCTCCGCGTGATTTTTTCAATGCTTGTTGATAAATACTTCGCTTATGCTTCGTATTTCTAAACAAGCAGATTTGAAACACCAAAAAGAAAAAAATGCATTTAAAGCCAAAATAAACCATATTAAAACACTAACTAATACTTACCACTACTATTGCATAGTTTTTTGATTTTTGATAGGATTCCACGCTTTTTAAGAGTATTTTTATTTTGGTGTTAATCACACGATTAGAAATGCGAAGCATTTATCATCGTGGATAATGCAAAAAATTAAGAATTATGGAAAGTATAAAGGAAATGTAAAATTTAAATAGTTACTGAAATGCTATGTATAGGCCGTTTAAAGTATTGTGTAAGATTCCGCCTCGAGCCACCACTTGCAGATTCTGTATATCGTTATCAAAATCTTACTCACTTCAGCTATAATCCCAAACATAAGTTATTTTAAGCGTTTGCATTTGATATTTTGCCAAGCTCCCAAACTTAGAATCTTTGATTAAGGAAAAATAATGAAAAATATTGGCTTTTTTTACGCTTTTGTGCTGCTTAGCGTGTTAAGTGCTATCTCTATGTTTATCTCCTCCACACTCACGCCTTTTCTTTCCCCACTCATTATTGGAATCTTGCTTGGCAGTATTCTCTCGCCCTTTTACCCCAAACTCAATAGAGTCTATCATCTCCAAAAAGGTATGGACTTTAGTGCTAAAAAGCTCCTGCGGTTAGGCATTGTGCTGTATGGCTCTTTTATTACGCTTAATGAACTTACCACGCTTGGATTCAAAGGCTTTCTTCTTGCCTTAATTGTGGTAGCAGTAGTGTTTGTCTCTGCGATTTTTATCGGCAGGGCTTTAAAGCTTGATAGAGAAATCTCTTTGCTTGTAGGCATTGGCAGTGCGGTATGTGGAGCAGCGGCAATTCTCGCTTTAGAATCCACGCTTAAATCAAGCCCTAGCAAAAGCTCTGTGGCGTTGGGATTTATTGTGATTTTTGGGCTTATAGGTATGGTTATCCTGCCTTTGGTGTATTATAGTGGGCTTCTGCCATTCAGCGATTATCAGTGGGGGATTTTCATCGGCGGGAGTTTGCACGAAGTAGCAAATGTCGTAGGAGCAGCGGCAATCTCACCTGAATCTCAAAGTGTTGCCCTGCTTGTGAAAATGACTCGTGTAGTGCTGCTCGTGCCACTTTTGCTTATTATCTCTTATCTTATCTTTGCTTCAAATGATAGCAAACAAAAAGGCACACTTTATATTCCCTATTTTGCCTTTGGCTTTTTGGGCGTGATTTTGCTAAACTCCTTTATTGACTTTCCACCTTTTATTGTAGAATCTACACAATTTGCTTCAAAGCTCCTGCTTGTGTTTGCGATGGTCGCACTTGGCTTACAGATTGATTGGCAGAAATTTATCTCATTTGGGGCAAAGACATTTATCCTTGCGTTAGTTTTGTTTATTATCCTTTTATGTGGCACTTATTTTTTAGTGTATTTTATGTTTTAGGAGAGCAAAATGATAGAAAATATTGACAAAACACGATTTTATGAAGTCATTCAACAAGGGTGCGTGGTGGTGGATTTTAGTGCATCTTGGTGTCCTGATTGTCGGCATATTGATCCTATGCTTGAGATTTTAGAGCAAGAGTTTGCGGGGAAGATTCAGTTTTATAAAGTAGGCTTTGATACGGAGCTTGAGCTTAAAGACACGCTGAATATCCGCAAGATTCCCACACTTATTTTTTACAAAAATGGAGAGGAAGTGGGGGAGCGTCTCATTGAACTTCGCTCTATTGAAAGCATTAGAGAAGCATTAAATAGCCTTTTGTAGCTTTGCAAGAATCTAAGAATCTTTAGCAAAAAATTATTCCAAAAAGTAAAGGAAACAGCTTGATACTTACCAAAAACACACGGATATATTTGAAATTTCTCCTATTCCTATGGCTCATTGCAATTACCCTGCGTATTGGCTTTTTAGCGTGGCAATGGGAAAGTCTATCGGCGTTTTCTTGGGAGGATATAGCTAAAGCTTTTTATATTGGTGTGCGTTTTGATGGTCGCATTGCAGCATTTATGTCTTTACCACTTCTTGTGTTTCTCTTTACACCATTTTTATCAAGGTTTTTTGGCAATATCCGCCCTTTTTTACTTGGGTTTTATGTCATTGCATTTGCTTTTTATATTCTTATTTACATTGCGGATTTTGCCCACTACGCTTATCTTAATTCGCGTGTTAATTTTGCTGCCGTTGGGCTTTTAGAAGATACAAAAGAAGCTCTAGGTATGATTTGGCAGACTTACCCTGTCATTAAGCTTTTGCTTGTGCTTGTAGTTGTTGTTGCAATTCTCACACTTTGTGCCAAGACAATTCTTAACAAATGGGTATATGCAAAAAATGCTCTTTCACACAAAATAACATCAGCATTCGCCACTTTGTTTATGCTTGTTATACTGATATATGGACAATATGGTATTGTCTATTATCCATTGCGGTGGAGTGAGGCATATTTTTCTGGCTACAATCAAATCACCGCTCTAGGGCTTAATCCTATACAGAATCTCGCTGACACTCGCCCACAAAACTTCTATGTAGATAATACAGAGCAAGCTCGCAAGGCATACCCAAACACTGCAAAATACCTAGGTGTGCAAAATCCAAATGCAGATTCTATAAGATACGATCGCTTTTCACAAGCTGCTGGGGATAAGCCTAATATTGTCATCATTGTTATTGAATCTATGAGCACCCATAAAAGTTCGCTGATGTTTGATGAGTTGGACACGACACGCTTTCTTAAACAACTCTCCACAGAATCTTTATATTTTCCAAACTACTATGCCTCGGCTAGAACCACTGCACGAGCAATGTTTTCTATCATTACAGGCATACCTGATGTAAATGAGTATTTTAAAACGAGTTCTCGCGATCCATACACAATGGATCAAAATCTTGTGTGGAATAATTTTGATGGATACACAAAGCTCTATATGATTGGTGGCAATGCGAATTGGGCAAATATCCGTGGGGTGATGAGCAATAACGTCTCAGGGCTACAAATATATGATGAAGGCTACTGGAAGTCGCCAAGAATGGATGTGTGGGGTATTTCAGACCACGATCTTTTGCAAGAAGCTAATGTGCTACTTGAAATGCAAAAAGAGCCTTTTATAAGCCTTATCCAACTTGCAAGTTTCCACACTCCATTCACCGTCCCCGATGGGATTGCAGATCTTGATTATACAATCCCAAATGATGAATATTTGGCAAAATACGCCTTTGGTAGCAAACAAGAGTATCTTGCCCTAAAATTTTGCGACTATGCACTGAAGAAGTTTTTTGAGAGTGCGAAAAAATCATCATATTATGACAATACAATTTTTATTATCACGGGTGATCACGGAATGTCGCAAGTTTCTCCATCGGTTGAATCAACTTACTCAAACTTATCTCTACACGAATTTCAAGTCCCGCTTATTATCCACTCGCCAAAATACTTCCCACAAGCCAAAATTATGAAGCAAACAGGCGGACATATTGACATATTCCCAACAGCAGCAGGTTTGGCTGGAGTGAAAGTCCATAATACCACTATGGGACGAGACTTGCTTGATCCGTCTTTTGGCGAGGATAGATTCACATTTATCCGCCGCCTAAATAGACCGCCATTGCTTGTAAGCAATGAATATTGCTTTTCTAATGAGTATGAACAAGCCGGTGGCGGCTCACTCTATAAACGAGTAAGCAAAGATTCCACAAATACAGAATCTACAAAATGGGAGCTTGTGGAAGGCAAGGATACGGAGCTTTACTCAAAACTTAAAGCAATCAATGAAGATTTATGGCAGAGTGCAATCTATATGCTTTATCACAACTCCAAAGCAAAAGCCAATGAGATTACAAATCCTACTCACACAAAGTGATTTATAATGATCCCATTGTGTGAAACATACGGACAAATGCTCTTTTACACCAAAAGGGCAAAACATTATAGAATCTCGCTCCAAATGCCAACCACCAAGGAAACGCGTAGAATCTTCTCCCCTTAATGATGACTTTATACATTTTTTTAACCGCAGATTCTACGCTCATCTGTGGGACAAGCGGATGGATAAACTGCGTAAGTGGTGTTCTAATAAAGCCCGGACAAATGGTTGTAACACACACTTCACTTTGCCCAACAGATAGGCTCTCCCCCAAAGTTTTCACAAAGATTTTAGACGCACTATAACTTGGTGCATTTGGCAGGGCAAGTAACGCTGCAATAGAGCTTATAAGCACGATCTGCCCCCTTTTTCCGCTTATAACTTCCTGCCTACTCATAGATTCCAACGCATAAAAACTCCCAAACGCCACGCCAAGTGCATTTATCTTACAAATCTCGCTATGTTTTGCCGCACTTTGCTCTTCCCCCATAGCCACACCCGCATTCATAATCACTATATCCACACGAGATTGAAAAATATTTTCACACCACTGCTTCACCGCCTTTTCGCTACTCACATCAAAACATTGCAAAAGCACCTTTGCAGTGGGATTGCATAATAGAATCTGCTCCTTACTTTCTTGTAATCTCGCCTCATTTCTCCCAGCAATGTGTAAAGTAATGCTCTTATGATTTTTAGCAAACTCCAATGCCAACGCCCTGCCTATACCACTACTTGCCCCTGTAATCGCCACACTTATAGAATCTCCACCCATTTTTACCACGCCATTTGCCACATTCGCCCCCTTAATCTTTTAAAATCATTATAGCAAATATGCTACAATACACGCGTAATCCCACCCCACAAGGACATCTATGATAAACATCGCAATCAATGGCTTTGGACGCATTGGTAGAAGTATCTTGCGTGCAAGTTTGCTAGATAAAGATATGTGCGAAGATATACGCATTGTAGCGATAAATGATATACACGATTGGGAGATTCTAAGCTATCTTTTGGAGCGAGATAGCACACATAGGGCTTTGGGGCTTGAGACAACGCATTCACAAAACACACTAGAGATTGAAGGACTCCCACCTATTCATACACTCACACAAAGCAATCCCACAAAGCTTGATTTTGCCGCACTTGGAGCGGATATAATCTTAGAATCTAGCGGTAAATTCTTAGATTCTAAAACACTAGCCCACCATTGCCAAAAAGGCGTTAAACAAAAAGGTATAACAAAAGTAATGCTTTGTGCCTCCCCCACAGATGATATGCCAACTTTTGCCCTAGGGGTTAATCACACGCAATACAAAGGTGAATCTATCTTTTCAAATGCCTCTTGCACGGCTAATGCCCTTGCTCCACTTTGCAAGATTCTAAACCAAGATTTTGGCATAGAGCTGATGAGTTTTTGTATCACGCATAGCTATACAAATGAGCAATCCCTGCTAGATAGTGTCTATCCAAACGACAAAAGACGCTCTCGTGCTGCGGCTCAAAATATCATTCCAACAAGCACGGGGGCGAGTGGAACGCTTATCCGCCTTTTACCAGAATTGAAGGGTAAAATCGCAGGACATAGCGTGCGTGTGCCTGTGCCTAATGTCTTATTACTTGATATAACGCTCACTCTCTCACGCCATATCACCACGCAGAATCTGCATCAAAGCCTGATTGCCGCCGCACAAGATTCAATGAAAGGCATTATTGATATTGATTATAATCAGGGTGTGAGTAGTGATTTTATAGGTAATCCGCATAGTGTTGTATTTGTGCCGGATTTAAGCTATGTGTTAAATGGCAAGATGGCTCGTGTTATGGCGTGGTGCGATAATGAATGGGGCTATGCCAATCGCGTGCTTGATATGGCAAGATTCTGTGTTTCTAATTAAATGTTACACTTCCCCCCACTTGATAAACCCGCTCTAGCCCAGCTTCAAAAGCTCAAAGTGAGCGACATACTTGACTTTATTATCCACTATCTACCAAAGTCCTATACAGACACCACGCCAAGCACAACCCTTACTCCCCATACAAATGCCGTGCTACGCGTTAAGATTCAATCTCTTAGCACACTAGGCTTTGGTAAAAATGCCAGACTTCGCATTCACGCGTGGCTTTGTGATTTTAAGCAGGATATTGAGCTGCTTATCTTCCACGCAAAGCCCTTTCACAAAGCAATTTTTGCGTTAGATAAAGAGCTGTATATTATGGGAAAGCTAGAGCTGTATCAGGGCAGATTTAGCCTTATCCAGCCAAAGATGATTACAGAGATTAATACCATAACGCCCCACTTTAAAACCACACTGCTTAAAAACCAAACGATGATACAACTCGCTCAAACGCTCATTACACAAGAGAATCTAGCCTTTCTCCCCAAACATATCGCACAAGATATTTATGAGATTTTTCACCCAAATGCCGAGTTTGTAGCCCTTCATCAAGTTAATGGCTTCTCACCCAAACATTTATACGCCCTAAAATTTGTAGAAATCTATCGGTATTTATTCCTGCTCTCTCGCAAGAAGATTCAAGCTCCCTCGCGTTTTATCTGCGATAATGATATAGATTCATTTTTGCAATCCCTGCCCTTTACACTCACACAAGGGCAGCAAAATGCCATAAAAGACATTCGGCAGGATTTACAATCCCCCATTGCCTCGCGGCGACTGATTATGGGCG
This sequence comes from Helicobacter magdeburgensis, assembly GCF_000765825.2. Lineage (GTDB taxonomy): Bacteria > Campylobacterota > Campylobacteria > Campylobacterales > Helicobacteraceae > Helicobacter_C > Helicobacter_C magdeburgensis. The sequence goes on from NZ_JRPE02000003.1 coordinate 53,207, forward strand.
ATGTGGGCTGTGGGAAAAGTGTTGTGATTTTTAGTGCGGTGATGTGTGCTTATCCGCATACCAGTGTGCTTATGGCACCAACGACCATTCTAGCCACCCAGCTTTATGAAGAAGCCAAGCGTTTATTGCCCCCCTTTGTGAAAATCCACTTAATCACTTCAAAAACCCCAAATCTCTCACAAGAAGCGAAAGATTCGCATTTTATCATCGGCACGCAGGCTTTGCTTTATAGAGATTTTAGACTAGAAAATCTAGCCCTTGTGATGAGTGATGAGCAACACCGCTTTGGCACCAAAGAGCGACATATTTTAGAAAAAATAGGACAAGAAAATCTAGATTCTACACCTAATCTTTTTGACTTTAGCCCTAATGCCCCAGCAGATTCTGCTACGGATACAAACAAGTTAGATTCTAAAACGCCCCTTGAATCTACAAACAAAACGCGTCCGCATACTTTACAATTCTCCGCCACGCCCATACCCAGAACCCTAGCGATGATTAATTCTCAATTTATTAATCTAAGCGTCATTAAAGACTTGCCCTTTAAAAAAGATATTACAACACGCATTATTGATAAAAGTGGCTTTAAGGCATTGCTAACGCATCTTAAAGAAGAGATAGCAAAGGGCAATCAAGCCATTATCGTCTATCCCCTTGTAGAAGAAAGTCAAACCCTTGATTATCTCTCACTCACTGAAGGGCAGGGCTTTTGGCAGCGACATTTTGAAAGTGTGTATTGCACTTCGGGCAAGGATAAAAATAAGCAAGATGTCATTGATGAGTTTGCGCTCAAAGGCTCACTGCTTCTTGCTACCACACTTATTGAAGTGGGAATCTCCCTGCCAAAAGTCTCAACTATTGTTATCGTTGCACCCGAGCGACTAGGACTAGCCACACTTCATCAGCTTAGGGGGCGTGTCAGTCGTAATGGGCTAAAGGGGTATTGCTATCTTTATACGCACAAAAGCGATAACCCAAGACTTCAAGCCTTTGCTCAAACCTTAAGCGGATTTGACATTGCCGAGCTTGATTTGCAATACCGCAGCAGTGGGGATTTACTCAGCGGCACAAGGCAGAGTGGCAATGAGTTTGAATTTATTGATATAAGCCAAGATTCACAAGTGATAGAAGAAGCTAGGGCGTTTTTAGGCTCATCTAAACTCATCTAAACTAATGTTTGCTTTTATAATCCCAAATGAGAAAAATACACGCACTTAAGAGCAATATCACGCCATTAAGATTTAACATAAAAGGTATGCCGCCATATCGCACAAGGGGCTGTGTGATAAAGGGAGAGCAAAACTGCCCCATAAACACACTTGCCGATAAGAATCCTGCTGCCCTAGCCCTTTCACGCTCCTGTGCTACGCTTAAAAGCCACGAGCTATTATTCACAAGGATAATGCCAAGCCCAGAGCCAACAAGCACAAGAGCAAAAAGCAAAATCTCATAGCTCTGCACAATACCTATGAGTAAGAATCCACTCCCAATGCTACCAAGCGAGATAAAATACAGCATAAAAACACTAAATCTTGAACGCAGTCTCGCATAAAAAAGTGAAAGAAAAGCCGTGCAAAGTGAGCTTACCGCTAAACTCACACCGATAAGATTCCCGCTTTTATTGAGATTATGCGTGATGAAGTGCGGGATTTGGGTAGGCATCACATAAAACATACTCATCGCATAAAATGAAAAAAGATAAATAGGCAGGAATCTAAAAAAATTAAACTTTGATTCATTCTTGCTGACGGGAGCGGACACATTGCGTTGTGGCTCAAATAGCACAAAAACCGCCATAAGCAGAATAAGAAAGCCCGAAGTATAGACCAAAAAGGGATACCGCCAATCCACATCGCTTAGCACCCCACCTAGCACCAAAAATACAGCTCCACCCCCTGCCATAAAAAAGCCCTGCAACCCTAAAGCCCTTTCACGCCTTGTCCCTTGGTAATAATCCCCCACCAACGCACTTACAGAAGTCATCACAAAAGCCGTTGCTATGCCAAAAATCGCCCTTGAGATAAGAATAAGATAAATACTAGATTCTAAAAAGAATCCACTCGCCCCACTTACACTCCATATAAAAATCGCCGGATACAAAAACCGCAGTCGCCCATACTTATCAAGCAAAAATCCACTCACAGGTGCAAATATCATAATAAACAACGCCGGGAGCGTCAGCACAAGGCGGGAGAGCATATCAATATGTGGAATCTGGCTAAATTGTTCTTCAAAATGCGGAATGGAAGGTGCGATAATCGTCCCACCTAGCACAGTCATTGAAGCGGTGGCAAAAAGGGCAGTTTGGAATATTACAGAATCTGTTAGGCTTGTTTTATCTTTTATTTCACTTGACATAATATGTATGCTCCAAAGCTTTGTATAGCTAAAGACTACACTATCTACGATAACCTCTCATAAATAACCCACACACTCAAGCTAAATTAAACCCGCTCTCACCCAAAATCAACAAACAAACCTAAGCATTATCCATAGTCTGCTGAATCTTGCTTTTTAACTCTTCAATGATGCCTTTTGTAGCAGAATCTGTGGCTATCTCGCTTTCAATGGCTTTGAGTGCTTTACTCACAGAGCTATGATCTTTCATATTGAGTTCTTTTGCAATCATCGGCATAGAATTAATTGTCAAAGCCCGAGCCAAGTAAATCACCACCCTGCGTGCAAAAGCCACCTTGCGACTTCGCTCTTTGCTTAGAATCTCACTTGGCTTAATGTTTAGCTCCTTGCCAACAAGCTTGATAATATTATCAAGCGTAACGCCCTCTAATCGCTCATTTTGATAATTTTTCAATACATTCTTAGCCACTTTCAAGGCATTTGCTTCAGGGGATAGGCTCATATGCGTATTTATCGTGGAGAGAATCCCTTCAATCTGGCGGATATTGCCATAGATATTTGAAGCGATGTAATCAATCACTTCCTTGTCAAAATTTATACGATTGATTTGACATTTAAGCTCGATAATGGAGATTTTCGTCTCAAGCTCTGGATTTGTAATCTCCGCCATTACCCCACCTTCAAAACGCGATCGCAATCTATCTTCTAGCCCCTTAATCTCTTTTGGGGGCTTATCGCTTGTCATCACAATTTGCTTTTGTGTGCTATACAAAGCATTAAAAGTATTGAGCAGCTCTTCTTGCACACCCTCTCTATTGCCAAGAAACTGCACATCATCAATCAGCAAATAATCGCATTTGCGGTATTTCTCACGGAAGCTATCCATAGTCCCACGCCTTATTTTGCTGATAAAGTCATTGAGAAGCTCTTCAGCCGTGGTATAAAGCACATTCTTATTCTGCTCTTTAACAACATTCCCTATGGCGTGGAGCAAATGCGTCTTGCCAAGCCCAGACTTCCCATAAAACAACACAGGATTATACGCCAAAGCTTGTTGCCTAGCCACAACTTTTGCGATGGTGTGGGCGTGTTCATTTGACTTGCCAACGACAAAATTTTCAAAAGTATAAAATGGATTCAAAGAGAGTAAATTTTGCTGAAAATGAGTGGGTATTTTATTGAAGTTTAAACTTTTCACATTTTGATTTTTTTCTTTAACTCTTATGTGAATTTCTGGGCGGATTCCGTTGGGATTTTCCTCCATAAACGCATCGGCGATAGATTCTAAATAGTTACTTTTTATCCAATTTGCTACAAATATATTAGGCACATAAAAAACTTCTAAGTCCGTTCTTGAAGCACTTTCATCATATTCCATAAGGGAGATATAAGAGCTGTATTCTAAATCCGATAGCTTATTTTTAAGTTTTTTTAATATATTATCCAAATGCAATTTATTTCCTAAAGTGAGATGAATATTTTTACTTTCACGATGTGAATAAAATGTGAAAAGTCAAAAAATCTTTTAATATGATGACCTTAAAAAGCGGAAGCGAAATCATAATGAAAAAATCTTTTAATTTGGATTAAATGATGTATATTTTAGGTATAGATCCCGGTAGCAGAAATTGTGGCTATGCTGTTATCCAAATGGCAGATACACATACGCATTTGAAAGGGAGTCTAAAGCTCGTAGAAGCAGGGATTATTAAGATTAAAGAGCGAAGTTTGCAACATCAAATCGTGGAGTTTGTGGAGGGGATTGATATGGTGCTAAAACTTCACCATATTGATGAAGTGGCGATTGAAGATATCTTTTTTGCCTACAATCCCAAAAGTGTCATCAAACTCGCACAATTCCGCGGGGCATTGAGCCTAAAAATCCTCCAAGAGATAGGCAACTTTGCTGAATACACCCCGCTACAAGTCAAAAAAGCCATCACAGGTAATGGCAAAGCAGATAAAGCCCAAGTCGCCTTTATGGTGAAAAAAATCCTAGGGATTAAAGGTGAGATAAAGCCCCTTGATATTACCGATGCACTCGCCATTGCCATTACGCATTCCCAACGCGTGGGATTAGAATCTAGCCTAAAATCAGCACAATGAAAACGCTTTATTTCTTTGATACAAAAACCACTTATGCCTATAAAAACAACACCATTTATCCGCTAAATAATACAAAACATCACCCCAAAAATCGCTCTTTTGACATTCTTTCACTTCCACCAAACGCCCTGCTTCACAGCCCCATTGAGATAGACAAAGCAGATTCTAGCCACATCTCCACTTTGCCCCATAATCTCTATGACAAAGCAAGGGAGAAGGACATTCTTACTTTGCCAAATGAATCTTATACGCATTATTTTTGCGAACGCGAACATCTATTTGATGAACAAAAATGCGTGTGTGAGAGCTTTTTTCACATTAAGGATAAGAATCTTAAAGCCCACATTCTTACAAGCGATATATTTTTGCCCCTTGCCCTGCCCTGCTACAAGGATTTTATCGTGCTTATTCCGCCTTATCTATGCTATTTTGAAAACACCATCTTCAAAGAAGCCCTTAAGATAACCGCCCCAACTCAACCAAATGTGAATCCAAATATAAATCTATGTGAAAATCTTAGCTCCCTTATTGCCTACCTACAAGAAGCCTATCATAAGCACTTTGACACGCTGTATTATTTTAGCGATGATGTAGCTTTGCTAGATACACTCCTTGCTTGTAACACTGCTCAAAATCTCCCCACTCCGCTCCCCCTTAACCAAATCACAGATGAAAGCAAAGAGCTTGATTTTAGGGATTTTAGGGCTTATCTCGCCTTTAGCTATGCCCTAAAATACAAAGCAGATTCAAAAAGCCATCTATCAAACCCTTTGCCAAACTTCACCCCCAAGCCCTCCATTTACGCAAGATTTTTACCACTTTTGCTTTTAGGCATTATCCTTTTTGTGTTTGTTATCCCCCTTGCTCTCACATTGTATAATCACCATTTACAAAGCCAAATCACAGCCCTTAATACGCAAAATGAAATGCTTTTTGCCCCCTTAGATTCACTCCCACAAGGCACAGATATTCACTTGCTTAGCCTTACACACACCCAGCTTTCACACACCTTAAATGAGCTAGAATCTTGGCAGCAGAGCTATCCCAAACGCTATGCTTTTATGGAGAGTATTTTTTCACAATGTGCCACAAATGACATCACTTTAGAATCCATAAGCTTTGCTTTCTCTCACAGCCATTTTATCGCTACCCTAAAGCTCAAAGCAGATTCAAAACTCAGTGTGTCAGCCTTTTTAGCTAAACTCAACAAAGCCACACAAACCGCCTTTTTACAGCCTTTAGATTCTATGGATTCTAATGCCAAATCACACATCATCGTGGTGCAAAATGTTCTCTAAAATCACAGCTCTTATTACGCAGTTTCTCTCCACAAAGACAAAGCGTGAAAAGATTCTGCTTTTTATCGCCATTATGGCACTTTGTGCGTTTATTATGATGGAGTTTATCTATCTACCACTTTTACAAACCCAAAGCACCCTATCTAGAATCCACAACCACACCCTTAACGAGCTTACCCTCTCTTTAGATTCTATGCAATCAGCAAAAGTACAGCACCAACAGCAAACAAATGAAGTTCAAAACCTGCAAGAAGAAATTGCTTCATTGCAACAAAGCCTTAGCCACACAACTACACTTGAGCCGCTTTTAAATCCCTTTACCCTTATCCCTAGTCTTATCAATTTTGCTAAAAATGAAAATCTTACCTTAAATGCCTTTCACCCACACCCCACACTTAACGCCCTTGATATAGAGGGTAGCGGGGAGTTTTGGCAGATTCTAAACTTGCTTAGCTTTTTAGAAAATTACCACTTTGTAAGCCTAGAATCTTTAGAGCTATCTCTACAAGAACACAATCAAATCCACTTTCATTTGCTGATTATGGATATTCGCCAAGCCTTACCACATAAGCCACAACAGCAAATAAAGGAATAAATATGAAAAAATGTAGATTCTTGTTTATGCTTTTGTTTATCTACACTCTAAGCTATGCCGAGCAAAGCCCCAAACAAAGCGTGATACAATCCATTCCAACCCTAACAAATCCCTTCAAACACAGCTCAACACAGAATCTAGAGCTTCAAGCCATTATCAATAATAAAGCCTTGCTGAATGGGCAGTGGCACAAGCTTGGCGATGTGATAGATGGCTACACCATTACCGCCCTGCACTCTCAAGGCATTGTCCTACAAAAGTCAAACACTCGCTTTGCCTTATCGTTAAATGGCACACTAGAACAGCTAGAGCCATAAAATCACAAGCATAAAAAGTTACAAGATTCCACATAAAAGGCTTAAAAGTAGCAAGTGATTATTTACAATCTTTCTTAAAATTGTAAAATCAAGGAAATGCCTTAAGAATTAAGAATCTAGATTCTTTTTCTTTAAGGGGGAGGGGCTTGAATTGCGAAGTCGGTTCGCAGATATACCGCTCACTCCCCCTTAAAAATCCCCCACCCCTACGACGCTTTAAGAGGTGGCACTGCGTGCGATTGATTTTAGTCAGCTTAAGGGCGTGCCTTAAGCGTAGAAGCACTCGCAAGTCTTTAGAATCCAGAATCTTAAAAACACTACGCTAAGGAACAACATTGAGAAAATCCAGATTCAAAAAGTGGGGAATATGAAACAATCAAAACCTTACCAAATCCCTGTATTTGTGCGGATATGCGGGATTCTGCTTTTATTTTTACAAACTAGCCTAGCTTGTAGCACCCCCATTAATATCCACTCCGGAAGCAATGTCGCTTTAAGTAAAATCCTAGAAGAAATCGCCTCAATCTGTCATCTTAATGTCATCTATCTCCAAGAGCAAACAAAAACTATGCTTGATAGCAAGAAAACTTCCATTCATATCAACAATAAACCGCTAATCCAAGTCCTTGATAGCCTTTTAAAAAGCAATGACTTTCACTACACTTTGCAAAAAGACACCTTGCAAGTTGGCTTTTTACTCACAAAGACTTTTGAGATTAGCTACATTGCCACAACACGCGTTGGCTCAAGCAATACCGATATTGTTTTCTCGCAAGATAATCAAACCCACTCCCCTTATAATACCCACACAAACGCACCGCTTGGCTTTTCAAACTTTGAGATAGAATCTCAAGCCCACAAAATGGCGATGAATAAAGCCACATCAAACACACAAACTATGGGAAAAAGCGGGACGAAAATTTATAGCATTGATGAGATTGACTTTTGGGGTGAATTGCAAAATGAAATCGCCGGGGTAGCCTACGCTCCGGGCGATAGCTATCAGCCCACAACAAGTGAGCTAAAAAATAAAAAAGATATTATCATCAATAAAGCCGCAGGGCTGCTTACCATTACCGCCACGCCAAAGCAGATTAAACGCGTGGAATCTTACCTTGCCACACTCAATAACAAGATTCAAAAGCAGGTGCTGATTGATGTGTATATCTTTAATATTCAGCATAGCAATAACCAAACCTATGGCATAGACTGGAATGAGTTTTATAAACTTGGCAATCTTTTGACACTTCCGCCAAATGCGGAAGGCTCTAATAACGCCCTTACAGGTGTAAATAATGGCGATTTTGCTATTAGCATTTTTTCACAAGGGGTAAGCATTAATCGCATTGTTGAGTTTTTACAAACCTATGGCAAGGTGCAGTCTGTGTCTAACCCAAAAGTCCTAACGCTTAATAACCAACCTGCCATTATCTCTGTTGGCAGTGTGCTTCGCTACTTTCAAAATACCACTTATCAAACCACCACGCAAGGCACTTCTATTCAAAATCTTTCTCAAGCCTTCCCTTCTGTCTTTGCGGGAATCTTGCTTGATGTAACGCCAAGTGTGAAAAATGACAAAATCATTTTAAAAATTAACCCATCAATCACCAAAACCAAAGATATATCTATTGAAAACCAAACCACCGCCCTAGAATCCCCGCCAAATCTCTCCACCAAACAGCTCTCATCTCTCGTGCAGGTTAAAGATGGCGAAAAAATAGTCCTTGGTGGCTTGATAGATAAAACTGAAGGGCAGATTTTACGCAAACTCCCCATTTTAGGCGATATACCGCTTTTGAAATATCTCTTTAGCTATAAGAAAAATATTAAAGAAACCCAAGAAATGGTGATTATCATATCTCCGCATATTGTGCGGCTAGGCACGGCTCGGCAAGAACAAGATAAAATTGAAGAAATTATAAACTTTACAAAAGAATCTGATTTTAAACCACAAGATTCAAAAAATACTACAAAAGATTCTGCCCCGCAAGATCCCACAAAGCAAGATTCTTCAACAGATACCGACACAGATTCCACTCCGCAAAACAAGCAAGATTCCACACAAAGCCTAGAGGCTCCATTAGAATCTAAACCCAACAAGCAAGACTCCGCACTTTCACAGCCCTTAGCCTACAAGACAGATAGCCCCATACCCCCACACAAAGCCCATATATGAATCCCGCCACATTTGAATCCATTAATCTCCACACTATTACACTAAATCAATCCTGCCTACTCGCACTAGATTCTAAATTTATAGCAAAGCATCAATGTCTTATTTTTGATATGCAAGATTCTAGCGTGTCTATTGCTCTATCGTGTGAAAATGCACCGCTTGGGCTGATTACAAATCACATTAGCTCCCTTTTTCCGCATAAAAATTTAAAGTTTTTCCTTGCTTCAAGTGAGAGTTTTATAGCACAGCTAGAATCCATCACAGACTTTCAAGGCTTTCACAAGCTTGAACAAAATCTGCTTACCTTGCTAAAAAGCCATAGTCAGCATAATGATGATGAAAGGGCGGCTATTGCCCTATTAGATTATATTTTAGAGCTTTGCATTAAGCATAGGGCGAGTGATATACATTTTGAATCTCAAGATTCTATCCATTGCGTTAGAATCCGCACAGATGGAATGCTGCGAGAGATTTTAACACTTCAAAAAATAGTCTTTGAATCACTCATTGCGTGTCTCAAGCTAGAGTGCAAACTTGATATAAACCAAAAACGACAAGCCCAAGATGGACGCTTTAGCCGAGTTTTTGACAGCAAAGCTTTTGATTTTAGGTTATCCGTCCTGCCCTCTTTTAGCGGAGAATCCCTTGTGCTTAGAATCTTGCATAAAAATGCCACACTTACCACACTTGAAAAGCTAGGATTCCAAAAAAAGCAAATGGAAATTATCACGCATTGTGCTAACTACCCAAGCGGACTAATCTTACTCTCAGGTCCCACAGGCAGTGGGAAATCAACCACGCTGTATGCGATTTTAGAATCCATAAAATCCCCGCAGAAAAAAATCATCACCCTTGAAGATCCCATAGAATACCGCATACACAACACAACGCAGGTGCTAGTAAATGATAAGCATAATTTTGGCTTTTCAAACGCGCTCAAAGCCTTATTGCGACACGATCCAGATATTTTGATGATTGGCGAGATACGCGATGAAAATAGCCTTGATATTGCTTTGCGTGCGTCTTTAACGGGGCATTTGGTGCTATCCACCATTCACGCTAATGATTCCCTAAGCGTGATTGAGCGATTGCTTGATATGGGTGCAAAGGACTATCTTGTAAGCTCTACTTTGCGGCTGCTTATCTCTCAAAGGCTTGTGAGAAAGCTCTGCTCTCATTGTAAGATTCCACTCTCATACCAGCAAATGTGTGAAAGGTTTAAATCTTACAAGCTTGAAACGCAGATTCTAAAGCCTTATGAAAAGGCGAGTTTTTACACCGCTTGTGGCTGTCAGCATTGCTATATGCAGGGCTATGATGGGCGATTATTGATTGCGGAATGTTTAGAAAACTCTAGCCTTTTGCAACGCCACATTACCGCCCCACAGGATAAAGAGATGATTATAAAAGAGCTTGAGAAAAGCGGGTTTGAAAGTATATTTGAAGTTGGCATAAAGCTTTTAGCTCAAGGTTTAAGCTCTTTTGAAGAGATATATAGGGTATGTCGGCTATGAGTGAGACGCAAGGCACATTTAAAAACACATTCAAACACACGGCGTTTTTTTCGCTTCAGGGGCATATTTCCACAAAAGATATAAGTATGCTGTTTTTACAAATATCCACAATGCTACAATCTCATCTGCCACTTTTACATATCATACAAATATGTGCGGATAATGCTAAAAATACAAGGCTTAAAGAAATTTTACAAGACATTGCCTACCACTTACAGCTAGGGCAGAATCTCTCTTTTGGATTCAAAAAGCATAAAAATGTGTTTGGCGATATGAGCTATCAAATGATAACTTTAGGGGAGAAAAGCGGAGAATTGAAAGAAATTTTTAGTATGCTAAGCATTCAGCTCACAAAGGAATACAGGAATAAAAATAAACTCAAACGCGCCCTTTTCTACCCCATTCTCGTGCTTCTTAGCATTATGGGGGCATTTATGGTGCTTGTAGCGTTTGTGCTGCCGCAGTTTTTAGAGATGTTTCTCTCTATGCACATTGAGCTTCCCATTTATACGCGGATTCTGCTTTTTATGCAAACATTTTTCACAGATTTTGGGCTGATTTTTATGGGGATTTTGCTTGGAGCGGGGATTTTGGCTCAATATATGTATAAAAATTCCTTGCATTTTAAGGCTAAGATTCACGCCTACATCTTACATATTCCGCTTGTTGGAGCGATGATAAAAGCACATTTTTATTATCAATACAGCTTTTCACTCTATATCCAGCTTAAATCCGCCACGCCTATGGACTTAGCCCTAACTTTAAGCAAAGACATAAGCAACCTAGCCCTTAAAGCAAAGTTTGAATCCGCCCTAGAATCTGTAAAAAATGGCAAAGCACTTTCAGTGAGTTTAAAAGAGCAAAACGCCCTTGATGATATTGCCCTAGCTCTTATTAACGCCGGGGAGCAAAGCGGGAATCTAGCAGAAATGCTTGAAGTATGCGCTAAACATTTTGAAGAAATCGCCACGGATAAAACCGATATGCTTATATCCCTTATAGAGCCTAGCCTTAGCCTTACTATGGGGATTTTACTGCTATTTTTGGCATTAGGGATTTTTGTGCCGATGTGGGATATGAGCGCGTATGCCTTTGGGGCTTAGGCTCTACTCACAAGTTATAACAATGCTTTGATATGCGAGATAAACATATCTGTATCCACACCATTTTTAGCAAAAAGGGAATCTTGCCTTTCATATAAATGGGGCTTAGATAAAATCTCTATAATGCACTCCACCGCTTCAGTGGAACTTTTAGCGTGTTTCATCAAAGCATTATCAAGCAAAAATCTATCGTGGAAAAGCAAAAGTGAGCGAGTAGAAATCACAGGAATCCCAAGATAACACGCCTCTAGATTCATAGTCCCACCACCGCCTAAAAGCACATCAACAAAGGGATAAAAATCCTTTGGCTCTAGCTTATGGTGCAAAATCTTAAAGCGACTTTTTGAATCTTGTGGGAGCTGTGAGAGATAAGATTCTAGCTCATCTTTGCCATAGCGAGGCATACACAGCACATTAGCCTTAAGTCTCCTAGCTAAAAGCTCAAAGCTCTCATAAATAATGGGCAGTTTATGCTTGACATAATGTGCCTTATACTCCTCCTCACGCACCAAAATAATAGGCAAAGCAGAATCTAGCCCCAACCTCTCGCAAAATGCTCTCCTTTGCGGCGATTCTAAATCATAATGTAAAGGAATAGAATCTAGCCATAACGCCACATCAATAAAGCCATATTCCACCACTTGAGCCGGGCTTAGCCCCAAGCTTGTATAGCAAATCTCAGGCACGACAAAAGGGCGGAATACAAGATGAGACAGCGGAAGTGTCAGGCGGGATAAAATCGTTACAGATTCTAAAGAGAATGTTTCATTAGCCACCGGCGTATCGGCAAAATGCACCACAGGAATCCCTAGCCCATAGGCACACTGCACGCCATCAACACTCGCTCCGGTGATAAAAATCTTTGGAATCTCGTTTAATCTAGCAAATAACTCCAAAAAGCCCTTTTGCCGATTAAGCCTAGATTCAAACTTGCCTAGCTTACTTGCCCCGCCATAGCCACCAATAGCGTAATGCTCTATCTTAAAAAGCTCTAAAAGCCTAATGCACTCATCATAGTCCTTACTCTCACGCGTGGTAACAATCACAGAATCTAAAGCCTTGAGCTTGGGTAAAATGGGCTTAAAAAACAGCACATATTTTGGATCAATAATATCAAGCCAAATCATCTTTTGCCTTTGTGTTTTGTTTGATGTTGTATTTGTGTAGTTAAAAATGCGTTAAGATTCTAGCACAAGTTGAAATATTTTAAGGAGATTCATAATGGTAGAAAAAATCTCGTGTAAGATTGACATCACACTTTTGCACCACACGCCCCTGCATATTTGTAGTAATGCTATTCGCACTTGTTGGCAGAGCTTTGATAAGGGCGATTGTGGCGGAGAGAAAGATATAGAACTTATAGATAGAGTAGGCAATAAATTTAAACACGCAAGCACTTTGGAGCATTTAACTTATAATTTTTATATCAAGGGCATTTCAAGGGCGTGTCTGCAAGAATTAGCACGGCATCGTATGGCAAGTTTTAGTGTGAAAAGCTCTCGCTACACGCTAAAAGAGCTAAAAGATGAGCCTAGCTTTTTGCCTATAAATGAGATAAATACACAAAGGGCGGAAAAATTTATCGTCTTTACAAGTAGTGAAAGGGTGAATCACGCCTCCATTCACGCCCTAGAAAATTTACGCCAGATTCTAAGTGAAAATATCAGCAATGACCTTGCTAAATTTGCTATGCCCGAATCTTACCGCACGGAGCTTAGCTTTTCTATCAATGCTAGAAGTTTGCAAAATTTCCTATCCCTTAGAAGCTCAAAGTCTGCGCTTTGGGAGATTCGCGCTTTAGCTTTAGCGATATTTGAATCTTTGCCAGAAGAGCATAAGTTTATTTTCAAAGACTGCATAGCCCAACCCCCCACGCATTAGAATCTAGTCTTTATTTTGCCTAATACAGCAAGGGGAATAAGGGTAATCTTAGATTCTAAAATCTGTTTCTTTTTTAATCTTGTTTCTTATTTTCTCTCTTTTTAAAGTTTTAGAATCTTGTCATATTTGCAAGTGTGGGCAAGAGCTTCGCTCGTGTGAGTCTTTGAAAAAGGCGAAAAATCTCCTGTAAAATCTTTATTCTAAAATATCCATTCTTTTTTTATTTTTTTTTATATAAGGGGGAGGGGCTTAAATTGCGAAGTCGCTCCCTCCCCCTTATAAATCCCCCACCCCTACAACGCTTTAAGTGGAGGCACTTCGTGCGATTTAATTTTATGGTGACAAAGTCGTGCTTTGCCACTTTAGCAATTGTAGAATCTGCTTTAGATTCTGCGTTGGCAGAATCTCAAAAATCAATGTTACACACAAAGCGTGAATCCTTACTCTCGCCTGCTTCGTGGTGCATAAAATCGGATTCAAGGCGGGCAGAAGTGTCCCGCCACCTTAAAAGAAAAAATAAAAAACTTAGAATTTTAGAATAGATACTTCGCTCACGCTCAATATGACAAAAAACTTACTACAATTTTGCTTTCCTAGATTCTCACAACGACAAAAAAATTTAAACACTTAATGTATAATCCACACTCTACATCTTAAACATTTCACATTTTTAAGGAACTCTTATGTCGGCATTAAAACAATCTATCCTTTCGCCTTTTAGGGCTTTGGCAATGCTTTTTAGAGAGCTAAGATTTGAGCTAGATGATCTTATAAGATTTAAAAGCCTTAGCTTAATGGAGAGTGAAAGATATTGGCGGGTGATTTTTGCACAAGTCATTTTGGTGGCGTTTTTAGGCAGGAGCTTAGGGGCGATATTGCCATTGCTTGACTTTATAGATTCTAACATTGTCAATGGTATTGTTATCATAATGGCGATTATAGTCCTTATAGGTGGCTTTATGCTTTTTGCACTCAATGTAAGAATCACAGCTAAAAGGCTAAAGACTTTGCATAAGGAATTAATAGAAGAATCTGCTCATTCCACAGATTCTAACTTCTCTTACTTTTCAAGCTTATTTATCCGCTTTATTACGCCAAAATATTTTTACATCTCTCTTGTGATTCTTACAATCCTTATGGTGTGTATGTGGATAATGCTTGAAAATACAGAGTATGAAATAGAATTTCTTATGGCTTTGCTTGCTGTGGTGGGGACTTTTATAGGCTTGTTTTATAGCATTATCCTTTTGCCAAATCTCACAAAAGTTTTAGACATAAAACAATTTAACCAAGATTCTAAAAAAATGCTTATAAGCATTGGGCTTATAAGTGCGGGATTTTTGCTTATAGGCTTTAGTCCTGTGGTAAATTTTATCTATGCTTATGAATATTCTGTTTGTTTTCTTTATATGTTTTATGGTGGAATGGGGCTTGTGCTTTTGGGGCTATGGCAATATAGTGGGACATATATGAAAATCTGGCTCTTTATAGCCGCATATGGTGTTTTGACATATATGATTACAGCTTTAAGTATATATCCATATCGCTTTGCAGATATTGAAAAAGAGGCAACGATTATACCCGCTATGCTCTGTTTTTTGCCACTTTTAATATGGCATATAAGGCAAAAGGCGTTTGTGGGGGTTCTTGGCATAATATGGATATATGATTGTATAGTGAATGACTATTTTTTTGATAATGGATATATGTTTTTATATAGTGGTATTTTTAATGCTATTGCATTTTATATTTTTGCGATGATTGGCTTTTATTGCGTGAGATTTTTTAGCGAGAGTGAAAGCTTCTTTGGGAAGTTTATAAGGCTATTTTCTAAACTATGGATATGCGGCAGTATCAGTGGGCTAATCTTTCTAGGCTTATTCTTTAATGGCATTGCATTTTTTGCGTTAGGCAAGGGTGCTGTGGCGTTACTTGGCTTCTCTCTTAGCTTAAGTTTGCAAAGGCTCAAAATAGAGCGTTTTGCTTTACTCTTGCTTGTATTATTTAGCATATATGTGGGGATTTTAGTTTTTAAAGCTTTTGATTATTTGCACTTTTTTGGCGAGTTTGCATACAATCCTTCCTACACGACACTTAGCTTTGATTCTCTGCTTGGCTATTTTGTTATGTCCTTTGTTTTGCTGTTTTTGTTTCTTCTCACAAAACACACAGGAGCAGATTCTAAGTATCAAGGCTTTACTCATCTTAGGCTTTATCTTGTGCTTTGTTTTAGTGCTATGATTTTATTTTGTATGCAATATCTCCATACAGCCCTAAATAGTTATGCTTATAGCCTTTGGGGGGTAATGGAAATCTGTGTATTTTTTATCATTCTTTTTAGCTTTGTGCTGTTGGGGCTGTTTTGGCGATATAATGTCTTATTTGCCTTAAGCTTTGTGGGCTTAATGGCGGATTTTATATTTTTCCCTAGATTGAGTGTGTTTCTTATCCTACTCTCTTTTGGTGTGTTGTGGGAGGTGGCTAAGATTCTATTTTTGAATAGGCAAAAGATAGAATCTATAAGCTAAATTCTATTTTAGAGCCTTTAGAGTTGTTTTAAGAGCTTGTCTATCACAAGCTCATTTATTTTTACAAAATTTTTAGCAAAATTTTCATCTTCTAGGCTTTGCAATGCCACTTCTTGCGTGATAATGCCACTTTTGCTGCTTTGTGTCGTTGAAGTATTCAGCACTTCATAAAACACACTCATTTGAGCCTTGTATTTACCGCCATCTTCTACCACTTGTAAGCCAAGCAAAGAGAGCTTTAGAATCTTATTTAATTTTTGCGTGCCAAAGGGCGAGATTGCCACTTGAAAGCAGTTTTGCTCTAAAGCTTGTAAGAGATTAGATTCTAACATTTTGTTTGGGGAATCTACCCATTTTTTATGCTCTAATTCACTTATTTGCAGTGTTTGTGCGTTGTGTAAAATAATAGCCGTATCATTAAAAGGTGCATTAGCATTCACTTGCAATAGCCCGATTTTGCCTTTATTAGCCTTGCACTTTGCGTCATTTGCTTGACTCACCTGATTTGCTTGAGTTTGAAGCTTTTGCAAACTAAAGTATATTACCTTTGGAATCTGTGAGGCGATTTTCACATCTACACAGCTACTAAGCGTAAGTATAGCTACTATTCCAAGCCCTAAGATTCTATATTTTTTACTCATTTAATCCCCTTATTTAGATTTGTCATTTTGTTTGCCAAAAAGACTATCATAAGGATTTTTATCCACCTTATCCACAAAACGCGTGGCTGTGTTAAAAAACCTGCTCATATCTTGCAAACTCCCCTGCAACTGCAACAGCGTAGGAGTGAGAATCTCACGCACATTATATTCACCATTTTTCATATTTTTATCCATTTGTGCGCTAAGACTTGCTAGGGAGTTTGTGCTACTTCGTAGCTCCTTTATCATCTCTGTAAGATTATTAAGATTTTCTTCATTAAAAGTGCGGTTAAGGTTGGTAAGTAGGGCGGTTATATCTTCACTAATCTCCCCAGCCTTACCTAGAATCTTATCCAACCCTCCCTTATCAAGCATAATGACTTTATTACCATCTTCATCAGCTTGTAATATCTCGCCTTCACCCTGAATGAGTGAAAGATAATTTGCCCCGGCTAGTCCTTGTGAAGCCACGATAACTTTAGCATTTTGCTTTATCTCAAGCTTTGAATCTATAAGTATAGTAATAGCAATAACCCCACTTTTTATATCTTTAAACCCTACAGACTGCACCCTGCCGACACTTATACCCTTATAGCGAATGGGCGTATTTGCCCCCACTCCACTTACCTCATCGGCACTATATGCGTAATATCGCGTATATTTTGCTGAATCTAACTCAAAGCGATTAAGCCACAGCACAAAGAGAATCATTAAGATTAAAATTATAAAAAATATCGCTCCAATCCACACATACCGCACATTTCTTTCCATATCTCACTCCTAGTTTAACTTAGTCTTATGCAAATCCCGCTCATCAAAATCGTGCCAAAATCGCTCTCCCCTTTTGCCAGAGAATATCTTAGCTTGAGTAAAGCCCTTCTTCTTTTGGGTGTAAAGCTCATCTAAACTCCCTTCAAACACTATTGCCTTATCTTCTAGCAAAATTAGCCTATCCACACTATCTTTTATAGAATCTAAATCGTGCGTTACCATCACAATGGTAATTTTTAGCATTTCTTTCAGCTTTAAAATCAGTCTATCAAACCGCTCCGCACTTTGTAAATCAAGCCCACTTGTAGGCTCATCTAAAAATAAAATATCAGGGCTTAATGCCAATGCCCGAGCGAGAGCTACACGCTTTTTCATTCCCCCGGATAGCTCATAGGGGTATTTATCTGCTACTTTAGAATCTAATCCTACTAAATCAAGCCACATTCTTGATAAACGCTCTATTGTAGTATTGTCATAATGACTTTTTTGCGTGAGTAAAAAGCCGACATTATCTAAAACATTCATAGAAGAAAACAACGCCCCAAACTGAAACATCACGCCACAGCGATTTAAGATTCTATCCCGTTTAGATTCTGCTATGTCCCAAATATTTTCATTAAAAAATTCAATTTTACCACTTCTAGGCTTTTCTAAAAAAAGCATATTTTTTAATAAGGTGCTTTTGCCACTGCCACTACCGCCTAAGATTCCAAAGATTTCACCTTTTTTCACAGCAAAGCTAATCCCATTGTGAATAATATTCTCCCCATACTGCGTATAAAGCGTTTCAACACGAATAATACTCATATATTTAACCTCGTAGTGATAATTGAAAAAATCGCATTGATTAAAATCACCCAAAAAATCGCATTCACTACACTTTTAGTCGTCTCAATCCCCACAGATTCAGTATCGCCCTTGACATACAGCCCACGAAAGCACCCTACAAGTGCCACCGCCGCACCAAAAAATGGAGCTTTTATCACACCAACCCAAAAATTTTCAATACTCACATACTCATAAAATCGCTCCAAATACTGCATAAAATCTAAGCCTGTTTGCATATTAATCGCAAGAAAACACGCAAATAAACTTACCGCATCAGCTAAAAATACAAGCAAAGGCATAATAATGACTAGAGCTAAGATTCTAGGTAATATGATGTAATCAAACAGGCTAAGATTCATCGTTTTTAATGCGTCATTTTCTTCAGTGAGATTCATCACACCAATTTGAGCGGCAAAAGATGATGAGCTTCTCCCAGCTATTACAATAGCTAAGATAAAAGGTCCCATTTCACGCAAAGAGAGCTTTGCCACAATCTCCACACTCATTAAAGGCACACCCATTTTTTCTAGCTGCAACACCCCTTGTAATGCAATGGCATAGCTCACAATAAAAGCTGTAAGCAACGCCACAGGCAAAGCTTTAAAGCCAGATTCATTAATATGATACATTATAGAGCCAAGCTTAAAATGCCTAAGATTCCCACAGGAGCGAAAAAAATAAAATAAGCACATTCCGCAAAAATTTAAAAAATCAAGGCTACTTTGGTAGAATCTCTCACAAAATTTTCCAAAATCAAGCAAAGCACCATAAAACATAGAATGTGATTGAATCTTAGAATCTTCAAGTTTTGGCAGAGATTCAACCACACTTTGAAAAATCTCTTTCACTTGACTTTCTGCGTTTAGAATCTCATAATCTTTCCCCTCTAAAAGCCCATAAAGAAACGCACAAAATACAAAATCTACCTTTGTAACTTCCAAAAAATCAAAGGTAATTCTTTCATTTGTGCTAATAAGCTTAGCAAGAGAATCTTTAGACTTCTTATCAAGTGAGTAATCGCACGCCCCTTGAAGCTTTATAAGCATTCTCCCACTTACAAAGCTCACTTTAAAATCCATACTTTTTTCCCTTTAATCTCTCTTAAGTTGAACCCAAGATTATAACAAAAGCTTGTAATGTTAGGTTACACAAATAAGAATCTGCTCCTTTACCCACACCAAAAAACGCCAAAAGTATGAAAAATTAGGCAAAAATAAGGATTTTTAGCTATAATCAACGGGAAATTTTGTGATATAACTACACGCGTTATTCACACATTAAAATAAAGCTCTAGGCGGTTTAGAAGTGCTTTTTCACATTTTCACTTCTACTACTACCCCTACTTTTAAATCTATATTTTAAAGGACATTTTATGAAAATCTCACTTCCCAAAAGTTTGCTTGAAACAGCACTCACAAATTGCCAAAATTTCCTTGATAAAAGAGATAGATCACAAATCACATCTCACATTTGCTTTGAAGCAAAAGATGATAAGCTTATCCTTAAAGCCACTGATTATGAGATTTGGCTAGAATCTCATATTAATATCCAGCCTCAAGCTCAAGGGAATGCCACAGCAAATGGGAAGCAGATTCTAGATATTATTAAACGATTAAAAGATGGTGATATAAACCTTGAAGCAAAAGATGATACACTTCACATTTCACAAGGACGCTCACGCACAAAACTTCCTATGTTTAATGCTGATGAGTTTCCTAGATTCCCAGAGTATGATAATAACGCACAAATTAACATAGAAGCTCAAAAATTCCTAACTTCACTTAAAAGGATTAATCCCGCAGTAGATACAAATAATCCAAAATACGAGCTTAATGGCTCTTTGCTTGACATTAAAGAATATGGATTTAATTTTGTCGCTACTGACACACGCCGCCTAGCTGTGATTGAATATAAAAGTCAATCTATTAACGCCCTTTCCCTTATCATTCCTAAAAAGGCAATCAGTGAAATTTCTAGGCTCTTTATAGATCATCTTGAGATTTATCATAACCCTACACATCTTATTTTGAAAAACAATGAATACACTTTCTACACAAAGCTTATTAATGGAAAATTCCCTGATTATGAGAAAATCATTCCTAAAGAATTTAAGCATAAGATTCTTTTACCAAAAGATAAATTTGTTGATGCCCTGCAATTTGTCAAATCCCTTGCAAATAATATTAAGATTACCCTTTCGCCAAATGAAGTGCTTTTTGAATCTTTGAATGAAGAAAGTGGAGAGGCTTCCACACAGATTGAAACACAAACAGGTATAGAATCTTTAACTTTGGGGATCAACTCTAAATATATCCTTGATTTTCTCTCACAAATTGATGGAAATGAATTTACTTTCTGTATCAATGAGCCAAACACGCCATTTATCGTAATGAGTGAAAACTTCTCAACTGTGATTATGCCTGTGATTCTCTAAGAATCACAGCTCAACTTTTATCTGTCCTTGGAGTTTATTATGGAAAAAAAAGAATATCAAGCAAGTAATATTAAAGTTTTAAAAGGCTTAGAAGCGGTGCGAAAACGCCCCGGAATGTATATTGGCGATACAAACTCTGGTGGATTGCATCATATGATTTATGAAGTTGTGGATAACTCCGTAGATGAAGCTATGGCAGGGCATTGCGATAGAATCAATATTACACTCACAATGGAAGGCAGTGCGATTATTGAAGACAATGGACGCGGGATTCCCGTAGATATTCACCCAACTGAAAATCTCCCTGCTGCCACACTTGTGCTAACCACTCTTCACGCTGGAGGGAAGTTTGACCAAGATACTTATAAAGTCTCTGGAGGGTTACACGGGGTAGGTGTATCTGTGGTAAATGCCCTATCCAAAAAGCTTATTATGACGATTAAGAAAAATGGGCATATCTACCGCCAAGAGTTTGCACAAGGGATTCCACAAAGTGAGCTAGAGATTATCGGTGAGACAAAAGAGCACGGCACGACTATAGAATTTTACCCAGATGGTGAGGTAATGGAAGTGCTAGAGTTTGATTCGCAAATCCTTACTCGCAGATTCAAAGAAATGGCATATCTTAATCACAATATCACTATTCATTTTAAAGATGAACGCACAGGACAAGAAGAATCTTATCATTTTGATGGGGGTTTAAAGCAATTTATCCAAGATGTGAATACAAAGCCTTTAGTCTCTTCAATTATCAGCTTTGAAGCATTAGAGCAAGAAACTGAAGTAGAAATTGCCCTAGCTTATAATGAGGGCTATGATGAGAAAGTTTTAAGCTTTGTAAATAATATTAGAACGCCTGATGGTGGGACACACGAGGCGGGATTTAGAGCGGGGCTAAGCCGTGCGATTATGAATTATATTGAAGCTAACGCCAACGCACGAGAAAAAGATTCTAAAGTTACAGGTGATGATGTGCGTGAGGGGCTTGTAGCCATTATCTCTACAAAAGTCATTGATCCGCAGTTTGAGGGACAGACAAAAGGAAAGCTAGGTAGTGCGTTTGTAAAGCCCATAGTCCAAAAGCTCACTTATGAAAAACTTGCTAAATTCTTTGAAGAAAATCCAACAGAAGCTAGAATCATTATGCAAAAAGCCATTATGGCAGCTCGTGGGCGTGAAGCAGCAAAAAAAGCACGAGACCTTACACGCAAGAAAGAAAGCTTTTCAGTGGGGACATTACCGGGTAAGTTAGCAGATTGTCAAAGTAAGGATCCTAGAGAATCTGAAATTTATCTTGTAGAGGGTGATAGTGCTGGTGGTAGTGCAAAGCAAGGACGTGATAGAGCTTTTCAGGCTATTTTACCATTGCGTGGGAAGATTCTCAATGTGGAAAAATCTCGCCTTGATAAGATTTTAAAAAGTGATGAGATTAAAAATATGATTACCGCTTTTGGCTGTGGAATTGGCGATGAGTTTAATTTAGAGAAGCTCCGCTATCATAAAATTATCATTATGACAGATGCTGATGTCGATGGTAGCCATATCCAAACGCTTTTAATGACATTTTTCTATCGCTATTTAAAGCCTTTAGTAGAAAATGGACATATCTACATTGCCCAGCCCCCACTTTATCGCTACAAAAAGGGCAAGACAGAGATTTATCTCAAAGATGAAAGGGCGTTGAGTGAATATCTTGTAGAAAATGGTATTGGGAATTTTAGCTTTGAGGGTATTGGGAATAAAGAGCTTTTAGAAGTGCTGAAATTTATCGCTCATTATCGCTCTATCTTAAAAGAGCTTGAGAAACGCTATCCTATGATTGATGTGGTGCGTTATCTTGTGGAAAATGAGCGTTTAGATAATCTCGCTTTAAATGAGCTTAGCCAAAATATAGAATCTTATCTCCAAGCCAAAGAATGCAATATTTTAAATAAAATTACAAGTGAAGAGCAAATCACGCTGTATGTGCAGACAAAAGTAGGGCTTGTGGAGCTAGGCATTAATGATAGCTTGTTTATGGATAATTTCTTCCAAGAAGCACGATTTATTTATCAAAAAATCGCCGATAGGGATTTAGACTTTTTAAAGGGCGAAGATCTTATTGCGTTTTTAGAAAAGATTGAAGAGAGTGCGAAAAAAGATGCCTATATCCAACGCTACAAAGGCTTAGGAGAGATGAATCCAGATCAGCTGTGGGAAACCACAATGACACCCGCAAACCGCACACTTTTGCGTGTGAAGATTGATAATGATGCGGATACTGATGAGATTTTCACACTTTTTATGGGCGATGAGGTAGAGCCAAGACGAGCCTATATCCAAGAACACGCTAAAGATGTGAAGCACTTAGATGTGTGATTCACATCTTAAAATTGCCAAAAAGGCTTTAATCGCCTCTGCAATCATTAAGCTACTGCAAATTTGTATCTATCCTTTTTTAAGCTATTCAAGCGAAATTGTAGTGGCTTTTGTTATCTTTTTATGGATACTCCCTGCTATTCTTATGATGTATGGTTTTTTAAAATTATCCCTTGATAGGACAAAGACACTTTTTATCCTTGCGGTGTTATTTACCATTGTAGAAGAACATATCATAGGGAGTAATATTCTTGTCTTATTTTCTATGTTTGGCTGGATTGAATACGAAAATATATTCAGTAATTTGATCATTGCTATACTGAGCTTGATTTTCTTTAGTCCATATCTTTGGTATTTATCATTCCTTGCGGAGAGAAAAGCTCTAGCTATGCTCACTATTGCTTTGCCTTGGACTTTATTTTACCTTTGGCTATGCTTTTTTGATGTGGCAATGACAATGATACCTCAGAATCTATATGATTATGATTTAAATTTTATATCCATTGCGAAGATTCTCTATACATTGAATGTCTTATTCCTTAGCTTAACACTTATCCTTTTTATCTATGGGATATATCGCTTTAGATTTAAACAAGATATGAATAAAAGCTCACAAAGCTTTATAATAGGGCATTAAGAGCATTTAAATCCTTGTTTTAGAATCTTTGAAAGAATATAAAAAGCGATTCTAAGATTCTATTTTCACGCTTTTTAGAATCTCTCTTGTTACCTTTCTACCCATAACAAAAAAAAAACACTCATACAAAATATAATTTACTTTTAACACCTACAATGAATTTGTTATATTGATTTTAATATAACAAAAATCTTTCATTAAAGGAGTTCTTATGAACAAGTTTTTGGTTTCATTGGCTTTGGTTTCTAGTTTGAGTATAAGCTCTCTTATTGCAACAGAATCTAGCACATTAAATAAAACAGATTCTGAACTTCTTTTTGGCACAACACAAAATGTTAATGTAGCAGTGCTTAGTGAAAATGAGATGAAAGAGACTAAGGGAGAGTTTTGGGGTGCTGTAAGTGCAATTATTGCTGGTGCTGATTTGATATACAACATCGGCGAAGATAATAATTGGTGGTAATCCTACTTCTACTTTTTCTTTTCTCAAAGCCCTAAATACATCTTAAATATTTGGGGCTTGTATGTTTCTATGAAATGCGTTATCTAATAGTAAGGAGTAATACAAATGCGAGTAGCTAAAATTTTGTTTCTCACAAGCATATTTGTTTGCATTCATAGTATAGCCCTTGCAGATTCTCAAAACTCTAAGTTTTTTGGACAAGCGGGTATTGGCGGGGTGTATTATGACTTTGGGGGTGAAAATATCAGCAGTGCTGGAGCGTATGTAGGCGGTGAATTTGGCTGGGAGTTTTTCAATCGTGTGCATACGATTTTTGGCGTTCGCCTTGGCGGAGGACAGAGTAAAGCTTCACAAGTGCTTGGCGTTGCAGAATCTGCTGGCTTTGTGATTTCTGATCAGTATGTTAAGGTTGGTGTAAATATCGCAGGAGTGAATGCACCACTTTATATCAATCTTCTCACAGAGCGTAACAATCACGATAGCAAAAATGGCTTAAGTCGTCATCTTAGTTTGCTTGGAGCGGAGATTGAGGGGGCATTGCCACTAGGGAATGTCGCAAAGCTAGAGTATTCTGCGGGATATGCTTTTAGCACAGGGGATTCATCATATTCTATTGCGGAGAAAACCTCATATATTGAGAAAGATTTTTCCAAGAGTTATGTGTTAAGTGCGAGTGTGGGCTTTGTGCGGAATCTAAGCGATAGCACGGCTTTTTACACTAAGCTCATCGGCAAGTATCAAAATCTCAATGCTGCATATTATAGCGATAGCACACAGGGCTATCCAAGCTCTAGTAATCTCGTAGGAATGCTGGAATTTGGCTTTAGAGGATTGTAAAATGTCTATGCTTGGCTTTAGGCGTATTATAAGGAGTATTGTCTTTTTGGGCTTTGCTCCTTTGTGCCAAGCCTGTAAGTGTTGATGAAATTTTTACCAAAACTTCGCAATTTAAGATTCTAGGGAATCTTAGCTACATTAATATCCATCATTCACAGCTTGATGTCGTGCAAATGCCACAGCAAAATGGTAGTGTCATCAGTGTGCCTATTCATAGCAAACTACATCAAGATTATTTAAATTTTTCGCTTCAAGCTCGTTATGGCATTATGAAAAGAGTGGAAGTTTTTAGCACTTTAAATGCGTTTTGGCAGCAAAGCCTTTTTGAAATAAATCATAGCTTTAGCACACAGCAAAGGGCGGATTTTAACTCATTTGCATTAGGCTTTATCATTCAAGCAAAGCAAGAGGGGAGATTCCCCGCTTTACTTCTTGGAGGAAGTGCTGATGTAGCTAATAAGACATACTTGTCCCAAACACAAAGTGCGTGGCAGTATAGCAAGGGATATTCGGCTTTTGCCCTTAGCTTTTATACGATTGATCCGCTTGTGTTTTTGCTCCAAGCTAATGCAAGATTCAATCTCTCACAAGATTTTGAAAATATTCATTTGAATCAGGCTGATGTATATTCTCTTAGTCCAATAGTGTATTTTGCCATAAACCCATTTGTGTCGCTTAATGCTGGAGTGCGGTATCAATACAGCACAAGGGCTTATATGAATGATAGAATCCAAGCACAAAGCTCATCTGTGGGCTATATTTTTGGTGTGGCATATGAGATAAAATCCCGTCTCATTCTTTTTGCAAGTGCGGAAAGCTTCAATAGTGCGTTTTATTCAAGCGATACGCTTTCGCTTATGCTTTCATATAGAATCTAATGTATTATTTTAGAATCTTGTTGTTTTTGTGGCTTTTTGTAAGTGGGGCAAAGGCTCATTCACTCTATAATGAACCTTTCTATATCACAAAGCCTTTGCGTTCTTGGATTGAACTAAGAGATGAGAATCTCACGCGTCAAAAGTATGATTATAGTTGCGGGGCAGCTTCGCTTTCAAGTGTTATGAGTTATTTTTATGATGTGGAGGTAAGTGAGCGTGAGATTTTGGACTTTTTACTTTCGCATAAGGGCATTAGCACGGATAAAAAGCGTGAGATTGAAGTAGATAATGATCTAAGGGAAAAAGCTCATCTTTCTTTTAGTGATTTAGCACTTTTTGCACAAAGCAAGGGGTTTCGCACACAGGGCTTGGCTTTAGACTTTGAAACATTGACAAAATTGCAAATTCCAGTGATTATTTATGTCAATGTGCGAGATATGGAGCATTTTAGCGTATATAAAGGGACAGATTCTCATTATGTGTATTTGGCTGATCCAAGTTTAGGCAATATCAAAGTCAGCAAGGGGAAGTTTTTAGAGATGTTTTATCAACGCGATGATTTGACCTATCCGGGCAAGATTCTAGCGATTTTAAGCGATACGCATAAGGGTAATGATACATTTTTCACACATAAGACAAATACAATGATATATAAGGCTATACAGGATAAGGCTTTGGACTAAACTTGCAGAATCTTAAATCCCAAAAAGGAAGATTCTTGCCTTTAAGATTCTCTATCAAGTTTCATTTAGCCTACAAACCCGCTGATAATATCTCCCATTTTTTCACAGCCTATCAGCTTTGAATCTTTATCCATCATATCGCCTGTGCGATAGCCTTCTTTCAAGGCAAGATTCACCGCATTTCGCACCGCTTGTGCTTCTTGCTTTAGCCCAAATGAAAGCTCTAACATCATCGCCACGGATAAAATCGTGCCAATAGGATTTGCTTTGTCTTGTCCGGCAATATCCGGTGCGCTGCCGTGGATTGGCTCATATAGCCCTAAAGTGCCTTGAGAGAGTGAGGCAGAGGGGATTACGCCAATAGTGCCTGTGATGACACTTGCTTCATCGCTCAAAATATCCCCAAACATATTTTCCGTTAAAATCACATCAAAAGCACTAGGGACGCGGCAAATCTGCATTGCCGCATTATCCACATACATATGGCTTAGACTTACATCGGGATAATCTTTTGCCACATTTTCCACCACTTCACGCCATAAACGCGATGAGGCTAACACATTTGCCTTATCCACGGACACAAGGTTTTTCTTTCTTTTTTGTGCGATTTCAAAGCCTACTTTTGCGATAGATTCAATTTGAGATTGTGTATAGCTCATCTCATCGGTAGCGACTTTTTCGCCATTTCTCTCCTCACACAAATGCCTACCAAAATACGCTCCACCCACAAGCTCACGCACGATAACAAAATCAATACCTTTTTGTAAAATCTCGCTTTTTAGCGGACTAGCATTTTTTAGCTCCGGCAAAAGTGTGGCTGGGCGGATATTAGCAAATACACCTAGCTCCTTTCTAAGTCGTAAAAGGGCGGATTCTGGGCGGTTATGGCTTGGCTCTTTATCCCATTTTGGACCGCCAACCGCCCCTAGCAAAACGCTATCACTACTCTTACAAACTTCCAAGCTTTCCTTAGGCAAACACTCCCCACAAGCATCAATCGCACAGCCACCCGCTAAGACTTCCTTATACACAAACTCGTGCTTATATGCTTTTTTTATAGAATCTAACACCTTTAGGGCTTGTGTGATGACTTCTCTGCCGATACCATCGCCCTGTATTACTGCTATTTGTTTTTTCATTCTCTCTCCTTTGTTGCTGCGTTGTCTCTTGTGTGCTTTTGCGGGAGTCTGCAGTGTTGGCTCGGTCATTTGCGTTCAGCAAACTCCCTTCGCCTCCACTTTGACAACCCACAAAATCATCACAAGATACTTCCGCAGTAGTGTTTTTGTATGATTTAGCCATAGTGTGAAACATCTCTTTTAGAATCTAAGGTTTTAGAAATAAACCCAAACCTTACTTCTTATTCTTTGCTATCCAGTTCAAATACCCATTTGCATTGATAATCTCTTGTATAAAGGGCGGAAAGGGCGTTGTGCTAAAGCTTTTAGCACTTTTAGATTCTATAATCTCACCTTTATCAAAGTCAATGCTTACACTATCGCCATCTTGCAGGAAGTCTGCTATCTCTTCAGATTCAATAATCGCTAAGCCGATATTAATCGCATTGCGATAAAAGATTCTAGCAAAGCTTTTTGCGATAATGCAGCTTATGCCACTTGCCTTAATCGCAATTGGTGCGTGTTCTCGGCTACTCCCGCAGCCAAAGTTCCATCCGCCAACCATAATATCGCCGCTTCTCACCTTTTTCACAAAATCCTTATCAATATCCTCCATACAATGACTTGCAAGCTCCCTATGGTCTGCGGTGTTGAGATACCTTGCTGGAATAATCACATCAGTATCTACATTATCGCCGTATTTATGGATAAATCCTTGTGCTTTCATTTTCTTAATCTCCTTTTGCGAGTAATCCACATTACATAACATCTTGCGGGGAGCTTAGAATCCCCCTTACTGCACTAGCAGCCGCTACTTCAGGGGAGCTAAGATACACTTCGCTTGTAGTATGCCCCATTCTGCCTACAAAGTTGCGATTTGTGGTAGAGACGCATTTTTCATTTGCCGCTAAGATTCCCATATGTCCGCCAAGGCAAGGACCACAAGTAGGCGTAGATACTACCGCTCCAGCTTTGATAAAAGTCTCTAAATACCCACGATTAATACACTCTAAATAGATATGTTGCGTAGCGGGAATGATGATACAACGCGTATTTTTTGCTATTGTTTTATCCTTTAGAATATTTGCTGCCACTTCCATATCGCTTAGCCTACCATTGGTGCAAGAGCCGATGACAACTTGATCTATCTTTATCTCGCCCCACTGCTCTCTTTCTCTCGTATTTTCAGGCAAATGCGGAAATGCCACGGTGTGATCTATGGAATCTAGCTCAATATCAAAGACTTCTTCATACTCTGCATCTTCATCAGCCTTGTAGATTCTAAACTCCTTGCTCGTGCGTCCCTTAGCGTATTCAATCGTAATGTCATCAACTTCAAAAATACCATTTTTCGCTCCCGCTTCAATCGCCATATTCGCAATGCAAAGCCTATCATCAATGGTTAAGTTTTTTAGCCCTTCCCCGCTAAACTCCATACTTTTATACAACGCCCCATCAACGCCGATTTTACCGATGATATGTAAAATCACATCTTTGCCACTCACATAAGGGCGGAGTTTGCCTTTGAGATTAAACTTCATCGCCTTTGGGACTTTAAACCACGCCTCGCCTGTCGCCATACCCACAGCCATATCCGTGCTTCCAACCCCCGTGCTAAACGCGCCCAACGCCCCATAAGTGCAGGTGTGAGAATCTGCCCCGATAATCAAATCACCGATGGTTACAATGCCTTGTTCAGGCAAAAGGGCGTGTTCTACCCCCATATTCCCCACATCATAGTAATGCTTAATATCAAAGTCATTAGCAAAACAGCGGCATTGCTGAGATTGTGTAGCGGCTTTTATGTCCTTATTTGGTGCGAAGTGATCCATTACAAGTGAGATTTTGTTTTTATCAAAAACTTGTGTGAATTTAGCTTGTTTAAAGGCGTTGATTGCCACAGGCGTGGTAATGTCATTGCCTAGCACCATATCTAGCTTTGCTCGTATCAAATCATTTGCTTTGACAGATTTTAATCCCGCTCTATCAGCTAAGATTTTTTGACTCATTGTCATTCCCATATTTTGCTCCTTACTGATTGTTGTTTATCATTTTGTAATGTCTCTAAATACTCTTGCATAGGCAGTGTATCTACCTTTGCACTAAAGATAGCAAAAGATTCCAAAATCTCGCAGCCACAATACTTAAACGCACTTGTGAGTGGGCTTAAAATCGTATTAAGGCTATATCCGTGATGCCCATCATAGCTATCTTTTGCCCCGCCTAAAGTCGTAATGATTTGAAACTTTTTGCCTTGCAGTAGCTTAGAATCTTTGCCATATAAAATATGTGTCAAAACCCTATCCTGCCACTCTTTCATAAGCGCAGGTGTGCTAAACCAAAACAGCGGAAATTGAAAGATGATTTTTTGTGAATCTTTGAGTAATGCCACTTCATTTTCGGCATTTATCACGCCGTCTTTATAGCTCTCATTGAGATTGTGAATCTTCACATTTGAGAGTGTTTTAGCAGATTCTAATAACGCCCTATTGACTTTAGAATCTTTCCAAAATGTGTGTGAAAAAATAAGTAGTGTTTGCATACAAGCTCCTTTTGTTGATGTAAATGCTCTAAATGATGATACCTTATTTGCAAGGGTAAAGTATCGTGTTTAGCATTAGGCAATGTCTTCTCATTAATATACTCTTTTAGTTAAAATATATCTTTAAAATTTTGTTGAGGTTGTTGTGTTTTTTTTACGAAGGTTAAAAAGATACACATCGCCTTCAAATTCTTTAAATATGAGACTTACTAGGTGCCTTAGAATATCGTCTTGATGTTTTTTATAAATATCATATTCAACGGATACAAAACCAAACCAGATTCTATTTTTTTTGTTGTTTTCTAGACAACTTAAACTCATTCCTATCTGCTGGTAAAGCACATCTTCCGTATAGTAATGCGTATGCGGTGTTGTTTTAGTTGTTGTAACTATATGTCCGGGATTATATCCATTACCATTATAAACACCGGGTATATAGGTGCTGTTGCTAGTTGTATTAAAGGTTGTGTGGCTTCTCGCGTGTTTTTGTAAGTATGTATGTGGAACAAAGGTTATAAAACAGCGTGTATCAACCCGTTCTATGTTGAATCCAGTAATGAAATAACCCTCTTCCACCATAATTTGTCCCAGCAAAAGGATAGATTTTTTCTCTGCTATGTTGAGGTCTTGTTTGTAAAATATTGTGAGCGGTTCTTGCATATTAAAGTTTGCTTGGGGATCAATCTGCAGAATAATATACACTGCTACACGCAGAAAAAGCAAAGCAAATAAGAAAAAGCAAGGTAGAAGAGTAGAGCTTTTTCTGCATATAAGATCCTAATATTAACATTTATTCTAATGCACGATTTAACGCACTGACTAACGCATACACTGAAGCTTTGATAATATCATTATCAATCCCCGCTCCAAAGTATTTTTTACCATTAGATTCAATCTGCACATAGGCTATCGCCTTAGCATTTGAGCCATTTTTCAAAGCGTGTTCGCTGTAATCTAGTATATCAAAGCTTAGGTTTAAATGCTCTCTTAACGCATTTGCCACGCTATCAAGTCGCCCATTTCCTTTAGAATCTATGCTCTTTTTTTGCGGTTTGACTAGCTCTATACGCACTTCGCATTCATTTTCTTTTGTCTCAAAAGCAAACTCACCTATCTCTAAAAACTCCGCAACATTCACAAAATCCTTTTCAAAAATCGCACATATCTCACTTGGGCTAAGCTCCTTATGTGCTTTATCCGAAATATCCTTAATATAGTAGGAAAACTCCTCTCTAAAAAGTGGCGGCAAGTTCGCCCCATAATGCTCGTGCAAAATGTAGGCAATACCGCCCTTACCGCTTTGTGAGTTTATGCGTATCACATCGCTTTCATACACTCGCCCCACATCTTGCGGGTCAAGCGGGAGATAAGGCACACTCCAAGTGCTAAGATTTTTCTCTTTGTGATACGCCATACCTTTTGCAATAGCGTCTTGATGAGAGCCAGAAAAGGCGGCAAAGACAAGCTTTCCGGCATAGGGTTGGCGTTCATAGACTTGCATTTTGGTTACAGATTCATACACATCGCAAATTTGGGGGAGATTGCTAAAATCAAGTTTGGGATCTACGCCGTGTGTGGTGAGATTTAACGCTAGGGTGATAATATCCACATTCCCTGTGCGTTCGCCATTGCCAAAAAGTGTGCCTTCAATCCTATCTGCCCCCGCTAAGATTCCAAGCTCCGCACTCGCTACCGCACAGCCCCTGTCATTATGCGGGTGCAAGGATATAAGCACATTTTCCCTATGCAAAAGATTCTTACTCATAAACTCCACTTGTTGTGCGTAAATATGAGGCAAACTCATCTCAACTGTGGCAGGGAGATTCAAAATAAACTTTTGCTCTTTTGTGGGCTTAAAAATATCAATCACAGCATTGCTGACTTCAAGGGCGTAGTCAATCTCTGTGCCACTAAAACTTTCTGGCGAGTATTCAAAGAAAAAGTTGCCCTCTGTCTCTTGTGCCATTTGCTTCACGCATAACGCCCCATCAATAGCGATTTTTTTTACTTCATCTTTTGACTTTCTAAAGACTTGCTCCCTTTGGGCGTAAGAAGTTGAGTTATAAAAATGCACCACCGCATTAGGACAGCCTTGTAATGCTTCAAAAGTGCGTTTGATGATATGCTCTCTTGCTTGGGTAAGCACCTGCAAACGCACATCTTTTGGGATTAGATTCTGCTCTATTAAAGTGCGTAAAAAGCGGTATTCGGTTTCACTCGCTGCGGGGAATCCAACCTCAATATCTTTAAAGCCAATTTGCAGCAGGAGTTTAAAAAATGTGATTTTTTCTTCCAAGCTCATAGGGGTGATTAGGGCTTGATTCCCATCGCGTAAATCCACGCTACACCATAAAGGTGCGGACTCTATATACTCTTTTTTGCTCCATTCTAAATACGATTTAGAATCTTTGTTAGAATCTGGGGGCATAAAATAGCCGCGTTTGTATTTCTTGTGATTCATAAAAACTCCTTGTAAATTTGCTGCAAAGGCTTAAAAAGCCCTTTGATTGTAGCAATAAAAAATACAAAAATAATAAAAATTTTCTACAAAATAAGCAAAAGTTGCAAAGAATAGAAAATTTGGAATCTTTCTAGCGAGTTTTTATAGAATCTTGTTTAGTTTTAGCTCTGTTCTTGGTTCATTTTAGCCTTTTTAGCTTAAGCTTCTTGGCTAGATTCTGCCTTTTTGATAATCCACCCCTTTTGGCTTGGGAGTATGGCATATCGCTCCGCAGTGTGTAGGTCAAAGACATAGCATTCGCTGCTTTCAAGTCTGCTTCGCTCCACCGGAATGACTTTGAGCCTATCTTTTACTTCCTGCATATCTTCACACATTGCGCTAAATCCGCACATCATCAACTTATACCGCATAAGATTCCTTTACTAAAATTTTAGTGTAATATTGCCATTTTATTTTTACGCGATTTTAAAGCCACAAGCGAAAAAGATAGTTAGAAAAAGATAGAGATAAAAAAATAAGTAAAGTTTTGAATAGGTTTTGAAAAAAAGGGAGGACTATAAAGATTCTAGCCCAGATGATTCTAGGCTTTTGCTTTTTAGATTCAATGTGGGTTGATTTAGAATCTTAGTTTCTACTATTTCGTATATACCAGTTCATCTCCTACCAAATATGCTTCTATATCACCTTGTGTAAGATAAGATCTGGTTTGTGTAAGATGTGGTTTCTCTCCTCCCCACCAATTCCAACCCATATTGCTCGAAAATATAAGTGTTCCAAATGGAAAAACAAATGGATCAAGGTATGCCCACCAATTAATATGTGTTTTTATCTCTTTTCTTGCGATTTCTTTGCCATTTTTCTTAAAGACAAGCACATATTTTGAAGCTTTATTTTCTGGTGTTCTTGCAGTAAGTCTTGCAGTGGTAGGTGTTGTATTTCTTTCCAAGCCTTGTGCAAATTTCTCATCCATATTTCTCATCCATATATTGAGAGCTTGTTTTTTCTCTTAGTTCTTGTTTCGCTTGATCTCCATCGGCAGCACATTGACTATAACTTCCATTAAGGGCTGCTCCATAGCAGCTAGTATTTGCTATGTTTCTTAGATTGTTTCTTCTTTCTTTATCCATTTCTTGTGCTTTAAAATATCCTAAATCTTCCTTGCTCTTGAGAAGTTCGCCTCTGTTGTATAGTTCTACTTCTAGTCCTGCTGGTTCTGTAACAATTTGTATTTCGCCACGATAGTATTTTGAGGCATTCCAATTTAATATCCCCTCTCCGGCTTTTGGTGCTCTTCCGGTATTACCATATTTGTCTTCATTAAATCCAGTCATAAAATTGCTACATCCACTTGGTCCAAACATCACTCCGCAGAATAAAATAAATGCCAAGATTCTCATCTATTCCCCCTTAGTTTCCACATACAGCGGCGACTTGCTGATTGAGCGATTGATTTGTCTTGCCCATTTGAGAAAGGACATTCCAAATATATGGCTCTACGCCCTTGCAGTAGGAGAATCCTTTGAATCTAAGATTAGCATTATCCCCTAGCTCTTCTTCCATATCTTGCAATGTGCCTGCAAGTGAATCATAATCCGCCACGCCAAAAGCCATTGTCTTAATCACATCAAACAATCCCCTAGCTCCATATACATCGCCGCTTTTTTCAAGCTCTTGGCGTTGGAATTCTTTCTCTGCGATGAGACAAATATCAGTATTCTTAAAATGCTGATAGCAATGCCCTTTTACTCCATTTGCCCACGCTCCGCATACGCCAAGCGACAAAGCAAAAACAATTGGTAGAAAGGTAGCTTAATCCTACAAAAAAAAAAAAAAAACAACTTTTAAATCTTGGGATAAAAAGTGTAAAGCAAGGGTAAGTTTGTGGCAAAAAGCATTTGCTATAAAGGTTTTGTGGTGAAAAAAGCTTAGATTCTAGTTTAGAATCTAAGAAATGTGAAAAGCATAGAATCTGCTAGAGTTTTTGGGGTTTTAAGCCTTATTTTTCACTCTCAAAAATAAAAGGCACACTTTTAATCCCCGCTTCCATAGCCTTTTGATTAAGACGCATAGTGTCTTTGATGTCAATATTAATAAAGCTTGAAGGCACTTTGGAATTTGGCGTATAGACTTCTTGCAAAAGGGCGAGTTTTTGCTTATTATCTTTCATATCGGCTGCCCTTTCTCGTAGCATACTTGCCTTCAAAGGTGAATCTTTACCCACAAAGCCCACAATCAGCATATAGACATTAGAATCTGCTAGGTGTTTATCAATGTTTTTTAGCTCTTTTTGACAGCTTGGGCAGTTGGGGTCGGAGATAATGTAGGTGATTTTTTTACTATTTTTGTTTTTAGATTCTAAAATGATGTAGTCATCTTTGGGAATCTGCTTAAAAAATTTGCTTAGCTTTTCATCATCTGGGGTGTCGTTTTGCGTTTGTTTAATGAGCGAGCCTACCGCTCCCATATCCTCATTATTGCTAGAGAAAAAGACATTTGACACGCCAATAATCGCCCGTCCATCGCTACTTGCAAAAATCGGCACTTGCATTTTGCCTACTTCAATCAGCACGAGCTTAATGTTTGGCGTGGATTTAAGATCTTGGATTTTTAGGATTTTTGCGTTTTGTTTAGTGCTAGACTTGATTGTCTCTTGCAGGGTTTGCTCAAAACTCGCTGCCAAAGCAAGACTAGAAACAAAGCTAGAGACAAGGCTAAGAGAGAGAAGAATCTTTTTCATCTATATCCTTTGTGAAGTAAATTTGGGCTAAGATTCTATAATGTTTTCACAAATACAAAGGCAAATGATGAAGGGCGTAAAGATTCTAAGCTCAAAGCACTATCCTTATACATATAAGTTTTTTAAACACAAAAATTTTAAATCTAGCTCCTACAAGGCGTGTCGTAATATATTTGTTTTAGGGCTTGGCTCAAATATGGCTTTGAAAAATAGGGGTAGTGTGGAGATTTTAGAATCTGCTTTTACTTGGCTAGATTCACACCCACGCATTCGTATTTTACAAAGCTCTCCTATTTGGCGTAATCCACCTTTTGGCTTTGCGTTGCAAAATGACTTTTATAATGCGGTGTTGGTGTGTGAGAGTGATTTAAGTTTGGTAGAAATATTTGGGCTTATGTTTTATATGGAAAGACGCTTTGGGCGTGGGCGTAAAAGGGCGTTTAAAAATGCTCCACGCACACTAGATGTGGATTTAATTTTATTTAATACTTTGAATCTGCAATGGAAGCATTTGTATGTGCCACATAGATTCTACACGCAAAGGAGTTCAGTAATGCTACCGATGAGCTTTATAGAATCTTTGTGTTAGATTCTATGTTTTTATGGGTGGGTGCAAAAATAAGATTTAGTTTTTTATTTTTTTTACAAGGGGGAGGGGCTTGAATTTACAAGTGTGGATTAGTGCTTACGCACGAATGCGAAGTCGGCTCGTGGTCGTGCCACTCGCTCCCCCTTATATATCCCCCACCCCGACAACGCTTTACAAGGTTTGCGTTTCACGCGATTTAATTTTACACGCTTAAGGGCGTGCCTTAAGCGTAGCTAACTATAGGGGAATTGTGTAGTTTAGAGATTCTAGACTGCATAAAGACACCAAAGAGACAATGCGGAAGCTAGAATCTAAAACACAAGCAGTTCGCGTTTTAAGCGGTTAAGAGAATCAATTTGTGCCTTAAGCTTATCAATCTCAACATCAATTTGTGCGAGTAAATCAAAGCTAAGATGTTCGGGCATATCCTGTGAGCCGCGTTTAATCATTATATAATCCACAAGCGAGATTTTAGCAATATTAAGCAAGATATTAATGTCGTCGCGTATGTCTTCTATGCTTTTAAAAATTTCATCTATTTTTTCCCACATTTTCATTCCTTTGTGTTGGTTTAGGCTTATTTTAGTCCTGCACTGATGAGTGTATGCAAGTGTATCGCACCTTGTATGTGTTTGTGCTTATCTGTGATGACAAGGAGCTGAATCTTATTATCTTCCATCATTTTGAGTGCATCATAGGCTAGAATATCGGGCGTATCGCATACTTTTGGATTTTGCGTAGCGTAAGCACCGACTTGAGATTCTAAGCTAAAGTCTTGCTTCATCATTGCACGTCTTAAATCCCCATCGCTTAAAATCCCCCAAATCACATTATCTTTAGCAATAATGGCATTGCCAAGTCGCTTTTGGCTCATAATGATAATAGCTTGAGATAGGGGCATTTCTGGCGGGATAATAGGCAAATCCTGCGTTTGCATTAAGTCTTTAAGCTTGACAAAAAGCTGTTTGCCTAACGCTCCGCCGGGGTGAAAAGAGGCAAAATTTTCCGCCTTAAATGCTCGTCTTTTCATAAGGCACACGGCTAACACATCGCCAAGGGCAAGGGTAAGCGTTGTGGAGCTTGTGGGGGCGATATTAAGCGGACAGGCTTCACGCGTAATGCTGATGTCTAAAAAATAATCGCCCAAAGCGGATAAGGGTGAGAGTTTGTCTCTGCTCATTGTGATGATAGTATTACCAAAGCGTTTGATATGCGGAATAATGCTAAGGAGTTCTTCGCTTTTCCCACTATAACTAATGGCAAGGAGAATGTCATCTTTTTGTAACATTCCCAAATCCCCGTGCAGTGCTTCTGTGGGGTGTAAGAACACGCTTGGTGTGCCTGTGCTTGAAAGCGTGGCAGAGATTTTTGCACCAATAAGCCCACTTTTGCCTACACCGCATACCACAAGCTTCCCACGAGAATGAAAAATCTTTTCCACAATCGCTTCAAGCTCCGCTCCATTTATGCGTTTTATAGCTTCAAGCAGGGCTTGAGATTCTATCTCTAGCACTTTTTTTGCAATCTCTGTGTAGTTTAGCTTTTGCATTTGGTCCCTTTTTGTTCCATATTAGAATCTTGGCGATTTATACAACATAAATCATCGGCACAATGGTTGGATATTTTTTGACTTTTTTGAAAATATGTCGCTTGAATGTGTTATGCACTTCATTTTCAAGATTCTTCGCATTAAAGCCATCTGTCTTGAAGTTTTTCACCACAAATTCAAGCGTGTCATTCATCTCTTTTTCAAAGCCTTTATCTTCCTTGTCCGCTACAAGTCCGTAGCTTGTGATTTTTGTCTCCAAAATCTTGCGATCCTTACTGATTTTAGCTGAAATAATCACAATGCCATCACTTGCTAAAGCCTGTCTGTCAAGCACGACATCATTTTCAATTTGGCGGTTGATTTGATTATCAATGTAAGTTTTGCCATTTTTGACACTGCGGACTTTTTTCATATAGTTGGGATTGACTTCTATTTGATCGCCATCTTCCATAAGCAGGATATTTTTTTCCATTACTCCACAAGCAATGGCAGTTTGCTTATGTCTAGCGATATGATTGTATTCTCCGTGCACAGGCAGGAAGAATTTTGGCTTCACAAGTCGTAGCATTAGCTTTTGCTCTTCTTGTGCGGCGTGTCCGCTTACGTGAATCTCGCTAAAGTCTTGGTAAGCCACTTTCGCTCCGGCTTTCATAAGGAAATTAAGCACGGTAGAAACTGAGCCTTCATTACCCGGAATGGCTTTAGCAGAGATAATCACCATATCACTTGGCTTAATTTTAATATGTCTATGCTCATCTGTCGCCATACGATATAACGCACTCATTGTCTCGCCTTGAGAGCCTGTCGTTACAATCAATACTTCTTCATCGGGGTATTTTTCCACTTCGTGTGCTTCAATAAAAATATTTTGTGGCAAGTCAATGTAGCCTAGCTCTCTAGCAAGTTCAAGATTCTTCTCCATTGATCGCCCAATGACGGCGACTTTGCGGTTGTATTTTAGCCCGTGAGTTATGGCTTGATACACGCGATGAATATTTGAAGAGAATGTGCTCATAATCACACGCCCTTGGGCTTGTTTGAATAATGTCTCAAATGTCGGTCCTACACTCGCTTCGCTGGGCGTTACTCCGCTGCGATGGGAGTTTGTAGAATCACTAAGTAAGAGCATAACGCCTTCTTCGCCATAATGAGCTAGGCGGTGCAAATCGGTGGGGAGATTATCCACAGGGGTGTGGTCTATCTTAAAATCGCCGGTGTGGATAATCACTCCTGCTTCTGTGCGTATGGCAAGGGCGGAAGCATCAATGATTGAATGCGTGATATTAATCCACTCTACTTCAAATGCACCGATCTTTATGGGTTTGCGTTTTTCAACGATTTTGAAAAATGAGCGGAATTTTTTTAGCCCGTGCTCATCAAACTTGCTGCCTATCATACCAAGCGGAAGTGGTGTGCCATAGATAGGAAATTGTAAGAGTTTGAAAAGATAAGGCACAGCCCCTATGTGGTCTTCGTGTGCGTGAGTGATAATCACCGCGGCAATTTTATCTTTAATCGCAAAAAGATAGCTAAAATCTGGCACGAGAATATCCACGCCGTGCATATCTTCATTAGGGAAGCTCATACCCACATCAATGACGATAGCCGAATCTTGTGTTTCAATCACGGTGATATTGCCACCAATTTCGCCAAGCCCACCAAGTGGTGTGATACGCACACTTGCTTTTGTGTTGAGATTAAGCTTGTTGTGGGCATTAAGGCTTTGGCGTTGGATTTTCTCATTTGCTTCCACACCTCGTTTTAAATCTTTGTGTAAGCCTAGATTGCCTTTTTCATTCACATCTCTTACTTCGCGGATTCCATTTATGCTCTCATCATTTTGGGCTTTGTTGTGTTGGGCGTGGGGATTTTTGCCTTGCCATCGTCTTTTTTCAAAGTTCTTTTGCCCTTGATTTGCATTGCTTTGCGTGTCAGTTTGTGCATTGCCCTGCGTGTTTGCGTAATTTTTAGAATCTCGTTGCTTGAAGCGATTGTGAAAATTCTTTGCTTGATTTTGGCTAGATTCTGTAGAATCTGAAGTCATATCATTGGCTTGTTCCTCTGGGCTTTTTTTCTTAAATCTATCTGTGAATTTACTGAACCTGCTGACTTGGCTACTCTGCTCTGGTGTTTTTTTCTCCATTGTTTCTTTCTCCTGCATTATCATTTCCTTTTTTGAGAGTGTTTAAAATATGGTGAAAACTTTCTGTCTTTACTTCGTGCGCTCTTGCATTTGGCTTCACATTTGCAGATTCTAAAGCTAACTCAATGCTTCTTTTATCAAAGGATAAAGAAAGATTTTTAGCAAGTGTTTTGCGTGGTGAGCAAAAGGCAAGTTTTAAAAAAGCTTCCAAATCACAGAGAGAGAAATCCGCATTTCCCTGTAATGGATTTTTATGTATCACAAAGACTGATGAGGTTACTTTGGGTATAGGGGAGAATGCTTCCTTTGGCACATCAAAAAGCAATTCTGCTGTGCCTAAACTCTCAACTAAAACGCTTAAAGCACAAAACTCTTTTTCGCCACTTTTGGCACAGAACTTTTGTGCGACTTCCTTTTGTGTCATTACGATAAAGCCACGACAGAATCTATCACGCAAAAGACGCACGATAATATGTGTGGCGATGTAATAAGGAAGATTTGAGACAACCTTATACTCTTGTGTGTGTAACCACGCTTGTTGTGATGGGCGATTTAAAACATCTTCATAAATGATGTGTAACCGCCCACTCTCTATTTGTTTAGAAAATTTTTCATCAAGTAAAGAACATAAGTCTAAATCGACTTCATAGGCTATCAAGGATTCTATTTTCAATAGCTCTTGTGTCAAATCACCCAAGCCAACCCCAATTTCAACGCACTGAATAGGCAAAGTGGGAATGGATTGGACAATTTTATGAATATAGTGAGAATCTTGCAAGAAATTCTGTCCTAAACGCTTTTTGGCGTGATGTGCAAGATTCTGCATTTGCTCAAAGCCCTAACCTTTATTTTAGAAAAATCAATTATAGTAAAAATATGCAAATATTTTATTTTATTAAGGAGTATTTGGCTATGATACACGCTAAATGCTGCATTTTAAGATTTTATGTGAGATGTGAATCTGCTGTTTGATTATTTCTTTAATTGATAATGGAGTTATATTTAATGAGTCTTGCAAAAAGAATTATCCCCTGCCTTGATGTTAAAGATGGACGCGTGGTGAAGGGTGTGAATTTCGTGGATTTAAAAGATGCGGGCGATCCTGTGGAGATTGCAAAAGCATATAATGATGAGGGTGCTGATGAGCTGGTGCTGCTTGATATTTCTGCGAGTTATGAAAAACGCAAAACAATGCTTGATGTGGTGGAGAAAATCGCTCAAGTTACATTTATCCCTTTTAGCGTTGGTGGCGGAGTGGGATCGCTTGAGGATATATCGGCTTTGTTATATGCGGGGTGTGATAAGGTCAGTCTTAATAGTGCGGCGATTAAGAATCCTGCTCTTATTAATGAGGGGGCTAAAAAGTTTGGCTCTCAATGTATCGTGGTGGCTATTGATGCGAAAAAATCGCCAAGTGGCTCGTGGAATGTCTATCTTAATGGTGGGCGGATAGATAGCGGAAAAAATCTGTTTGAATGGATAAAAGAGGTATGCGATAGGGGAGCAGGGGAGATTCTGCTCACAAGTATGGACGCTGATGGCACAAAAAATGGCTATGATAGAGCAATGATAGAATCTGTGGTGCATAGCATTCCCGTGCCATTAATTGCAAGCGGTGGAGCAGGGAAGATGCAAGACTTTGCCGATGTGTTTGAATCTGAGGCAAGTGCGGCATTAGCTGCAAGTGTGTTTCATTACAAAGAAATTACCATAGCAGATTTAAAACAATATCTTTTTGAATGCAAGATTCCTGTGAGAGTATAGGGGGTGGGCGTATGATAGTCTGTGCTGGAAATGGAGAAGATTTTAGCTTTGCGAAGTCATTAGGCGTTGGGCTGGTGGATAGTGCCATAGGGCTAATGCAAATCTGTCAAAGGGAGAGTGTGGATTCTCTCGTGTTTATAGGCAGTGCTGGGGCGTATAGCAAGGAAGTGAAGCTTTTTGATTTGTATATTGCTGATAGTGCGACACAAATTGAGTTAAGCTTTTTACAGGATAAAGCTTACACGCCGCTAGATAATCATATCCAAAGTGGAATCTTGCAGGAAAATGTTTCATATGAAACATTTGCAAACAAAGCCATTGTCAATAGCTC
Organism: Helicobacter magdeburgensis; assembly: GCF_000765825.2. Classification (GTDB taxonomy): domain Bacteria; phylum Campylobacterota; class Campylobacteria; order Campylobacterales; family Helicobacteraceae; genus Helicobacter_C; species Helicobacter_C magdeburgensis. Next base: position 94,847 of record NZ_JRPE02000003.1, read on the forward strand.
AAATTACATTACCACAGATGAGAATCTTGCTCTACGGTTTGCTAAAGCTGGAATCTTGCTTGAAAATATGGAGTTTTTTAGCATTATGAAAGTCGCTCAATATTTTAATATTCCTTGTTTGGGTGTGTTTTGCGTGAGTAACTATACGCACCAAAATGCACATAGTGAGTTTATGGCAAATCATCACAAAGTCAAGGAGATTCTTTTCCATCATAGTGAGCTAATCCAACAAATCTCTACAAATCTTGCTCAACATAAGGGGCTGTAATGGGGATTATGGGGATTGTAGAATCTAGTAAAAGCACAAACAACGCCTCTGCGGAAGTATCTTTAGGTAAATTTGCGGGTTGTGCAGATATGAAAACAAGGAGTTATCTAAGCGATAATGACGCAGTTTTCATATCAAACTCCCCCAAATTTATCAAAGAGACAACGCAGAATCCTAAGCCAAGCCTTTATAGTTATACGCTTAATGAGCTAAAATCTTTGCTTTCCCCCTCGTTTCGTGCCAAGCAAGTGTATCACTGGCTCTATCATCACTATGAAAATAATATCGCTGCAATGGATAATATTTCTAAGGCTATGCAGGAGCATTTGCAATCGCATTTTATCATCTCGCAAATCACATCTGTGCGGATTGAAAAAAGTAGCGATGGGAGTAAGAAATATTTGTTTCAAACAAAAGACGGACACACCTTTGAATCTGTGCTTATCCAAATGAAGCAAAAAAAGCTTGATGAAAAGGGCAAGATTCTAGAGAATGAAAAATGGACAATGTGCCTTTCTAGTCAAATTGGCTGTAAGGTGGGCTGTGCGTTTTGCTTTACCGCAAAGGGCGGGTTTGTGCGGAATTTGAATGCGGGGGAGATAGTAGAACAGGTGGTGATGATGAAAAGAGATTCAAATATCGCTCCAAATAAGCGAGTAAATATCGTGTATATGGGAATGGGAGAGCCGCTGCATAATCTTGCTAATGTATCTCAAGCCATTAAGATTCTAGCCGAGCTAGATGGGCTAAGTATCTCTGCTAGGCGGCAAACGATTTCTACAAGTGGCATTGCCCCAAAGATTAAAAAGCTGGGAGAGCTGAATCTTGGCGTGCAACTTGCCATTTCGCTTCACGCCGTGAGTGATGAACTCCGCTCAAAGCTTATGCCTATTAATAAGGCATATAATATCGCTGAAGTTTTGAATGAAGTAAGAGCCTTTCCTGTGGATAGCAGAAAGCGAGTGATGTTTGAATACCTGATGATAAAGGGTGTGAATGATGATATAAAGGCTGCAAAAAAACTCCTTGCTTTGTTGAATGGGATTAAGGCAAAGGTGAATCTCATTTTGTTTAATCCGCACGAGGGAAGTGAGTTTCAACGACCGCTTATGGAAGATGTAAAGGCATTTGCTGATTTTTTAGTCAAAAAAGGATTGCTCTGCACGATACGAGAATCTAAGGGGATTGATATTAGTGCGGCGTGCGGACAATTACGAGAGAAAATCAAGCGTGAAAATGGCGAGATAACGCAAAAGTCTAAAAAAGCGAAAGTTTGAAGCGATTTGTTGTAGGCAGGATTTGAAAAGTTGTGCGTGGATACTTAGATTCTAAATGTTTCATATGAAACATTTAGAATCTAAGTGGTGGAATGGCGTTTTGTCGCTTGAGATTCTATAATACGCCCTTAGATTTATGATGAAACTTTTGATAAAGGATAGAAATGGAGCTTGATATTATTTTGATGTTGTTTTTGGCTGTTGTGGCGGTGGTTGGTGTGGGGGCATTTTGGTATTTGGCAAAGGAGAGAAAATGAGTGCGACACAAAAAATGCTCGTGCATATTTGCTGTTCCGTTGATAGTCATTATTTTTTGAGTGAGCTAAGAAAGATTTATCCGCAACACGAGATGATTGGGTATTTTTATAATCCAAATATTCACCCAAAAAGTGAGTATGATTTGCGTTTGCTTGATGTGGAGCGGAGCTGTAAAATGCTCAATATTCCGCTTTTAGAGGGGGAATATGAGATAAAGAAGTGGTTTGTTGATATTAAGGGGCTTGAAAATGAGCCAGAAAAAGGGGAGCGATGTGTGAAATGCTTTGATATGCGATTAGAAAAAACTGCTCAAGTCGCTCATAAAATGAATATAGAATCTTTCACTTCTACTTTGCTTTCAAGCCCATTAAAAGAGCAGCAGATTCTCTATGCGGAGGGTGATGAGATTGCTTCGCGGTATGGGCTGGATTTTATCAAGGTTGATGTGCGGAGCAATGGTGGCACACAAGCCCAAAGTGAGTTGGCAAATAAAGATAGGTTGTATAAGCAAACATATTGTGGCTGTCAATATGCGCTTATAAAACAGCGAGATTTACAAAAGCAAATCGCCCTTGAGCTAATGAGTAACATTGGCAGACAAATTGCACCCGGGAGCAATGAGCAAAGAAAGCGTGTATTTGAAATACGCGATGAGTGTGAGGCACAGGGCAGGGAATATGCGTTATATAAGCAGTCTAAGATTATTTGGCGTAATTTGCGGAGTGTGTGTATTGATGGAGATAAAGTCATAAGCTCGTATGTGATTACGCACTCTCGGAGCAAAAATATGGTAAAAACCGCGGCAATTACTTATATCAAACAAAATGTCAAAGATATACGCTCTCAGATGCAAAGCATACAAATGGGCTATGCTAAACGCGATGATAGCGTGTTTATCAGTATCCAAACGCTCAATCTTTTGCTAAAAACAAGCTATGCCAACACGCAAGAAATGGTGTATAATCCGCCACCTTATGAAGATGAACTTGCTTTGCGTGGTTTGCTGTGTGGGGCGGATAGTCTTAATCCCATTATAGTGATTGATTCTCATATAGAGCGGAGTTTGAAGCTTTTTATTGATGCGTATTTTCAAGAAAGTAGTATTTTTGCTATCGCCACATATTAAAAAAATTTGGTAGAATAGCAAATAATTTTTCACAAAAAGGAGTGTCAATGCAAACACAAAACCGAATAATGGATGTTGAAAAGATCCGTCAGATTCTACCCCATCGCTATCCAATGTTGCTTGTAGATAGGGTGGTGGAGCTTGTCCGTAATAGTAACGACACAAAGCCAGATGGCTACATTAAAGCTTATAAGAATGTAACGATTAATGAAGAGGTATTTTTGGGGCATTTTCCAAGTAAGCCCATTTATCCGGGTGTTATGCAGATTGAAGGAATGGCTCAAGCGGGTGGGCTACTCGCATTTGTAAGTATGTTTGGCGATAATGTTGCTGAAGCTGAAAACAAGATTGTGTATTTTATGACAATTGATAATGTAAAATTCCGCATTCCTGTGGTTCCAGGCGATAGGCTTGTATATGAACTCAAAGTGCTTAAGCATAAAGGGAGTGTGTGGCAGCTTGGAGCGAAAGCCTTTGTTGATGATAAGCTTGTATCTGAAGCTGAACTCAAGGCGATGATTGCAGATGCCCAAAGCTAAGAGGTGGAGAGATGAGTAATATTGGTAAAACAAGCATTGTAAAAGAGGGTGCAAAAATAGGCAAAAATGTCGTTATTGGCGAGTTTTGCATTATTGATGAAAATGTCGTTATTGGCGATGATTGCGTGATAGGTAATTATGTGCATATTGCGGGTTGGACGACTTTAGGCAGGGGCAATAAGGTCTTTAACAATGCCGCTGTTGGTGTCCCACCACAAGATTTAAAATATGCAGGGGAAAAAACGGAACTCATTATTGGCGATGAGAATCTTATCCGTGAATTTACTACGCTCAATCCCGGCACGATCGGCGGACATAGCAAAACAATCATCGGCAACAAGAATCTCTTTATGGCGTATGTGCATATTGCACACGATTGTGTCGTGGGAAATGAATGCATTTTGGCAAATAATGCTACGCTCGGCGGACACGTGGAGCTTGGAGACTATGTGAATATTGGCGGACTAACACCTGTGCATCAGTTTGTTAAAATCGGCTCTGGCTGTATGGTTGCAGGAGGCTCTGTTTTGACGCAGGATTTGCCACCTTATTGCCTTGCAGAAGGAAATAGGGCTTATATTAGAGGATTAAACAAACATCGTATGCGCAAGCTTTTTACTCGTGAAGAGATTGATGAGATTAGTCATTTGTATAAGATTCTGTTTTCACATACTGCCCCAATACGCGAACTAGCCCAGCAGGAGCTAGATAAGAATCCAAATCCAATAAGCCGCTCTATTTGTGAGTTTATTTTGTCAAATACACGCGGTATCCCTCTTAATAAAGGAATGCAAAGTGAGTGATATGAATGTAAAAGAATGTAGTTTTTGTAAAGCAAAAGAGAGTGTGAGTAATCCGGTTATAGCCTCTGGCGTTACACCTGAAGTGTATATTTGCAAAAACTGCTTGATAACAGGCAACACGATTATTAATGAATATATGGCAGAAAATACCCAAAATGATGGGCAAAATGGCGAGGGCAAGGGCTTTGATGTGGTGGCTCCAAGTCCCAAAGAGTTAAAGGCAAGGCTTGATGAATATGTGATAGGACAGGATTCTGCTAAGAAGGTCTTTTCTGTGGCGGTATATAATCATTATAAGCGTATCTTGCAAGGAGAAAAGCAAGTAAGTAATGCTCTGCGTGAAGTAGAGTTGTCAAAATCAAATATTCTACTCATCGGTCCCACAGGGAGTGGAAAAACGCTAATGGCACAGACTTTGGCAAAGTTTTTGGATATTCCTATTGCTATTTCAGATGCTACAAGTTTGACAGAAGCTGGGTATGTGGGCGAAGATGTAGAAAATATCCTTACACGCTTACTTCAAGCTGCTGATGGCGATGTGAAAAGAGCGGAAAAAGGTATTGTGTTTATTGATGAGATTGATAAGATTTCAAGGCTTTCAGAAAATCGCTCTATTACGCGTGATGTGAGTGGTGAAGGTGTGCAACAAGCATTGCTCAAGATTATAGAAGGTAGCGTGGTGAATATCCCGCCAAAAGGTGGCAGAAAACACCCAAATCAAGATTTTATACAAATTGACACAAAAGATATTTTGTTTGTGTGCGGTGGGGCGTTTGATGGCTTGAGTGATATTATTAAAAGGCGTTTGGGCGGCAATGTGCTTGGATTCCACGGGGAGAAAAAGGGCAAGAGTGAAGAGAATGCGTTACTAGAACTCGTTGAGCCTGATGATTTGATAAGTTATGGGCTTATTCCTGAACTCATCGGGCGATTGCATATGATAAGCACATTATCCCCCATCACCAAAGAAGCAATGGTTGAGATTCTCACAAAGCCAAAAAATGCACTCATAAAGCAGTATCAAAAGATTTTTGAGCTTGATGGTGCGAATTTGAAATTTGACAAAGGGGCGATTGAGGCGATTGCGGAGCTTGCTATCAGTAGGAAAACGGGAGCTAGGGGCTTAAGAGCGATTATGGAAGAAGCAATGATTGATTTAATGTATGAATTGCCAGAGCTTGAGGGCTATGAGATTAGCATTTCAAAAGGGTGTATTACAGATAAACAAGCCCCGCTTATGGTGAAAAAAAGAAAGAATCTGCAAAAAAGAGCTTAAATTAAGAAAAATAAAAGCTTAAGCAAAGGTGTTAAAGAGTATAATCGCCACAAAATTTTGCAAAATTTTAAGGAGTTTTTATGTTGATGGACAGACTCATTGGGACTTTTTCCAAAGACATTGCAATTGATTTAGGGACGGCAAACACTTTGGTTTTGGTTAAGGGAGAGGGTATCATCATCAATGAACCCTCTGTGGTTGCGGTGCAGGCGGATAGATTTAGCACAGGCAAGATTCTTGCTGTGGGAAAAGAAGCTAAAGATATGCTAGGGAAAACGCCCGATGGAATCCAAGCCATTCGCCCAATGAAAGATGGCGTTATAGCGGATTTTGATATGACAGAAAAGATGATTCGCTATTTTATTGAGAAAGCTCACAAAAGAAAAAGCCTTATCCGTCCTCGTATAATGGTGTGTGTCCCTTATGGCTTAACCGGTGTGGAGAAAAAGGCGGTAAAAGAATCGGCAATGAGTGCTGGGGCTAGAGAGGTATTTTTGATAGAAGAGCCTATGGCGGCGGCTATTGGAGCGGGATTACAGATTCAAGAATCTAAGGGAAATTTGGTTATTGACATCGGCGGTGGGACAACAGAAATTGGTGTTATCTCTTTGGGCGGATTGGTGATAAGCAAGTCAATTAAGGTTGCCGGAGATAAGCTTGATGTGGCGGTGATGGATTATGTGAGAAAGAAATTTAATCTCTTAATTGGGGAGCGAACGGGTGAGGAGATAAAAATTGAAATTGGCTCTGCTTCCCCTATGGAAAAGCCCCTTGTAATGCAGGTAAGAGGACGCGATCAGGTGAGTGGCTTACTCAACACTATTGAGCTAACAAGCGAAGATGTGAGAGAGGCGATGAAAGATCAGTTGCGAGAGATAAGCAATGCCCTTAAATCCGTGCTTGAATCTATGCCACCAGACTTAGCAGGAGATATTGTGGAAAATGGCATTGTGCTAACCGGTGGTGGTGCGTTGATACGCGGACTTGATAAGTATTTATCTGATATTGTGCGATTGCCTGTGTATGTGGGCGAAGAGCCTTTGCTTTGTGTTGCAAAAGGCACGGGCAAGGCAATGGAGGATTTAGACCTGCTTACGCAACTTGCTTTTGACTAAGGCGGATTATGCGGTATAAAATCCTTGTCTTCGGGATTATCTTTATTGCTTCTATCTTGGTGCTTATGGAAGTGGATAAGGGGATTCGGGCAAAGATTTTGGGTGTGAGCGATTATATTAAAACTTTCTTTTTAAACACAGGGGAGGGCATAGCTGATACCTACAATAGGCATTTTGATCAAGCCGCACAGATAGAATCTTTAAATCAAAAGCTTCAAGATTACGATAAACTCTCCCTTGAAAATCAAAATCTCAAAAACGAACTTGTTAAATATCAAAAAATTGTGGGACAAGATGGCTTTGCCCACGGATTGAGTGATTTTCATTTAGCGAGAATCATCTCATTTGCCACGCTTGGGGAAAAAGATAGAGTATGGCTGAATACAAATCTCTCAAACTATCGCAAGGGCGAGGCGTTGGAAGATAGAATCTTTGGCATAGTAAAAGATAATGCAGCCCTTGGTGTAGCGGTGGTGCAGAATGGACGCGTTGAGGGCTTTTTGAATGGCAATGCAAATTGCAACTATGATGTGTATATCGGGCAGAGTCGGGCTATGGGGATAGTCTCTGGCTCTTCAGGTGGAAATTTGCTTGTGGATTATATCCCCGATTGGATTGAGATTCACAAAGGAGATAAGGTCTTTACAAGCGGACTTGATGGAATCTTTTTGGAAAATATCCCCGTGGGTGTGGTGGAGAATGTGCGTGAAAATTATGGATATTTGAGCGTTGAAGTCAAGCCCTATGCAAGTTTGGGTGAGCTTTCTTATGTGTGGATTATTGATAGGGAAACACCACAGCTTCATCTCTTGCAAGATGAGATACACAGCAATCAGCCCCAAGATTCACAAAAAGAGCCACAAGAAAATATAGAATCTAATGATGTAGAACTTAATATGTAGCAATGAAGCCACGATACATAAAGCAAAACTTTACAATATCAAATGGCGATAAAGAGCAAGGATTTTAAGACATAGGGGCTAAAGAATGAAAAAGCACATCTCTCATAATTCCGCAGAATCTACAAAAGCCCATTTTGCAACACAAGATTCTAGCTTCCCGCATTTTACGCTAAACAATAGAGAGCCACACCAAACAAAGCAAAATGAGACAGAGCGGCTTGATAAGCTTATGGAGTTTTTACATATCATTATCGCTTCAATACAGCAAGATTCTACAAAAGCCCATTTAGATTCCCTTATGCAAGAGTTTAGCTCCCTTACGCATACAGATATAAAGCTCCTTGCAAATCATTCAAATGGCAGGATTGTATTAGCCGAGCTTATCACGCTTTTGCGAGATAGAATCTACACCTTGCTGACACAGGGGGCGTTGTGTGGGGTGGAGTATCTCTCTCTTTTGCTTTTTACGCATATTTCTACATATACAAAGCTTGAGAATATGGCACAGGATACGCGTTTTGATGTGTTTATCACAATGGCACAAAACAATCTCTTTGCTGATGGTAATAGTGATGTTGAAAATCTTTTGTTTATTGAGCTGTATATCGTGGCGAAAATCCTGCGAGATATGGGCAATTTTGATAGGCTTATGCTTGAATATATTTCACTTATCTGCCTTGTGGATATAAACCTTCCGCTTTCACTAGAACACGCAAATTTTATAATCAAGCATTTTGAGAATCTAGGTGTAGATATGTCAATTATGCTTAATGCCCTAAAAAATCAACTTAACAAAAAAGTATATTTTGCCTACCCAAGCCAACGCAGACGCAGTATTTTGAATTGGCAATTGCATTGTTTTTGGAATGTTTCACATTTTTTTAATCATCACGCGTGGCTAGAACTCTATGAAGTGTGGAGGGAGCTGTTTTATACTATGCTTGAAAATGGCGGAGTGGAGGGCATTGATGAGGCGATGTATATGCAGTTTTTTATGTATCATCTATGTGGGAATAACTTTCACACGCAGGAGCAATGGGCTAGATTTTGTAAGGATATTGATAGGGTGGCAGTTAGGCATTATGAGCATTTTGCCAAAAATCAAGGCATTTATGGCGTATCAAATCATCAGCCAACGGATAAAATCCGCATAGGAATCTTGCGTGATAGGTTAGTTGCAAATTCCCCTTATAAAGTGGAATTTAGCCTTTTAAGCAACCTTTTAAGCAATCAAGCCTTTAAGGAGCGTTATGAGATAAGAATCTATGCGATGAAGCTATTTGAAAAAAGTGTAGATGATGAAAAAATCGTGCAATCTTATGAGAATCTTGGCATTCCCGTGATTGATGTAGTATCAGGCTTTCATACACAAGGCTTTTATAACTCTCACTTGCAAAAAGCCCTTGCTATCAAAGAGGCGTTAAATACCGATAATATCAGCATTCTTCTTAGCCCAAATAATGGCTATGGTATAAGCGATTTTATCCTTGCTTCACGCAGTGCAAAGACACAGATTTATTATTCCCACGGCAATTTTGTCTATGATGTGCCTTGCGTGGATTCTAAAATGACACATATTTGTCAAAATAAACGGCGTATTTCTCACGAGGGCTATGAGTTTTATGGTGTGCCGGTGAAAATGCTAGAGCGATTCTATAATCCCCCGCTAGATTCACAAGCTAAAGAAAAAATCGCTCAAATCCGCAGTGAGTTTCCACAAGATAGCGTGATTTTAGGGAGTATCGGGCGATTAACAAAGCTAAACTCTAAGGAGTATTGGCAATGCGTGATTGCGATAATGCAACGCTATCCGCAAAGCATTTATCTAGCCTGTGGTGGGGGGAATGAAAGCCTTATAAGTGAGTGTATCACAAGCTGTTTTATACAAGAGGCAGAGGCTCAAGCATTTTTACAAAGGGTGCATTTCACAGGCTATATAGATAGTGGAATCTATGGGCATATCATTGATATATGGCTTGATAGTTTCCCGTTAGAGCAGGGCGAGAGCCGCATAGAGTATGTGGCAAAAGGTGGGCTAAGTATCACTTTAAGTAAGATTCCACAAGAGCAACGCATTGAAGGCATTCAAACCTCACTTCAAGCTTGGCAGAGTATCCCGCATAAAGATGGCTCACATAAAACACAGGCGGACTTTGATAACGCATTTGCACTTATTAAAGAATCCCAACTTCCTCTCCTTGCCTTTTCGCTTAAAGAGTATGTAGAAAAAGCAGCGGCACTTTTAGGGCATTTTGTATCGGGGGATAGGGCGTATATTGAGAATCTTAGAGATCTTGGGGCAAAGGCTAGGGTAGTGGGCGATGAGATGAAAGAGTATGAAGGAATCTTGGCGTTTATAGATGCCATTACACAAACTCAAAGCTAAAGCGATAAGCAAAATCAAAAATATATGAAAAAGCACATTCTCATTCTAGCGGCGGCAAATATCTCCACCTGTCCGCGTCCTATGAGAATCTTAGAAGCACTCAAAGATGAGATAAAGCAGGGCAAGTATGAAGTAAGCGTTATGGGGATTGATAATGAAGATGGCAGTGCTATGCCTAAGATTCCACATATTGCGACCTTTAGCTATCCTTATGCGAAAAGGCGTAATTTTTTTGGTGAGCTACGATTATGGCTTGATGTGATGTGTAGGCGGTGGGATAGGCTAAGCTTTATTAAAAATCGCCTTGTGGTAAAGGAGCATATCAAAACGCATAGATATGATGTGATTATCTGCCACGATTTACTGCTCTTGCCAGTGTTATTTGCAGGACTAGATTCTAAAAGCAACAGGCAGGAAGCACAATCTACACGCGTTATCTTTGATGCAAGGGAGTTTTACCCATTCCAAAATACAAGCTCACTGCGTTGGCGGCTACTTTTTAAGGCATTTAACACTTATTTGTGTAAAACTTATGCTCAAAGGGCGGATAGAATCTTTAGTGTATCACCGCGATTTTGTGAGCTATATAAAACGCATTTTGGCTTGAAAGCCGAGCTTTTACTCTCACTGCCCCCATATTATGAGCTTAGTCCCAAGCCCATAAATCCCCAAAGCATTAAGATTCTCTACCACGGAGCGTTAAACAAAAATCGCGATATTCATAAGATTATTTATTTATGTCAAAAGCTTGATGAGCGGTTTTGTATGGACTTTATTTTCACAGGCGGGACACAAGAATATCGTAAAAAGATAGAATCTGCTATTTTAAGGCTACAAAAGCAAGGCTGTAATGTCAGGGTATTACCCGCGGTGAGTTTGGAGCAAATAGTGCCATTTGGGAATGATTATGATATAGGTTTTATATACATTCCACAGCATAATCACAATCTCCTTGCCACAATCCCAAATAAATTTTTTGAATATATTCAGTCGCGTTTGGCTCTGCTTTTACCGCCTATTGAGAGCCTACAAAGCATTACGGAAAAATATGATAATGCTATCATCTCGCACGATTTTAGCCTAGATTCTCTAGCTCACGCCCTAAATGCCCTAAGCACAGAAGAGATAAGCAAAAAGAAGCAAAATTCCCACATCGCTGCCTTAGAGCTTAATATCAATCAAAATGTCCAAAAAATCCGCGATACGCTCACAGAGCTTTTAGAGCAAACGCCACTTCAAAAAGAGCCTTACACTATACAACAACATTTCTAAGACTCCCGACAGATTCTATCTCGCATACCACTTCATCGCCCTTTTGTAAGAATCTTGGCGGGTTAAAGCCCATACCCACACCGCTTGGCGTCCCCATAGAGATAATGCTTCCCGCTTGTAATAGACAATAATGCGATAGCTCATACAACGCACTTGCTACATCGCATATCATCAATGAAGTGTGAGAATCCTGCCTTAGCTCATTATTGACATAGCTTTTTATGGCGAGATTTTGTGGATTCACATCTTTAGCATAAAGCACACAAGGTCCCATAGGCAGAGAGCCTTGCAGGGATTTACCCATATACCATTGCTTATGTTTTTGCTGAATGTCTCTAGCAGAAATGTCATTAATAATCGTGTAGCCAAAGATAGAATCTAGTGCTTCTTGCTTGGTTTTGGGCTGATAGAGATGGGATTTTAAAATCACGCCTAGTTCTACTTCATAATCAAGCTTTTGGGTTAAATGGCTATGGGCTGCAATGGGGGCATTATGGGGCGTGGCGTAATTCACGCGTTTGCTAAAATACACCGCATTTTCACGCTTTTCATCAAAAATCTCCTTTTTAAAGGCTGCTGATTCTCTAGCGTGATCAAGGTAGTTTATCCCTAGGCAAATCACATCTTGTCTAGGCATCGGGATAGGGGCTAGAAGTGTAACTTGCGACATAGAAAACGCATAGGGGCAGGTGTGAAACTGCTGCATAGAATCTAGCATTTCTTGTGTGTGAAACTGAATAAATGTCAGCATATCAGTGTAGATTCTAGGAATATCACTCACAAAAAGTTTAGAAAAGGGATAGATTTTATCACCATTTTTACTATCTTCTATGAGTAGTCCAAGCTCACAAGGCTGGGTAAAAAGGGCAAACGCATCTAGGGCAGAATCTTTAACATACAAATCGCACACATAAGGCACAAAGCTTACAAATTTCATTTTTAATCCTTTCTCTTAATATTTTTAGAATCTAGCGTTGGCAAAGTGGCATATTCTAACACAAAGGGGGCAAAAATTAGGATTTTTTGCTACAATCCTAGCTTTATTTTTACTTTTTGTATTTTTATGAATAGGGAGTAGCAATGGACTACAAAGAGACTTTAATTTTACCCCAAACGACTTTTCCAATGCGAGGGAATCTCCCTCAAAATGAGCCGCAAACTTACGCACAATGGAAAGAGAATAATTTCTATGAGCGATTAAAAAATGCCAATAAGAGTGCAAAAAGCTTTACTCTCCACGATGGACCACCTTATGCAAACGGGCATCTCCACATAGGACACGCATTAAACAAGATTCTCAAAGATATTATTGTGAAATATCATTATTTTAAGGGCGAAAATATCCGATACACGCCCGGCTGGGACTGCCACGGACTGCCTATTGAGCAGCAAGTGGAGCAAAAAATCGGTAAAGATAAAAAAGATAGTTTAGAAAAAACGAAATTGCGAGAGCTATGCAGGAATCACGCACAAAAATTTATTGAGATTCAAAGCGAAGAGTTTCAGGCTTTGGGTGTTTTGGGGGATTTTAGCAATCCTTACAAGACAATGGACTTTGCCTTTGAAGCACAGATTTATCGTTTGCTTATAGCCCTTGTGAAAGAGGGGCTTTTGGCAGAACGATCTAAGCCTATTTATTGGAGCTGGGCTTGTGAGAGTGCATTAGCTGATGCAGAGGTGGAATACCAAGAGAAGCAATCAGATTCTATTTTTGTAGCTTTTAGCTTAAGTGAAAGAGCTTTAGACACGCTTGGAATCCCACAAGGCAAACTTATCATTTGGACGACTACGCCTTGGACACTCCCGGCAAATGTGGCTATCTCACTTAATCCTAATGAATCTTATGTGCTGACTAGTGATGGCTATATCGTGGCAAAAGCCCTGCATAGCAAATGCAAGGAGAATCTAGGCATTGGCGAAATCGCACAAGAATTTGATGCCAAAGCTTTTGAAAACCTTGAAGCCATTAATCCGCTAAATGGTAGGACTTCACTTGTGATTTTAGGCGAACACGTGAGTATGAGTGAGGGCAGTGGAGCGGTGCATACAGCCCCCGGACACGGCGAAGATGACTACTATATTGGGCTAAAGTATAATCTGCCTGTGATTATGCCCGTTGATGATAAGGGAAATTTTAGCCCACTTGTAGAATCTATGGGGCTTGTGCCAAAGGAATATGCGGGAGAGTTTGTGGGGAAAAATATCTTTGAAACACACGAGAGTATTTTTAAGATTCTAGGTTTAAATCTTTTGAAAAAAAGTGTGATTACGCATAGTTATCCGCATTGTTGGCGATCGCACAAGCCTGTGATTTATCGTGCGACAACGCAGTGGTTTATTTTGCTTGATAAGCCTTTTTATCAAGGCAAAACGCTCAAAGAATTAGCCTTAAGTGAGCTTGACAAGGTGAGATTCTACCCGCAAAATGGCAAAAATAGAATCTACTCTATGATTGAAAATCGTCCCGATTGGTGTATCTCTCGGCAGAGGGATTGGGGTGTGCCTATTGCCTTTTTGGTAGATAAGGACACAAACGCGCCCTTGCTTGATATAGAAGTGCTTGAGTTTATGGCAGAGATTTTTGAAAAGCAAGGCTGTGATGCGTGGTGGAGCTATGAGATTAAAGACTTACTCCCACAAAGTCATAAGCATTTAGCACAAAATTTAAGCAAAAGCAAACATATCCTTGATGTGTGGTTTGATAGCGGTAGCACTTGGAGTGCGGTATTGAAAAATCCTTATCAAACTAAGAATGCTTATGACGCAGGTGATCACCCAGCGGATATGTATCTTGAGGGGAGCGATCAGCACAGAGGGTGGTTTCAAAGCTCTTTATTGCTCTCTTGTGCGGTGAGTAAAATCGCACCTTACAAGCAGATTCTAACCCACGGCTTTACCTTTGATAGAAATGGCGAAAAAATGAGTAAGAGTAAGGGGAATGTCATCGCCCCAAGTGAGATTATAAAAACGCAGGGCAGTGAGATTTTGCGTCTATGGGTAGCTTTAAGTCAGTATCAAAGCGATCAAAATATAAGCGATGAGATTTTAAAGCAAGTAGGAGAGCAGTATCGCAAGATTCGCAATACTATCCGCTTTTTACTTGCTAATGCGGACATTGAGCCAAGTGTAATGGTGGGCTTTAGTGAGTTAGGAGCGATTGATAGATGGATTTTACAAACTTGTGATAGCGTGTTTGAAGACGCATATAGCTACTTTGATACTTATGACTTTGCTAAGGCATTTCAAGTAGTGATGAATTTTTTAAGCAATGAGCTAAGTGGAATCTACTTGGATTTGTGTAAGGATATTTTGTATTGTGATAAGACGGATTCTGTGCGTAGGAGAGCGATTTTAAGCTCTATGGTACTACTGACACAAAGACTACTACATTTTATCGCCCCTGTGCTGACATACACAGCAAATGAAGCCTTTAGCCACGCGAGTGCGGCTATCAAACATAATCATTTGGGGGGCGAGTATAAGGATATTTTTGAGTTAAAAAGATTTGCGTGTAAAGATGTGTATGATTTGAATCTAGATGTGGATTTTGCCTTGCTTTTAAATGTGCGAGAGAGCTTTGGGGAAGTGCTTGATAATCTTAAAAAGCAAAAAAGCATTAAGTCCTCGCTTGAAGTGGAGCTTGTGTATTGTGGAGATTCTGCGTTGCCAAAAGATTTTACCTTGCTTGATAAGTGGCTCATTGTTTCACGCGTATATGCGGGGCGTGTAGATTCTGCAGATGTGAATGTGCTAGGAAAGTTTGAAGTGCAGGGACATAGCTTTGCTATACGCAAGGCACAAATGGCTAAGTGTGAGCGGTGTTGGCAGTTTGTGGTAGAAAGTGGGGAGCTATGCGAGCGTTGCTCTGCTGTGGTGGCGACACTTTAAAGTGTGATAGGCTTTGGGGGCTTGTAATGGGATTTGAATTTTTTGGTTTAAAGGTGTGGGATTTGAGTGAGCCATTTGGGTATTTTGAGGCTTTTAGTGGGATTGTTGTAGTGCTTTCTTGTGCGTTTGTGGGATTTTTAATCCTCCGCCACTTCCGCCCTAAAAAATTTTAAGAAGGATGTTCTAAAATTTACAAAGATAGATTTTAGTAATTCTAAGATTTTGAGTGAGAAAAACTCTGTTTTTTTCTAGCAGATGTGGGTTGCAAGGAAAATCATAAGGGGGGGA
This sequence comes from Helicobacter magdeburgensis, assembly GCF_000765825.2. Lineage (GTDB taxonomy): Bacteria > Campylobacterota > Campylobacteria > Campylobacterales > Helicobacteraceae > Helicobacter_C > Helicobacter_C magdeburgensis. Next base: position 110,245 of record NZ_JRPE02000003.1, read on the forward strand.
GGTTAAAGGACAATAAACATACGAATTTTTATAATATCCGTATGTTTCACCACAAACTGAATTGCCAAAAAAACAATGTAGAGCCTACAAGCAAGATACCTAGGAACTTAATAGCAAATATCCCTGTGCCTTTTCCCGTTCAAGCGGTGTAAGCGTATGCACCACAGAGCCGATTTTAACTTGATAGGATTTGTGAGATTCTGTTCTAGCATAGCTTAAGGCAATGCGTCCAGCTAGAATCTTATCTTCCACACTTGCATTGCTCTCCACAATCCCAAGCGGTCCTACGCAATCAAGCAAAGTAATCTGCTCCATTTGCGGATTTGGCGTGGCAAGTTTAGCATTTTCCTCTTCATTCCTTGCAATGACGCATCTTGCACCATTTTCCAGCACGAGATACCGCCCAACCTTTACCATCTCTATATCTTCAAACTGCATTTGACGATGCGAGATGAGATCCTTAATCTTTAACGCCACAGAATCTTGAGTGAGCAGACAGCCACCTCCGGGCTTTTCAAAATACTTAAACCCATACTCCTTAATCATCTCTAGCTGCCTTGTGCGTCCCCGCCCACTTACATCAAGTAGCTTCTCTCTATCTACCCAGCCCATTTTTTCAGGGAAGCTTGGCTCTAAAAGTTTAGCACTCATAGGACGCAAAAGCAATTCATCAAGGGTTTGTGGCTTACTCTTATCGCTCCCATCACGGCTTAAGATTCTATCAAACTTAGAATCTAACCCTATTTTTCGCACAAGAGACCTAACTTGGTCTAAAGCTTCCTTGCGTTGGGATTTTGGACGCTGTCCTAGCACCTCACCGCTAATGACAAAATCCGCATTAACCTTAAGCAGATAATCAAACGCATTAGCAAACATATTGGCGTGACAGTCAATGCAGGGGTTAAAATACTTGCCATAGCCGTATTTTGGCTTAAACAACACATCATTAAAAAACTGCTGTCTTATATCAAGGACTTGCAATTCTACATCAATCTGTGCCGTGGCGTTTTGAAAATATTCTAGCTTATCCTTATTCCCGCCAAAGCCGATGTTAAAATGCAGGGCAATCACATCAATGCCTTGATCTTTTAATAATTTCATAGAGATGAGGCTATCACAACCTCCGCTAAAAAGTGCTAAAGCTAACATAGGGTAATAATTCTCCTTTTTTAAGTTGTAAAATTTTGGTTTTTACTTCCTTGATGAGTGCGCCTTTTTCCTGCAAACTCATCGCTTCAAAACGCGGTATTTGAGACAAAAACTGCGTATAAGCCTGAATAATGAATAATCTCAAATGTTCTTTAAGGGAGGGTAAATCATTTAAAGGCTTGATTTTTTCATTAATGGCAATGGCAATAAGCAGTGGGTGTCCTATCTCTTGTTGCAAAAGCTTGGCAAACTCTTCTCTTTTGTAAGCAAACAACGATATATCAATATATTCTAATGTAAAATCAATCCATTCTGGCTTTTCAAGCAAAGTTTTCACAAGCACAGATTCAGCAATCTCTTGCGTTGGGGCGGTAAAAGCAGGGGGAGTATGCAACACACGGCGTTTTGAGCCGATAAGATGTGTAGGCAAAGATAGCAAATTTGCGAGTGTGGGCTTATACTCCTCTTGTAGCACAGGGCTAAGTGTGTGAAGAAACTGCGTAGATTCAGCTAATGCCTTTTCTTTCTCCAAAGGATTATTGAGATCATAACTTTTAGTAATATGGCTTAGGATAAAATCCACAAAAGGCATAGGGTTAGCAAACATATCGCTGAGTTCATTTACCTGCTTATTTGCCACCATATCAGCAGGGTCAGCTCCATTAGCAAAAATCACAACACCCCCATCTTTGCCACTTGCGGCTAGAATCTTAGCTGCTTTAAAAGCCGCATTTATCCCCGCCTTATCGCCATCATAGCTTAGAATCACCTTTGGCTCCCCCTTGCTTAAAAGTGGCAAATGATCCTTTGTCAAAGCCGTGCCAAGTGTCGCCACCGCGTAGTCAAACCCCGCTTGATGTAGCATAATCACATCAAGATACCCCTCACATACAATGATTTTCTTTTGCTTATAAATCTTTTCTTTTGCGATGTAGTAGCCATAGAGCAGTTTTGATTTATTAAAAATCTTGCTTTGTGGGGAGTTTATATATTTCGCATTTGCCCCACTCATCGTGCGTCCGCCAAAGCCCACAACCTTGCCACTAGGAGAGTGAATGGGAAAGATAATCCTATCGCTAAACCTCGCATACTCCCTCGTAGAATCTTTGCCAATTACGCCATATTCCAAGGCTTCAGCCTTATTCAGCATTTTAGCATTAAGAAATTTAAGCGTTTCAAAGCTCGCCCCACAATAGCCCAAAGCAAATTTTTCAATGCTTGAGTTTGCCACACAGCGAGAGCTAAGGTATTCTAAAGATGGCTTATGATTTAAGAGATTCTTTTGATAAAATCGCGTTATCTCATCAAGCAAAGTAAAATCGGGCTTTTTCTCATAGCTCTTTTCGTATTCAAGTGTGAAATTCATAATCGCTGCGATTTTCTCCACACTCTCTACAAAACTTAGCTTTTCATACTCCATAAGAAACTTTATGCTATCACCGCCTACGCCACAGCCATAGCAGTGATAGAATCCTTTTGCTGGACTCACCACAAAACTAGGTGTTTTCTCATCGTGGAATGGACAACACGCCACATAATTGCTTCCAACTTTTTTTAACTCCACAACCGAGCCGATAACATCAAGAATGTCTATTGTTTGTTTGAGCGTTTCAATGGAATGTTTGCTAATCATTTTTAGTGCTTTTCCTTAGAATCTATAAATGCTAAAATCAGCAAAATTGTATAGAAAAAAGGCTTAGATTCTAAACTTTTTGAGCCAAATTTACAAGGCAAACATAATATCAAGTTATAAAATAAATGCTACCTATCCGCCCTTATCACACCAAAAGTTTAAAAAAATCTTGCCTATTATTCCAAAAATAATGATTTTTGCTATACTAAAGACACTTTTAATTTCACGACAAAAGGACACACAATGAAAATCACTTACACACTCACAGATGAATCCCCAGCCCTAGCGACCTACTCATTTCTGCCTATCGCAAAGGCTTTTCTTAATCACGCAGACATTAAAGTAGAGAGCGCTGACATTTCCCTAAGTGCTAGAATCTTAGCACAATTCCCGGAGAGTTTAAATCCAAATCAACGCGTAGAAGACGCCCTAAGTCAGCTTGGTGAGCTTGTCAAAACGCCAAATGCAAATCTCATTAAAACCCCAAATATCTCTGCTTCAATCCCCCAGCTTAAAAACGCCATTAAAGAGCTACAAGCAAAGGGCTATAATGTGCCAAATTTCCCAGATGAGCCGAGCAACGAGCAAGAAAAGGCAGTGAAAGAAAAATACCAAAAAGTGCTAGGCTCGGCAGTCAATCCTGTTTTACGACAGGGCAATTCCGATCGCCGTAGCACCAATGCGGTCAAATCCTACGCACAGAAAAATCCTTACCGCGTTACGCCTTTTGATAAAAACTCAAAAAGCTGTGTGAGCTATATGAAAGAGGGCGATTTCTTTGATAATGAAAAGGCGGTGCTAATCGAATCTCCCACAACGGCAAAGATTATTTTCAAAGATTCTAGCGGACAAAAGGTATTGAAAGATGGGCTAAAGCTAGAGGCAAATGAGATACTAGATGCCACCTTTATGGACGCACAAAAATTGAGTGAGTTTTATACAGAGCAGATTGAATCCTGCAAAAAGCAAGGCATACTCTTTTCACTGCATTTAAAAGCTACGATGATGAAAGTAAGCGATCCAATCCTTTTTGGCTATGCGGTGAAAGCGTATTTTAAGGAGCTTTTTACTGAGTTTAAGGACGAGTTAGAATCTTTAGGTGTGAATGCCAATAATGGCGTGAATGAGCTGCTTACAAAGATAGAATCTAGCCCCAAAAAAGCGGCGATTCTTGCGAAATACAATGAGATTTTAGAAAAATCCGCCAAAATCTCTATGGTAAATTCCGACAAAGGCATTACCAACCTGCATATCCCAAGCGATGTGATTGTAGATGCCTCAATGCCTGCTATGCTAAAAAATGGCGCGAGATTATGGGACAAAGACGGCAAGGAATGCGATGCGAACGCTGTGATTCCCGATAAAACTTATGCGACTATTTATGAAGCCGTAATTGAAGATTTAAAGGCTAATGGAGTGCTAAATCCTGCGACTTTAGGCAGTGTTAGCAATGTAGGCTTAATGGCGAAAAAAGCCCAAGAATATGGCTCACACGACAAAACCTTTGTAGCCCCAAATGATGGGGAGTTTATTATCGTAGATTCTAATGATAAAGTGCTGCTTACTCATCGCGTGAAAAAGGGCGATATTTATCGCGCTAATCAAGCCAAATTTGATGCGGTGCAAAACTGGATTGATTTAGGGATTGAAAGGGCGGATTTAACGGGGGATAAGGCGATTTTCTGGCTTGATTCTAAAAGGGCTAGTAATAACATTATGATTGATTTAGTTAAGAAAAGACTACAAGAAAAGGGCAAAGACATAGCCATTTTAGCCCCAAAAGAAGCGTGTTTAGAATCCCTGCGACTTATCCGTGCTGGGAAAAATGCCATTTCTATCACAGGCAATGTTTTGCGTGATTATTTGACTGATCTTTTCCCAATTTTGGAGCTTGGCACAAGTGCGAAAATGCTCTCCGTCGTGCCTATGCTAAATGGCGGGGCGATGTTTGAAACCGGGGCTGGGGGCAGTGCGCCAAAGCAGGTAGAACAACTTGTGGAGGAAAATCACTTGCGTTGGGATAGCTTGGGTGAGTTTCTAGCCCTGCAAGCAAGTCTAGAGTTCTACGCACAAAAGCAAAATAGTCCTAAGGCAAAGGTGTTAGCAGACGCACTAGACTCGGCTACTTCACAATGGCTTGATAATAACAAAGCCCCTTCACGCAAAGTAGGCGAAGATGACAACCGCACAAGTCATTTTTACTTGGCGATGTATTTTGCTAGGGCGTTGAGTGAGCAAAAAGTGGATTCTAGCATTGCAGCATTCTTTACGCCAATTGCTAATGAGCTAGAATCTAAGCAAGATTCTATTAGGGCTGAATTTAACTCCGCTCAAGGCGTGAAAGTAGATCTAGGCGGATATTATAAATTTGATGACAATAAGGCTGAAAGCGTTATGCGACCGAGTAAAAGCTTTAATGCGGTGATTGAACGAATTGCTAAGAAATAGTTTGCAGCTAAAATGCTAGATTTTACTTTGTTTAGTGCGTATTTGGGTGCTGTTATTACGCTTATCATTACACCCGGACCGGTTGTTGCCCTTGTGCTAAAAAATACGCTAAAAGGGCAAGATTCTAAAACCAAAAGCACACAAGCCTTAAAGACAATCTGCGGGACAAATCTAGGCTCACTCCTGCTTATCGCTGTAAGCATTGCGGTGATTTTAGGTGTAGCTAAAGTCTCAGAAACTATGCTTGGGATTATGAGTATTGTAGGCTGTGGCTTTATACTCTATCTTGGCTCTAGCTCACTTTTGGGATTTTTTAAGCAAAGGAAATGTGGAGATTCAGCACAGCCTTGCCATATTGAGCGTAGCGAAATATCTTATAAAGATTCTAAATTTGAAAGCAATCAAAGTGAAGATTCTTTAGAAAAGACAACGCAAAACAAATATAGCCCTTTCTTACAAGGCTTACTTCTAAGCCTATCAAACCCCAAAGACATTTTATTTTTCATCGCCTTTTTTCCGCAGTTTTTAGGTATAACGCACTCTCTGTATCTTAGCATTGCAGTCCTTACGCTATCGTGGATAGCCCTTGATTTTAGTTTGCTTCTTCTTATAAGCTACATTTCCCAAAAGATACAACTAAAGCGATTTGAAACGCTCATAGCCCCACTTAGCGACATTGTGCTTATAATGGTTGGAATCTTTGGCATTGTATATGGAGTAATATCTTTGCAAAACTAGCATAAGCCCTAGTCCATATTTGTTTTACGCCAAAATATCAAGCAAATGCACCTCATCGCCCACACACGCAATATCATCAGCCACATCATCTTCTACCACTGCCAAGCTCTCACTCTCTTTAGCGGATTCAGAATCTTTATGCGATTCTTGCTCGTTTTTTTTCTCCTGTTTATCATCAGGATCAATGGCTTTTGTCTCTTGTGCGGGGGCGACTTCTTGCACGGCTTTAAGTTTATCTACAAACTCTTGCATATTTGCATTGAGTGCAAAATCCACCTTTTGCATCGCATTTGCGTGTTGCATAGAGCCAACTTGGGAGTTTTGATTGATATAAGTAACATTTCCAATGGGACTAAGTGCCATATCCTCCTCCTTTGGTTAAGATATACTCATACAAGTATCGTCCCTATGTTTAAACACATTAGCTCCTATCATACGCCACTATCGTTATTTAAGCAAGGGTTATGCTAAGCATTCTTATTTTTCCTTGCAAATATGCACAAAAACACTTATAATACCACTTCAAATTGAGTGTATTTCAAGATTCTAAGGGGATAAAATGGCAAAAGATTCTAATGGCATAGAACTCAACGCTGGAGATAATGTAAGCGTTATCAAGGATTTAAAAGTCAAAGGGGCTTCAAGCACCATTAAACGCGGCACGACAATCAAAAACATCAGGCTTACAAACAAAGATGATGAGATTGAAGCTAAGGTTGATAAATGCGGTGTGGTCGTGCTAAAAACCTGCTTTCTTAAAAAGATATGATTGAAAATCCCACACTATGACTCCCATCTCTCACCGCACTAAAAAAGCCGTAGTAAAAGCTCTGCGTCTTTTATGTATAGGCTTATTATGTTTTGCTTTTCTTGGCTGTGATTTACACAAATCCCCGCGAGAAAAGGCTCAACAAGAGGCGATAGAAGGCTATATGCAGGGGCTGTTTGGCGGGGATTTAGACAAATATCTCCGCTATTCTAGCTATGGCTTTGCCCTTCAATCTATGGGAAATGCCAACCTTGCCAATCTCTTTGTCGCCGCAGAATCCGCACAAGCAGCAATGCTTAAAGGATATAAGAAAGTAGAGATTCTAAGCATTAAACAAGATGACCTTACACAAGCAGCTCCCCACACACAAAGCACACAAGATTCTAGCCCGACTATGCCTACTGCAACCGCCCTTGTGAGAATCCACTTTGGCACAGCGATTGTGGAGACAGAGCTTCATCTTGTAAATTATGAGCAAGATAATTGGATTATCAACTCCGAGCTTAGTCTCGCAGATACCATAAGATCACAGCTCCAACATTAAGTTTGCTTCCCAACCTCCCACTTTAAACCCCTACTTTCTCATCAATTTGAGATTTTCTAAGAAACTTCGCCTTGCTTGTTAAAATTCAAAATCCCCTAAAATCTCCCAGCAAGCGAGACAAAAAACGCCCTGCCACTCGCACGATAGTAGCTATAATAAGCGTGGTTAAAAAGATTTGTGATATTTGAGCTTATATCAAGATTCTTATTTATCCGCCACCCCAAACGCAAATCCGCAATAATGTAGCTATCTGTCGCTCCATACACACCACTAGGCGTTAGCGTATTCATCGCATTTTTATAGGGCTTACTTGCATATTCCACGCCAAAAGAGCCATAAAACGCCTCCTTATCATAGTTCAATGCCCCATATGCCATATGTGCTGGAATCCCAGCAACCTTATTGCCTTGCGTATTAGATTCTATACTTTTTAGAATCTTAGAATCCATAAAAGTATAAGTGAGATGCACACTCAAGCCATAGCCTAAGGGCAGCATAAGAGAGCTTTCAATCCCTTGTATGCGATTTTTGCCAAGATTATCATACATTCCACGCAAATTGACATCAGCATAATATTGCATAATCGCATTTGTTATTGTGTTGTTAAAATAATACATTTTAAATGCTCCATAATCTTCACCCAAAACAATATCCCATTCAAAGCCCACATCAAAGCTTATAACATTCTCTGGCTTTAAGTGTGGATTCCCCTTTATAAATGTGCCATCGCTCAATGCCCTGTTGCTAAACATTTGAGAGAGCGTAGGGGCTTTAAAGGCTTGTCCAAAAGATGACTTCAAGCGTGTTGTGTCGCTTAAAGCATAATTGAGCGATATTTTAGGACTAAGATTATGCTTGGTATTTTTCGCATAAACATCAGTATCTTTATACACATCATAGCCCTGCCAAAAGTCATACCTTACACCAATATTTGTGCTTAAAGATTCAAAAAAATTCCCCTGCCACTCGCTAAATACTCCCACATTTGCACTTTTTCCGCCTTGAGCGTAGCCTGAAGTCGCCCTGCCTTGAGATGTGGAGTTAAAATCTTTCCAATTTGCTATGTAATCTAATGTCTGTGTGTAGTTGTTATGCCGATACTGCACGCCACTTAAGATTCTATGATTTTCACTCACATTTGCAAGGTAGAGCAAATCAAGGTTATTTGTCTGATATCGGTGATTTGTTTGTGAGCCTACACCGCCATTTATGCTTGTATTCGCATTTTGTGGGTTCGCACCACCATCGGGGTTATTAAACTTATCCCAGCCATCAATGCGTGAAAACTTCACTTCTATATGACTATCATTTGGTAGATAATGCTTATAGCCCACCGCACTGACTAGCTGATGATACATTTCTTTGCCGATATGTCGTCCATAGAGAATGGGGGCTGGTCTGCCATCATTAATATCCACTTCTTGATTATCACCATAGCTTGGATTGCCATTTTGGGTTAGGAATGTGCGTTGATTTTTATGATCATAGCTATACATATTCCACCGCAAATAACCACTCAATGTCCCCACATCGCCAATGTCATACTCTGCTTTCAAAGCACTATCATAGATTTGATATGCCTGATTTCCCATATCGCCAATGTTATACCTTAGCTTCCCGGTGTCAGAATTTAGCGTGGGTTTCCCGCCTTCATAGCCATTTACATCACTGACTACAACAGAATCTGCCGCATAGCCTTGTGAATTTGTCGTGCCAAAAGAGAGTTTCACTCGCAGTTTTTTCTCTAAAAACGCATCACCCACACTCACATATCCACGAAATGTATTCTTTGGGGCAAACTCCGTGCCTAGTGCGCTACCATAGCCAAAACTCGCCCTTGTCTCAAAACTTGTTGGCATAGTTGTGATGAAGTTAATCGCTCCAGCAACCGCACCACTGCCATAAATATTTGAAAACGCCCCTCGCACCACCTCCACCTGCTCTATATCATCAGCACTCATCGCTGTTAGCATTTTTGTATTGTTATTTATGTCATTTAGCATAATGCCATCAATCATAACCGCCGCACCGCTTAGCCCACGAATCTTCACACCATCAAAGGTATCCATACCGCGTGATTTACTCTGCTGCAAACCCTCAAAGCCACGCAATGTGTCGCTAAATTTGTAATTTGGACGGAGATTAATCTCTTTTTGTGTTACCACACTGACATTGCCCGGAGCCTCGTTGATAGGCGTATCCACACGCGAAGCACTCACTATGCTTTTGCCAAGATTCACAGAGATTTCATCGTGAGCTAAAGACATACCTATCACGCTCATTATCATAAACACTTTTAACTTCATCGTAATATTTCTTATGTAAAAACTAATAAAGATATTACTATAATCATACTTTATTTAAAATAATAATACTAAAACAAGCAAGTTTGTTCTTATTTGCCAAAATTTTACTTAATCCATAGTTTGTAAGGCAAAGATTTTGGAAACTAAAAAAATGTAAAAAATAATACAAAATCTATATTTTAGGCTTTTTTGTGTGATTAAAATATTAGGCGTTGAGATGGATAGTTTGCAAGTCAAGCACAGTTTATAGAATTTATTATATATTACTTTAGTTTAATAGACTAAAGTTTTTTTATAAAAATGATATAAAGTATTGACTTGTTTAACAAGTTAATATAAAATTCTCGCACTTCAAAAATTGAGTGCTAAATTTTTGATAATTTTATAATGACAAGGAGTTTGATATGAAGTTTAAACCTCTAGGTGAAAGGGTGCTTGTAGAGCGTCTCGAGGAAGATACAAAGACAAGTTCAGGTATTATCATTCCTGATAATGCTAAGGAAAAGCCGCTTATGGGTATTGTAAAGGCTGTAAGTGCGAAGCTCAAAGATGACAAGGCATTGAAGGAGAATGACACAATCGTGTTTGGCAAGTATAAAGGCACTGAAATCAAGCTAGATTCTAAAGAATATATCGTTTTAGAGCTAGAAGACATTTTGGGCGTTATTGAAAAATAAATCACATATAAGGAGTAGCAAATGGCAAAAGAAATTCACTTTTCAGATTCAGCGAGAAACAAATTGTATGAAGGCATCAAGCAGTTAAGTGATGCGGTTAAGGTAACAATGGGACCAAAGGGACGCAATGTCCTTATTCAAAAAAGTTATGGTGCGCCCACGATTACAAAAGATGGCGTGTCTGTGGCAAAAGAAGTAGAGTTAGCTGATCCTATTGCAAATATGGGCGCACAGCTTGTAAAAGAAGTAGCAAGTAAAACCGCTGATGCGGCAGGTGATGGGACGACTACGGCAACCGTTCTTGCATATAGCATTTACAAAGAGGGCTTAAGAAATATTACAGCTGGGGCTAATCCCATTGCGGTAAAACGCGGTATGGATAAAGCGGTAGCAGCGATTATTGATGAGCTTAAAAAAATTAGCAAAAAAGTTGGCGGGAAAAGCGACATCGCACAAGTAGCGACAATCTCTGCAAACTCTGATGAAAATATCGGCTCACTTATCGCAGAGGCAATGGAAAAAGTCGGCAAAGATGGTGTTATCACTGTTGAAGAGGCTAAGGGGATTAATGATGAGTTAAGTGTTGTTGAGGGTATGCAGTTTGATAGAGGCTATCTCTCGGCATATTTTGTAACAAATACGGATAAGATGACAGCACAGCTTGAAAATGCCTATGTGCTTTTGACAGATAAAAAAATCTCAAATATGAAAGAGATTCTACCTTTGCTTGAAGCGACTATGCAAAGTGGCAAACCACTTCTTATCATTGCTGAAGATATTGAGGGCGAAGCACTTACAACTTTAGTGGTGAATAAACTCCGCGGTGTGCTGAATGTATCAGCAGTTAAGGCTCCGGGCTTTGGCGATAGGAGAAAGGCAATGCTCCAAGATATTGCTATCCTTACAGGTGGGCAAGTCATTAGCGAAGAGCTTGGTAAGACACTAGAAGCGGCGACTATTGCTGATTTAGGAAGTGCGGCAAGAATCGTGATTGATAAAGATAACACAACAATCGTTGATGGCAAAGGCAAGGCAAAAGATGTCAAAGACAGAATCGCACAAATTAAAATGGAGATTGAAAACACAACAAGTGATTATGACAGAGAAAAACTCCAAGAGCGTTTAGCAAAGCTTAGCGGTGGCGTGGCTGTTATCAAGGTAGGTGCGCCAAGCGAAGTAGAGATGAAAGAGAAAAAAGACCGCGTAGATGATGCGCTCTCTGCGACAAAAGCCGCAGTTGATGAAGGCATTGTTATCGGTGGTGGCTCTGCACTTATCCGTGCTTCACAAAAGGTAAAACTAAAGCTTGAAGGCGATGAGGCGATTGGCTATGATATTATTAAACGCGCGATTAAAGCTCCATTGGCACAAATCGCTACAAACGCAGGATATGATGCGGGTGTTGTGGTGAATGAAGTAGAGAAAAACCCAAAAGATGGCTTTGGATTTAATGCTGCAAGTGGTGAGTATGTAGATATGTTTAAAGATGGGATTATTGATCCATTGAAAGTTACTCGCATAGCGTTGCAAAATGCGGTTTCTGTCTCAAGTCTGCTTTTGACAACAGAGGCGACAATCAATGAGATTAAAGAAGATAAACCAGCCCCAGCAATGCCTGATATGGGTGGAATGGGAGGTATGGGCGGAATGATGTAATCCCCCAAGCCTTTGTTTAGCTACAAGATTCTGTTTCCCTTGCGGAGCAGAATCTATTTTTACGCTCCACTTTTTGCTTTTCTAGAATCTTGAGATTAATTATTTTTTTGTTTCACCCCGTGTTGCGTAAGCCTTGGGCTATGCCTACAATGGTGGCGTGAATCTGCTCCATTAATCGCTCTTGTGCTTGTGGATAATGGCAGGTTTGGTATTTTTTAATCAGCTCAATCTGCGTGAGATTAAGCACACTTAAATATGGTTTGCGTAGCAGGATAGATTCCCTAATCTCACTTTCAGAATCAAGCAGGGCATTCTCCCCTCTAAGATAGAGCAAATGCTCTAGTGTCAGCTGATACTGCGTATAGATAAGCTCCCAGATTCTATCCCCTATCGTTTTATCTGGCACAAACTCATTATACAGCTTAGCAATATCCACATCTACTTTCAAAAAAGCTTGAGAGATATTATCAATCGTGGTTTTGAAAAATAGCGAGTTGGCATAGCAGTCTTTGAGTGCGTTTTTATCCCCACTGGCTAATGCACTGCCTAGTCCATACCACGCCGGGAGAATGGAGCGATTTTGCGTCCAAGCAAACACCCAAGGAATAGCACGTAAATCCTCCACGCTCTGCGTATCCTTGCGTTTGCTAGGGCGAGAGCCGAGATTAAGATTCTGTATAAACTCAATAGGCGTGGCGTGTTTAAAATATGTCATAAAGCCCTTGTCCTCATACACAAGCTTACGATACGCCACACAAGAGGCTTGTGAGATAGGCTCAAGGAGCTTCATCATCTGCGGGTCTATCTCACAAGCTCCGCCTATGCAAAATGTATCATTCACATTTTTTTTGAGTAACGCACTTATCGTGCTTGAAAGGTTTTTTGTAGCGATGTTTTTATTTAGATATTTAGCACTTATCATCTCACCCTGCTCCGTTGTTTTAAGCACCCCACACACACTTTGTGGAGCAGCAGAAAGCAAGGCTTCTTCAAGGCTTCCTCCTCCGCGGCTCACACTCCCACCGCGTCCGTGGAAAAAGGCGATAGTAAGTGGCAGCTCATTTTGGAGTTTGATTAAATCCGCAATTGCAAAGTAGAGATTGTAATTACTTGCAAAAATCCCGCCATCTTTACTTGAATCCGAATAGCCCACCATAATTTCTTGTGTATTGTCATTATCAAGTAAATATTGCTGATAATGCGTGTTGGCATAAAGTGTTTTGATAGTGTGTTTAGCGTGTTGTAAATCATCAATCGTTTCAAAAAGCGGAGCAATGGAGATTTTCGCCCTGCCTTTTTTAGATTCCTTTTTCTTACCCGGCTTCCACAAACCACTTTGTTTAGCAAACCACAGCACACAGAGCAAGTCGCTAGGCTCACTACTCATAGAGATAATAAAGCTTTGCAGGATAGATTCCGAAATATGCTTTTTTGCCCACGCGATTCTTAGAAACGCTCCCACAAACCGCCTTGTAGAATCTGAAAGCTCTTCTAATATCGTGTTTAAATCAAGCTTTTTGGCACTCAAAGCAAGGTTTAAAATCTCGCACTTTTTCTGCTCACTCATATCCTTAAAATCGCTATCACATAGCCCAATCAGGCAAAAAATCTCACTCGTAGCACTCAAAATCACATCGCGATGCTCTCTAAAATCAAGCCTTAAAAGATGAAATCCACCTAAAAGCACGAGATTATAAAACTCCACCAAGCCACTTGCTGAAAGAGAATCTAAAGAGCGTATCAGCATATCAATATCACTTAAAAGCTCTTTGGAATTATTGTAGGTAAAGTCAATAGAATCGGTGGTGTTAATGGCGATAAGGCGGTTTTGGAGCTTCTTTTTGATAAGGTAGAGTTTCGCACGGAAAGGCTCCTTGGCATAGAGTGTGGATTCTGTGCTTGGGAGTTGCTCTTTTTCTAATTGCAATGACTGCAAAAGCTCGGCACTAGGCTCTTTCAAATCACTTGAAAGCGATAACTCACGGATAAGTTTTTCACATTTTTTGATATACATCTCTATAATCGCTCTATGCGCGGTTTTCATCACCTTTGTCATAATCTCATTGCTGACATAAGGATTCCCATCTCTATCGCCCCCTACCCAGCTGCCTAGAATAATAGGAGAGTGCTTCAAGCTTGTGCCTATAAGGGCTTGAATATTACTAAGCACTTGCGTGGCAGATTCTACAATGGAGCTTTCAATAATATAAAGTAGGTTATCAAGCTCAAAAAGAATCTCCATTTTTTCGCTTCTTACCAAATGCGTGTGCCACAATAGATTCAGGCGATAGAGAAGCTCAAATCGTGCTTGAGAATCATTAGAGCTAAAAATATCTCTAATGTTTTTACTCATTTTGTGATGGGCTTCAAGGAATGTGCGGCGGCGAGATTCGGTGGGGTGAGCGGTGAAAACTGGGTAAAAGGCGATATTTTGTAAAACTTTTAGAATATCTTGCTTATCATAGCCCTCATTTTTTAAATCTAGCAAAGTTTGGGGCAGGGCATTAAGTGTGGCAGAATCGCTTAAATTTAGCTCTTCAATGATATTTAAAAGCATATGATAAAGCGTAAAAGCCTTGATAATGGAAAGCGTTTTATCTTGGCTAGAAATGTGAGAAAGCGTCTGTGTGAGTGTAGCAGAATCGGCATTTTCAAGGCTGTGCTTGATAGTGATAAATGCGTCTTTTAGCTCTTTATCCACGCTTTCAAGGAGCTGTAAAATCATACTTGATACAAAGTCCATTTGGCTAGATTGCAAGATAGCAGAATCTGTGTGATGAGCTATTATAGAATCTTGTGATCTTATGTGCGATGTGTTAGAGTGTTGCATATTTACCCCCTTGTGAGTTTTGGCTTTGCTTACTTGCTGCGGTATTAATTATAACTAAGTTTGTTTTAATTACAATTGAGCCTTAAACTTTAAAAGTGGTTTGCCACGAAAGGAATATGAAATGGCATTACAAGTATATTACGACAAAGATTGTGATTTAGGGCTTATACAAAAGAAAAAGGTAGCTATCATTGGCTTTGGGAGCCAAGGACACGCACACGCGGAAAACTTGCGAGATTCAGGCGTAGAAGTCATCATCGGGCTGTATAAAGGCGGCTCTAGCTGGGCTAAGGCTGAAGCAAAGGGCTTTAAGGTGCTAGAAGTAGCTGCGGCGACAAAAGAAGCTGATGTGATTATGATCCTAATCCCAGATGAGCTGCAAGCTGATGTATTCACACAGGATATTAAGCCAAATTTGAGTGAGGATAAAATCATCGCTTTTGGACACGGCTTTAATATTCATTTCGGTCAGATTCAAGCTCCAAAAGGTGTAGGCGTGATAATGGTAGCACCCAAAGCTCCGGGACACACCGTTAGAAGTGAGTTTGTAAAAGGTGGTGGAATCCCAGATCTAATCGCTGTGGAGCAAGATACTAGCAGGGGCGATGCAAAGGCTATTGCATTGAGTTATGCAAGTGCGATTGGCGGGGGCAGAAGTGGCATTATAGAGACAACTTTTAAGGACGAGACAGAAACAGATCTCTTTGGCGAACAAGCCGTGCTTTGCGGTGGGGTAACTAGCCTTGTAAAAGCAGGGTTTGAAACGCTCGTAGAAGCGGGATACCCTGAAGAGATGGCGTATTTTGAGTGTTTGCACGAGCTAAAGCTGATTGTGGATTTAATCTATGAAGGCGGCTTAGCAAATATGCGATACTCTATCTCAAATACCGCAGAATATGGCGATATGGTAAGCGGTCCTAGAGTGATAAATGCTGAATCTAAAAAGGCGATGAAAGAGATTCTAGCAGATATACAAGAGGGACGCTTTGCTAAGGACTTTATCTTAGAGCGAAAAGCTGGGTATGCCAGAATGAATGCAGAGAGAAAGAATCTAAACGCTCACAAAATTGAAAAAGTCGGCGGTAGGCTAAGGGCGATGATGCCTTGGATTGGCGCAAATAAACTTGTGGATAAGGATAAGAACTAAGAAATTACAAATTTAGCACATAAGTTTTGACAGAAACTTATGTGCTACCATAACTTAATATGAAAAGAATACTCTCACACTAATGGCATAACCTTTTTAGCGATATATTCTAGCTCCTTTTGCATATTAGCACACTGAATGATAAGCAAATCTAGCCCTGCTTCTTTATACGCCCTAATCTTTTGTGCCACATTTTCTGGTGTGCCAACTAGATTTGGTCGCAGTCCGCGATTAGACACGCTGTATTCCTGCTTACTAATCTCTACATCAAGCTGTGAATTGCCTGTGAAATTCTTATAGGAGTTCTCATAATCAGCGTAATTTTTAATGGTAGTAATCCGCTTTAGCTCTTGTTGTGCTTCTTCTTCACTATCTCGCACAATCATATACACCGCCATACCAAAGCCCTTAAATGGCGGCAATCCTGCCCTTTTCTTTCGCTCTTTCATATCAGTAATTTTTGCTCTCACCTCTTCAAGTGTGCCGCCGTGCAGGAGATAAAAGTCTGCAAATTGTGTGATAGCATTCCTGCCTATCTCGCTCTCTCCCCCGGCATATACAAGCGGAATTTTAGGCGGTTTAGGCTCATTATAGGAATTTTCAAAGCTAAAATACTTACCGCTATGATGAAAAGGACTTTTACTCCAAAATCCCCGCAAAACATCGGTGTATTCGTGTGTGAGTGTATATCTATCATCGTGTGCGTCAAAATTTATGCCATATTGCCTAGCCTCCTCTTCCCACCACGCTGATACCATATTGATAGAAAATCGCCCATTACAAATCTGTGCAATCGTAGCAATCTGCTTTGCCGTGAGTGCTACTTGATGATACTGCGGACGCAAAGCCGCTAGAATCTCAATGCTTTGTGTAACCGCTGCCAAGCCATTAGCAATAGCCCACGCATCAAGGGCAGGGGCTTTTTCACCCTTAATGTCATTTAAATACAGCTCTGGCACAAGAGTGAGCGTATAGCCTAGATTCTCCGCGCTTACCGCTAAATCGCGGATATACTCCCAAGAACACTCCGTGCTATCATCATCTACATTCCTAAGCCAACTGCCAAATACCGGACTCCAATATCCAAACTTCATCTTACGCTCCTTTATTGTTTGTCAAACTGCTCTTTTAAAAAACTTACAAGCCTATCAGCTGCCGCCACGCCGCCACTCTCTCTAATCTTAGATTCTAGTGTGGAGTTATAATTTGTGTTTGTGTTTATATCATAGACCACAATATCCCCACTCACACTCTCAATAAACTCAATCCCTGCCACAGCGATATTATGCGCTGCTAAAAACTGCTCTAAACATCGCACAATAGCACTTTTAGAATCTATCTCTTTCCGCAAACTAAACTTATCCCCAACGCCCACTTCACATGCCGCCCCAGCAAGAGCAGGTCGCTTTGTAGATTCTGCTTTAGAATCTCCGCTAGAATCCACCAACTTAGAATCTAGAGAATCTATTTGACACGCATCAGCAGGGCATAGCTCAAACGCCCCATTACTCGTATCCACTCGCACCGCATAATGAAACTTCCCGCCGATAAACTCACATCGCGTGATAAACGCTTCCCTAGATTCTACATACTCTTGCAAAAGCGTAATGCCATCAATGGGTAGCTCAAATTCGCTAGATTCTACATAGCCCCTAAACTCATCTATATTTTCAAAAAACCGCACACCCAAGCCCTTGCCACCTTGATTATGCTTTGTGATAAAGGGCTTGTTGCCTAGCTTTTTAGTAAAGCTACTCGCTACATCTAGCAAACTTTTTTCCCCAAATACCGCAAGTGTTTTTGGTGTTTTAAAATCCACGCCTTGAGACTTAAAAAAAGATTCTAAAAGCAAAGCCTGTTTAACCTTGCTGACTTCAAGCTCTAGCACAGAGCTGCCATTTATCACGCAACGCCCATAGCTTTCTAGCCACGCTAACAACGCACGACCATATTCCTTAGAAAAGGCATTATCACGCGTATGACTTGAGGCACTAAGCCTACTCCAAAACACCCCATTTGGTGGGATAGAATCTAGATTGATTCCTCCTTGAGTCAAAAAAATCTCACGAAATTCTACCCCAGCCCTATCAAATGCTTCTTTAAAAGGTGGTATCCACTCGGGATTCTCGTGGATTATGTAAATGCCTTGCGGCAGTGAATTATATAACATAGTCTTGCTCCTTATTGTGTTTAAATCGCCCTGTGTTCGCATAATCATTTATCGTGCTTTTTGCCCCACCCACACGATAGCGTGAAGCGATATGACTAGAATCTAGCCTATCGCCCTTGCCAAAAAGTTTATGCCGCAGTGAGCCTTGTGCGTATTCTCTTTTATACACACCGCGATTTTGAAGCTCTGGCACGATAAATCGCACCACATCTTCAAAGCTCCCGGGCGTTGTCGCGTAGGCTAGATTAAAGCCATCAGCATCGCTATATGCGATCACTTCTTGCAAAATATCACAAACTTGCGATGGAGAGCCTACAAACTTTGGTCCTTGACAGCCTAGCCCTGTGAGTTTTAGCAAATCTTTTAGTCGCCACTCTTTGCCAGATTCTGTCGTGGAGTTACTCAAGGCTTCTACTTGTGCGACTATGGCGTTTGATTTAATGTTGCTTAATGGATCTTCTAAGTCATAGCGGCTTAAATCCACGCCCAGCCAACCAGAATTGATAACCAAAGAGCCTTCCCTGCTAGAGTAAGATAACAAATCGTTATATTTAGCCTGTGCTAGATTCTCATTCTCATCAGTGATTATGGTGGCTAGAATGTAGATTTTGGCACTATATGGGTCGCGTCCGGCTTGTATCAAAGCATCTCGCACTTGTTTGACGGCGATTTTAGCGTATTCCTTTGTGGGCGGGGCGATGAAAATAGCCTCTGCGTGAGTAGCGGCAAACTGCCTACCACGCGTAGAATTCCCCGCTTGAAATAGCACCGGTGTGCGTTGGATACTTGGCTCACACAGATGAATGCCCGGGACATCAAAATATTTGCCGTGATGCCCTATGTGATGGATTTTATTTGGATCGGCAAAGTCCCCACTTTTCTCATCTAAAATCACCGCAGAATCTTCCCAGCTGCCTTCTAAGAGCTTATAAATGACTTCCATATACTCATCAGCAAGTGCATATCTTTCATCGTGAGGCAATTCACTCTCGCCCATATTTTTATTGGCACTTGGCAGATAGCCCGTAACGATATTCCAGCCGATTCGCCCCTTTGTAAGATGATCTAGCGTGCTAAGGCGTCTAGCAAAGGGATAGGGATGTTCAAAAGGCACACCAGCGGTTACCCCAAAGCCTATGTGTTTAGTAACCGCCGCACCAATCACGGCAAGTTGAGTAGGATCATTTACCGGCACTTGCAGGGCAGTCTTTAACGCCCCACAATCATTGCCCCCATAAATATCATACACGCCCAAAACATCAGCGATAAACACCGCGTCAAACAGCCCCTTTTCAGCGATTTGTGCGATATTCTGCCAATATTCAATGTCTTTATATTTTAGGGCTTGGTCGTTTGGATACCGCCATAATCCCGGACTTAAATGCGAAATACAATTCATCTCAAAAGCATTAAAGCTAATTTGTTTTGCTAATCCCATATTGTTCTCCGTTTTAGAATTTTGTGTTGCAACAGCCGTTATCATACACACATATTTTTAAAAATACAATATGTAATCACAAAAATATGTAATTTAGAGTTACTTTTTTACTCAAAATTGTAATAATGGAGCAAGATTTAGGTTCAAAGAATGAAAAGAGTGGGAAAAGCGTGTTTGTAAAATAAAAAGCAAGAGACAATATAAAAAGTGGGGGCAAGAAAGACTTTAGAGTGAGATAAGATGAAATGGGCGAGATTGAGTAAGTTGGGCTAGATAAGAGCTAGGCTAGATTCTCAACAAGCCACGCATTATACGCATTTTCAGCCTTTGCTTCAAAAGATAGTATCTCTGGGACTTCATAGCTATGATGAGAGCAGATTAAAGATTGTATTTTTTCATAGCATTCTGGCAAGGTTTTTAAAATCAGCAAATATTCCTTGTCTTTGCATAGATTTCTTTTACCTTTTGAATCTTTCCAAACATAATGACTTTTTATCTTAAAATACTGCCCACAGGCAATAAGGCGAGATTCTAAAAGAATCTTAATAAGATTTTTTGCTTCCTTTTTTGTGGGCGTTGTGGTGTGGATAATGAGCATAAACTTCCTTTACTAAAAATATTAAAGTATTATAACCTACTCTTTAAAAATCGCTCCACTTGCAACAGCCCTTAAAGTCTTGTATGAGATAAGCACCACCGCAAAAAATGCCATCACAAGCCCCAAAATCCCCAAAAGTCCATAAAAGCACTTAAAATCAATCATATATAAATCAAAACTCGCTATCCCAAAGGCACACAGCGGAAAGGTAAAAGCCCACCACGATGGTGTAAAGCTAAGCTTAGTAAAGATATTACCCAGACTTAAAAGCAATAGCACGAAAAACAACGCTACATTAAAACCCACAAAACTCAACGCATTATGGAATCCAAAAAGGCTATGAAAATCCACCACAAAAATGCTAGGTGGAGCGATAAAAATAAAAAGTGTGGGGATAAATTTAGATTCCAAACTCTGCTCAAAGATTAACCGCTGCATAATCATCGCACTGAGTAGAATCCAAAAAAAGCAACCGATAGAAAAGAAAAAGAGTAATAATTCCTTTGGTGCGTTGATTAAACCACCACTCAAAGGCACGATTAGATTCCCTACAATTGGTATAAACCACGCAGGGGATAGCAAAGCACTCTTCATACTCTCTTTAAACCAAAAAGACATTACATATAAACTAAGCAGGAGTTGCAAAGCACTTGCCACATAAAAAAGCCCCAAAATCCCTTGCCATAGCAAATCTACTCCACTACTTAAATCACTCCAAAATGCCACGATGATAAGCATACTGATAGGAATGCTTGATAGGAAGTTAATCTTTACTTGATGCTTTAAATCCGCTTTAAACGCATTGAAATGATAAAGCATTTTTGCACCATAGCACACAAGCAAAAGGGCGAAAATAGCCACTGCCAACACCGCAAAGCCATACGCCCCCCACCATAGAAATGGTGCGACTGCCCCTTGCCAGCTAGAATCTAGGCTAGATTCTAGTGCGTTTGCTCCGCTATGAAGTGTTGTGCTATTAAAGGACGCATTTGCAAGTGCCACGCTACCAAAAACCACACTTGCTTTTTTCAATACAAGGCTAAGTCCGCCTATCCCCATAACTGAAGCAAATAGGGCAATCGGTAAATTTGCAATGGGCGAGATAGCAACAGGAGAGTCGGCAAGTTTAGATTCTGCCGATATGGCGTTGTGTGGCTCTTTCATATTAGATTCTACTTCGTCTTGTGTTTGGCTTGTAGAATCTGGGCTAGATTCTGTATTTACATTTTGCATAGCTTAGTCCTTATTTTTGTGTGGATTCTGTGTTAGATACTTCGCCTAAAGGCTCAGTATGACAAGCGGTTGTTTTAGAATTTATATTGTTTTCTGCTACTTTATCCCTAGCCATTTTCACCCCCTCTTGCCACAAGCTATGTCGCTCCACAATGTAAGCTGAATCTACCCTGCCACTAAACATTGCCCTTAAAAGTGGGCGATTTGCCTTGAAAATGAATGCTGCTAAATGCCCGATGATTCCAAGTATGATGAGAAACATTCCAAGATTATGCAGTTGCGCACTCCATAGATACAAACTATCGCTTATATTCCACCCAGCAAGGTTTTTAAGCGTTTTAATTAAGCCGGTAATGATTAAAAGCAGCAGCACAAGCCCGATGAAAAAATATGCTAGTCTTTGCTCAGGTAGATATTTTTCACTCTTTGGTTCTTGCCCACCAAAAAGCATAGCCTTAATAATCTTTAGGCTTTTTACTCCATCGCCTTTTTTGGGGAAAATATCAAACTCCGCCCTTGCGATATGAAAATACAAGTGAAACGCCACAAAAAATATCAGCCCAAACGCCCCTACATAATGTAGCATTAAGCTTATATGATAGTCCCCACTCCACGCCATTAAAGGCAGCTTATTTATCATATACCGCTTTGACACAGGCATTTGGAAAATCCCGCTTGCAATCAAAATAAATGTGCTAAATGCCACGCCCCAATGCACGATACGATTTTGCAGACTTTGACGCAATATCATAGATTCTGTTTTCATAATTTATCCTTTCTTTATATTCTTTTTAGATTTTGCCACAGCGATTGCCCCAGCGACTACACCAATAAGTGGTGCGGCTAACACACCTTTAATAAGGGCAGAATCTTCACTCACAAAGTTTTTTACCACGACATTCATATGCGGTCGCCCCATCTTTTGACTCTTAGAATCTAGCACACCATCTTCCTTGCCATACTTTCTAGCAATCGCTTCATCAATCTTTGTAAAATCAATTGAAGAGATATAAAAGGTGCTTGTGCCACCATTTTGTGTGTCTCCATAAATGAATTTACTCTCCTTTTTCGCCTCTTCCACAAGGGCTAGAATCTTAGCCTTATCATCAAAAATGATCGCTTCTTTAGGGCATTGTGTCTCACACGCAGGTTTTTTACCCTGTGCGAGTAAATCCGCACACATATCGCATTTAAACATCGCTCCACCACCAGCAAGTTTTGGGGCGATTTTAAGATAGATTCCAACTCCAGCTTGTCTTTGCGGTATCCCCCACGGGCAGACATCACGGCATTTTGCCCCGCCAAAGCAGTAATGCTCATCAATATTTACAGCATTATTATCATCTTTACCGATAATCCCAAAAGGGCAGATTTTTTGACAAGTAGGATCATCGCAGTGCATACAACGGCGTGGGACAAACACCTTTTTAGAATCTATCTCTAGCTCTTCTACAAAAGTCCAGTTATATGGACTTAGGCGTGATATATCATCTCTATTTTTAGAATAATCTTCATAGATTTTACGCGGGAAATATTGCGGAATGTCTTTTATCGGCTCGGGGAATCTAGCGGCATTTTTCTCTTTACACGCATTCACGCATTGTGGCATTTCATAGCCTTTGCAACCATCGCATTTATCAAGGTTTATAATACTTGCCTTCCCTTTAGTCTTGCTAAACTCACTTGAATCTATAAGCGATCTTGTTTCTTCTTTGCCCTCTTTTGTAGAATCGCTAGGTTCAGCATTTGCTCCAGCGACTAGCACAGGGGTGAGTGCTAGGGATTTTAAAAAGTTGCGTCTTTGCATTGAACTAACCTTTTTGAGATATAATTTTCTAGCATTGTATGCAAGTTTGAACGCTTTGTGTGTAACTTTATCACAAAAGGGAAATGGCTTTTACAGGTAGGATTGGCTAAAATGCAAAAAAAGAAAAAGGATTTATAATGGCAAGTGCAAAACAACCACAAGATGAGATTGATTACAAAGTCAAATTTAGCCAAGAGTATTTTAACCCCAAGCTTTGCAAATATGATAATGAGCGAAGAGATATCACACTTTTTGATAAAAAAGGCAGTCCGCTTTTATATATTGAAGCAAAGCTTACCCTAAACCCACAAGAAAGAGCAAAAGCCCTAGCCCAAGTCGTGCTAACAAATAAAAAGCAAAAGCATATCCTAAACCATCTAGCCCTAATTTATAAAGAAAATGGCAATGATGTTTTAGAGTTTATCGAGCTTTTAGATGATTCTGTAATGTTTAATAACGACTTCCATTGGGAGAGTGAGACCCCAAGCACCCCAACACGCGATGCGATAGATAGAATCAACGATAGATTAAGACAAAGTGCAAAAATCATAAAATATGTCAATAATGAGATTAAAGAATTTTATGCCAATCTACTCAAAAGAGGCGATTTAGAAATCTCTATCACGCTTAAAAATATGATAACCATTTTTCACGCGTGGAAAAAAGCCTTAACTTTTAAAAATGAGATAAAAAACGAACAAACCTTAATCAATCTCTTTTTAGTAGATATGCTAAACAACACCAAATACAAAGACAGCCTTATAATCTTAGGCACAGACTTAGGCTCACAAAAGCCCCTAATACGAGAAGGCACAGACCTAAACGCCTTTAGCATAGAAATAAATGAAAATAAACAAGAAGTAAAATTTATAGATGATAAAAATGAAAAATTCTACACTATCCCAAATCTACAAGCCTACAAAGCCTTTTGGGATAAATACAAACGCCCACCTGCAAAAGATGAATTTCTAAAAATCTTAGAAGAATCGCACCTGCTTTATACCGATAAATACAGAAAAGACACAGGCGGAGAATACACGCCCTTTTTCTTTGTGAGTGAGCAAAACAAGATTTTAGAGCAGTATTGCCAAGATTCTAAAACAGACTTAAAAGACTATATCATTTACGACCCTTGCTGTGGCGTGGGGAATTTAGAAAATCAATTCTCAAAAGAGATAAAAAAGCAATGCTACTTAAGCACACTAGATTCTAAAGATGTGGATATTTGCACGATTAAAGAGTTTGAAAATGTGAAGCGATTTGATTATTTAGAAAATGATAAAGAGCCAGAATTTACACACGGAGGCACAGACCTTACCATAAGTGAAATCGTCAAAAGAGAAAACAAAAAGCTAATGATAATTATGAACCCGCCATATCAAAGACAAAAAGGAATAAAGGAAAATAAGGCAATAAGCTTTTTTAACAAAGTCTTAAAGCTAGAGCCTGAAGTGATTGTGTTTTACTATATGACAGAATCTTTTATGCGTGATGAGCTAGAGCATTACATAAATTCTAAGCTTAAAATGTATAGCCATATTTTTAGCACAGCTAAAACCTTTAATCTAAGTGATTGGAGCATCTCTCAAATGATTTTTAGCAAAAACTTAGGCGATAAAGTGAGCGATAAATCCTTTACCGCCAAGCGTTATGAGGACAATAAAGGCTTTAAATTTATCGAAAGCTACACCTATGATTTAGAGCGACCAAGCTTAGTAAAAGAGATAGATACAGCGATAAAGCAGAATCAAAAGGGAATGATTTTGGGGAATTATAGTTATTTAAGAAATATCATTAATCTCACAAATAAACCGAGCAAAAATTATAATCCTATCACAACAGAAAATTTAAAATATTGCTTAATGTGTTATGGTATAAATTTTAATACGCACGATAAATATTTTGAAAGAAGCCCTTATGTTTTAAAAGGTAAAATAAGCGAAATTCCACAAGAATTATTTAGCGATGGTATAGCCTTTGCATTATTTTTTAAGGCTTTAGCTTTCACAAATAAAGCCGTTGCTTCTAGCGGGGGGGGGGGGGTAATTCTTAAAAACTACATTATGCCCTTTTGTGCTGAAGACTTAGGCGGAGCGTGTAGGCATAATGATTTAAATGTGCTTTATCCTGAACACGCTGAAATTATAGGCTATGATATGAGTGTTTTAGACACGCCTGAAGTGCAAGAGAAAAAGCGAAATTTAGAACTTCCACCCTTTGACTTTAGAGAGTTTTTAAAGCAATTTAGTTTTAGCAAAGAAGCCAAAAGCCTTTTTAACGCCGCACTAGAAATCTTTAAATACTATCACGCAAATCCTTACTATCAAAACAAAGATTATAACGACAGCTTTTATGATATAACAAATGCTATAATGGGAAAAGATACAAATACCTTTAAAGATTTAGAGGGCAAAGATAGCAGAATCACACGCACCAAAACCACCAAAGGCACAAAAGGCTTTGCCAAAAACAACCTTAAAGGCGTCATACCAAGCAAAGATTTAGAGCTTTTCTACCACTTTTTTGAAGTGCGAAATAATCTAGCGATAAAAATCAATGAAGAACTACTAGATTCCAACCTTTTACTATGGAAAAGGGAAAATATCTTTTAATACATAGAATCTAAAATTATTAATTACTTTAACATTGTATTGTGCTTTTATATGGCATTCTTATCCGTGTTATATTGAGTGTGTAAGCAAAATATCTTTTTAAATTCCATATTAGATACTTTGTCTAAAGACTTAGCCACCACAAATCCTTTTATTGAAATACAAACACAAAAGCCTTTTTAGTAAAATCACCAAATTCTACATTTATGCGAAACTCTAACACTAACCTTTTTAAGTTATAATTCAAGCGATTTTATCACAAAAGGAAAATATGCAACCACTATCTAAAGATACCTTGATACAAATCAATACCACAATATGTGGCGATGAGAGAAGCCTTGAAGTATTGCAAAATAAGGGCATTGTAAAAGCCTACACAAAGGGATATAGAATCTATCTTGATAGCGATGAGTTGCTAGGCTTTTTGTATGTTTTAAGCGGGAAAGTCCGCTTTTTTAGCGTATCAAGCAATGCTAAGGAAATCACCATTTTTACCATAAGCGATAAGGAAAGCTGTATCATTTCAACAAGCTGTATTTTATCAAACATTAAGGCTGATGTGGTGCTTGAGTTTATGGAAGATTCTAGCGTGTTTATCCTGCCAAATAAGGTGTTTGAGACACTCACGCATAGTAATGAATCTATTATGCGTTTCAATCTCTCTTTAGTTTCTAAACGACTAAAACAAGCCTTTGACACCATTAATGATGTAACTTTTAAAAGTCTTAAAAATCGCGTAGTAAAGTTTCTACTAAGCAATGCCAAAAATAACCGCGTAGAAGCAAGTCAAGAAAGCATAGCAAACAATATCGGCAGTGCCAGAGAGGCAGTTACAAGAGTGATAAAAGAGCTAAAAACACAAGGGCTAATTGAGACAAATCGCAATGAGATTGTGCTTAAAAGCGGACTTTATGAGCTAAGTGAAGATATAGAATCTTAGCTTTCTTAAAGCAGGGCTAAAGAGTAGATTCTATTGCTATATTGAAGCCCGATTCACATTCAAACCCCATTCAAAACAACCTATTCATAGAATCTACAATGATATGCTACTATTCCACTACAAGAACATAAAGGACAAAAACACAAAGGATAATAATGGCAAAGATAAAACAAACCCAAAAGCTAGAAGCCGCCCTTTTTAGTGCCGCTGATAAACTTAGAAAAAACATAGACGCCGCAGAGTATAAACATATCGTGCTTGGACTTGTATTTTTAAAATACATTAGCGATAGTTTTGAATCTTTACACAAAGAGTTGCTTTCACAGAATGAAGATGCAGAAGACAAGGACGAATACATCGCAAAAAATATCTTTTTTGTGCCACAAGATTCTAGATGGAGTGCTCTTTTAAGCAAGGCAAAAAGCCCACAAATAGGCAAAGATTTAGACTATGCCCTAGACTTGATAGAAAAGGATAATCCGCAGTTAAAAGGTGTACTGCCTAAAGTCTATGCTAAAGATAACCTAGATAGTGCGACTTTGGGCGATTTGATAAACCTAATAGATTCTATCTCACTTAATCAAGAGAATACAAGCGATATTTTAGGGCATATTTTTGAATATTTTCTCGGTGAGTTTGCCTTGAGTGAAGGCAAAAAAGGCGGGCAGTTCTACACGCCAAAAAGCGTTGTGGAGCTATTAGTAGCTATGCTAGAGCCCTATAGTGGCAGAGTGTTTGACCCCTGCTGTGGAAGTGGGGGAATGTTTGTCCAAAGTGAGCAGTTTGTAAAAGAGCATCAGGGTAAAATCAGCGATATTTCAATCTATGGGCAAGAGAGTAATCAAACCACTTGGCGACTAGCAAAGATGAATCTTGCCTTGCGAAAAATAGATTCTAGCTCACTCAAATGGAATAGTGAAGGAAGCTTTCTCAATGACGCACACAAGGATTTAAAGGCAGATTTCATCATCGCAAACCCACCTTTTAACGCCACAGATTGGGGCAGCCAAGCACTAGAAAATGATGTGCGTTGGCAGTATGGCACACCCCCTAGCACAAATGCCAATTATGCGTGGATAAGCCACTTTATCCACCACCTAGCTCCAAAAGGTCGGGCGGGATTTGTCCTTGCGAAAGGCTCTCTTACAAGCAACACAAGCACAGAGGGGCAAATCCGCAAAAACTTAATAGAATCTAACTTAATAGAATGTATTGTCAATCTCCCTGCAAAACTCTTTTTAAACACGCAGATTCCAGCGTGTCTGTGGTTTATCAAACGCAATAAATCCCATAACAACACGCTTTTTATTGACGCGCGAAGTCTAGGCGAACTCATCAATCGCAAAAATAGGATTCTAACTCAAAGTGATATTGCTAAAATCACAGAGACTTACCACAAATGGCAAAAGGCACAAGAGCAGCAAAGTGGGGAATATGGCGATATTCTAGGCTTTTGTAAAAGTGTAAGCAAAGAAGAGATAGCAAATCTAGGCTATGTCCTTACACCCGGTCGCTATGTGGGCTTGGCAGAAGATGATGAAGACTTTGACTTTGAGAGAGAATTTACACGCTTAAAAGCCGAGCTAGAATCTCAAATCAAAGAAGAGAGAATCTTAAGTGAAAAGATTCTAAATAATTTAGAGATTATAGGTGGGAAATGATTGTGAATCTAAAAGAACAGCATTGTGAGAATTTTCTACAATCTCTCCATAAAGAGCAATGGCAGGAAGTCCGGCTTGGGGAAGTTGCGGAGATAATTAGTGGCGGAACACCAAAAACATCAATACCAGAATATTGGAATGGAGAAATCCCTTGGCTATCAGTTGCGGATTTTAATAATGGTAAAAAATATGTTGTTGCAAGTGAAAAATTTATTACACAATTAGGATTGCAAGAAAGTAGCACAAAGTTACTGCAACGAGATGATATTATTATTTCCGCTAGAGGCACGGTAGGTGTAATTGCAATGATACCCTATCCTATGGCTTTTAATCAATCCTGCTATGGTTTAAGGATATGCAGTAATGCACACTCTCACTTTATTTATTATTGTCTTAAAGTTTTTACAAAATATTTTATTCATCAATCGTATGGAGCTGTTTTTGACACTATTACTACAAAAATTCTTAGTGATTTTACCTTTTTACTCCCACCACTTACAATACAACAAAAAATAGCAGAGATTCTAAGTAGCTTTGATGATAAGATAGATTTACTCCATAGACAAAACAAAACTTTAGAATCTCTAGCCCTTACCCTTTTTCGCCATTATTTTATAGACAATCCAAAGCGTGATGAATGGGAAGAAAAGCCTTTAAGTGAAGTGTGTCAAATAAAAAATGGATTTGCTTTTAAGAGTGAAGAGTATAAAAAGATTGGGATACCAGTTGTTAGAACAACAAATTTTAAAAATGGTTTTGTAGAAAATCACAATTTAGTTTATCTCGATGAGAATGACAAAAACAAATATTCAAAATACTTATTGCAAGTAAATGATTTTTTGCTTGTAATGGTTGGAGCAAGTTTGGGAAAGTATGCTATTGTAACCAGCGAAATTTTGCCCGCCCTTCAAAATCAAAATATGTGGAATTTTAGAGTATTAGGAAGTGTTTCCCAGTATTATTTAAACTATGCAATGCAAGAAATTATTGCTAACAATATAAATACTGCTTCTGGGAGTGCGAGAGAATTTTTTCAAAAGTCTTATTTTTATAAAATCCCAATTTTAATACCACCAAAAAATATTATGATGAAATTTCATACGCAAATGGATAATTTTTACCATAAAACAACAAACAATCGTAAGCAGATTCAGAATCTCCAAGCAATGCGGGATATGCTATTAAAAGCAATATTTGCTTAGAGAGAAATAAATCTCTCATAATAAGCCACAAGTCTTTATCTTAGTTATTCTAATACAAATTTTGCTTGTTCTTGTCTTAGAAATTCTGCTACATCAATGCAACAAATACCAAGCTTTTCGCAAACATTGGGGATTTTTATCTTATTTTTAGCATTGCTGCCACCTTTAGCTTCGTGAGTTACAATAGTGTAGGAATCCTGATAGGCAAGTGCTATGAGAAAATAATCCGCTCCATTAGAAAAATCTTGTATAGCTTTTTGCGTATATTGCATTGTGAGTAATGTCTGAGAAATCTCTGCATAAGATTTAGAAGTAATGTTTTCTATTGGTAGGAAAAATCCCCTGCTTTTTAATCGCTCTTTAAAATTTTGTAAATCATTGTTGGCAGAAGTGATTTCATCATACACCTTATTAATAGATTTCACAGAATCTAGCCGAGAGCATTTATCCAAAAAATCCCAAAATCCCGGGCAAATATCAAAGGCGTAAAACCTATAAGCAGATTCTATAAAAATATTTGTATCAATCAAATATCGCTTCATTCGATTACCTTTACTTTTTTGGCAAGTTTATCAAATTTATCAAGCTTGATATTGAGTAAATTAAGTGCTTCTTTATAAGTTTCATAGCCATTAAGCGTGTCAATAATAACGCTTTTGGTGAAATTTTCACTATTGGAGACGATGATGTTGGTATAATAATTACCCCACCTTTTTGAAGATTTTGTGTTTGCAAGGCGTTCTAGCTCTGTATTTTTAAAGCCCTGATATGTTTCACCATTTATTAGTTTAAGCAAAAGTGCTTTTGTGGCAAGTGCCAAAGGGCTTGCTAACTTAAAACTACTTTGCAAATTTTGGATATTTGCTTGAATGGAATTTTGCCGATTCCACATTGATTGAAAAATTTTACTTGGCATTAGAATTTCCCCTGCAATATTGTTGCAACGATATTCTTCTTGTGAATCAAAATCATAGGAGCTAACACCGCTGTGTTTAAGCACAATATGTGCTAATTCGTGCAAAAGGGTAAAGATTTTACCGTTTTCACTCGTATCTTTGGAGTTTATGAATACAAGAGGTGCATACTCATCGTAAATAGCATAACCTCTACATTCGTTAAAGCTGATGGCTTTTTTTGTATTATTCTGAGATATTCCACTTTGTTGCACAATAATATTATATTGCTCAACATTATCCCTAAGGAAATTAAATCTCTGTCCTTTTGGTCGGTGCTTTGCACTATCAAATTGTGTAATTTCTTTAATTGTTTGGATAATTTCCCCATCTAAAGTAGGATTTTGATTTACTAAAAATTTGTTGTGTCCATTTCTTATGAGATAATTTCTAAACCATTCTTGCTTTTTTTTGCTTGAAGCAATGCAAGATTCAAGATTTTGACTAAACTCAGTAGCGTTTCTTCTAAAATCTGGTAGTATTTCTTCTGTTCTTGGAAGTTCATTTAAAAAAAGATAGGCAAATGGGATATTGAAATGATTCGCAAATTTTATGAGTTTTTCTGTTTTGATTTCAAAAGTTGTTGAAATATGATTGATAAATTTTTGAAATTCTTGAGCCTTTCTTTTGCCAAAGAATTTGATAATATCATTTTCTTGGTATGGAATGTTTCTCATCATTTCGCTATTCCCACTATGCAAAATCACAACTTTCCTTTTTTCTTTCAAACTTTTAAACAACTTAAACAATCGGTTGGCTATTATACTTAATTTCACATTATTTTTGATTAATGTAAAGAATGCCTATTCTGAATAATGTTTGTTATAATATTTCATACAAATGGATTTTTATACATAAGAAAGGACCAAACAATGTCAAAATTTAACGAAGAGAGCATAGAAGAGCTATTATTAGAGACTTTGGGGAGTTTTGGCTATGAATGCAAAAATGCAAAAGAAGTCGCAAGGAAAAAAGATGAATGGATTGTAAAAGAGATATTTTTAGATTCTATTATGCGTATAAACTTTGAATCTAAAAGCAATTATGACTTTCTAAGCTTGGAGCAAAAAGAGTATTTAGCCCTTGAAGCGTATAAAAAGATTCTAGCTTTGAGTGATGAAGAAGACTTAATGAGTGCTAATGCGAAAATGCACGCATACTTGACTTATGGCATTACACTAGAAGCAATGGTAAATAATGAGCAAAGGGGGATTAACCTAGAGTTACTAGACTTTGAGAATGTAGAAAATAACGCCTTTTTAGCACTCAATCAGTTTGTATTTAGCACAAAAGATTCTGTGCGATGTGATGTTTTGGTATTTGTCAATGGAGTGCCTTTGGTGCTATGTGAGCTAAAACACCCCCTTGATATAAACGCAGATTTACACAAAGCATACTTGCAGATAGAAACCTATAAAGAAAAGGCAAAAGAGCTGTTTATCCCAAATGCGTTGTGTATCATAAGCGATGGGGTAGATTCTAAACTTGGCAGTTTGAATGCGGACTTTACACGCTTTCTAAAATGGCAGGGGCAAGGGGATATGCTAAGTGAAAATACGCGTGTTGTGGATATTTGCGAAGTATTAAAGCCCTGCGTTTTGCTTGATTTCTTACGCTATTTTATCACTTATGAGCAAAGCTACACACAAGATACACAAGGCTATAAAGAATCTAAACTCAATAAAAAGATCGCCGCATATCATCAATACTACGCTGTAAATAAGGCAATAGAGAGTGCCAGAAAGGCTATGCAAAGCAGTGAAACAAACAAAAAGGGCGGTGTAGTATGGCACACTCAAGGTAGCGGCAAAAGTCTATCAATGGTGTTTTTCTGTGCTAAAGCCCTAAAAGAGCTTAATAACCCCACGCTTTTACTACTCACAGATAGGACAGATTTAGATAATCAACTCTTTAATACCTTTGCAAAGTCAAGCGCACTTTTACAAACAACGCCTTTGCGATGTGAAAGCACAAAGGATTTAAAAGAGAAATTCACGCAAAGAAAAGGCGGGATAATCTTTAGCACAATGCAAAAGTTTAGAGATGAAAACGAACGCTTTGAGCTTTTAAGCCAAAGGGGAGATATTATCGTCATTGCCGATGAAGCCCACCGCACACAATATGGCTTTAGTGCAAGACTGCGTAGTGAATCCCTTGCCTATGGTTACGCACAAAATGTCCGCGATGCCCTGCCAAATGCTACTTATATAGGCTTTAGTGGCACACCCATAGAAAAAGATAATGCAAATACGCGAAATGTGTTTGGAGACTATATAGACATTTATGATTTTCAAAAAGCCGTAGATGATGGTGCAACCCTGCCTTTATTTTATGAAAGTCGTTTAGCAAAGCTTCATCTAAGCGAAGAGGGCAAAAAGCTTATAGAATCTTTTGATACAGATAACACGCAAGGTAGTCTCCTAAAGCTACAAGATATTATCGGGGCAAAAGAGCGATTAAAAAACATTGCCAAAGATATTTTAGAGCATTTCAACGCGAGAAAAGAAAAGCTTAAAGGCAGGGCAATGATAGCGTGTTCTAGCAGAGAAATTGCCGTGGATTTGTATAATGAGCTAGTAGAGCTTGAGCCAAGTTTGCATAGTGATGACTACACAACAGGCAGGGCAAAGGTTATCATCACTTCAAGTGCAAGTGATGGTGCAAAGCTTACTAGATTCCATACAAGCAAGGAAGAACAAAGGCATATCGCAAATAGGGCAAATGATATAAATGACTGCCTAGAGTTTATCATCGTTTGTGATATGTGGCTAACAGGCTTTGACGCACCACCCCTGCATACACTCTATATTGACAAACCTATGAAAGGACACACCCTTATGCAAGCAATCGCAAGGGTAAATCGCGTATATAAAGATAAGCCCTCCGGGTTAATTGTAGATTATATAGGCATTATGGCAGAGCTTCAAAAAGCCTTGCAGTTTTACACACAAGGTAAATCGCAAAACTTCCTTGTAGATAAGCAAAAGCTAGTAGAAGTCGTCTATGAAAAGCACGAAGTATTAAAGCAAATGTTACACGGCTTTGAGTATATGGGGTATTTTCAAGCAGACACAAGGGGCAAGCTTGACTTACTCTCACAAATCACAGATAAGATTCTAAGTGATGAAGAGTTAAAAAAGCGATTTTTAGATGAAGTAGTTAAGCTTGTGAAAGCCTATATTATGGTGCTACCAAATGATGAGATACAAAAGCTTTCAAAAGAAATTGCCTTTTTTGAGTTGCTGAAAAATCGCATTAAAAAGAGTGAATACTCCAAAGCCCAAGCTGACAATGCACTCAAACAAAGCCTTATTAAGCAAGTCATTGACAAAGAGCTAGTAAGTGAGGGTATGATAGATATTTTAGATAAAAGTCAAATCAAAACAGAAAATATCTCTATCCTTTCAAATGAGTTTTTAGAGGGTATGAGACATTATAAATATCCACATATCGCACTAGAGACTTTACGCAAACTCTTAAATGATGAGTTACAAGCACGACTCCCAAAAGAGCTAAAAAGCAAAGGTTTGTATGAAAAACTTCATCAGATTCTAATGCAATATCAAAATAAACTCATAGACGCTGCAAAAGTCATTGAAGAGCTAATAGAGCTAAGCCAAGAACTCATAGCAAGTGATAAGAAAAAGCAAGATTCAGGCTTAAGCGATTATGAATACGCCTTTTATGAAGCATTGAGTGAGTTTAAAGAAGTAGAAGAGATTATGGGCGTAGAAAAACTGCGTGAGCTAAGCAAAGCGGTATTTTTTACGATTAAAGAGAATGCTACGCTTGATTGGACTTTGCGTGAGAGTGTGAGAGCAGAGCTTAGACTTGCGGTGAAAAAGGTGCTAAAGAAATACGGCTATCCGCCAAATAGCATACAGCTAGGTGTAGATAATGCCATCAAACAAGCCGAGCTTATCGCACAAGAGCTTATGGGGGAGAAATAATCACATATAAGCAAAGGTTGGCTAACGAATATAGAGCAAGTAGAGCTAAGGGGCAGATTCTATTGCTTGATTTAGATTGTATTCCAAAGCTTTGCATTTAGAATCTTTGCTATCAAATAAGCTAAATTTTTGCACCCTACAACCACTTAGCATTCCCTGTAAAACTTACAGATAGCCAAATCTTATAGCTTGGAATATCAAGGGATTTTTCAATCCTATCTCGCACACAATCAAACTCCGCTACCGAACTAATCTTGCAATTTTTATCTATTAAGATATTCACTTCCACCATATAGAATCGCCCCGATTTCGCTACGTGCGTATCATAATCGCTAAAGCCAAAATCTTTACTCAAAGATTCCATAATTTGCGTGATTTTAGAATCAATCTCACTTGGGGCAACCATAATCAAATCTTTAAAATTCGCAATGGCTATGCGGATAGGCGAGACACACAGCATTAACGATAGCACCGCTAAAAGCAAGGGATCAACATACATCGCTAAAGCACTCTTAGGACTAAGCACAAAATAAATCACACCAAAAGCCCCCAATGCCCCCAAATACAGCACGCAGTCAATCTTCCACTCCGTATTATCCACTTTAATCAAATCAGATTCTAAAAGTCGCGTATAAAACAGCGTATAAATAAACAAAATCGCACAAAACACAAACGCACACAGACTATACGCCACCGCCCCGCCAAGCTCCACTGCATAGCC
This sequence comes from Helicobacter magdeburgensis, assembly GCF_000765825.2. Lineage (GTDB taxonomy): Bacteria > Campylobacterota > Campylobacteria > Campylobacterales > Helicobacteraceae > Helicobacter_C > Helicobacter_C magdeburgensis. Next base: position 145,427 of record NZ_JRPE02000003.1, read on the forward strand.
GCCGTGAATGATACTTTGCAGGGCATTGATAAAAGCATACACGCACACAAAGACTAGCACAAGGGATTTAAAGAGATTTACCATCGGCTCAAAGCGGACATAGCCGTATTGAAAAATGTCATCATCTTCCTTGTAAATGTAGCGAGAAGTAATCACGCTTAAAGCCCCAAGCCCCACGCTAATTAACGCTACAAAACCATCAAAAATCACCGCCATAGATTTTACAAAGATTCCAAAGCTAATGCCAAAAATCGCTAGGATTAATGCACTATACATTGAGACTTTAAGGACAAACTGCTCTTTTTGTGCCGCTTTTTTAGAATCTGTCTTAAGGACGTGTTTTAAGGCTAGAATCTGTGCTTTATGCTTGTCTTGATTCTGTGTTGCGGGGTGATTAGATTCTGTGTGGTTAGAATCCATAAGGGTAGAATCTACGCTAGATTCTATGGGGTTTGTGGGGTTAGGTTGTGCTGTGTTAGATTCTAAAGGTTGCTTTTCTAAAGGTTGTTTAGATTCTAAATCTTGTTTGGAAACTGAATCTTGTTTAGATTCTAAATCTCGCTTAGAATCTTGTTTGCTTTTCCGCACACTTGTGCCATAAGAGCGGCGGTTGTATGTCGTATCTTGCTGTGTAGTCATTATGCAGCCTTGTAGATTGGTATTCCTACAAATGATTATGATTAAAAATGATTAATACGCAAAGGCTATAATTGCGGGTGTATTTTGGGAGTTGAAAGGGTAAAAATGATTCAAAAAATCAACACAAAAATCACTATGAGTAAAAATCTAGCGTGGCTTTTAATCCTAATTGGCGGGATTTGTGAAGTGGCGTGGGTGAGTGGGCTAAAGTATGCCGACACACTGCCGCTAAAGGCTTTGACCGGTGTTGGCATTGCCTTTTCTTTCACTTGTGCGGTTCTAGCGATGAAAAGGCTAGAGGTTAGCATTGTGTATAGCGTGTTTGTTGGCATTGGCACGGGCGGTGTGGTGGTGGCTGAGATTGTGCTATTTGGCGAGGAGGCATCACTCATAAAAATCGCTCTTATCTCAACGCTTATGCTTGGAGTGTTGGGGCTAAAATGTAGCGTCAAAGAGAGTAAAACCGCACAAGACATACACGATTATTTGCCACAAGAGCTAGAATCTTTGTTTATAGAATCTAGCGATACGCAACAGGATTCTACAATGGCTTCAAAAAAAGCTGAATCTAGGACTTCCAATACAGATTCTACAAAGGATAAATAATGCTACATTGGATTTTACTTTTTATTGCTGGGGTGTTTGAAATCGCTGGTGTATGGACGATGAAAAAGCTCATTGATACCAAAAATAAAATCTATATTTTGTGTCTTGCGCTGATTTTTGCAGGGAACTTTACCTGCCTATCTATTGCTATGCAAGAGATTTCTATGGGCGTGGCGTATGCGATATGGACGGGCATTGGTGCGGCTGGTGGGGTGCTTGTTGGGATTGTGTTTTTTAAAGAGGATAAGTCATTTTTGAAGCTTTTTTGCGTATGTGTGATTATCGCTTCTAGCGTGGGATTAAAGGCGTTAGGTTAGATTTTTCACACAAAAGGCAAAATTTTCATTATAATGCGTGGTTTAGATTCTGCATATCAAATGAAGGGAGAGAATTATGGCAATTAAAAAAGTCGTTTTGGCATACAGCGGTGGGCTTGATACAAGCGTGATTTTAAAGTGGCTTGGGGATAACTACAACTGCGAGGTGGTAACTTTCACCGCAGACATTGGACAGGGCGAGGAAGTAGAACCCGCAAGGGCTAAGGCGTTGAAGCTTGGCATTAAGAGTGAGAATATTTTCATTGAGGACTTGAGAGAAGAGTTTATCAAGGATTTTGTATTCCCTATGTTTCGCACGAACACCATTTATGAGGGCGAGTATCTGCTAGGCACAAGTATCGCGCGACCTTTGATTGCAAAAAGGCTTGTAGAGATAGCAAAAGCCGTTGGAGCGGACGCAATAGCACACGGCGCAACGGGCAAGGGCAATGATCAAGTGCGATTTGAGCTTGGAGCGTATGCGTTAAATCCTGATATAAAAGTCATCGCCCCTTGGCGTGAGTGGGACTTAAACAGCCGTGAAAAGCTTTTAGCCTATGCAGAATCTGCTGGTATTAGCATTGAGAAAAAGCCTAATAAATCGCCATACTCAATGGACGCAAACCTGCTTCATATCAGCTATGAAGGGCAGATTCTAGAAGATCCAAATGCTGAGCCTGAAGAGGATATGTGGCGTTGGAGTGTCTCACCGATGAACGCACCAAATGAGCCTGAATCTATCAAGCTTGAGTTTGAAAAGGGCGATGGCGTGGCGATTAATGGAGAGAGATTAAGCCCGGCAAGATTCTGGGCGAAACTCAATGAGCTAGGGGGCAAACACGGCATAGGGCGGCTTGATTTAGTAGAAAATCGCTATGTGGGTATGAAGTCTCGTGGCTGCTATGAAACGCCCGGTGGCACGATATATCTAAAAGCTCATCGTGCGATAGAATCTTTGTGTCTTGATAGGGAAGAGGCACATTTAAAAGATTCTATAATGCCAAAGTATGCAGAGCTCATTTATAATGGCTATTGGTTTAGCCCAGAGCGCGAGGCATTACAAGCACTTATTGATAAGACACAGCAAAAAGTAAGTGGAGTAGTGCGCCTTAAACTCTATAAAGGGAATGTCATTGTTATAGGGCGAGAATCTAAAAATTCTTTATTTAATGCAGCATATAGCACTTTTGAGGAAGATTCTGTATATAATCAAAAAGATGCCGCAGGGTTTATTAAGCTTAATGCTTTACGCCTTATCATCGCAGGAAAGGCAAATAGGGATAAATAAGTGATGAGGGGGTTAAGATTTTGTATCTTAGTATTTTTATTTTGCACATATATTTATGCCGAGCCTAATAAAAATAGTCCATTTGTGCTCAACTTTGATGATATTTCTCAAATCACCTCTCTAGCAGGAGCGGATTTATTAGAATCTTCATTTATAAAAGATTCTAAAACAAAAAAAGTTCTAATGATTTCAGATTTTAATAATTTGAGTGATTTTGATATTGACATTGGGCTTTTGGCGCGGAAGATTATCACGGACACGGTAAGCTCACAAAAAATCACACTTACTGCAGCGATTGCTGGAAATGCTTTTAATGCTGACCCGAGCCTTGATAAGATTCGTGCAATGCGTAACAATGAGGAGTTTGCCGACATTATCCCTAAAGGCACATTGATTGCTCCTAAATATTCCTTAAGTGCGCGGATTACAAATGATACAACAAAGCAAGGCAGTTTGCATATTGTGTCTTATCATTTTATTTTTAGCATTGTGAATCTAGAGAGCGGTTTGGTGGAGTGGGACTATATTGAGCATATTAAAAAGGCAAGTAAAGAGCCGCTTCCTCTTGAACGAGAATCTCTTTATGGCAAAAAATGTCTTGCTGCTTCTTTACCTTTAAAAGAGCAAAAAGCAGCGTGTGAAGTCGCAATAAGTGAGGTTTGGCTCGGTATTTTTGAGAGCATTCCGCAAAACAAAAAGCCACTCTTGCATTCTTACGCACTTAAGGCGTGTGAGCTAGATTCTCCTTTTGGCTGTCGGGCGTTAGGTGCGAGTTATAAATTTGAAAAAAAAGATTTGAGTAATGCAAAAAAATATTATGAAAAAGCCTGTGATAATAAAGATGGTGGAGGTTGCTATAATCTTTCCATTATATATGAACACGCGCAGGGTGTGGCACAAAATATCCCCCTTGCTAAAAAATACGCCACTTTGTCGTGTAACTATGGATTTAAGGCAGGTTGTGAGAATCTAAAGGCTTTAGAGCAATATAGTGAAAATGAGAATCTTGATAGGTATGGCTTAATGTATAAGAGTGATTGTGAAGATGGTTTAGGCACTGCTTGTGAGAGGCTTTCATCTTACTATTATCACGGCTTTGGTGGAGCAAATAAGAATCACACACAGGCAAGAATCCTTTTAGAAAAAGGCTGTGAGCTAAAAGATGCAAATAGTTGTTATCAATTAGGATTATGGGAAATGCAGGGCTTAGGTGGAACGACTAAAGATGCAAATAAAGCCTTAGAGCATACATTATTTGCTTGTGAAAGTGATGTGAAAAGAAATTGCAAAGCCGTGAGTGCTTTGAGCGAAGAAAAGGCAAATATTTACAGATGTGAGGAGCATACAAAAATCATTATTAATGTAGCGTGTTCAGGTGCTGCTAGCATATATGAGCACGGCTTTGGAAGTGTGAGTAGTAATAATGAATTAGCATTGAAATATTATCAAAAAGCTTGTAAGGGTGGATTAGATAATGCTTGTTCAATGTTTAATAGCTTGCAACAAAAGCTCAAATAAGCGCATACTAAACTTTAGCATTATATAATGATATTTTAATTGATAAATGGGAGCAGATATGGCACAAGTTATTACGATTACTTCAGGTAAAGGCGGTGTGGGCAAATCTACCGCAACAGCAAATCTCGCTGTGGGTTTAGCTATGGAGCTAGAATCTAGCGGGAAGAAAGTTGTAGCGATAGATTTTGATATTGGTTTGCGTAACCTTGATATGCTCCTTGGGCTAGAAAATCGCATTGTATATGATGTCATTGATGTAATGGAAGGTAAATGTAATCTCTCACAAGCCCTCATCAATCATAAAAAAACAAAAAATCTTTACTTTCTTCCCGCTTCGCAAACAAAGGATAAGACGATACTTGATAAGGATAAGGTTGGCGCGTTGATTGATGAGCTAAGGCAGAAGTTTGATTTCGTGCTGATAGATTCTCCAGCTGGGATTGAAGGGGGATTTGAACACGCTATTTTATGGGCGGATAGGGCGTTAATCGTGGTAACGCCAGAGGTTAGCTCCGTGCGGGATAGCGATAGGGTAATAGGCATAATTGATGCAAAAAGTCATAAGGCACAAAATAATGAAGAGGTGCAAAAGCATATCATCATTAATCGCATTAAGCCAGAGCTTGTGAAAAAGGGCGAGATGCTTTCAACCGATGATGTGTTAGGCATACTTGCCTTGCCTCTTATTGGGCTTATCCCAGAGGATAGTAAAATTGTGAGTGCGACAAATAATGGTGAGCCGGTTATCTATACACAAGCCCCAAGTGCCAAATCGTATGCAAATATTGCAAAGCGGATTCTAGGAGTAGATGTGCCTTTTGAGAGCTTAGAGAGTGAGGGAATGCTAGGGGCGTTAAAAAGGATATTTAAATGAGTTTGTTTGGTGTGTTTGGTAGCTCCAAAAAAAGTGCGACAAACGCAAGGGAGCGGCTTAAACTTGTGCTGTCCCACGAACGCACCGCAAATATCCCCTACCTTGAGGATATGCAAAAAGAGATTCTGCAAGTGGTGCAGAAATACACAAAAGCAACCGACATACATTTCAGCACAAATAGCAATAGCCACATATCCACCCTTGAAGTGCAAATCACGCTAGGTAACGCATAGTGAAAGGGAATGTGTGGTGAATATCCGCTTTTTGCTTTGTGGGATTTTTACGCTTTTTACATCTGCTGCATTATGCAGGGCAGATTCTATTTCAAACCTTGCAGAATCTAATTCTAAGGTTATCGCCCACCCTTTGATTCAGGGCTTTAGCCAAATGTTTTTTGGACTGCATACGGATAATTTTATAGAGCTTGATGAGATGAAACAAAATAAGCTTACACAAGAAAATAACATAGAATCTGCAGATTCTAAGGACTTTAATCAAAACGATACGCAAAGCCCCAAGATTAAAAATAAGACATCACAAAATCCACAAAATCCGCAGAATCTGCCCCTTGCTTCAAAGCCAAAAGTTTTGCTGATAATGGACGATCTTTCAAAGCTCTCTCAAATTAAGGCTTTAGAATCTTTACCCCTTAATATCACGCCCTCCATTTTTCCCAAAACCCGCCATAACGCCATAACGCCAAGCCTAGCAGAGCGTGTTATAAACAATGGCAAAAGCTTTATGATTCACTTGCCCCTAGAGGCACAAAACTTTATACAAAAAGAGCTTGAGCCTTTAAAAGTTGGCATTGACAAGCAGAGTTTAAAAGAGCAGATTCTGCAAATTAAGCGGGATTTCCCACATCTTGTGTATCTCAATAATCACACCGGATCAAAATTCACCCAAAGCAAAACGGATATGAAAAACCTGCTAGAAGTCTTTGATGAGCTTAATTTAAAGTTTATTGATAGTGTTACAATCCCTAATCCGGCAAGTGAGCTTCTCGCTAAAGAGCAAAAGCGACTGATAATGCAACGAGATATATTTTTAGATAATCAAACAAATGTCGCTTATACCAAAAAGCAACTTCAATCACTTATCCAAAAAGCAAAGAAAAAGGGCTATGCCATAGCCATTTGCCATCCGCACCCTAGCACTTTTAAGGCATTAACACAAATGCAAAAAGAGCTTAATGCTAACTTAGAGCTTGTTTCACCCAGTGAGTTAGAAAACTTTTTGCGTGAAAACAATACTTTATCTTATGTGCGTTCGCCATTTTTCTAGATTCTAAATATGTAAGGTTTTAGGGGATTTGAAATGAAACAAGCGGATATACAATCTTTAGAATCTATCCCTTTAAATCTCAAAGCGTTAAAAAATCCCCCAAAAAAGCTTTTTTATAAGGGCGTAGCGTTAGATTCTCTGCTTCAAGCACAGCCCAAAATCGCCATTGTCGGCACAAGAAAGCCTAATCCTTACACAAAGTCCTTTGTTGCTAAACTCGCTTCAAATATCGCAAAGCTTCAAGGTGTGGTGGTGAGCGGAGGGGCGATAGGTGTAGATATTATCGCACATACTCACGCTTTCCCACGCACGATAATGTTCTCCCCCTCAAGCCTAGATATTTACTATCCGCGTTCAAATAAGGCTATGATTGAAAAAATGATGCAAGAATCTGTGGTAATAAGCGAGTATGAAAGCCCATATATGCCCCATAGATTTAGCTTTTTGGAGCGAAATCGGCTTGTGATTGCCCTAAGTGATGTGGTGATTATCCCTCAAGCTGATAGGCAAAGTGGCTCAATGCAGAGTGCGAGAATCGCCTGTGAGCTTAAAAAAGAGCTTTTTGTCCTGCCCCATCGTTTGGGGGAGAGTGAGGGGACACAAGAGCTTTTAGCTCAAGGCAAGGCACAATGTATTTATGATATAAATGCGTTTTTGGAGAAGATTTTTGGCGTGAAATTGCAAGAAAATGATGAGATTTTAGAGTTTTGTATGAAGAATCCTAGCTTTGAAGAGGCGTATTTAAAATTTGGTGAAAAGATTTATGAATACGAGCTTGAAGGTAAAATCGTGCGGGAATCAGGAAGCATACGAGTGGTGTAGCAATGCAAAGCAAAAAGATTCTCGCCTGTGATGTGGGGCTAAAAAGGATAGGTTTAGCGGTTACACAACTTGGCATTATCCTGCCAATAGAGCCTATTTTGCGTAAAAATCGCAATCAAGCCTCTAAAGAACTAAGCGAGATTTTGCAAACGCGTGAGATTGAGATTCTAGTTGTTGGACTGCCAAGCGGTGGGGTGGCAGAGCATAGTGATACGCGTAAAAGAATCTTGCATTTTGTGGGGCTTGTTGCATTTAGCGGGGAGATAGTGTATATTGATGAAGATTATACAAGCCTAGAAGCCTTGCAATCAAGTGTGTATATGGGGGTAAAAAATCGGCTTAGGATTCAAAAAGATGGGCGGCTAGATTCTCTTAGTGCGACTTTGATTTTAGAAAGATTTGTAGAATCTCAACATACTTACAATACGAATATATAGCATTATAAACATACTTTTGTTTGTAAAAAGTATGTTAGAATCTTGGCGTGATTTTGCACTCTATATTGAGATATTAAAGGCAGGTTATGGCTCTAAAAACGCCCATCAAAACGACAAATAAGATTCTAGATATTTCACTCAAACTCTTTAGCACTTATGGCTTTGAAAATGTCAAAATGCAGGATATTATTGATAAGTTAGCATTGAGTGGATACACAAAGGGGGCGATTTATCATCATTTCAAAAACAAAGAGGATATTTTGTATGCGATTTTGGGGCGGTATGATGAGCAGAATGAAAAGATTTGGGAGATTGAACGCTCTCAAATCAATGGACGCGATAAGCTAAAAGCCCTTATTCTGCTTCATCTTCAGCATATTTTGACACACAAGGAGATTATTAAAAGCTCCTTATCACTTTTGCGTTCTATGCAGACATTAGCCTATAAACAACAGCACACACAAACACATCTTACGCCCATTGTAGAATCTATGATAGAAGAGGGTAATAGCGATGGCTCACTGAATGTAGCCTATCCAAAGGCAGCGAGTGAAATGTTCGTGTGGGGCGTGTATATATGGCTTGATAATGCGTTGTATCCTTTGAATCAAATGGAATATACCTATAAAGTGCGGCATTTGCGGATAATGTGCGAGGGTGTGGGCTTAAGCGTGATTGATGAAGAGATAAGTGCGGAGTTTCTTGCCCTATGGCGAGAGATAAGATGATGGAGATAAGATAGCAAAGTGTGTGAAGTATTTTTTAGAATCTAGCATTGTTTGAATAGCTTTGATATAAAAATAGAATCTTAAAAAAAAGGAAGCATAATGTTTGGCGAAGTGTTGTTATCTATATTTTTCTATATTCTCGTATATCATAAGCTTTATTCATATAAGAATCCGCGTTTATATCAATGGCTTTTGTGCTAGGCAATAGCATAGCTTTACTTGTTTTTGGAGCGTGATGTATCATTGGGGAATTTTGCGTTCTCTTAACTCTCCTGCACTCTCACAATCAAGCTTTGTTTTAGCCCGATAGATTCTACAATGCACTGCTCTAAGGCTCTTTGCTCCCCATTATCCACTTCGTGATCAAAGCCTAGAATATGCAAAAAGCCGTGGATAAAAAGCAAACTTATCTCATCTATAAGGGTATGATTGTAACTTTCACTCATTGTTTTGGCAAGCTCGGTGTTTATCACGATGCTTCCCAAAAGGCGTTCAAATGGGGTGGTGCCATCTAAGGGGCTAAAGTCAAAATCGCTATCCATAAAATCACACGCCATAAAATCACATTCTAAAGGGAAGCTTAGCACATCTGTGGTGCTATCCCTGCCCCGATGAGTGCGGTTAATCTCTCTCATCGTTTTAGAATCTACAAAAACCACTTCAAGGCTGCAATGTGAAAAATCTCCCTTGATTAGCTCAAGCTTACCCAGCTCAAGTAAAAGCTTTTCTAGCTCGTTTTTATAAGGACTATTCTCATCTATATCAAGCCGTGGCATAGGGCTAGATTCAGTGTATCGTGTTTGCAAAGTTATCTCCATTGTATTGTGATTGTATTTCGCGTGGCGTTTTGGCGTGGATTATACATTTTTATGAGATTTATCTCAAGTTTAAAATCCCTTTTTAAAATCCCCTAATTTAAAATCTTTTAGCTTGATAAAAACTCACAAATTGCTATAATGCAGACTCATTTTTTATAAGCAAGGAATCGCTATGGTGGATTATGGGATTAACTTTTGGGGCAATAATGACTTTATTATTTCTGAAGGCAGAGTTAAGGTGAATTACAAGCATAGACCAGCTCTCATTGACATCGTTCAAGACGCAAGGGAGAAAGGCTATAAAGGACCTTTGCTTTTGCGTTTTCCACATTTAATCAAAAATCAAGTGGATAAGGTGTTTAAGGCATTTGAGGGGGCGATTAAGGAGTATTCCTACAAGGGCAAGTTTAAGGCGGTTTTTCCTTTGAAGGTTAATCAAATGCCAAATTTTGTCCTGCCCCTTGTGGAGCAAAGCCAAGATAAATGCTATGGGCTAGAAGCAGGGAGTAAATCCGAGCTTATCCTAGCTATGGCTTATACGAATAAGAACTCACCCATCACGGTCAATGGATTTAAAGATAAGGAGATGGTTTCTCTAGGTTTTTCAGCGGCGAATATGGGACACGACATTACACTAACGATTGAGGGGCTAAATGAGCTAGAGACGATTATTGAAGTGGCACACGAACTAGGAGAGCCTTATCCAAATATAGGGCTTAGAATCCGCCTTCACAGCACAGGTGTGGGAATCTGGGCAAAAAGCGGGGGTATAAATTCAAAGTTTGGGCTAACAAGCACAGAATTGCTAGAAGCCATTAAAATGCTTGAAAAAGAGCAATTGCTGCATAAATTTACGATGATTCACTTCCACATCGGCAGTCAAATCAGCGACATTTCACCGCTTAAAAAAGCCATACGAGAGGCAGGAAACATCTATGCCGAGCTAAGAAAAAAAGGGGCAAAAAACCTGCAATGTGTGAATATCGGCGGAGGCTTAGCGGTGGAATACACCCAGCACGAGGGCAAGAATAATCGCAACTACACGCTAAGTGAGTTTAGCGGTGATGTGGTCTTTTCACTGCGAGAGATTGCCAAAAATAAAAAAGAGCCAGAGCCGGATATTTTTATAGAATCTGGTCGTTTTATTGCCGCAAGCCACGCTGTGCTTGTAGCACCGGTGCTAGAGCTTTTCTCACAAGAATACGATGAAAAAGCCCTGCGTCTTAAAAAGAGCAACCCACCGCTTATAGAGGAGCTTTTTGACTTGTATAATAGCGTGGTTGAGAAAAATGCTATTGAATATTTGCACGATAGCCTTGATCATATGGAATCTTTGCTGACACTTTTTGACTTGGGCTATATTGATTTGCAAGATAGGAGCAATACCGAAGTGTTGGTGCATTTGATTATCAAAAAAGTTATAAAGCTTTTGAAGCATAAAAACTATAATGAGATTTTACAGATTCAAGAGCAGGTGCAAGAGCGGTATTTGCTTAATTGTAGCTTTTTTCAAAGTTTGCCTGATTATTGGGGCTTGGCACAAAACTTCCCTGTTATGCCGCTTGATAGGCTTAATCGCCGCCCAAACCGCTCTGCTAGTTTATGGGATATTACTTGTGATAGCGATGGTGAGATTGCCTTTAATGCGAGTTCGCCCCTGTTTTTACACGATGTAGATGTAACAAAGGAGGAGTATTTTTTGGGATTCTTCCTTGTGGGGGCGTATCAAGAGGTGCTAGGAATGCGACATAATCTTTTTACGCACCCAACGGAGTTTAGCGTTGTCTTTGATGATGATTTAAATAAGGGCTATGAGCTAGAAAATCTCATTGAGGCACAGACGATTTTAGATGTGCTAGATGATTTAGATTATGATACGAAAGATATTGAGCGACGACTAAAGCAACATATTGAAGAAAATCAAAATCTTGATAGTGAGGGCAAAAAGGAAATGCTCGGGCGATTATATGTAATGCTTAGTGAGAATGGCTATCTCCGCACCCTTACGACTAAAAAACAATAGGCTAGTTGAGATATGGAAACACAAAAAGCAGAAGAACAAAAAGTGAGCTTGTGGTGTGTGATAAAAGAGGATTTTTGCATAGTGCGGCAAAAAGACCCTGCGATTAATAGCAGTATAGAGCTATTTTTTAATTATCCCGGGCTTATTGCTTTGGTGCATTATCGTATCGCACATCGTTTGCATAGGGCTGGATTCAAGGTTGTGGCTAGAATCATTATGGGGCTTACAGGTTTTATTACAAATGTAGATATTCACCCAGCAGCACAGATTGGTCGGCGTGTGTTTATTGACCACGCCATTGGTGTGGTGATAGGCGAGACGGCAGAGGTAGGCAATGATGTGATGATTTATCAAGGGGTAACGCTAGGCGGAACAAGCCTTGATAAAGTCAAAAGACACCCTACCATTGAAGATGGCGTGGTGATTGGAGCGGGGGCTAAGATTCTAGGGAATATACGCGTTGGGGAGAATGCAAAGATTGGGGCGAATTCTGTGGTGATAAAAGATGTGCCTAAAGACTGCACGGCAGTTGGGATTCCCGCACGGGTAATAGTCAAAGGCAGGGCAAAAGAAGCAAGTGCGATAAACAAGCTGCCTGATATTGATAGGGCATTGTTTGAGTATCTTTTAAAACGCATACAGATTCTAGAATCTAGCCTAGATTCTGTGGATTCTACAAGCGGAGATTCTAGAAACTTAAATGAAAAGCACCAAAAAGAAAAAGAAGAGCTAGATAGAATCTACGCAGCTTTCTTGCGTAGTTTGAGGGGGTAGATCTTGCAGTAGATGAAAGTCAAGCCTTTTATGTAGGGTTGGGGAGATAAAGCCCAAAGTTACGCCAAATAATAAAGGCTTAGCAAAAAACACATATAATTCTAAAACCCATAGCCTAAGATAAAACAAAAATATCAAATGGATAGTTTTTGCCACTTGCTTTTAGGTCTAAATACGCATCAATAGCTGTATATTCACCTTTAGCGTGGGATTTATGCCGCTCTTTTGCCTTGTCAATCATCTCTAGTTCAAACAGCACATAGAAAAACGCCATTTCCGCATTTTCATCATTATCTGCACATTCTTCAAAGAATCTAATCCATTCATCAGGGTTTAATATACCTTTGCTTTCCTTGGCGTATTGGATATATTCAAACGCACCACACCCCGCACTTTTGAAGCTTTCACTCAAATGCTTAGTTTCAATCGTGTTTGGATATTTCAAATACACCTGCAATAATTCCTGCACCAAAGCTTTATCAAGGGTAAGGTTTGGGAGCTGGGCTACAAGCTTGTCTAAATCTTTTGAATCACCATTTTTTAGAATCTCAAGTGTTGCGTAGCTTTTCAGCTCATCTGGATATTCTTTATCTAAAAGTGAAAAGCCATTTTTATAATTGGCTTTAATCTTGTTTTTGAGATTTTGGAGATTAAACTTATTGTCCTTGCTTAAATGATATTTTTTCAAATCCACAACTTTGCCACTCATCACATCTTTGTAGGTTTCAAATAGGCTATCAATTTTTCGGTTAAAACTCTCCATAGAATCAAGTCTAGGCTTAAGATAGAATCTTTGCAAGATTTTTGATAAATCCCCAAAGGCTTTGCGTTTATATACGCGGTCTTTAATGGGTTGATTGAGCGCTTGTTCGTTGATTTGCGTAAGGAGCTTGTCATAGTCATTTTTACGATGATAATCTTCTAGCATTTCTTTCGCCCACGCTGAAGCAAAGAAAATCAAAGTCATTATAAAAAACACAAGCACAATCACTAGAATCCAAACCGCCACAGGCAATGTTAGCTGTGTTGTGCTAAAGGGCAAATCATAAGTATAAGTGCTAGATTCCAAACTATACACATATAGCCCCATAATAAACATAAAGACAAATGAGAAAATAACATAATATTTGAGTTTCATCTATCGCTCCTTTTTTTGAGATTTTTCATAAAGCTCACGGCAATTAATGCAATACTTTGCGTGAGGCTTGACTTTGAGACGCTCCACACCAATTTCATCATCGCACATTTCACAGATTCCAAAGATACCATCTTTAATTTTTTGCAAGGAGTTGCGAATATCACGCATTTCATTATGATACAAATCAATCATACCCATTTCTAAATTCCCCTGCAGTCCAGCCCGGACAATATCGCCCTCATCTTTATGATGTGTATCTTGGATATTTTTTATCTGCGTATTTTTGTGGCTAATACTCTCACTTAGCTTGTGAAGTCGTTCATTAAGAAGTGTTTCAAAAAATTGATAATCAATCATTGTGTCCTCCTTGTATCTCTATTTATGGTAAGGGTGAGAGTGCAAAATACTCAATGCCCGATAGATTTGCTCACATAGCACGAGTTTAGCGATTTTATGGCTAAGGGTTAGGGTGCTAAGACTAATGCTTTGACATAGATTCAAAAATTCTTTTTCAAAGCCATACGCCCCACCGATAAAAAATTGAATGATATTTTGGGAATCTAAAAGGCGTGAAAAGCCCTGTGAATCATAGCTTTTTCCTTGTGGGTGCAGGGCGAGATTAAGGGCATTTGGCTTAATATGTGGCAAAAAAGCCTGTGTGTAAGCATTTTTAGCGTGAGTGGCTGAAATCTTTTGGGCTTTAAGCACACTTTGGGGCATAAGCTCAAAGCTTTCTATATAAGCACCAAACTGCCTACACTGCATACATAGCTCCTCCTGCACCGCTTGATATTTTATGTCTTTTTTAGCTATAGAATAGATGTTGATTTGCATAGCTTGGGTTAAGCATTTTGCTTAAATCACTTAAAGTTTTTTTCAAATCTTTGCGATCTACGACCATATCAATAAGCCCGTGCTCTAACAAAAACTCCGCGGTTTGGAATCCTTCTGGTAAATCCGCACCGATAGTTTGCTTAATCACTCTAGGACCAGCAAAGCCTATAATCGCACCGGGTTCAGCGATGATAATATCACCTAAAAACGCAAAACTCGCACTCACCCCACCAAAAGTAGGATCAAGTAGCACGGAGATGAAAGGGAGCTTTGCATCGGCGAGTTTATTCAACGCAGCGGAAGTTTTTGCCATTTGCATAAGTGAAAAGGTGGATTCTTGCATTCTCGCCCCGCCACTTGTGGATAGAATGACTAAAGTTTGCTTTTTAGCCACCGCTCTATCAATAGCACGGACAATCTTTTCCCCCTCCACAGAGCCGAGAGAGCCACCCATAAAGGCAAAGTCAAACAGCACAATTTGCATTTCAATACCATTTAAAAGTGCTTCCCCTGCGATGACTGAACTTGCCCTGCCCGTTTTTTCTTCCCCCTCAGCAATCCGCTTTTTGTAGCTTTTTTTATCCACAAATTCTAAAGGGTCAATGGGGCGTAAATCTTTATCAATTTCAATAAAAGTGTCTTTGTCGCATAGCATTTCTAGGCGTTCTTTTGTCGAGATTCTAAAGTGATAGTTGCATTTAGGGCAGATGTGAGATTGTGAAAAAACCTCTTTATAATACATCAAAGCATTGCAACCGGGGCATTTTAGCCAATGATTAGGTGCATCATTTTTTTGCTTTTCTTTTTGCTCCTCTTTTTTCCCTTTGAAAAAATCGCCAAGACCCATAATTATCCTTTTGAGTTATCTAAAAAGTTGAGAATAATATCAAAAATATGCTTATCTTTGCTTATAAGTGTCCAATTCTTTGAAGAAATGTGGTGCAAATTCTCACACAAAAATAATCCTGCTTTGCTATCAAACTTCCTTATTTCCCCCATAAAAAGCATAAAATTGACTTCATACGCCTTTGCCATAGATAACGCACTTGCCCCCAAAGAGCGGAATTTTAAGCCATTGTCATACAAGAGTTTGGCAATATGTGGGTTGCTATATGCTTTTTCAAAGATTCCACATTTGCTTATAGGTGTAGAATCTAATGGCATAAATGCCTTGTCTTGCTTAGATTCATACTCATAGAGATAGAATCTAAAACATTGAGAATCTTGTCTTATCACGCATTCTTTGGAGCAAAAATTAATAATAAGGGCTTCCTTGCATTTGCCATTTTTATCACATAGGGCTAGACTCGCTCCGTAATAAGGGATATGTGAGAGAAAATTATCACTCCCATCAAGTGGGTCAAGCACAATGTAATCACTCCCTGCACCTTGTATAAACCCGCTCTCTTCGGATTCTATACTTGCTAATGTGAGTAAATGCTCTTTGTAGATTCTCTCACTATATAAATCCGCACCAATGCTAATATCGCCCCCTGCACCCATTGTATGCTTTTCATACAGCGATGAATCTTGCCGCTGTAATGCAGTGATAATCACCGATGAAGCCTTTAAGGCTTGATGTAAAAATGCACTCATATTCGCCCTTATTTTTTAGAAACTTTAAGCTAGAATTATGCGTTAGAACTTCTTAAATTAAGGAATCAAGTGCAAGGCTATATTCTCCAAATGCAAAAAACACGCACAGAAGATATGATTGTCAAGATTCTAACCCAAAGAGATATAAAGACATTGTATAGATTCTATGGGGCAAGGCATAGCATTATTAATATTGGGCGAAAGATTGACTTTGAGGAGCAAACACAGCTAGGCTTTTTGCCCAAACTCAAACATATCGTGCATCTTGGGTATAGGTGGGAATCCCAGCACGATAGGTATTATATTTGGCAGCATTTTATTAAGCTTTTATATAAGCATTTAGCCGATGTGTATGAGATTGATAGCTTTTATTTTGAACTATTAGATTCTGGGGCGGATAAGCTTATGTTGCAAAATCCCAAACGCGTAGTGCTAGAGATGTATGCGGCTTTGCTTAATCACGAGGGCAGAGCGTTTATTGATATGAATAATCAAATGCAGTGCTTTGTGTGTCAGCAACGCTTAGCAGATTCTGTGGCATTAGGCAGAGCGTTTTTACTTGCTCACAAGGAATGTATCGGTGGCAGAGCATTTATACTAGAAAAAATGAGTTCATTTTTACAAACTCAAAGCACGATTTTGCTTGAAGATGATGAAGTGGATCATTTGTGGGAAATTTTGGGACTAGGACTATAAAATTTAGCTTTAATTAAACTTAATTAAGAATATACAAGAATAATTGACTTATAATTGCAGAGCGTTTAACGCATATACTATCTATAAGGAGTTACTTATGTCATACGCAAGTAATGTTCTCAACAAATTAAAAGAGCAATATCCTTCACAGACACTTTTTCATCAAGCTGTGGAGGAAGTTTTTGAGTCCCTTGAGCCGGCACTTCAAAAGGATAAGAGATATGAATCTTATGCCATACTTGAGCGTCTTACGATTCCTGATAGAGAGATTCATTTTCGCGTAAGCTGGGTTGATGATAAGGGCAAGATTCAAACAAATCGTGCCTATCGCATTGAGTTTAACTCCGCTATTGGACCATACAAAGGTGGGTTAAGATTCCACCCAAGCGTGAATGATGGCGTGATTAAATTTTTGGGCTTTGAGCAGATTCTAAAAAACTCTCTTACAACACTTGCTATGGGTGGTGGTAAGGGCGGAAGCGACTTTGATCCAAAGGGTAAAAGCGAAGGTGAAATTATGCGGTTTTGTCAAAGCTTTATGAATGAGCTTTATCGCCATATCGGTGCGACTACCGATGTCCCAGCGGGTGATATTGGCGTAGGTGGGCGAGAGATAGGCTATCTCTTTGGGCAATATAGAAAGCTCACAAACTGCTTTGAGGGTGTGCTTACCGGCAAGGCTATCCCGTGGGGCGGAAGCCTTGTAAGGACAGAAGCCACAGGCTATGGTTGTGTGTATTTTGCACAAGAAATGCTAAAAGCACGAGGCGAGAGCTTAGAGGGTAAAATTTGTAGCGTATCTGGTGCTGGAAATGTAGCAATTTATACGATTGAAAAGCTCTATCAGCTTGGGGCAAAGCCCGTAACGGCAAGCGATTCTCAAGGTATGATTTATGATAAAGATGGCATTGATTTGGCATTGCTAAAAGAGATTAAGGAAGTAAGAAGAGCAACTCTAAGTGAATATGCCAAAGAGCGACCACAAGCGGTTTATACGCCGATTAGCGAGTATCCAAAAGATAGCAATCCGGTGTGGGCTGTGCCTTGCTTTGCGGCATTCCCAAGTGCGACACAAAATGAGCTTAATGGCAATGACGCTAAGATTCTCCTTGCTAATGGTTGCAAATG
Source organism: Helicobacter magdeburgensis (assembly GCF_000765825.2). GTDB lineage: Bacteria > Campylobacterota > Campylobacteria > Campylobacterales > Helicobacteraceae > Helicobacter_C > Helicobacter_C magdeburgensis. Next base: position 162,947 of record NZ_JRPE02000003.1, read on the forward strand.
CGTGAGTGAAGGGGCAAATATGCCTTCAACTATTGAGGCGGTGCATCAATTTATCAATGCGAAAATCTGCTACGGACCGGGCAAGGCTGCAAATGCTGGTGGTGTGGCAGTGAGTGGGCTAGAAATGGCACAAAATGCAAGTATGAATCCGTGGAGTTTTGAAGTGGTGGATTCTCATTTGCATAAAATTATGGAAAGCATTTTTACAAATGCGAGTGAGACAGCAAAAGAGTTTGGCGATCCTACAAACCTTGTGCTTGGTGCAAATATCGCAGGATTTAGAAAGGTTGCTGGAGCGATGATTGATCAAGGCGTGATTTAACCCCTGCTTGTAGATTCTAGATTCTTTAGGTTTAGAATCTACACAATACAAATATGAGGTAAGTAATGCCAACAAAGAAAGCTACACAGGAAAAATTTGATTTTAAAAAGGTTTTTAAAGATTGTTACGCACCTAAACCGACTCCACAGCTTGTTTCCGTGCCTAGATTTTCTTTCATAAGTGTGCAGGGCTGTGGAAATCCCAACGAAGCAGATGGTGCATATCAGTCGGCATTGCAGTGTTTATATGCTCTCTCCTATACGATTAAGATGAGCAAAAAGATAAAGGCTTTAAAAAACTATGTGGAATATGTCGTGCCACCGCTTGAAGGCTTGTGGTGGGGCAGAGAGAATGGCGAAAGCAAAGAACATTTCAAATGGCAAGCAATGATAGCTCAACCAGATTTTGTAAGCCAAGAGATTTTTGAATACGCCACACAAGAAGTTGCAGCGAAAAAAGGTATAGATTCCACAAAGGCAAGTCTTATCCATTTCGAAGAAGGCTTGTGTGTGCAAATGCTTCACATAGGTTCATATGATGATGAGCCGCAAAGTCTTGCGAAAATAAAAGATTTTATGATGTGTAATGCCTTGCAAAATGACATTGGTAGCGTGCAGGGTGATTTTACACGCCTACACCACGAGATATATCTCAATAATCCAAATAAGACACCACCCCATAAGTTAAAGACAATTTTGCGTATTCCTGTAAGAAAAATACAAGTTTAATAACAATTGATACTAAAGATTCTACTAATACTATTTGAAATCCACAAACCCTAATGCCTTTTTGCAGGGTGATGAAAGTGGTTTAGATTCTAGCTCTTTTTGTGAAAAGAAATATAGCTTTGTGTGTGGCAGGGATTGCGTTAATAAGTCTAGGTATTTAGAATCTAGTTTATATACATTTGCGGTGATAGCGTATTTTGTGTAGTGGTGCTTGAAACTGCCGCATTTATAGAATCCCTTTTTGTAGAATCTGTGCTTATTTGCAAGTGCTTCTAGCTTAAGTTGTGGGAGATTGTATAAGCCTTGATATAAACCGCCTTTTTTATCTTTTTTATCCCCTTTTTCATACACAAAAGCAATCCTGCCTTGAGAATCTGCATAAATGATAAGATGAAGTGTGAGTGGGGTTAAAGAAGAAGTTTTTGGTGTGGGATAGATGGCTGGATTTACCTTGCCATTGCAGAGATTTTGCATAGGGCAGATAAGGCAGCTAGGCGATTTTGGTGTGCAAATCATCGCACCTAAATCAAGCAAGGCTTGATTATAATCAAAACTATGTTTTGTGTCTAAAAGCAAAAATGCAAGCTCGTCTAAAAGCTTTTGGTTAGGCTCGCGTAATGCAAAGATTCTACACAAAACTCGTCTAATATTCCCATCTACAAAACTCACACTCTGCCTGAAACCAAAGCATAAAATAGCCCCTGAAGTATATGCACCAATTCCGGGCAATGTAAGCAAATCTTGGCGTGTATTAGGCAAAGTAGCATTATGCTTTTCACAGCAAATAATCGCCGCTTTTTGCATATTCCTTGCACGGGAGTAGTAGCCTAAGCCCTCCCATTGCTTGAGTATAGAATCTAGCGGGGCTTTTGCTAAGGATTCTAGTGTGGGAAAGGCGTTTAAAAATGGGGTAAAGTAGTGTTCTTGCACTCTTTTTACTTGCGTTTGTTGCAACATTATCTCACTTACATACACGCCATAAGGGGCATTTTCACCTTTTAGGATTCGCCAAGGAAGAGAAATTCTGCCCTGTATCGCATACCACTCTAAGAGTTGAATCTGATATTGTTTAGCAATGCGTTTTGCTTTGTGTGCGGAGTTTGTATTCATAAAGGCAAGTATAGCCAAAAAGCATAAAATGAGTAAAAACGCAAAAATAAATTATTTTTTTACTTTTTGCTGTTGAAAGTGTGGAGATTTTAGGACAAAAGCGATAGTATTGCAGTTTTAGTTTGTGCTTTTAGCTTTGGATTCTAGGATTTAGCGGATTGTAGATTCTAAAAACAACTTCAAGCGGAGGTGAAAAATGGGAGAGCATAAGACTTCTATGAAAGCTCCAAAGATTCTTATTCTTGGTGGTGGATATGGGGGACTGCGTGCGGCTATCACGCTTCAAGAGCGGCTTAAAGCCCAAGCAGAGATTACACTCATTAGCAAACACGATTATCACTATCAAACCACACTCCTGCATAAAGTCGCCATCGGCACATTGAGTGCGAGAAAAGCTAGAATCTACTTCCGCAAGATTTTAGACTTAGACAAAGTGCGTTTTATAAAAGATAAGATTCTCTCTTTTGACCCAGAAAATAAACGCGTCTTTGGCAATGGTGGAGCGTATGAGTATGATTATTTGATTATCGCGCTTGGCTTTAAGCCTGATGATTTTGGTATTAAAGGTGTGGCGGAACACGCCCATAAACTCTCATCGCTCAATGCTGCCCTAAAGCTTGATAAGCTTATAGAGTATAGATTCAAAGAATATTGCCATACAAAAAATGATGATGATTTAAGTGTGATTGTCTGTGGCACGGGATTTACAGGCATTGAGTTTGCTGCGGAGCTTGGCTCTAGGCTAGATGAGCTGTGCTTGATTGGTGGGATTCCACGGGAAGTGCCAAAGGTTACTTGCATTGGGCGGAGTGAGAGAATCCTGCCGATGTTTAGTAAAAAAGCAAGTGCGTTAGCAAAGAAAAAGCTTGAAGCCTTTGGTGTTGATGTGATTTGCGATGGCGAGGTGATAGAGTGCAAGGAGAATGGCGTTGTGATTAAGCAAAATGGGGAAGAACGACACATAAAAGGCAATACGATTTTATGGAGTGCTGGGGTGAAAGGCAATGATAGCCTTGAGAAATCAAGCTTTGAGACGACAAAAGGGCGGATTAAGGTTGATGAGTATTTGCGATGTCCGCAATATAAGAATATTTATGTGGTGGGGGATTGTGCTTTGTATGCTTCAAGGGACGCTATCCACGCACCAACCGCACAGCTTGCCGCACAGATGGGGGATTATGTGGGGAAAAGTTTGATTAAGATTCTAAATGGCACAACGCAAAAGAAGCCTTTTAAGTTTCAGCATAGAGGCACGGTGTGTTCTATCGGGCATACCGATGGTGTAGGGATTATTTATAAAAAAAGTATTGGTGGGGAGTTTGCGGCGTTTTTGAAAAACTTTATTGAAAATAAATGGCTGTATGGCATAGGCGGAGCGAAGCTTGTGTTTAAAAATGGGCAGTTCCGCTACCGCACGAGTAATTAGCCGAATAGATTTTAGAATCAACTACACAATTCCCCTTAAAAACACATTGTGAGCGAGTTAGCTTAAAACACGAGTTGAAGCGTGTAAAATAAATTGCGTAAAACGCTACCTTAGCTAAAGTATTAAAAGGGATATTGCAGAATCTAGACTCCTAAAGAGAATCATCTCGCAGAGGTGCATTGAGTGATAGAGCCTTCTTGAGCGGTGCAGGAAAAAGTTTGTCCATTGCAAAGGGCGGTATAATGTTGCCCTCCCATAAAATCAAGATTGCTATTTTTGATAGTTATGTTTTGTGGTTGGCAGCCTATGACACTTGCGGTGCGTTTTTTAAGCGTGTTTTGCGTCATACAGCCACCAAAGAGCATTGCGGTTGATATTGCGATAATGTAAAACTTCATTGTATGCCTCCTTGATTCTATGTTGTGGCTCACATTCTATCAAAAAAAAAAAAAAACAATAAACACGATTTGCAAGTGCGAGTGTCAAAACACATCAAAACACGAGAACGGACAAAATATTATTTTGAATATGTTACAATCCGCCACTTCACAAACCTAATAAGCACTAAACAAAAGGAAACCTAATGATAAGCTACAAAGATTCTGGCGTTGATATTGATGAAGGCAATGCACTTGTAGAGGGGCTAAAGCCTTTAGTTAAATCAACTTTTGATAGCAATGTGATTGGTGGGATTGGCTCGTTTGCTGGAGCGTATGCTCTGCCGAGCGGCTATAAGAATCCTGTGATTTTAGGAGCAACTGATGGCGTTGGCACAAAGCTCCGCCTTGCTATTGATGCTAAAAAACTTCAAGGCGTAGGGATTGATCTTGTGGCGATGTGTGTAAATGATTTGATTTGTAACTTTGCTACGCCTATGTTTTTTTTGGACTATTATGCTACGGGCAAACTTGATAAGACAAATGCGTTAGAAGTGATTGGTGGCATTGCTAAGGGCTGTAAAATCGCACAATGTGCTTTAATCGGTGGGGAAAGTGCGGAAATGCCCGGAATGTATAGCAAAGATGACTTTGATTTGGCGGGGTTTGCTGTGGGGATAGCTGAGCGTGAAGAGGTGGAATCTCAAAAGGTGCAAAAGGGCGATGTGCTGATTGCCCTGCCAAGTAGCGGGATTCATAGCAATGGCTATTCTCTAGTAAGGAAAGTGCTTTTTGATAAATTAGGTATGTCTTTTGATGAAGAGTTTGAAGGTAGAGCGTTGATTGATACACTTTTAGAGCCTACAAGGATTTATGTCCCGCTTTTTAAAGAGATATATGCTTCATCTCTGTGTCCTTCTTTGCACGGCTTAGCTCATATTACAGGTGGCGGGATTGTGGAAAATATTCCTAGAATCTTTTCACATAACTTAGGAGCAAAAATCTCACTCAATGCCATAAAAACGCCCCCTATATTTGATTTACTCAGTCGGTATGTGGAGAAAGAGGAGATGTATCGCACATTCAATATGGGAGTTGGAATGATTCTTGCTGTGGATAAAAACAAAGCAGATGATGTCCTGCACCTTGCGAAGTCTTTGAATGCTTATGTTATCGGTGAAGTTTGCGAGGGTAGCGGGGTTAAGCTTATTTGAAAATAAAGGCTAAGATTGGATACATGGAAATTTTTTAAACTTTACTCGCTCCCTTTTTTGATTGTTGCGTTAGGGATAGGGGTGTATGTGGCTGTGATTATGTTAATGGATCAAAAAAATTTGATTATCAGCAAACGCAGTCCAAGTGGTTCGCATATTGTTAAAAATGATCCTTTAAACACACCACGAGAGCCTGTGCAAATAGCCCAAAATGAACCTAGCAAAGAAGTAGATTCTACTATGGAGCCACTGATTGAAGATCCAGCCCCTGCTTTGCCTACCACAGAGATAGAATCTACCCCACAGGTTGTAGAGCCACAAGAGACAAATCCCCAAGCTGTTGTTGTAGATAATACTCAAGCTACCACACCACTGGAGCAAGAGCTACCAAGTCAAGTGCTGCCAAGCCAACTTCCACCAAGTCAAGCTTCAAGTCAAAAGTATGGCTATGCAAAATATCGTATTAATATCCGTCAAACCCCAAGCTCTGAATCTGCTATTATCTCTCGTGCAGCGGTGGGTGAGGCGTTGGAGATTCTAAGTGATGAGCAAGATGGTTGGAGCAAGGTAAAAAGTCGCTTTGGAGTTGAAGGCTATGTCGCCTCTAGGCTTTTGGCACAGAATCTAGATTCGCAAAATGGTGAGTCTTATGTTGTGGTGGCTAATGCGCTTAATGTGCGTGCAAAGGCGGATTCTCAAGGGGCGGTTATAGGCAGACTAAGCCATAATATGCGAGTTTATGTGCTTGAGACACAAGGGGATTGGGCAAAGATTCAGCTCCCTAATAAGCAGTATGGCTATATTTCGCTTAATCACATCAACAAAAGCGTGCAGTAATGTTGCGGTTTTTTGCTGTTTATGGCAATCCTATCGCACATTCTAAATCCCCACTTTTGCATAATCATACTTTTTCACGCTGTGCTATAAACGCTTTTTATGGGCGTTTGCTTTTGGAAAATGGCAAAGATTTGCGTGAAAGTTTTAAGGCTCATCATTTAAGTGGGGCAAATATTACTATTCCTTTTAAGGAAGAGGCGTATAGGCAGTGCGATGAAGTATGCGGTATTGCTAAAGAGATTGGGGCGTGTAACACTTGGGTGCGTGAAAATGGAAAAATCATCGGCTACAATACGGACGCACAGGGTTTTTATGAATCTGTGAAAGATTTTAAGATGTCAAATGCGTTGATTTTAGGTGCTGGTGGCTCGGCTAGGGCAGTGGCGATGATTCTAAAAACGCATAATATTCCCACAACAATCATCAATCGCTCACAAGAAAAGCTAGAATTTTTTGCTAACAAGGGCTTTGAATGCTTTGTGAGTGATGAATTTAAAGCGGACAGGGCATATAGCATTGTGATTAACACTACAAGTGCGGGGCTAAATGATGAATCTTTGCCCCTTGTAAAGCAGAAGCTACAAGAGATTTTTACGCATTCTTGTTATGCCTTTGATTTGATTTATGGGAAGCAAACGCCATTTTTAGCCCTAGCTAGAGAATCTGGCCTAGAATGCAAGGACGGCAGGGAAATGCTTATCTATCAAGCAGCCCTAGCCTTAGCCCTTTTTGTCAAGGAATGCCCCCTTGCTCCAAGTGAGATTGCAAAGATAATGAGTGAAGTTTTATAACGACTATATTTATGCTATAATCGCCGAGTTTTTTGACAAAGGATTGAAAATGACTATTGATGATACACTTTTAAATAAGCTTGAGCGATTGAGTATGCTAAAGCTAGATGAGAATAAGCGTGAATCTACCAAAGAGCAGCTGAGCGAGATTCTAGGATTTGTTGAAAATATTGCTTCTGTTGAGGTGGCAGAAGATTGTTTTACAGAAACTCTTAAAACACCACTAAGGGCTGATGAGCCAAAAGATTCTAACATTGCCCAAGATGTGCTAAATCACGCACCACAAGCACAAGATAACTTTTTTATCGTCCCAAAAATTATTGAATGAGTATTGAGCTAGATAAAGTAAAGATTCCACAAGATTGGAAAAATCTCCTTAAAGATGAGCTTTTAAGTCCATATTTTGCCAAGATTAAATCTCATTATATGGACGCCCTTGCTAGAGGTGAGCTTGTCTATCCACTGCCAAAAGATATTTTTGCTGCCTTTTGCCTTACCTCACTTGAAAATCTCAAAGTCATTATACTTGGGCAAGATCCCTATCACGGCTATGCTATGGTGAATGGAGAGTGTGTCCCACAAGCTATGGGCTTAAGCTTTAGTGTGCCGCGTGGAGTGCCTATCCCACCTTCGCTTAAAAATATTTATAAAGAACTCGCACAGACTTTGCATATCACGCCACCTTTGCACGGGGATTTAAGTGCTTGGGCAAGGCAAGGTGTTTTATTGCTTAATAGCATTTTGAGTGTCAAGGCACATTCTCCGGCTTCGCATAAGCATTTTGGTTGGGAAGATTTTACCGATGGTGTGATTAGGGCATTATCGCAAAATAAGCAGAATCTTGTCTTTATGCTGTGGGGGAACTATGCTAAGAAAAAGGCGGTTTTGATAGATTCTACTAAACATAAGATTATCACCGCTCCGCACCCTAGCCCACTGGCACAAGGCTTTGTGGGGAGCAATGTATTTGTGAATGCCAATGCGTATTTGCAAGAATGCTCTAAAAGCCCCATTGACTGGGGCAGATTTGATTGAATATGCTTGATTGGTTTGACTAGAGTTTAACTCTACACCATAGCATAAGCAGATTCTACTCCTGCTTATGCTGCATATCTTCTTCCACTGCTTGGAGAGCCAAATCACTTAGAATCTTAGCCACTTCCCTGCGTTCCTGCACCACAGCATACGCCCCTTGCGATTGAATTTGCAAAGCAAAAGCGGAACTTTTAGTTTTAAGAATAATCTTACACAAAGGTGAGAGAGAGTGAATATCTTGGTATGCCCTCTGTGCGGTTTCAATAGAATCTATGGCAATAATCACCGCCGCACATTGACTGATGGAGAGCTCTTCTAAAATCCTTCTGCGTGTAATGTCCCCATAGATAACAGGCTCACCTTTTTTGATTCCTTCTTCTACTTTTTTGTAGTTTTTATCCACAGCTACATAACGCACATTGCAGCCCTTGAAATATTCCAAAATCGCCTTGCCAAGCTCCCCATAGCCACATACAACAATATGCCCTTGAATATCTGCTTTCCCCCCTTCCCCTTCTTCTTGTGAATCTTGCTCGTTTTCTACCATTTTTTTCTGTAAAAAGCTAAAAGGTCGCATATATCGTAAGAAAATATCTGTAACCTTATCAAGCCTATCAAGGATAAAAGGTGTGGCTATCATTGAGAAAATCACCATAAGCGTTAGGAATTGATAAATCTCTTGTGGCGTGATACCTGCAAAGAACGCATCGCCAAAAATAGCACCTAAAATCCCACCATCAAGGGTAAGATTAAGAATCTTGTGCTGACTTGCAAGGAGAAAAATTGCAAAGCTAAACTCCCCGATTTGTGCGAGTGATAACGCCACACGCATACCCACACGCTCACCCCTAAAGAAGCACAAAAAGAGATACATAAGTAGCGTTTTTGCTCCCATCATCAATGCTACTAAAATAATAATCACAATAAAATATTCAAGTAAAAAGAGAATATCCACCTGCATTCCCACCGTGATAAAAAACACGCCCAAAAGTATGTCGCGGAAATGCACCAGCACAGATGAGACTTGATACTTATAAGGTGTATTTGAGATAATCATACCTGCCAAAAACGCCCCAAGTGTGAGTGAAAAGCCAAAAGCCTTGCTGATATACGCAGCCCCTAGCACGATTAAAAACACCGCCCCTACAAAGATTTCATCGGTTTTCATATTTGCTGAAAAACGCAAAAACACTTTAGCTAAAATCCTACCGGGCAAAACAAGCACTACAAGCAAGATGATAGCCGAAAAAAGCGTAGTAAGTAGCAAGGCTACAACTTCTGAATCTTTATCGCTTAAAAGCTTAATCATCAGCAAAATAGGAATAACAGCAATATCTTGAAAGATAAGAATCCCCACAGAAGACATTCCATAGGGCGTCTTCGTCTGTCCGCTCTCATTAAGGAATTTCAGCACAATCGCCGTAGATGATAGGCTCACCGCACTTGCTACAATGATAGAAGTAGAGAAGTTAAAGCCTAAAAAGTAATAGCATACAACAAAGAAAAAGGCAATGGAGATTCCAATCTGCATACCGCCAAACACAAGCACTTCTTGCTTCATTGCTGTGATACTCTTAAAACTAAAATCAAGCCCAATCATAAACATCAAAAATACGATACCAAATTCAGCAATATTATTGAGACTTTCAGCATCTTCAAGTCTAAAGTCAAAAATATACGCTGTAAGCACACCTGTAATAATATAGCCGATGATTGTTGGGATTTTGAGCCAACTTAGCACAATGCCCGAGACAACTGCCATTGCCAAAACGCAAAGTATAACAAAATAGGGATCTATAACACACCTCTCCACGATGAAAGTCAATTATTTTCAATTATATATAATGAAAGTAGTTGAAGTGTAATAATGGCGTTAATTATTTGCAATATATAATAAATTTTGTATTTTGCGTTGCGTTAGGTATAGATTTAGCGATAGGGATAGAATGATTTTAGTTTTTGTGGGCGTTGTGTTTGTTGTTCTCAATGCGATGAAAGTGTATGTGTATATGCGATTTTTTTGCCATAGTGTGCTTTTGCCAAAATGGGCGGGGATTGGGATTTTAGTGGCTTTGGCTTTGGGCGAGATAGCCTTGCTTGTGCTAAAAGATGTGCATTTTAGTCATTTTCAATATCTTGCGATTAGCTCGTGCTTGGTTTTGACGCTCACACTTTTTATGGCGTGTGTGAGCGTGGATATACTAAGATTTGGGGTAAATCTAAGCCTTAAATTTTCTAGCAAGATTCAACATAGAGAATCTAAAAATCTAAGCCCCTTAGCTACACAGCGAGATTCAAAGCACAATGACATAAACACAAGCAGACGCACATTTTTGAGTAAATGTAAAGACTATGCGATGGCTGGATTATTTTTGCTATTCACTTTTAAGGGCTTTTCTGCTGCCCTTACTTTGCCGCCTATCAAGGAAGTTCGCATAAAAATTCCGCATTTAAAGGCTAAAAAAAGCATTGCGATGATAAGCGATGTGCATATCGGCAAGAATCTAGGCAGGGCGTTTTTGGAGGGGATTGTAGAAAAGATAAATGCGTTGGAAGCGGATATTGTCGTGATTGTGGGGGATTTAGCAGATGATAAGATTGAAAATATTAAAGATGATTTAGAACCTTTGAAGAGTTTAAAAAGCAAAGAGGGTGTGTATTATGTCTGTGGGAATCACGAGCATTACCACGGGCTAGATTCTATTTTAGAATATTTACGCACATTAAATCTTACTATTTTGCATAATACCAACATTGAGCTTGAAGGCTTTAATCTCGCGGGAGTGAGTGATTTAGCAGGAGTTAGATTTAAGAATCTAGAGCCAGATTTAGAATCTGCTAAAAAGGGCTTAAATCCGCAAAAGCCTAGCATTCTACTTTCTCATCAGCCAAAGTTTGTGTATGAAAATGATGTGAGTGATTTTGACTTAGTCTTATGTGGGCATACTCACGCTGGGCAGGTGTTCCCACTCTCTTTGTTTGTGTGGCTAGATCAGCATTATGTCTATGGGTTATATGACATTACGCATAAAAATATGGAATCTAAGCGACTTACTCAGGATTCTATGCGTGCAGATTCAGGCAAAACGCAATTATATGTCAGTAGCGGTGTGGGCTTTTGGGGACCAGCTATCCGTTTTCTAGCCCCTAGTGAGATTGTGCTATTTAGGCTAGAGTAAGGCTTTATATGCAAATTTTAAATAAGGATTCATAAATGGAAGTGGCATTAAGTGTATGGTTTTTGGTGATTTTGGGCGTTGTGAGTGGAGCGGCGGCCGGGTTTTTTGGCATAGGGGGCGGGGTTATTATCGTGCCTGTGCTTTTGCTTTGCGGTGTGGATATGGAATCTGCCATTGGCATATCCATTATGCAGATGATATTCTCTTCAAGTGTAGGCTCAATGATTAATATCTATCACAAAAAGCTAGATGTGCGAGATGGCGTATTTGTGGGATTAGGTGGGCTTATGGGGGCGGCATTTAGCGGGGTAATCGTGGCTTCTCTCTCTTCTTTTACCTTGCTTTTAGCCTTTTTGCTGCTTTCTTTAGTGAGTTTTTACAAATATGTCTTTGATGTCAAAACAAATGCAAATCCCACGCCGCCTATCACAAATCCTACTAAACAAAAGGCTGTGTTGATTCTAGCTGGGCTTGTTACGGGGATTTTCGCGGTGAGCTTGGGCGTGGGCGGTGGGCTGATACTCGCACCCATTTTGGCGTATTACTTGGGGTTTAACTCTAAAAAAGTCGTGCCTATCTCGCTTTTTTTCATTATCTTTGCTTCAATTTCAGGGAGTATCTCGCTTGGCTCACACGGGCTGATTGACTTTCACTCGGGGCTTATCGTGGGGCTTAGCTCATCTGTTGGCGTGGGGATTGGAATCTACCTTATAAGCAAGGTTACTTTGAGTAATCATCGCTATGCGCTGATTGGAATCTATGCGTTTTCTATTGCGCTGACACTATGGAAAGTGTTTGAGAATCTAGAGCTTTTGTAGGGGCTTTGTGGCAAATACTTTAAAAATGTTTCAATGTGTTTGTTGAGTGCGGGGCGGTAAGATTCTAGAATCTATATTGAATCTACTAAAATAATAATGGTTATTAATTTGTCTTTAAGCTTTTATATATTAAAATGAGACTTGTTTTTAAAATTGCTAACGAAATCATACGAGATTTTGGAGTCTTAGAATGTGTGAGCGGTTTTACGCTTAAGGCACACCCCATTTGAAGGGGATAGGGAATCTTAAAAGACGCCGACAGGACTGATAAGAACACTGCAAAAAAGACAATGCAAAATCTAGAATCTAAAGTATGATTTGGTAGGGCTGGGCGGGTTAGCAAAGCATCTTTTCCTTCCTTATTTGTTGTTTGATTGCATAATTGGGCTATCTTATCTCCTTAAGGTAGCCTCTGTGCAACCCTTTCATTTTAAATTACCAAAGGAGTTTTTATGAGTTTTGAAAGTATTTTAGCCCATATGAATGAGCATCATCAAGGCGAACTTATTGCGCTATGTAAAAAATATGGCAATTCACAGGTTGAAGTGCAAAATGCCAAGCTTGTGGGTGTGGATTTTGTGGGGTTAGATATTGTGTATAACGAGAATCTGTCCTTGCGTGTGGAGTTTCCACAAAAGGCAGATGAAAAGAGCATTAAAGATTCTATTATCGCCTTGTGTCAGGCGGCTAAAGCCCCCGATGTCAGCGGTATAGCCGATGAGATAGAATCTTTTAAAAAAGAGTTTGGCTCAATTATCATCGCAAGTATTGACAAGCAGGGCAATGCCATATCTTCATATTCTCCGCTTATACAGGTTGATGGGGCGTTGTATATCTACATTAGCGAAGTGGCAGAGCATTTTGAAAGCATATCGGCAAATCCTAGCAAAGTAGAGGTGATGTTTTTAGAAGATGAGAGCAAGGCAAAGTCTGTGATTTTGCGTAAGCGGCTTAAATATCGTGTCAATGCAGTGTTTATTGAGCGAGATTCTAGCGAGTTTGAAAAGGCACTGGATAGTTTAGAATCTGCTATGGGCGGAGCTGGGGGCATAAAGACCATACGCAAAATGAGTGATTTTCATCTTATCAGGCTAGAGCTTGGGCTTGGGCGGTTTGTCAAGGGCTTTGGTGCGGCGTATGATATTCTGCCAAATGGTGAGATTAAGCAAGTTGGCGGTAGTGGGAATCCACACGGAAATCCCCATAGCCCACACAATCCCCACAAAGCCTAAGCATTTTTAGCTAAATATAGAATCTAGTCTTCCGCATAGATTCTATATTTGCTTTACATCACAATTTATCGCTTCATAACTTTATACTTAGAATCTAAAGCTTTTATAATTTTTCCCTTTATCCTTGTATCTCGCCATATAAGCTAAAAATCCCCTTGCGTTTATTAGTAGTTTGTTTTTTTGTAGGGTTGCATTCTGCATTGAGTGCAGAATATTTCACAAGGAGTTGTTATGGCAGATGCAAAAGGTATCGCAGCAAATGAGGTTATCTACAAAGTAGGGAAAAAGAAATCACCTATACTTGGATTTTGGGGTATAGATAGATTCTATAAAGGCGAGCTAGGACTAGGTTTGCTTAAGCTTTTCACGCTTGGTGGGCTTGGGATTTGGTATGTTATTGATTGGTTTGCTGTGCCTATGGGGATTAGCTCAAATAATAAGCATATAGAATCACTTGAGCTTATGGCTGTGGCTACGGCTAATTCTTAATCTACTCTTAGATGTCCCACTAGAAGCTCCCAGCTTCCTAGTGGGCGAAAAGCGGTGCTTGTGTAGCGATATTTGGCTTTATAAAAAGCCTTGAGATATAAAAGAATGGGGGAATACAATCAATATGAAAAGATTAGTGTTTTTACTAGGGCTGTGCGTATGTATGGTGTATGGCGATGAGTATTCTAAGCAAAAAGCGGAATTTATGAGTAAAAATTTTGAGAGTAAGCTTAAAGAGCTAGTAAAAGAGAGTGGGCTAAAAAGCGAGAGTGCAAAGCTTTTATATCAAGTGGCAATGGTTCCTGCCTTGTATGAGAGTGGGCTAAAGGGGAATGACGCAAATGGTGGCTGGGAAATATACACTATATCCTTAAATTATAAAGGTAGCAATGGCAGATATTACTTTTGGAATCAGTACAAGAGATTAGCCCAAAGGGTAAATGAAGTATGTGGAGCAAATATAGGCAGTGAAGCAAATGGTATTAATGAAAGCTACACTCCCGCCCAGCAAAAATGTATAAAGTCCCTGCTACCTTAGAGCTAGAGATGAATAAAGACATTTTCAAATGGAACTTAGAGCAGATGAAAAATAAGGAAATTGAAGAGAATAATGAGCGGAAGGAAGGGTGCGATGTGGATTATACACCTATATACCAGCTTGCTGATACTTTGTGGAGTAAGCTTCAAAAAGAAGCAAAGCTCGGTGTATTTAAGGACTTTAATAAGCCCGGAATGGAGCATTTCTACAAAGGATTATCTTATCTATTGGTGGTAAAGGATTCTGAGTGTTATTGGAACGCTACATTTAATCGTTGTGATGAGCTTAAATCTATAAGCGATTTTTTTGAATCGCGTGATAAGAAGCTAGAGCGTAACTTTTCATTCCTATATGATTCTGTGGAAGTCAATCAACAAAAGCTCCAAGCAAGGCTTGATTTGGCTTTTAAAGAACGCGACGATATGCGACAAGCCAATGAATGCTATAAAGTCTTTCTTAGCACAAAGGAATACCAAGAGGCAAGAGCCATAGTCATACAAAAAAATGCAAGAGCCAAAGAGCTAGAGCATAGAATAAGTAGAGCAAAAGCATTAGAAGAATATATGTCTGAGAAGTTGGCTAATTATCTTAATAGAGCGTATGGCAGTATCTTTTGGAACAGATATGATGGAAAAAACGATCTTGCCTTTGATAAATGTATAGGGCTAAGTGATAAAACAAAAGATGATGAGAATGATGAGACACAAGATTCTAAAGAATCTCTGCTTAGTGGGCGATATGCTGAACTTTTTGATGAGAAATATTATGAAAACAAGTCAAATGATTGGTATAGCCCAAAAGTAAAGCCTGAGATATATGAAAACGCCTTGTATAAAGAGCTTACTTGGTGTGCTATAAAAGATAGATACAATGATGTGAGTAAAGAAATATATGAATACAAAAGCGGATTATATAAGGCTGTGGGTATTGGTCGGTATAATGGAGTTCCTAATCTTTATGTTAAAGATACTGGAATAGATGCTACCGCAGGAAAGATTGAAACTGTTGCTGAGGAACTTTATGATAGAAAATGGAAAGCAATGGCTGAAAAATATCCCTATGTGGATTATGAAAGTGCTATTGAAAATCCTTGGTATAAAGATAAAGCAAAAAGAAAGTCTTTTGATGTGATGTTAAGAAAAACATCACATCAATACTTGAAAATCACAAAAAGGAGTATGAGCAATGTAAGAACAAAATGTTTGAAAGCGGTCAGCGAAAATGTAAGGAAAAGTTGAATGAGAAAACGCTCAAACAACTTCAAGCAAAACTTAAATAAGGAGTGAAAAATGGATATGCAAAAGTTGGTTAAACAATATGTCAAAATAGTGAGTGATACGCACTTTGAAAGTGGTGTTAATATCATTAAGGAGCGGTTAAACATCAGCGAGGATGAGGCTACAAACTTTTCTAAAAGCTATGAGTTGGCTGAAATAAAAGCGATTAGAGATAGATTCAATAATAAAAAGAATGACGCAAAAGAAAGCTTTAAATTCAAAGATTTTGAAGAGTTTTATTATTGGTTTAAAGCTCAAAATGACAAATGCTACTATTGCGGAAGCGCACAAGATATGCTAAATGGCGTGTTTGATAGCAAAAAAATAGAATCTAAAAAACCTTCCTTCACAGCCACGCTTCAAATTGACAAAAAAGACCCAGATAATGGCTATAAGGCTGATAATTGCGTGTTGGCGTGTGTGCTGTGCAACAATGCCAAGAGTGATATGATAAATGCGGAGAACTTTAAAAAATATTTTGGTGAGGCGATAGGGAAGTTTGTCGCTGATTTATATAAGGGTGTCATCACAAATAAATAAGATTCTAGAATCTCTACAAAAAGTAGATTCTGCTATAATTCTGGGCTTTTAGTAATTTACCTTAAGGTTTGTCTATGCCCCCATTTTTATCGCCTTTATCACTTCGCTTGAGAGAAAAGATTTTGCCTTTGGCAGATTCTAAGAATCTGCTTGGTTTTTCTGGTGGGGTGGATTCTACGGCGTTATTTTTTTTGCTTGTGGAATATGAAATTCCCTTTGATATGGCTATTGTGCATTATCACACACGCAAACAAGCCGATGATGAGCTATCTCACGCACAGCATTTAGCTAAACTCTATAATAAACACTGCTTTATCTCTCACGCACCGCAATTTTCACAAAACTTTGAATCTCAAGCAAGGGCGTTTAGATTTTCCTTTTTTGATGAGATTATGCAATCGTATGGCTATGGGGCGTTGATTTTAGCTCATCAGCTTAATGATCGCTTTGA
Organism: Helicobacter magdeburgensis; assembly: GCF_000765825.2. Classification (GTDB taxonomy): domain Bacteria; phylum Campylobacterota; class Campylobacteria; order Campylobacterales; family Helicobacteraceae; genus Helicobacter_C; species Helicobacter_C magdeburgensis. The sequence continues at coordinate 179,311 of NZ_JRPE02000003.1, forward strand.
ATGGTTGCTTATGCAGCTTACGCGTGGGGCTGGGCTGGAAAATCTGCTGGGTTTTGAATCCACTCGCAAGGGCTATGCTATCGCACGACCTTTAGAATCTATAAGCAAAGATGAGATTTATGCCTACTGCAAGGAGAAAGGACTAAAGTATTTTGAAGATTCTAGCAATATGGATTTAGGTTTTAAACGCAATGCTTTTCGTGCGAGATTTGCTAATGAGCTGACAAGGGAGTATGGCAGGGGGATTGCTAAAAGTCTAGAATATCTTAAGCAGGACAAACAACGCCTAAATACGCCAAGTGTAAAAAGGCTAAGGCTAGAGTGTTTAGCAAGGCTTACGCAAGATTCTAAGGATTGCATATGTAGTCAGGGCGGAGTGATTTTTAAACTAGAATCTACTTTGTGGCGGAAAAAAGAGTGTGAAGGGGAGTGTGAAAATGTGGGGGAAAAAATGTGGGGGAATGATGTTGAAAATGGCGGGGAAAATGACACGACAAGCAAGGAGATAGAGCAAAATAGGCTTTTGCAAGGCTGCGATAAGATAGCAAAGCTTTGCGGCTATGTGCTAAGTTTTGCTCAACGCAAAGAGATTGTGAAGAGTGGATTTTGCTGCAAGATTCATTATTTGATGGTTACACATAGTGAATCTGCTCTCTTTGTGGCAGTGGATATATTTGATATGTATCAAAATGTAACGATTCCACCGATGACAAGGGATTTTAAAACTTTTTGTCAAAAATCAAAAATTCCACCAAGGCTTAGAAAACTGCTCTTTGCGGAGCTTTGCCTATTAGAATCTCATCAAAAAGCAGATGATGAAAAAAATCTTAATCTATCAAAAAACAAAGAAAAACAAGCCGATTTTAAGCAATTTATGAAAAAAATCAGCCACTTTTTTGCCATTTGAAAGCGTTTTGTTATTTTTGTATTAACTTTTTAAGGTAGCTATAACTTCAAAGGCATTAGAATAAACCTCGTATTTTTCAAAACACGAACAAGGAGATTGTATGCAGACAAATACGCTCGAGTATGATTACTCAATTGCTAAGTTATTTGTTTTTTCTGCGATGGCATTTGGCTTTGTGGGACTACTCATTGGGGTAGTTATCGCATTTCAAATGGCATTCCCAGATTTAAACTATCTAGCTTCGGAATACGGGACTTTTGGGCGACTTAGACCGCTTCATACTAATGGTATTATCTTTGGTTTTACTCTTAGTGGGATTTGGGCTTCGTGGTATTATTTAGGACAAAGAGTGTTAAAGATTACTTACAAAGAGCATCCGTTTTTGCGTGCGGTTGGTTTAGCACATTTTTGGATTTATATCGTGCTTATGGCACTTGCTGTTATCTCGCTTTTTGCTGGTTTAACACAATCAAAAGAATACTCCGAGCTTATTTGGCCTCTTGATATTGCCGTGGTTGTTGTGTGGGTATTGTGGGGAGTTAGCCTTTTTGGAAGTATGGGCGTAAGGCGTGAGCAGACAATTTATATCTCATTGTGGTATTTTATCGCTACATTTGTGGGAATCTCTGCGCTTTATATTTTCAACAATCTTGCTGTTCCTACTTATTTTGTCGCAGGTGTAGGAAGTGTCTTGCATTCAATTTCATTCTATGCAGGGACAAATGATGCGATGGTGCAATGGTGGTGGGGGCATAATGCCGTTGCATTCGTCTTTACTTCAGGTATCATCGGGTTAATCTATTACTTCCTTCCTAAAGAATCTGGACAGCCTATTTTTTCTTATAAGCTTACGCTCTTCTCATTCTGGGGACTTATGTTTATTTATATTTGGGCGGGTGGGCATCACCTTATTTACTCAACTACGCCTGATTGGATTCAGACTTTAGGGTCTGTTTTCTCTGTTATTCTTATTTTACCTTCTTGGGGGACGGCGATTAATATGCTTCTTACAATGCGAGGACAATGGCATCAAATCAAAGAATCACCAATGATTAAATTCTTAATCCTTGCTTCTACTTGGTATATGCTCACCACACTAGAAGGACCGATTCAGTCTATCCGCTCGGTAAATGGCTTGGCACACTTCACAGATTGGATTATTGGGCACGTTCACGATGCGGCTCTTGGCTGGGTTGGCTTTATGGTGATTGCTGCGTGCTTCCATATGGTGCCTAGAATCTTTAAGCGTGAGATTTACTCTAAAAAGCTTATGGACGTGCAATTCTGGATTATGACAACAGGAATTATCTTGTATTTCTCAAGTATGTGGATTGCAGGTATCACACAAGGTATGATGTGGAGAGATGTAGATGAGAATGGAAGTCTTGTGTATAGCTTTATTGACACGGTTACTGCACTATTCCCTTACTATCTTATCCGTGCGATTGGTGGCTTGATGTATTTGGCAGGATTCATTATGTTTATTTACAACATTATGATGACAATCTCATCAGGTAGAGTGCTTGACAAAGAGCCACAAAATGCCACACCAATGGCAGCATAAAGGAGTGAAAGATGTTTAGTTTTTTAGAAAAAAATCCATTCTTTTTCACGGTTGCGTTTTTATTAGTGTTTTCTATTGCTGGGCTTGTTGAGATTCTGCCCGGCTTTGCTAAAAAGGCTCAACCTATTGAGGGGTTAAAGCCTTATTCATTGCTTGAAACAGCGGGACGACAAGTGTATATTGCTGAAGGTTGCTATAACTGCCACTCGCAGCTTATCCGCCCATTCAAAGCAGAGACAGACAGATATGGTGCATATAGCTTAAGTGGGGAGTATGCTTATGATAGACCTTTCTTGTGGGGTTCAAAACGCACGGGACCAGATTTGCATAGGGTTGGTGATAGCCGTAATGCGGCGGATTGGCACGATGGGCATATGAGAGATCCAAAATCGCGTGTGCCCGGCTCCATTATGCCAGCGTATGAACATCTTTTTACAAAAAATGCTGATTTTGAAACCGCATTTGCTGAAGCCTATACACAAAAGGTTGTATTTGGTGTGCCTTATGATGTTGAAGGTGGCGTGCAAATCGGTACTGAAGGCTATCAAAAAGGCAATGCAGAATCTTTGGCAAAGGCAAAAGAAATCTTTATGCAAGAGGCAAAAGCAGTTGTTGATGATATGATAAGCCAAGATGTGAAAGATGCATTTGAAAAGGGCGAAGTCAAGCAGATTGTAGCGCTTATTGCTTATATGAATAGTCTTGGGCAGTCTCGCCGAGCAGCGACACAGGTATCACAGGCAGGGCAATAATGATACCAGAGGCTCTTATGCATTTCATCATTATGTATCAAAAGGAGATTTATCTCATCGTTACACTTTTGCTTGTGGCGTTTTTGTATGGATATGTGTATCACCTATATTCTTCACAACGCAAGGGTATAAAAGACTATGAGAAGTATGCCAATCTCGCATTGAAAGATAACCTTGATGATGAGCTTGTTGAGCCAAGGGAAGTTATCCATAAACAACAAAATCAATAAAGGGGAAAGCAAATGAATTGGTCAGATAATATAACGACACTTGGGCTATTAGGTGCTTTTGTTATCTTGATACTCACTATTTTTGTAATGGGTGTGTATCTCAAAAAAATCAAAGATAGCAAAGCTGATGGCGAACTCACACACGAGAGCTGGGACGGCATAGGGGAGCAGACAAATAACCTTCCTATTGGTTGGGCGGCTTGCTTTTTGGGTGTGATTATTTGGGGCTTTTGGTATTTATTCTTAGGATATCCACTCAATGCATATTCACAAATTGGCGAATATAACCAAGAAGTGCAAAGCTACAATCAAAAGTATGCAGCCACTTGGGATAAGCTTGATGAAGATGGACTTACAAAAATGGGACAAGGCATATTCTTGGTGCAATGCTCTCAATGCCACGGCGTTACCGCTGAAGGTATGAATGGTAAGGCAAAAGATCTTACAAAATGGGGCAAGGAAGAGGGCATTATTGAAGTGATTAAAGATGGAAGCAAGGGCTTAGAGTATATGGCGGGTGAAATGGTGCCTGTTGAGCTAAGTGATGAAGAAGCAAAAGCGGTAGCAGCTTACATTATGCAAGATATATCAAGCGTGAAAAGCACAAAATATCCGCTTGAAGTGGCTAAGGGTAAGGAAGTCTTTGCAATGCAATGTGCGGCTTGCCACGGCGATGAGGGCAAAGGCAATGGCGGTGGCGTTGATGGCTTTGCTCCAGATTTAAGCAAATATGGCACGACAGAGTTTTTAACAGAAGTGTTGCAAAAAGGCAAAAAAGGAATGATTGGTGTAATGCCTTCATTTAATTATGCAAACTTTGCGACAAGCCAAAAAGAAGCATTGAATGTGTTTATCCGTTCTTTGGAATCTCAAGCAGACTAAGGAGTAGCGTATGAATGGTTTATTTGGTATTAATGGTTTGACAGGATATTTTGTTGCCGTTGTGCTTTTGCTAAGTGTAGTTGGTGTGCTTGGCACTTGTGCTATCCTTACACAAAAAGAAGTAGCGACAAGTTATTATAAGATTGAAGATGCAAGTGCGATTAAGCAAATCAGCACGGATAATGCTAGACACCACACAACCGCACAATAAGGAGAATCTAATGAAACTCACACCGATTGAAAAGCTCCTTGGAGCATTGCTTATAATCACCATTGTTATGACAATCGTCATTCCTTTTATCCCTAATTTATTCCTGCATTTGGTTTAAAATGCCTTTTTCTCTAAAGGGGCTAGTGTATTCTAGCTTCCTATGGGCGGTGATGCTTTATGCGGATATGCCATTAGCACAAGCTCATTCTGCTTATGTTGTTGATAACACACATAAGCTTTTGATACCAAAAAGTGTAGATTTTGTTGAAACCCTTTCAACTGAATTACAAGCAAAAACCGGCTATCATCTTTATATGGCGGTTGTAGATTCTGTGCCTATGGAAGATTTATTTTTAGAATCCCCACAAGATTCCACTTTAAAGCTTACCCCAAAACAAAAGCGTCTAGCCTATAAAAATATGCTTTTAGAAAAACTCCAAAAGCCCTACACCCTTATTGTGTTTATGAAAGAAGATGAAAAGATTGATATTATCAGTTCAGAGCCTAAAAAATATTTTGATGAAGAAAAAGTGTATTATGAATATATGGTGCCGCTTCTGCCAAAGCAAAAAGATGAGATTCTAACCCCACAGCTTATTTCTGCTATTGTGCTAAATGGCTATGCTCAATCTGCGGATATGATAGCTCATCATTTTGATGTAAAATTAGAGAATAATATGCCCGTTGATGAAAGCGGTGGGCGTGAGTTTGTGCGGTTTAGTATGTATGTAATGTTGCTTGTGATGTTTGGCATTATCGGCGTGATTTATCTCACACGCAAAAAGACATAAGGTAAAAATAAGGAGAATATATGCAGGAGAAAAACTATTGGCCTCTAGGCATTGTCGGCGTTTTGTTGTTTGGTGTGTTTATGGTGAGCGTGTCAATTACCATTGCGTTAAAAAACCCCATTCAAGATGAAAGCACCTATTTTGACACAAAACGCAATGTTGATGAACGCATTAATGAGATTATTGCAAATCAAAATCTTTTTAATAGTCTCTTTTCTTACACCATAAGTCTAAATGCCAACACAGCTAAAAAGCTTGATTTTGTCTTTCCTTATTACGCACCATCTCATCGCCCAGATATTAAGGGGGGCGAGATTGTTAAAATCCCAGCAGATAATGTCCGCCTAACTTTTAAGCTAGATAAGCCCACGACACAATTAAAAAGTATTACTCTCTTTTTGGATTCCCCTATCCAAGCTGGGGAGCTAGTGAATCTAGGTGAGTTTAGCACAAATGATTCTCACACATTTACGAGTCAAACGCTTGATAATCTCCCAAATGGGCGGTGGAAGTTTATCCTTGAGCTAAGCTTTACCGCAGATTCGCAAGATTCTACAACCAAAAAAGCCTATTTAGAATCCGAAGTGTTTATCGGCGAGATTCACGCTAAAGATTCCGCTCCTACACCCAAGACATAAGAATCTATATGAAAAATCCCAGAATACACACCACTCATCGTGCCTTTGTGCTACTTGATGCGGTAATGGGGATTTTTATCTGTGCGTTAGGCTTTAGCCTTGCTTTTAGTTTTTTATCCCTACAAAATCCCCAGCAGATAAGCAGTTATACGCATTACAAACAGCTACTTTTAAGCCCACAGCTCACACAAACACAGCTTAGCACCCACTCCACGCCCATACTTACTTATCAAGGCAATATTCACCGCAGCACAGAATCTAATCTCTCATTTTTTGCTCCCACACATATTCGCTAATGTTTTTAGATTCTAAACGCTCCGCTTTTTCGCTTTTTGAAGTGAGCGTGGGGATTGTGATTCTAGGATTGATTGGGCTAGTTTGCAGCTCTATGCTTTTAGATATAAGTAAGCACATCGCCTACACACAGGCTAAAAACGACAGCACAGCACTCACTGCATTGCTAAAGATTGAAAATCTTTTAGAATCTGTCATCATAGAATCTTTGCAAGATTCAAATGGCAAGGCACTCTCCGCCCCAAGCTCACATATTTCCTTTTACACCATTCAGCAGGATTTGCTTTTTGGCGGTGGGGATAAAAATGTTCAGTCCCTTATGCAGGGCAACACGCTTTTGCCTAAATTTTCCATAGAGATTTTACATTCTTACCAAAACACGCTAACGCTCCACCCACTCACAAACAATCATAACAGCACCGGTTGGTCTAATGGAATGACTGCTTATCTTATCTCAAGGCCACAGGGCGATTTTACCTCATTTCGCATTACTGCTACAACAAGCAATACGCTCACGCTTGATAAGCCTCTAACTCACACGCCTTTAGCCATTTTGCCTATCACTCATCATACTTTAAGTGTGTATGATAATGCCTTGTGGCTAGATTCTGTGCCTCTTATTTATGATGTGGAATCTTTTGAAATCACACCTTTAAGCTTTTCACAGGGAATCTTGCTAGAGCTTCATCTATGTGTCAAAACGCCAAATAAGCCTTTCTGCCAGACTCGTGGCATTTGGCTAGATTCTATCGTGGAATTTTTGTAAGAGCAAAGCAATGAAACATAGCGGATATAGCAGACATAGCGGATTTTATATGCTTTATGCGGTGCTATTTATTGTCTCTATCGGCTTATCTTGTGCGTTTTATCTCCAGCAGCATTATCATAGCTCCTTTGCACTCTCTCAAGTCTATGCTAAAACCCAGCTCCAGCTCCACGCAAGAAGTGTGAAGCAAATGGCTCTAATGTGCCTAAGACAAAAGGACATAGCTCAATGTGATAGGCAGGAGTTTATCTTTTCACATTATCATTTTTATGTCCATCTCACGCCTCTTAATAGTGGCACTATTTTGCTTGATATTCACGGCAAGGTTACCCACCCAGCAAGTAATAATCTTGTGCGTATCACAAGACGCTATGTCCTTGTGCCTTAAGATTCTAAACCCATCTCACAAGCTAGAGTATCAAATAAATCTCCAAAGTTTCAAAAGCATTTAAGGAAAAAAGATATAGTTAAGCACAGCAAGGAAGTTAGCAAGTTTGAAAAGTGAAAATTACAAACTTTTCTTAGCAACCTTTGACTTCCCATTATCTCACAAAAGGCATTGTATGAATACTCTTAGCGTTATTGATACTTTTGGATTTTTCTTTCGTAGTTTTTATGCTCTCCCTCCGCTTAAAAATTCACAAGGATTCCCCACAGGATTGCTTGTGGGTTTTTGCAACCTTTTGCAGTCTTTATATAAAGATCCCTCTTGCACCTATATCGCCTTTGCTTTAGAAGGTGGGGGGAGAAATAAAAGACGAGATATTTATAGTGAGTATAAAGCCAATCGCCAAGCCGCCCCAGAAGAGCTGCGTTTGCAACTCCCCATTGCGATTGAGTGGATTGCTAAAATGGGCTTTTTAAATATCAGTGTTGAAGGCTATGAGGCTGATGATGTTATCGCTTCAATTAACAAAGTCGCTAACGCACAAAATATCGCGGTAAGAATCATAAGCCACGACAAAGACTTATACCAGCTCATTGATGAGAATACTTATATCTACGATCCTATCGGCAAAAAGGACATTAAAGAAGCACAATGTTTGCAAAAATACGGCGTATATCCCAAGAATTTTATTGATTATCAAAGCCTTGTAGGCGATAGCAGCGATAATGTAATGGGAGTAAAGGGCATAGGCGCAAAGTCCGCTCAAAAGCTTATCCAACGCTTTGGGAGTATAGAATCTTTATATGCTCGTATTGATGAGGTAGAATCTGCCACTACACCAAGAATTGCCAAGCTTATTAAAGAGGGCAAGGACAATGCCTTTTTAAGCAAAAAGCTTGTTACACTCTATGATAATCTGCTTGAAAATATTGATCTCAATAAATGTCTAATGCCTGAATCCAACCCTATGCTTAAGATTTTTGATGAGTTAGAAAAATATGAGCTAAAAAATATCATCTCTAAGATTCAATCTCCTTATGAGCGATACACGCAGAAAAAGTCCGCCCAAAGGGGCATTGGCTCACTGCAAAGCACACAATCGCCCCAAAATGTAGAGAGTAAAAAAGATGAAGCCTTTAGCTTTACCCCCCATTTGCTTGATACTTTAGAATCCGTAGAATCCGTGCTAGATTCTATTCCACAAGGGGTGAGAGTGGGCTTTGACTGCGAGAGTGATAGCCTTGATTTACAGGAAGCCCAGCTTGTGGGTTTCTCATTTTGCTTTGATGGGAGCAATGCCTATTATGTGCCTGTGGGGCATAGGTATCTAGGTGTGGGTAATCAGCTTAACCTGCAAGAAGCCAAAAATGCTATAAGCAGAATCTTCACTCACCCGCTTATCGGACATAATCTTAAATTTGACCTAAGCCTTATTTACCGCACACTTGGGCTAGAACACAATGGTAAGATTTATGATAGTATGATTCTAAGTTGGCTTTATGATAGTATCGCACCTGTGGGACTTGATAAGCAAATGCTAAAGTGGTTTAATCACACAATGATAAGTTTTGATAGTGTCGTGCCAAAGGGGGAAAATTTCTCACAAGTAAATATCACTACGGCTACGCAATACGCCGCTGAAGATGCGGTGGCGACTTTTAGGCTCTATCATCGTTTGGAAGATGAGTTTCATAAAAGAGAATGGGGCGGGATTTTAGAGTTGGCTGAAAATCTTGAATACCCCTTTATCAAAGTGCTTATGGATATGGAGCTAGAAGGGATTCAGGTAGATATAGGGCTTTTAGAGATTCTAAAAGATAAATCAAGCGAACACATCGCCGAGCTTAGTCAAAAAATCTATGATTTATGCGGAGAGACTTTTAACCTTAACTCCCCCCAGCAACTCGCCCATATCTTATTTGAGAATCTTAAGTTAAAGCCGGGACGAAGTGTAAAGGGTGGTTTAAGCACTGATGAAAAGACACTTCTAGCCATTATTGATAGCCACCCTGTGATTGAGCTGATTTTAGATTATAGAGAGAGCAATAAACTAAAAAGCACCTATATTGAGCCACTTTTGCGACTTGGCAAGGCGAATGCACATAGAATCCACACTTCATTTTTGCAAAATGGCACTGCCACAGGACGCCTTAGCTCTAAATCGCCAAATCTCCAAAATATCCCTGTCCGCCGTGAAGAAGGGCGTAAAATCCGCCAAGCATTTATTAGTAAAGAAAACCATAGCCTTATTAGCATTGATTATTCACAGATTGAGTTGCGGCTTTTAGCGCACTTTTGCAAAGACCCTTCTCTTGTAGAATCTTTTATGCAGGATAAGGATATTCACTTTGAAACGGCTGCTAGGCTTTTTGGGGAGCAGGAAGCTACGCAAAAACGCTTTATTGCCAAAAGCATTAACTTTGGGCTTATCTATGGTATGGGGAGCAAGAAACTCTCTCAAACCCTGCAAATTCCACTTAAACAAGCTAAAGAGTATATTGAAAGCTATTTTGCACTTTTTCCCACGATTAAGGACTTTTTGAACGCACAGGAGGAATTTTTGCTTGAAAATGGCTATTCCCAAACGCTTTTGGGGCATAGGCGGTATTTTGACTTTAAAAGGGCTACTGATTTTATGAAAGCAAACTTCTTGCGTGAGGGGATAAACTCTATCTTTCAAGGCAGTGCGGCGGATTTAATCAAGCTTTCAATGTGTGAGATTCATAAACGCTATGCAAAAAGCGATTTAAAAATGCTGTTGCAGGTGCACGATGAGCTGATTTTTGAAGCCCCAAGTGAAAGGGCGGAAAACTATGCTAAGGAAGTAGCGGATATTATGAATAGTATTTATAAGCTTGAAGTGCCACTCAAATGCGGTATCGCCATTGGCACAAACTGGGCGGAGCTAAAGTAGGGACTTTGTATATATGGGATATGTATCAAGCTTTAAGCAAATAGCAAAATGTCTATGAATTTGCAATCCACATAATCCAAAAGCTAGACCCCACATTAAAGGCAGGATTTAAGCCTAAAGCCTTTTATTCTCATTGACATATTCGCCTTGCTTACATATTTTTGCTTTTACTCACCCTATCCACAAGATAGAGCAGATTCTGCCAAATGATATTTGTTTTATCATTCAGTCCTATTTCACAGGTGCTAGAGCTTGAAAATCCAAGGCGTAGTTTTTTATGCTTTTGCCCTTTGCTACTTTGCGTGGCGGATTGTTTTGTAGATTCTAAGTTAGAATCTATTTTTTCACTTTCCATTGTTTGCTTATCTGCGTAAAACTCGCTTAACTCCCGCAAAGCTGAAGCATTTAGCTCACTGCAAATAAAGCCCTTATTCCCTGCAAAGCCACAACACTGCGTTTTAGAATGCACTATAACTTCGCCACTCGTGCAGGTTTTGGCAATAGATTCTAGAGACTTATCCCATTTGCCCTTTCTTGTAGCACACATCGCATAAAGTGCAATATCCTCATCTAAAGGCATAATGTGTAATCGTGGTAAAAGAGTAGATTCTATAAATTCAGGCATATCTAAAATGGTGAGAGTAGAATCTAGCTCTTTTAACCCACTTTTTAGCTCATAGCTACACGCACTATGATCGCACACGATGTGGATTTGCTTCACACCTTTGCTTTGCAAGTCTCTCATAGTAGAATCTAATGCCTTATACACTTCCTTGCGTTTGGCTTGCGCACTTTGTGGATAGTCTTTATACGCCTTGCCACAGCAAAGATTGCTAAGATTTTGCGGATATACCACACTCACATTAGCTTTCTTACACAAAGATTCAAAGACTTCTTGCAAGGCTCTTGTATCTTTCAAGCTTGATTGTGGGGCGAAGGAGCGATTGATACAAGTGCTAAAGTATATGATTGCTACTTGAGATTGTGCGTTAGAATCTTTAGATTCTAGTTTGTAAGCATTTGCCCTAGGCAGTGAGCTTGGGATATAGGGCAGGAACTTTATCTTTTTGCTTAAATTACTAAGTGTATTTTTACCCAACATATTAGAGCTAAAGTTTGCTATGCGTAAGCCCCCTTTAGCAAGGCTAAGAGTGGTGCTAAAGTGCTTGGCACTCTGTGTAGCAACAAAGCGTGAAAATGTGCCTTTTACGGCAGGGCTAAGTTTGGAGGCGATTTTACCGCTATCAATTTCTAGGGGGCAGGAGAGGGAGCACATAGAGCAGGTGGCACAGGTGTCGATGCCAAAGTATTGATAGCTTTGTTTTAACTCTTTTAGTTTTTGTGCGTTGTCTTTTTGGCTAAAATCAGCGATTGCTTCGTCTTGTGCTTCGGCACTACCCTTAAGGTAGCTTCTCGCACTCATCTCGCAAAGCCCCGATTTTAACTCAAAGATACTTCCGCACTCCGCTCTATATTCCCCATTTTTCTCTGTGTTTGCCACTTCTGCATAGGCGGATTCTTTTGATTCTATTCTCTCACCAGAATCTTGCGTTGTGTTAGAATCCTGCTTGGCACTAGATTCTGCTAACAAAGCCTCTAGCCTTGCGATTTCTTTTCGCACCGCTATTCTCTGCCTTGGTGTGAGTGTTAGCTCTCTGCTAGGGCAGACTTTCTCGCAAAATCCACATTCCATACATTGATTGATAAAGTCCTCTACTTCGCTGCTTTGCTTGAGATTTTGCGTGTGGATTTGGGGATTATCGCTGATGATAACATCAGGATTGATAAGGCTATGCGGATCAAAAATCTCTTTTATCCTGCGATTTATGGCATACGCTTTCGCTCCCCACTCTTTTTCCACAAAGGGGGCAATCATTCGCCCTGTGCCGTGCTCTGCCTTTGTGCTACCCTGCAAGGCAATGACAGAATCTACCATCGCTTCCATAAACTCCCCAAAGGCTTGGCTCTCTTTCTCATCATTAAGATTAGGCGTGATAATAAAATGCACATTCCCACTCAAAGCGTGTCCAAAGATAATGCCTTGAAAATTAAATTGATTAAAAAGCTTGGTTATAGAATCTATGCCTTGTGCGAAAGTTTTGATAGGGAAGCAAATATCTTCAGTGATGACAATGCTCCCACTTGGGCGACTCCCAGCGGCTAAGGGCAAAAGAGCTTTGCGGATTTTCCACCAAGACGCCATAAGCTTTTCATCACTGCTAAAATGCACGCCAAAAAGGCTTGGCACAGATTCTAGCTCTTTACTTATATGAGCGATTTTAGAATCTAGCTCCTTTTGTGTGCTAGATTCTAACTGTACCAAAATCGCACAAGCCTCACTCTTTATTCTCTCTAACTCACTAGGGGCAGAATCCAAGCCCCTAGCAGAATCTAAACACGCATAGTCCATAATCTCCGCCGCACTCACAAGGCTTTCATTCCCCGCTAGAATCTCCACCGCCTTTGCCCCAAGAGCTAAATCCTTATAAAAAAGCAAGGCACACGCTTTGTAAGCATAATCTTCCACGCATTCATACTCCACAGAAGACACAAAGCCCAAAGTCCCCTCCGCACCGATGAAAAGATGATTGATAATGTCTTTAATTTCACTAAAATCTAGCAGGGCGTTGATACTATAACCGGTTGTATTTTTGATGGCAAATTTTCTTTTGATAAGCTCACAAAGCTCTGTATCTTGCAGAATCTCTTTACGCAAGGCTAGAAGTGAATCTGCCTTATCTTTATGTTTTTGCAAAAAGGATTCTATGCTTTCATTTGGCTTGGCATTCTCACTTGTATCAAGTATAGTGCCATCAAATAGGATAAATCGTGCGGATTTTATGGTGTTGTAGCTATTTTGCTTCACGCCACAGCACATACCACTAGAGTTGTTTGAAAAGATTCCGCCAATCATTGCGTTATTGATAGTCGCTGGGTCTGGTCCTATCTTTTTGCCATAGGGCTTTAAGGCTTCATTTGCCTCTACCCCAATCACCCCACAGCCGCATTTTATACTCTCCGCATTGCCTATAATCTCAATATCCTGCCAAAACGCATTGGCTAATACAAGCACAGAGTCACTACACGCCTGTCCGCTTAGGCTAGTCCCAGCGGCTCTAAATGTGAGTGGGGTATTGTATTTTTGACTAAGTGTAAAAAGATTGATGATTTCATTTTCATTCACCGCTCTTACCACCACACGCGGCACATACGCATAGCAAGAGGCATCAATCCCATAAGCAAAGCGGCGGAGATAATCTGTGTAGATTCTATCTTTAAATATCTCCTTTGCTTCTGCTATAAAGCCTTCAAAGTCTCTATATCGCGTTGTCATTTTTACTCCTTTGGCTTAATGGTTGGGTTCATCTATGACGACTTGTTGGTAGTCTATCACCCCATTTTTGTCCCATTTCTCTGCATTTTGTTCCATAATCTTTTCTAGCTCTTTGGCTTTATAAGCCATACCTGCATTATATTTTAAGCTACTTGTATCCCATAGATTGATATTTTGACTAAAGCTTGTCGCTCCGCTAAACATTCCTGCCATATTCTCTACCTTGCTTGTATCCCAAGATTCTATACCTGCTAGATTTTTTCTTTTACCGCCATTTTCTTTGTAGCATTGAAACATTATAATATCCCATTGCTTAAAATTGTTACGCCGAATCTCATTTATTTTCCCTTCATAATATTGCCAATCCGTAAGAAAAACTTCCCGATGATCTTGATACCCTCCACACAACTCGCCGGGTAGCCAGTCTTTCCCCCAGCTACCCCTACCTTCAGGATCATCAAATACAGGATAGTATTGATTTCTCAAGTGATTTGCAAATAAAAAGCTCATATCTGTAATGGCGCTGGTATCAATCTTTGCGAGATCCACGCGTTTATCATTGATAAGCTCCACAAGCTCATCTCTATTTTGCGGAAAGTAGGGTAGTCCCTTTTTTGATTTTGGCTTTTTAGATTTGCCTACATCTGCTTGACTACATTGATAGGCAGTAGTGTAATAACAGGCATTTGCACTTTGTAGCAAACAACCATTCTGCAAAAACTCACAGACTTTTTTCTGTGAGGCTTTTTTCTGTGAATTATCATAGTAGTTGTTAATCCCCATTATCGCAAACTTAAACCAAGTCCTTGCTCCGTAAAACTCATCTGCAAACATCGCACAATATAGCCCAAATCCCTGCAAACAAGCACTTTGAAAAAGTTGTGCCGTCATCGTATCTATGCGTTGCTCAAAAATCGCCGCCAACACATCGTTATTATCTGCAATAACTTTATGCTCACTCTTTTTCAAATCCATAAAGCTATAATACAATCTCACACAGCCCGTAGGCTCACCTAGCTCACAAGCCCTAGTATTAAGATGTGTCCGCACACTAAATTGCGGCAAACTAGAGGGCTGAAGTTTTTCAACCTCTTTGACTAAATCTTTATATGTATCATTAAATCGCTCAAAGTCCTCTTCTCTAAAAAACTTATTTAAAGCCACACAAGAAAAGCCGCTATCTATATGTGCTTTTTTAGCCATACAACGAGCCTGTAACTTGTTGAGATGTTTTATATATTCCTTATCTTCAAATACCCTTGGAGCTGAATCCTCTCTTGCCGTCTTTGCATAGATTCTTGCATATTCAATAAACTTATATTGTGTCTTAATTTTCTCAAGGCAAGCTACCTCTAAGCCCTTTTCACACGCTAAATCAAGTGCGTTTAAGCCCTTTTTGACATCATTTTTTTCTACCTCAAATCTCCCCTCATCAAGCAGATGCAAAACTTCCTTATACCATTGCTTTTGCTCTTGGCTAAAATCTTTGGCAAAGATATAATATTCTGGCTGGGAGTGCAAAAATCTTGGGATAAGAGCCTTTGTTTTTTGTAAAAGCATAGCTTCTGTGCTTTCATCTGGAAAAAAAGCATATTGTTCTTTGTGTAAGCTTCTTTGCGTAGAATCTGCTGCATTCCCTACACAGACCCATAGCATCACACAGAGCAAGATTTTTATAGCGATAGAGTAAAGATTGATACAAATTCTATCCTTAAAATATTCCTTTGCCTCAAGCATAAAGCGTTCAATTTCTCGTGTCATCATTACGCTCCTTTCTTTTTGATGTATCTAGCTACGCACATCAAGCAGACTTTCTTTAAACTCATACAGGGGCTTAAGGCTAGAATCTAGCGTGATTTTACTTAATTTAAAGCCTTTAAGAAGTGAAAGATTTTTTTCCAGCAAAGCCTTTGTGCTTTCATACATCACTTTTAGGCTTAAAGCATTTCCGCCCTTTGTTATGCTTATCTCGCCTTCAATAATGCCAAGGGAAGGCATTATCGCACTAAATCGCATCGTATTTGTCCCTATTTTTTTCATTTGTAAAATCTCATTTTTTTCAGTGATAGTAAGACTTAACACCCCACTTTTTAGCCCAAGCAGGAGATTGCTTAAAAATAAAAACTCCTCTTTGCTTTGAGCAGTAGCTAATTTTTGACTTAAAAAGTCTTTGAATCCTTCAAATATATCCTTTTGCTCCCCTAATTCCTGCAAATCCTGCAAACTAAACTGCAATGGGGCTTTACTAAAAGATTCTAAAATGTTTGGTTGCGGAATAAGATTCCGCAAGGTGATATGCCCTAGTGAGCTTTTCCCCATTTCACCCCAATATTTCTGCCCGATAAAAAGCTCTTTGTGGCTTTTACTTTGAATCTGCTTTGAACCTACTTGTAAGAGATAGGTATCCCCCTTTGTTTGTGCTAAGACTTTAATCAGCATAGGCAAGGCGGCATTGTAGGTCGTGGGGCTAGAAACTTTAAGATTTTGAGCTAACTTAGCGATTTTTTGAATCATTGCTAGGCTTTTAAGTTTTTAAGGCTTTCACAGGCTTTAGCTATACTAAAGGCGACTTCAAGTTTTGAGCCACTTACACTTTGAGTAAAGTCGTGTGTGAGAATATTTATCGTGTTGCTATCCGCACCAAAGGGGTTTTGCTTAGTTATGACATTGAGACACACCATATTGCATTGCTTAGAATCTAGCATAGTTTTCGCATAATGCGGGGCATTTGCCCTATCCATCTCGGCTTTAAAGCCTATTTTATACGCAGATTCTGGCGGAATGGAGGCTAACACATCTTGCGTTTGAAAGCATTGCAATGTGAGTGTATCGCCCACCTGCTCTTTTTTGAGTTTGCTTTTTTGTGGTTTAGGGGCATAATCAGCCAAGGCTGCTGCCATAAAGACAAAGGGTTTAGATTCTGCTTTTTTAATGAGTTTGTGAATCTCCGTGTAAAAATCAGCAACACTTTGGGCTGTAATCTGTGCAATCTGCTTTGGCAAAGCAATAGAAAAAATGCTTGAGACAAAACTCACCTTTGCCCCGAGTGTATAAAGTGCGATAGCCAAAGCACTTGCTTGTTTGCCACTGCTATGATTTGAGATAAATCGCACCTCATCAATGCTCTCTTTTGAGCCACCGCCGCTAATAATGACATCTCTGCCCTGCCAAAATACATTTGTATGTAGCCCACGAGCAAGTCTAAAAATAATCTCATCAATCTCCGCTAACGCCCCATCTCCCATCTCCCCACAGGCTAAAAGGCTTGAGCGAGATTCTATACATTCAAAGCCTAGATTTTTAAGTGTAGTGAGATTGGCTTGAGTTTGCGGAGATTCTAGCATAGCCGTATTCATCGCAGGGGCGATAAGCTTTTTTGCTCTTGTAGCTAGGAGTGTGGTAAGCAAGACATTATCGGCTATGCCACAAGCAATTTTAGCAATACTATTGGCACTGGCTGGTGCTATAAGGACAATATCCGCCCACTTTGCGTAAGCAATGTGATTTGCCCCATTTGTAGCACCTGATTGAGCAATCCACGATTGATTATGTTCAGTTAGGACAAGATTCCCACTCATTGCCTCAAAGCTTAAGGGGCTAACAAATTTACAAGCTTCTTCACTCATTACAACCTTGATGTGAGCATTATATTTTTTCAGCTGCGAGATACAATCAAGCATTTTATACGCGGCGATTGAACCACTTATGAGAATAAGGATATTTTTATTGTGGAAAATATGTTGCATTCACTCTCCTTTATGTGCTAGGGAATCTAGCACAGAAGAGCTTATTTTTTAGTTATTTTGAGAGTTCTTTAATGAATCTATCTGCAAGGTAAGGACCATCGCCATTTGAGCCAATAAGCTTAATCTTATCCACAATGCCCCTAAAGAGTGCTTCCTCCTCGTGTTGTTCGCTCACATACCATTGCAAGAAGTTGAAAGTCGCATAGTCCTTGCTCTGTAATGTAAAATCCACAAGCTCGTTAATGGATTGCGTGATTTTTTGTTCGTGTGCGTAAGTTTTTTCAAATACATCAAGCAACCCGCTAAAGCTAGATTCAGGAGCGGCGACTTGAGCAATACTCACTTTAGAATCTGTCTCATTAAGATAAGTAATAAGACGCTTTGCGTGTCCGCTTTCTTCATCAGCGTGTTGGAATAGGAATAATCCCGCACCATCAAAGCTGTTTTCATAGCACCAAGAACTCATACTCAAATAGAGATTTGCCGCATACATTTCTTTTGCAATTTGCTCATTCAGCATTTTTACAATTTCTGTCTTAATCATTTTGACTCCTTTAATGAGAATTTAAAAACGCGAAATTGTATTTTTTGTTTTCTAATAAATGGCTTAAAATTTTATCATTTTTCAATCATTTTGAGAATTTCATCATTGTGAAGCCACCAAGAATTGCTTTCACTGCTATACTCAAAGCCAGATTCCACAGCCCTGCCAATCTCACCCTTGCGTGTTGTGTGATAATCAACAGGCGTTTGAAAATTAATCGTTGGTGCGATGATAAAGAACTTATCAAACTCAATACATAAATGAGAATCATCTTTTGGCACCATTACTTCGTGGAGCTTTTCGCCCGGGCGTATGCCGATGATTTTATGTTTGAGATTTGGTGCTAAGGCTTGAGCTAACTGCGTAATCTTCACACTTGGAATCTTAGGGATAAAAATCTCACCCCCGTGCATTCGCTCTAAACTTTGCAACACAAACTCCACGCCAGATTCTAGCGTGATAAAAAATCTAGTCATACGCTCATCAGTGATAGGTAGCTCCTTTGCCCCTTGACACACGAGCTTTTGAAAAAACGGCACAACAGATCCACGAGAGCCGATAACATTACCATAACGCACAACGCTAAATTTAGAATCCTTGCTCCCCTTGATATTATTTGCGGTTACAAAAAGCTTATCCGAACACAGCTTTGTCGCACCATAAAGATTAATAGGATTTGCCGCCTTATCGGTGCTTAAAGCAATGATATGTTTGACATTATTGCTAAGACAAGCACTGATAACATTACTTGCCCCATCAATATTTGTTTTAATACACTCCATAGGGTTGTATTCGGCAATTGGCACGTGCTTTAAGGCAGCCGCGTGGATACAAATATCCACACCATTTAACGCCACTTCAAGGCGACTTTTATCCCGCACATCGCCGATAAAATACCGCATTCTTTTGTCATTAAAGACTTGTGCCATTTCATATTGCTTTAACTCATCGCGACTATACACGATAATCTTTTTGGGATTATGCGTTTTTAAGACTTTTTCAACAAATTTTTTCCCAAAGCTCCCCGTGCCTCCGGTGATTAAAATGACTTTATTCTCTAGCATAGATTCTCCCCTTGCATAATTTTGTCTGCCTTATTTGACATAGCCAAGCTCTTTAAGTTTATTGGCGATTTTTACAAGCAATGGTCCGCCATTCCCCCCGCTTCCGCCGTGTTCTATAAGAATTGTTACCGCATATTGTGGATTCTCATAGGGTAAAAATGCAGTAATCCACGAATGAGAGCGATGAAAATACTCCATATCTGCTTCTCTTACGCGTCTTTGAATATCTTGTGGAATCCCAACAACTTGAGCAGTCCCTGTCTTACACGCAAGGCTTACTTTTGTCCCTTGTGTGCGAAAATATGCCGTCCCACCCGGGACTGAACACACTTGATACATTCCCTTTCTTAGCACATCAAGCTTTGATTTTTGAAACTCACTCAAAACATCTTTAGATTCAAAGCTTGCAGGTTCATTATTAAAATCTTTTGCAAAATGTGGCGTTACAAGTTTGCCCGAAGCAATAAGGGCTGTATATCTTGCAATCTGCATAGGGGTTGAGAGAAAATAACCCTGCCCGATGGAAGTGGTAATCGTATCACCACCATACCATTGCTCCCCATATCGGCGGAGCTTCCACTCCGGACTTGGCAGAATGCCTTTAACTTCATTTGGAATGTCAATGCCGGTGAGTTCGCCTATACCCATTTGACTAAGCACACTTGCCATATTTTCAATACCCGCTCTTTGTGAGAGTGTATAAAAATACACATCAACAGATTCTCTAATTGCCTTTATCGCATCAGAGCTGCCGTGTCCAGAAGCCTTCCAATCGCGGAATTTACGATTGCCAAACTCAATATAGGGTGGTGTTTGAATGACACTATGCTCAGTTATCCCAGCAAATTCTAAAAATGCCAAAACCATACCCATTTTAATAACCGAGCCGGGCGGATAGCGTCCATACACAAGCTTATTAATCAAAGGTTTATGAATATTTTCTGTAAGCTCTTGCCAATTTTTATGGCTAATGCCATCAACAAAAAGATTAATATTATACTCCGGGTAGCTTCCAGCAGCTAGAATCTCGCCATTATGCACATTCATTACAATAACCGCTCCAGAGTGAAACTCAAAGTCCCTATCAATGCTTTCTTGCAATTTTAAATCAAGCGAGAGACGCAAATCATTGCGTTTTAGCACATCATCTTCTTGTAAAAGCTGCACTTGTTTATACAAGGAATTGATTTGAGATTTTCTATACCCTGCTTCACCTTGCAAATATGTATTATAGGTTTTTTCAATGCCATCTTTGCCTATAACTTTGCTGTATTGTGAAAGGGGATTTTTCTGTATATCATTATCATTTGCCTTTGCCACATAGCCAATCACATGTGAAGCCGCACTCTCATTGGGATAAAGTCGTTTGCTATTAGCGGCAATAATGATATTTGAAGAGCGTTTCAAATACGCATAGATATTAAGCATTTGTGCGTAAGGCACAAAGCCTACTAGCTCCACAGGGGCGTGATTATAAGCGTGGTTGTTTTTGTTATATGTATCTATAAGCTCATCTTTATCTAAATGTGGAAGAAAAGAGACAATTTTATCTACTTCAGATTCTATAACTTGCTTATTGCGAATCTTAGGAATAAGCGAGATGGAAAAGCCTATCTCATTGATGGCTAAAGGCTCATTATTCCTATCAAGGATAAGCCCTCGCATAGGTAGTAACACTTCTGTGCGAATGGCATTTTTCTCGGCAAATTTTTCATAATACTCGTGATTGATGACATTAATCACAAATAAACGCATACAAATAATAAGCCACACAATAACAAAAAAGATGATAAGAAATTTATAACGCAAATTCATCATAGAAACATCACTATCACAATTTCAATCACTAAATAATACAGCACGATAAAAAAAGGTGGTGTAACATTGCTGCCTGTGGCTATATCAATCATCACAGCCACAATATATAATCCCAAATACGCTAGGGCAACATAGCTTGCTTTGGCAAGTTTAGGAGTATTAAGGAGTGTTTGAATGCTTGGCACAACTAAAAGGGCTAAAAATAAAAACAGCCCTAAAAGCATACCTAAAGGAAGATTATTTTCAGATTCTATAAGGGCTACACCAAAAAGCAAGGCTATAAAAGAATAGAATCTATCCTCTTTATCAAACTTCATAAATAACACCAAGCACACACCAATAAGTGGGGGCAGCCATATCGTCATACTTGCTAAACTCTCATACGCATAGAGCGTGGCAAAAAGAGTAATGCCTAAGAGAGTTTGTTTATAAGAGCCACTTCGTCGCATATTGGAAAATGTTTGCATTTAATACAATCCGCCCATATTTTGTGATTTGGTAAAAGAGATTTTTCTATTATAGCAAAACCTAGCCTTTGGAACAACTTTGCCTTATAGGTCAAAACAAGCACTTCTTTAATCCCAAGCTCTCTCCCCTCTTGCAATGCCCTTGTTACCAGCTCACTGCCTAGCCCAGAGCCACGATAAGAATCTTTCACTACTAAAGATCGCACTTCAGCCAAATCCACAGAATACACATACAACGCACAGAATCCTGCAATCTCCCCACTGCCCTTATCTCTAGCCACGATATAAGAGCGAATGGTATTTGCCATTTCATCTTCGCTTCTATCTAGTATCACGCCATTTTTTACTTCCACGCTGACAAGATTCCGCATTTCCTTAATATCAGCCAATGTGGGCTTTATAAACTCAAATGCCATTTTCTATCCCCAAAGTAAAATCTAAGATTTTTTCACGCAACGCAGGAATTGAAGTGATTTTGTGATTTTTGGCAGTGATACTACACAAATAGCTTTGCGTTTGTGAATCTAGTATATTTTGTTGAGTAAGCTTATGCTGTAAAGAGCTAAGGGCGTTTTGCTTGAGCTTATCGGCTTTTGTGTAGATTCTCAAAATCCTTTGATCGCCCTTGCAAATCTCTTGCAAAAACGCCTCCACACTTTTATCAATCTCTAAATCCGTATGACGAGAATCCACTAAATGTAAAAACAGCTTAATGCTTTGGCGTGAAAGCAAAAATGAAAGCAGATTCTTCTCCCATTCTTTTTTGATACTCTTACTCACTTTTGCATAGCCAAATCCGGGCAAATCCACAAAACAAAGCGGTATTTTTTGATTCTCCTTAAGCCATAATGATGAGAAAAAATTAATGAGCTGTGTTTTTCCGGGTGTTGCAGAGCTT
Source organism: Helicobacter magdeburgensis (assembly GCF_000765825.2). Classification (GTDB taxonomy): domain Bacteria; phylum Campylobacterota; class Campylobacteria; order Campylobacterales; family Helicobacteraceae; genus Helicobacter_C; species Helicobacter_C magdeburgensis. Next base: position 201,519 of record NZ_JRPE02000003.1, read on the forward strand.
TTGGCTAATGGAGCGTTAAGCAAGGCATTAATAAGTGAGCTTTTGCCGACATTACTGCGTCCTAAAAAGACTATTTCGGTAATGCTAGGAGCAGGGGCATTTTTGGGATTTGTTGCACTTGTGATAAAGGCAGATTCTAAAATCTTTACTCCATTTTGCGTAAGATTTTTTGGTGAATCTTGCCCTCTTGTCTCTTTTAGATTCTGTGTCATCATTCTTGCTTTTTATCTTCAATGATGAAGGTAATCACACCGGGCTTTTGATTTGAACCTTTGATTGAGGCTTCTTGTGTTTGTGGATTTAGCACAATCACATTGCCCTTTATGGTATTTTGCTTCCCTATCTCTTCAATCATCGCTTCATCAATGAGCTGATATTCATCTTTAGCTACATCATAAATTGCCTTTTTTGCCTTACCTTTCATCTCTTTATCGGGCATTTTAGTGTGGAATCTCACATTGCCTATGGCGGTGTATTTTTGTGGGCGGTTTTTTTTATCTGTCTCTATGATGACTTTATCCGCCCATAGCGTATCCCCGCCCTTTGTTACGACAACTTCACCTTGAAGCTCTGTAATGCCCTTTTTCATATCACTTTGGAAGTTTTTTGCACTCACTTGCAAAATTTCTTCTTTTCCCCACGCAAAAGCACATAAAAGCAGTATAGGCATAAGTTTTAGCAAGGTATGTGTCATAATTTTTCCCCTAGCAGAATATCTGCCTTAAATGTATCTGCCTTCACTTCACCCAACACAGAATCATAAAAAATATTCTGCCCTGTGGCTTGTGTGGTGTTATTCCGCAGGATAAACTCCTCTTTGCCTTGAAAAATGCGTTTATTGTAATCATACGCACCCCATTTGCTCCAAAAGCTTAGTCCATCTAGCCGCAGATAATCTGCCCCTTGAGAAAAAGTGTAGATTCTATTTTTGCTTAGCACATAAGGAGCGTAGAGATATTCATTAAGCTTATTATTCACTTGATGGATAAAAAGCTCATATAACTCCTCTCTATTTTCAAATCGCATTGCTAAAGTCCCTTCCGATATGGCTTGGCAATATTGTGGTGTCAGCATATAGAGTGTGAAATTTGTCATCTCTATATTTGGCACTTCCTTACCAATAGCTTTGTGTAAGTCATTATCCTGCGTGAAAAACACCATACTGCTTAAGCTAAAGCATAAAAGCGCGAAAAAAAAGCCATAGATTCTATAAGAAATATTTTTCAAGCTTTTTGTCTCCATTAAGTTTTAGCACATCTTCTATCATCTCACGCACCGCCCCATTGCCACCATTAGATTTTAAAACTTTGTAGGCATATTTTTTTAACGCCTTAGCCCCATTTTTTGGCATATAGGCTTTTTGGCAGATTCTAAACATACTTAAATCATTGAGATCATCACCTATACACGCCACTTCACTCGCTTTGAGATTTAGCTTTGTTATAAGATCTGTAAGCACTTCCCCCTTATTTTCTATCCCCATAAAAATATGCTCAATGCCTAGCTCCTCTGTGCGTTTTCTCACCATTTGAGATTCTCTTCCCGTGATAATGGCACTTTGATAGTTTAAGCGTCTATTCCATACATTAATGGCTAATCCATCGCGTATATCAAAGCTTTTTATCTCCTCACCCGATTGAGAGTAATACACCTTACCATCGCTTAATGTTCCATCTACATCAAATACAAGTAGCTTTATCATAATATCCCCTTTGTTGAAGGTGTTAAGATTCTAGGATTTTGACTTATAGCGCGTCTAAAACTCACCGCAAAAGCTTTAAACATCGCCTCTACAATATGATGTAGATTTTTCCCGCGTTTTAGCACGATATGCACACTTAATCCAGCATTCAAACACAACGCCCTAAAAAACTCCTCTGCTAACTCCACATCAAAGCCCCCAACCATTCCTTTAAAAGGCAATTTATACGCGTGAGTATCAAAAAGTAAGAATCCGCGATTGCTTACATCAATATCACATTCCACGCAAGATTCGTCCATTACCACACTCGCATTGCCAAATCGCTCAATCCCACTTGCTGGATAAATTGCCTGATATAACGCTTTGCCTAAGAGTATGCCACAATCCTCTATACTATGATGTCCATCGACATCTATATCGCCCTTGCAATGAAGCCTTATATCCATAAGACTATGTTTGGTCAGCGATTCAAGCATATGATTAAAAAATCCTATGCCTGTTTCTATCTCCGCATTCCCACTGCCATAGAGATTTAAAGAGAGAGCAATATCTGTCTCTTTTGTCTTTCGTGCTAATTCTATACATTGTGTTTTAAGCTGTGTTTCCATACGCCTTTGCTCCTTTTCATATCAATACGCTAGATTCTAATCGCGGATAAAAAAGCCCCCTTGAATCTGTGTGTTTTTCTTTAAAAAATCCCTAGCTTCTTGCTCACTTTGGAATCCTCGCAAAAATACACGATAAATAGGTGCATTATCTAGCTCAAATTCCTGAATCACGCTTTGATAAGGGGGTATATGTGAAAATCGCTCTTGGGTAACTTGCGCGCCTTCTTTGCGTCTAAATGCCCCCACTTGGATAGCAAATGCCCCACCACTCACAGATTTTGGCGTGCTATCTACTTTAAATTCATTGCTTAGCACATCATCGCTTTGCACATTTTGGGCTTCTTGCTTATTGTCTTTGTTAATCACACCACCAAAGCCGACAATCTCTAACCGCACCTTTGCTGTGCCAACTTTGACCATATCAATATCTTCTGCTGCGGCATTGCTTAAATCAATAATCCGCCCTTCCACAAAAGGACCTCTATCATTAATCCGCACAATCGTGCTTTTGCCGTTTTCAACATTCAGCACTTTTACAACGGTATTCATAGGGAAAGTCTTGTGCGCGGCAGTGTGAGCATGCATATTGTAAGTTTCACCATTAGAAGTTTTTTTAGCGTGAAAGTCAGCCCCATACCAGCTCGCATACCCATCAAATTTATCCCCAAGGCTCACTTTTTCGGGGTAATACCACTTCCCAGCGACTTGATAAGGACGCATTGTTGCTTCTTGAATAGCTGGTGATTCTCGCATAGAGTTACCACCAATATTTGGCGTTATGCCTTGATTAAAGGCATCTAAGTCATCAAAACTATCATTAAAACCCTTTGCTTTTGTGCCGCTTTCACTCCATTCTGCACTTTTCTCCACACAGCCTAAAAAGCTCAATCCAGCAAAGATACAAATCCATACAGCATAAGAAAATTTCATACTACTCCTTTTGTTTATCATCAGTCTTACCGCCCATCAGCAATTGTGGCTGTTTTGCCCTTAAGCTTTGGGATAGTGAGCTTTTGGTTAATGTTGATATGTGAGCCTTTGATATTATTGACTGCCTTAAGCTCACTTAGTGGAATCTTGTAATTACTAGCAATAGTGCTAAGGCTCTCACCCTTTTGCACAATATGTGTAACAAACACAGATTCAGCGTGCTTTTTTTCATCAAAATTTTGCTTAAATGTGCGGAGCTTATCATAGGGGAGATAGACATTGTAGCGTTTATTGCCCGGCGGGAGAAAAGAGCGTGTAAAGTGGCGATTATACTTTTGCAATTCACTTAATGGAATTTTAGCACTTTTAGCAATGGCACTAAGCGATATACCGCCCTTTACATCAACACTTGCAATGCTATCTGTCGCACCGCGATTAAGCAAATAATCCGCATTTTGAGCTTTCAAAAAATCCACATCATTAAAAAGTAGGCTCATTGCTAGAATCGTGCGGATATAGTTACGCGTTTCCGCAGGGATATATTGAGCTTCATCATCAAGCAGCGTTTCAATGCGAGAATCTCCCCCAGCTTCTTCAATCCCCCTTTTTAACCGCCCCAAACCGCAATTATACGCCATTGCCGCAAGATACCACTCCCCTGTGGATTCATAAAGATATTTAAGGTATTTTGTCGCTGCTTGCGTGCTTTTAATGGGATCTTTACGCTCATCAATATATTCATTTATCTCTAGCCCCAAGCCCCTTGCGGTTGCTGGCATAATCTGCCAAATCCCTATGGCTTTTTTTGAGCTTTTGGCATTGAGTGTAAATTCCGATTCAGCCATAGCAAGAAACAAAAATTCCTGTGGAATCTGCTCTTTAGCTATCATATTTCTAAGCGTTGGGATAAACTCATAGCTTTGGGCAAATCGCTGCACAAAATACTGCCACCTATCTCTAATCCTTTGAGCTTTTTCATCATCGGCAATAGTTGTCATAAAGCTTGTATGCACACCAAATGAGTTTAAAATATTTGTGTTTTTATTATAAGTCATTGTGTAGAAGTCATCTTCTGTGGCAAAGGCTAGGCAAGGGAGCATTACATAAAGAATAAGAATCTTTACAAATCGCATTTATACTCCTTTAGTTCTCTAAAGAGATTTTCAGCATTGTTCGTGCTTGTGGCAATCACTTCATCTTCGCTCATATTAAGCACATTTGCGAGTTTTGCCATAATCAATGGAATGAAATAAGGCTCATTGCGTTCCCCACGATGTGGGTGCGGGGTAAGGTAGGGTGCGTCAGTTTCAAGCACAATGCGTTCCTTTGGGATAAGCGACAGGGCTTCAATCAATCGCCTTGCATTTTTAAAGGTGCAAACCCCACCAATGCCATAGTAGAATCTTTGACTAAGTCCTAGCAAGATTCTATCCGCATTATAGCAGTGCAGCACCCCCCTAGCATTTTCATAGCCTTGTAAAATCTCAAAGCTATCATTACTTGCCTCTCGTATATGCACAATAAGGGGCTTATCTAAGCTTAGGGCAAACTCTATTTGAGCGATAAAGACTTCTTTTTGCCTTAGCTTTATCTCTTCAAGATTCTGCCCCACTTCACCAGATTCAATAGATTCAGCCAAGCGGTAGTAATCTAGCCCACATTCCCCGATGGCAATACACTTTTCATCTTTGGCATATTCTTGTAATGTTTGCAAATTAAAATCAGTTATGTCATTTGGATGCACCCCAGCGGCAAAATACACGCCTTCATATTTATGAGCTATTGCTCTAGCCTTTGGCAAGGTGTGAATATCCGCTCCGGGAATGATGATTTTTTTGACATTATGTGAAAACGCCCTTTGTATGACAGAATCTAAATCTTCATCAAACCGCGTAGAATCTAAATGACAATGCGTGTCTATCATATATGGAATACTCATTCTGCAACCCTGTAATTTGTTTATTTGTGCTAGATTTATGTTAGAATAAAAGGCGAGATTTTAGCATAAATATCTTTACAAACAATAAGGAGATTAATGTTTAGCGGACTTGTGCGTGAAATCGCAAGGGTAAAAAGCTTTACTAACAACACACTTGAGATTTATACAGATTATCAAGCAAAACTTGGAGATTCTATTGCGATTAATGGGGCGTGTCTAACGGCTATTGCGTTTTTTCAAGGGGGGGTTACAATGGAGCTAAGTAATCACACCAAACAACATATCGCTATTGAAAATTTCACCCCCAATGCAAAGGTGCATTTGGAGCCAGCTCTAAGCCTTGGAGATAGATTTGATGGGCATATCGTGCAGGGGCATATTGATGGCATAGGCACAATTAGCTACATTACACATAATGCGGATTCAAGTGATTTTTTTATCCAAACAAATGAAGCGATGCTTGAGCTTATGATACCCAAAGGCTCGGTGTGTGTTGATGGTATAAGCCTAACGATTGTAGATTCAAATGACAAAGGCTTTAAGCTTACCATTATCCCGCACACGCTTAAAAACACGCTTTTTGGTGAATATCAAATCGGCAGAAAAGTCAATATAGAATCTGATGTCATCACGCGTAGCGTGGTAAGCACCCTGCGGAATATGAGTAGAAATAGCAAAAATGCTCTGTCTTGGCGTGATATTGATATGATGAATCTAAACTATTAAGGAATATGAGTTGAAGGACAAAAAAGCTGTGGCTCTAGCCTATAATGCGGAGTTTGATAATGCCCCGCGTGTGGTGGCAAAGGGGCAAAATGATATTGCTTTAAAGATTATTGCTAAAGCAAAGGAATTTGATGTGCCATTATTTTCTAACCCTCTGCTTGTGCAGTCCCTGCTACAAATCCCGCTAGATTCACATATCCCACCTGAAATGTATAATGCCGTGGTGGAAGTGTTTGTATGGCTTTTGCAATGTGAGAAAAACGCTCAATTAAGCAAGGATATGTAATGAGAGAGCATTTTAAGCCGATTTTAGGCTTTTTTAAGCGGGAATTTTATGGCTTTTTAAATGATAAATTTTCACTCTTTCTTTGCACGCTCACCCCCTTACTTTTGGGACTTTTTATATGGGCGGTATTTTCTCAAAGCTTTGTGCGTTCCGCTCCCATTGGCGTAGTGGATTTAGACAAAACACCTTTAAGCCAAGAGCTTACACGCAATCTCTCCGCCATTCCTGCTATTAGCGTTACACGGAGCTACTCTAGCCTAAGTGAAGCTAAAGATGATATGGGTAGCACGCAGATTTATGCGATTGTTGTGTTTCCAAAAGGTTTAGAATCTCATAGCAAAAAGGGTATTCTAACAGAGATCCCAATCTATTATAACGCCCAGCTTATGCTTGTAGCAAAGTCTATTGAAGGAGCGTTTAAGCAGCTTATTTTAACAAGTAATGTCAAAGCAAAGCTTGGCAAAAACCTTATCCAAACGCATAATATTGATGCGGCTTTAGCAAAAAGCTCTCCTATCCTTATGCAAATCACCCCACTTTATAATATCAATAATAGCTATGCGCAATTTTTGCTAACGGGGATTCTGCCTTGCTCTCTTATTATGCTTGTGATTTTATGCGTGATTAACTCTCTAGCTAGAGATGAAGCTGATGTGGGCTTTGTCAAAGGCAAAAAATCCCAAATGCCAGATGGAATCCACGCACGATTATATATCCTTACCAAAGTCTTTGCCTATGCGGGAATCTTCTCATTATGGTGGGGTGTGATGATGCTATTTTTTCACTTCCTTGGTTTTAGCTTTCGGGGGAGTTATATCACACTCTACATCGGGGCTTTGCTTACGATTTTAGCCTATTCTAGTGTGGGCGTGTTTGCCTATGCGATTTTAAAAGACCACACAAGAGCTTTAGCCGTAGCAGCGATTTATTGTGCGCCTAGCTTTGCTTTTGCTGGGCTTACTTTCCCGGTAAATTCTATGGGGAATTTTGCGAGTTTTTGGCATATCATTCTGCCTATTAGCCATTATTTAAAACTCTATGTGCAGGTAGCAAACTACGGCATAGACTTTCTTAGTGCGTTAAAAACAATGTGTGAATTGCTGCCTTTTTTGCTTTTTTTGAGCTTTGGAATCTTAATCTATCGCAAAAGAGAGGCGAAAATAGAAGATGAGTGAATTACAAATCTAAAAGCCCCTTCAGTTCATCGTGCCACTCTAAATATACTAAACAATTCACACAAAAGGACACAAATGCTAACCAAACTCGCGCTTATCAGCTTAGGTGGTGGTATAGGGTCGGCGTTACGCTTTTATGTAGGCTATGGTGTTGTATCTATTTTGCCAAGTCAATATCTGCATTATAGCTTCATAGCGACATTTTGCATCAATATGTTAGCGTGTTTTGGTATAGGGCTATGTGTGGCGATGATAAAAGGGCAAGATTCACTCTTATTTGTGTTTCTTACTATCGGTTTGCTTGGGGGCTTTAGCACATTTTCTACCTTTAGCCTAGAAGTGCTAAAACTCCTGCAAAATCATTGTGTCCTTACCGCAATGTTTTATGTGCTACTCTCCAATATATGTGGAATCTTATGCGTGTATTTAGGCTATGTGTTTAAGGGCTAGATTCTACAAAGCTTTAAGATTCTAGCCTTTCACATACTTTTGTAAATGTGTTTATATTCGCTTATGTATCGTTCTATTTGCGGATTTTTCACCACATAAGCCTAACATCTAGTGTAGCTCAAGGGGAAATGTGAGATTCTTATTACCAACTAGATATGATAAGTAGCTGAAAAATTTGTTATACTTCTGCTTTTTGTAATCACAAAGGAATGCAATGGCAAGAAATGAGGTAAAAACAGATTCTTGGGTGAGGGATTTATTAAAGGTTGCAAACATACCTTTTGCAGAGCAGGGAGGAGGAACTAAAGAGCTAGATGAAGCGTTTAAAACTGCTTCCAAAGCCCTTAGCGGTAAAGCAGGCTATCCAGACTTTTGTGCGGTGGTAAAAGACTTTGTATTTGTGTTTGAAAACAAAGCAAATATAGACAAGCATTGCAAACTAGATTCAAAAAATTGCATTGATTTAGAAAATGCAGATTCTGTAAAAAATTATGCCGTTAATGGTGCGATTCATTATGGCAAACACTTAGCCAAACACACAAATTATAAAAAGATTATTGCCATAGCTGTAAGTGGTAATGAAAAACGCCATAAAATTACGCCTTATTTTATCAATGAAAATGGCTTTGTAACTAAGGATTTAAAAGATTTAGAAGACTTTATTGTTTTCAGTGAAGATAATATTGAAGAATACTATACAAAGGAGATTTTAAAAGAGCCAACAGACCAAGAGAAAACAACAGAGCAACTTCTAAAAGATGCGAAAGAATTACACGAAGATTTACGCAACTATGGCAATTTACGCGATACTGAAAAGCCTATTGTGGTTTCTGGTATTTTACTTGCCCTAGAAGAGATAAAGTATAAAAACTTTGATTTAGAACGCTTAAATGGAGATGACAAAACAAGCGATGGGAGAAAAATCTATGAAGCCATAGCAGGTAATTTAAACCGCGCAAAAGTCAGCCCTGAAGTGAAAAAAGATAAATTATTAAGTCAATTCTCTATCATAAAAGATACACCAAAAATTAATGAAACTAACAGCACCTTAGGCAAAACACCGCTAAAACATTACACAGAATTTCTCTATAAACGCATTTATCAAAATATTAAATACACGCAAACAAGCGAGGATATTTTAGGATTATTTTATAGCACATTTATGAAATATGGCGGTGGCGATGGACAGACTTTAGGCATTATACTAACCCCTAAGCATATTTGTGAGCTTTTTTGTGATTTAGTGGAGTTAAAACCTAATGATGTTGTATTTGATCCTTGTTGTGGAACGGCTGGATTTTTGATCGCTGCTATGCATAATATGCTTTCACAAGTTACAGATGAGACACAAAGGCAACATATCAAAGAAAATCAACTTTTTGGCATAGAAGAAAAGCCTGATATGTTTTGCATTGCCACGACTAATATGATTGTGCGTGGTGATGGTAAAAGTAATTTAGAAAATAAAGACTTTTTAAAGCAAAATCCCTTTGAGCTTCAAAAAGATATAGCCGCAAGCATTGGTATGATGAATCCGCCCTATTCTCAAGGCAGCAAGGCAAATCCAAATCTTTATGAAATCGCCTTTAGCGAACAGCTTTTAGATTCTCTCACTAAAGGAGCAAAAGCGATTGTGATAATCCCGCAAAGTGCCGTTACAGGAAAAAGCAAAGAAGAAAAGGCGATTAAAGCAAATATTTTAAAAAAGCATACCCTAGAAGGTGTCATCACTTGTAATAAAAATACCTTCTATGGTGTAGGCACAAACCCTTGTATAGCCATATTTACTGCGTGGATTCCACACCATAAAGACAAGATTTGCAAATTTATAAATTACGAAGATGATGGCTTTGAAGTACAAAAGCATAAAGGCTTAGTAGAAACCATACACGCTAAAGATAAAAAAGCACATTTGCTAAAAGTCTGGCGTGATGAAATGGAAGCAGAATCTAAATTTTGCGTGAAAACTACCATAGAAGCAGAAGATGAATGGCTACACAGCTTTTATTATTTTAATGATGAGATTCCAAAATACGAAGATTTTGATAAAACAATGGCGGATTATCTCACATTTGAATTTAATATGATAACGCACGGACGTGGATATTTATTTGGTTTAGAGGGAGATGATGATAGATAAAGAAATATATCAACGACTTTTTTCACAAAAAAGACTAGATAGCTATGCGGATTTGAAAGAACATTTAGATAATTTTAAGTTAATAAACTCTATCGCAGCAAAAATGGGGCTTATAGAAATTGTGCTAAGAAATAGCATTGATTATGTGGTAAGCATAAATGATAATGAGTGGATTTTAAAATCTCTTTTAAATACCAAGTTAGCCCATCATCAAGCATTATCGCAACAGAGTTTGGGCTTTTGGCTAAGAGTGGTGGATTTTTACAAGATTCACAATCAGCTTTTTACAAATAAGTTTTTAAAAAGCTTAGATTTTAAGCGGTATTTTATGGGGAATAAGAATAAGGGCTTAAGAGATTATCAAAAAGTAAGTTTGTTGTTGCTACTTTTTAAAAATTTACGCAATAGGGCATTTCATTTTGAGAATCTCTACAAGCTAAATAATGATAACAAGCCACGATTAAGTGCGTCTATACAAAATAAAAACAAACAAAAAATGATTATAAATCTAGCAACAGAAAATATTGAAATCTTTTTAGATGATATATTGATGGGTTTAGTAGAAAAATCTTTAGAAAGAATAGGGGAAAAGGATCCCCTCGAAACAAAAAGAATTATAGCAGAATTAAATCAAGGAATCAAGTAAGGAGACAATATGAATGTAGATTCTATGAAATGGGGCGAGTTTAAAATTTGTGATTTGTTTGAGATTGTAGGCACTTATACTACGCACCCAAGAGAGCTTATGCCAAATGGTAGAACACCTAGAATAACTTGTGCAGCAACCAACAATGGATTAGACAACACTTATCAAAATGTAGCCACAGAAAAAGGTGGAGTTTTAAGTGTGGATAGTGCAACTATAGGCTATATAGCTTACCAAGAAAACGACTTTATAGCGACCGACCATATAGAAAAGATAATGCTTAAAAATGGTAAGACTATGAATCGTTATGTTGGATTATTTATTAAGCAGTGTATTGATAATGCTGTTTTGCAAAAATATGGATATGGATATAAATTTTCACAAACTAGAATTAAAAAACAAATTATTAAACTCCCCATAGATTCTAAAGGCAACCCAAACTACGCTTTTATGGAATCTTTTATGAAAAACTTAGAGCAAAAGCACTTAAGAAAAATCATAAAATACTATGAAAATAAACTTTTAGATTCTAAT
>NZ_JRPE02000040.1 GCF_000765825.2 Helicobacter magdeburgensis
TGGCATAACACCAAAGTAGAGTTTGTGTCGATCCACCGATACTATAATATAGTCAGTTTTTAATAGTATAAATAGTGCATATTTCAGCCATTTTTCTACACTTGTTTGCTTCTATAAGTTTCTCTGTAGGTGAATTATGTATTTCTGCATGGTATCTGTTTGTATGGCTTGGGGCACTGATAGGATATGTATCAATTTGGACACATTGTTTGACGCTTATCTCGACAATGGTTTCGGTGTTATGTTTTTTTAGACAGGCTTTCCAGCACATCATTTGTTGTGCGTTGTCCAGTCTTTTCTACCGATAAACCATTTTTGTCTTTAAAGGCTGCAGGAGACGGGCGATTAAACTCATTGTCCCATAAGAAATTTATAGGACGAATTGCCCTAAAAAGTTTTTCGTTCAAATTTTTACGCAAACCATAAAATTCCTTCAATTTTATATTAAGTTCTTTGATACTTATGTTTTCATTTGTAGAATCCTGAATACCATTTTCGGAAACCTCAAGCTCCAAATACTCCATATCTTTGTCTCTATTATAGTATTCAAGTTGTATGTTGCCATTAGCCAGCGGAAATATTTTTGGTTGAACCACCACTTTATTTACTATATTTATGGCGTTCTTAATTGCTTCTTGATTGATAGGCTCAGATTCATAACCATTCCAGCCCTTGTCTGCAAGATTTGTTAGATGGTTGAGGTGATCAAGGTTGCTTTGAATGTCAATCATAATTCATACTCTCTGGCTCTTAATGCTCGCAGGTCTCAACTTCAAGAACTCGCATATCAAAAGCAATATCTCTGCTTTTGAATTTGCTTGGAAGTGGTCAATATCATCTTCAGTTTCCAGCTCTCTATACAAGCCTACTATCCCATAAGTTTGCATATTTTTCACAATCGTGAATATTTGATGATAAGTGAAGTTTTCTTCTAAAGAAGAGAGTTCTTTCCTAATATAATGAGCGAAGTCTCTGTATATATAGGATTCTGCTATTTGATACTTGAAGGCAAAGTATCTAACAATCTTGATATTTAAGTCAGGAATTGACATGTCAATCCCTTAGCTTGATGCCTTAGCCTGTAAAATTCCCCTCTCTCATTTTCTAGAAACTCCCCATCTATTTTAGTTTCAAGCCTTTCGAATAGGGACTCTATGGGATATTTTTCAAACTCAATAATATGCCCAAATGGTGTGAGGTGATAAAAAAGCAAGGAGTGTATATGGTCTATAATTTGAGTGTATGCTTGCTGCATATTAGAACGACTATAGTCCTTTAGATCATATCTTTCAAGAATTTCATCAAGTTTTTCTTGAACCCTTTGAGAATGCTCCACAGCTTGTGGATTGTCTAGCGCATTAGCAACTTCTTCGCTAAAAGGTCCGTATTTGTAGCTTTTGAATTTAAGTCCTATAAACAATGTGCCGTGTTCTTTGAAATATTCAAGCTCTAGCAGAAAGAGAATCTTTTGGTAAAGCCTTGCCCACAACCGCTCATTACTCTTGTGGCGAAGATATGAAACAGCTTCATTAAGTCTTTGCTCTGTAGCATTGTCTAGTTGCATTTCTGTCCTTTTTTAGGCGTTTGTAGATTATAATCTTGTATTCTATCATAAAATCATCCTTTTTCTCCATTTGAATCCAAATCATAGTTTCTGCTATAATCTCACTAAATAAATCTAAAAACATAGAAAGGAG
>NZ_JRPE02000041.1 GCF_000765825.2 Helicobacter magdeburgensis
GAAACTCACAATCACTTCATCTCCAACTCTTGGAGTATGATAAAAACCTGAACTTGCACTTGCAATAGGGGAGCTTACTCTAAGATAAGGAGAGTAATGATAAGAATAGGCTTTCTGTTTCGTTTGTGTTCTTGCTAAAGAATTCATCTATTAATCTTTCCTATCCACTTTATAATATTTCCTTTTGAATCTATTTCAACACTTAAGTCTTTGTATTTGTTATAGAATCTAGGGGCTAGGATTTCATTGAAGTATTGTGTGCCTTTGGGGGTGCGAATTACATTTATATCCCAAGAATTCCAATCTTTAGGATTGCTCCAAAGTATTTTAGAGTAATCCTCTTTTTTACTATAATCATATAAATAATTTTGATATTGATAAAAAAATATTTCTTTAAAATATTTCCAAGCTTCAAATGGAGAATCAAAGGAGTGCGACAAACTTTTTTCTTCATCTTTGCAAATAAAGTCTATCAAATTACCCAAGAAACACTCCCCAATTATCCCTATATATTCACTTGCATAACTAGGTTGCGGGTCGTTTTCAAAAAGGCTTTTACTTAAAATATCAAGTGGATAAATATCATATTGTCCCATAAAGCCCTCATCAATTTCAAAATCAGATTGCGCTTCTTGCAAAATGCAATATTCAAAATATTCTAAAATATCTATTTTGGTAATATGCGAGTTGGTTAAGAGTACTTTTAAATCTAATGCTTGCTCTCCTAAAATAACTGCTATTTTTTTATTTATACCCGTTTTATAAATAGAATTAAACAGGAATGTATCAATACTTTCTAGTGCTTTGTATTTCATTTTCTCATCGTCTCCAAATTATGAATTACCTTTTCTTTTTTATTGATGTCTATGGCTCTTCCACCTGTTTGAGAATTAGAGCGAATACCTATGGAAGTGCCATCATCTAAAAGATATTCTAACACATTTACCTTTTCTTCTTTTCCAGTTTTTTTCACTCTCATTGTTTGCTTATGCTCTCCATTGTATTTTGCATTGTTTATAAATTTTGTGACCAATTCATTAAATTCTTTTGTGTCTTTTGTATAATGCACTCTTTCACTTCTTCCAAGACCCAATTCTTTAGCGGTTGGCAACCTCCCCACCACCTCCAACACCTCTTCCTTTGTCAAACTCCTACTAAGCTCTGTTACTCCTTTTACCCCTTTAATCGCAGAACCTATACCTCTTAAAGCAGGAATAAACATAGCACTCATATCTTCTAAAGGTGGGTCATCAATTTGTAATGTTGGAGGCAACACTATCTCTATAAACTCATCACTTTCATCTAATGTTTCTATTCTTATAACATTATCAGGGATTACTGCTTGATAATGCACATCCACCCCCACATCTCTATTTGCTCTCCATAAATAAGCAAAGAATCTTATTTGCTTATTCTCCCATTCTTCTTTGAAAGGAATATTGACTATTTC
>NZ_JRPE02000042.1 GCF_000765825.2 Helicobacter magdeburgensis
GCACTCCAGCTTATGCAGATTCTCTAAGATATATTTATGGGCGGATTGTAGCTTTTCTTGTGGCAAATTCTCAAATCCGCTTAGTCTAGCAAATCGCTCAAAGTCTCCCAAGCTATCAAACTTTATATCATCTTGATTAAAGACTTTGTTTGTGGTAGAATGTCCCTTAACATTTTCTAAGGGCGTAAGAGAAGTGTCGCTCTTTTGTTTAGACTTAGATAAATGGTCGGCTAAATCTCCATTCGGCACTTGGGCTAAAGGTTTAGTTGATTCTAAACTCTCTAATTCCAAAGTATAAATTCGCCTTAAATCTTTATCTAAACTTTCTTTAACTAAAATCTTTGCATTCGCATTATCATTTACTTGTGAAATAAAGGTGTGCATTTGTATTGCAGGGTCGCCATTCTTTAAATCTTTTGTTGTTGCTATATTTGTAGCCTTTTTATAAAGGTTTTCTATATCCGCACTAGCTTTAAAATGTTCTTGCAAACTAAAGCCATTTTCTATACTTTTATTAATTGCCTTGTCGCTTCCCATTTTCTTAATACTTGTTTTTGACACTTGGGCTGTAATGCCACTTGATATATTTGTAATGTCTTTATTGAGAATTGGGGTAAGGGCAGTTGTTAGCTCATCTCTTAAGTTATGTATATTTTCTACTTTTTCTACCTTATCCCCACTTTCCACCACTTCTTTTAACATCTTGCCATTGCCTATGGTGGTGTAAATGAGTGTATCATCTTGATTAAAGACTTTGTTTGTGGTAGAATCTGCGTTAGGATTCTCAAATAGCCGAGCGGTATTTGTAGCTCCCGCATCATCGTGATGAGAGTCTTCCGCCCCTTTAGATTTAGGGCTACGATTTAAGTGAGTGGGGTGGGTTAATTCCTCTAGTTCTAAACTATAAATCCTATTTCCATTTTCCACGCTTTCTTTGAGTGTAATTAGTGCTTGTGCGTTTTGCTCTTGTAAATTTTCTGTGTTGATATATCTATGAACTCCCACTATGTCTTTGCTTTGATTTTTTGGGGCTTCAGTGCGGAGAAAATCACTATTTTTGAAAAGTGTTTCTATATTTTGCACGGCGTTAAAATGTTGGCTTATACTAAATCCATTATCTAAGCTTTTTTGTATCGCCTTATCACTCATCATTTTTTCAATACCAACACTACTAACTCTAGCTACAATGCCATTTTTGTGTGTGATTTCTTTGTTTTTAAGTGTGTTTAGAATCTCTTTTGTAGCTTGGCGTAATTGAATTTTGTTTTGGGCTTTATCCCCACTTTCCACCACTTCTTTTAACATCTTGCCATTGCCTATGGTGGTGTAAATGAGTGTATCATCTTGATTAAAGACTTTGTTTGTGGTAGAAT
>NZ_JRPE02000043.1 GCF_000765825.2 Helicobacter magdeburgensis
AAGCGATTTAAACGCAAAATGTCCGCTACAAAGCCAGATAAGGTGCATTTGCATATGCTGATTTTCAAACGCATTACGCATTCTAATAAAAATACTTCGCTTGTTATCTTAGCGTGTAATGTGCCTTTTGTGATTTTGAGTGTATGCTTTTACCAGCACACTTGGCTGCTTTTGGCATTTTGTGGGATTTTTGCCCTGCTTTATGGCTATTTTTATGCAAGATTAATCCGCTTTGGTATGTAATGCTCCCTTAAAAAAGGAGAGCCTATGCACTATATTTATTTAAGAGTGTCAAGTCATAAACAAAGTGTGAAAAATCAATATTTTGAGATACAAAAGTGGTGTGAGCAACGCAATATCCACACATATCGCGTCATCGCTGAGACGATGAGCGGGGCTATTAGCCCTGATTATAGACAGCTAGGAGTGTTGCTTAAAAAAGCACAGAAAGGGGACTATTTGATTATTGCTGAAATATCGCGACTTGGCAGGAGCATTTTGCAGATTATGAGTGTGCTTCATCAATGTATGGAGCGGGGCATTACGATTTATTCTATCAAGGAAAACTACGAGCTAGGGGATAATCTTAATTCAAAAGTGCTTGCCTTTGCTTTTAGCTTGAGTGCGGAGATTGAGCGACATCTCTCATTAGCCAACGCACAAAGGAAGCATTATCTAGGATTAAGAGTGAAGGCGGGAGACTTGGCAGACCAAGCGGGGTAGCACCACTGCATTCTTTGAAGCTTTATGAAAATAAAGATAGCATTATCAAAATGTATCAAAACCGCATACCGATGGTGCGTATTGCTAAAAGATTCAATGTCAATCGCAAAACTTTAGCTTGTTTTTTGAAGCGATTAGGGTTGTTATAGGCGTTTTGATAAGGCAAAATAGCAGAGCATATACAGCCCTACAAAGCCCATAATACCGCAAATCAGCACAAGTGTATGCGTGTGAAAATAAATGCTAAAAATCACTATAGGTATGTGGAGGGCTAGTATCACGCTTGAAGTGCCTATATTGTGGCGTGAGATTTTGAAAATGAGCGTGTGGAGGTGCAAATCATCTGGGCTTGTGGCATTACGCCTTAGCCTTTTGCG
>NZ_JRPE02000044.1 GCF_000765825.2 Helicobacter magdeburgensis
TTTATCCTCCAAAGACTACCAATCCCTTATAGAACTTCTTTTACATAAAGATTCTAATGCCCTAGATATAGATACACTTCTCCATACTTTTCCAAACTATCTTGCTTATCCTACCCACTCTTATTCCACTAAAGATTCCACAAACTCTTCTCTTTCTCTCTCTACTCCAAAAGAGGCTCTCCCCATACACATTAAAGCTCAATGCTTTAATCATAAAAAAGAAGCTTTAAGTAATAGAGAGATTTATGTGTATTCTCCAAACTTTTATTCTTTTGTAGATAGGGCTAAAAGTGATGAAAATGGCTTTATAGAATTTCATAATGCCTATGTCAGCTCTAAGATGACTAATTCGGATTTGTATTTTGTATTAAATAGGTATGGTTTAGATGAAGAACAAAAAGACTTTCATATCAAAATCTCTCCTTCTAAAACTATCCAACCAAAGGATAAACAAGTAGGAGAACTTTTAGAGCAAAGATTAAGCTTTGAGAAAAACATTCCTAAAGCTATCACTCTCAATGATAATATAAAGCCCAATATTAAAGTCAATGCCATAGAGTATATACCACAAGAATACAATCACAATTCTTTTAATTCACCTTCAGAACATCATCTTATAGAATCTATCACACTTCAAGCCCATTATGTTCTTAAAGATTCTCAAAAAGCAAAAATACAAGGTGATGAACAAAGCTATTTGAAAGAATCTATACAAAGATATAAACATAAAACTAAATGGGGATACATTGTATTTGATAGAGATGAAGAGATAGAGCAAACATTAAAGCAACTCAATAAGACACAACCTCTAATTTATTCTAAGAGGTTTAAAGAATTAGAAAATATTAAAGGGGAAATAGTCAATATTCCTTTCAAAGAAGAATGGGAGAATAAGCAAATAAGATTCTTTGCTTATTTATGGAGAGCAAATAGAGATGTGGGGGTGGATGTG
>NZ_JRPE02000045.1 GCF_000765825.2 Helicobacter magdeburgensis
TGCAGAATCCCAAGTCCTATGCATTGATTTAACAAAATCCTGCAAGATTCTGCAAAAGGAAGTTTATATGAAAAAACTGCCCTAGCCTTTTATAAAAAAGCTAAGGGCAAGTCAAGCTTTTAGATTCTAGCAAGTCCTAGAATCTATTAGAAGCTAAATGTATAGCGAACACCTGCATTATAGTTGCGAGATGTGCTATATTTTACACTCTCTGTTCCTTCTTTAGCATCAAGCATTGTTGTTGCAATAAATGGCACTCTTGCAAAAATTTCAACGCCGTGTTGCTTAGCAAATACACCACGCAAACCAGCATTAAGAGCTAAATCAAAGCCTGTTGTTGAAGCTTTTTTACCAAAATCTTTAGCTTGCTCTTTAAGTCCATCTACTACTTTTCCACTCCAAGTATTAGCGCCAAGTCCTAGACCCAAGAATGCACCAAAGTCCATACCATCAGAGCTTACAAAGTTATAAAGTGCATCTACATTCACACCATAGTTAATGGCATTTAATGCCACTTTTTCAGTATCCATTTTGATTTTAGAGCTATTGTAGTCAATATTTGCATAATAGCGAAGTCCAAAGCTATCAGTAAAGAATTGTTTGTAACCAGCTACTAAGCCGTAATTTAAGCCACTGCCTTTAGCCGTTTCTTTTCCATCTGGAGACTTGCTTTCAACACTATTTCCACCAAAGCCTAAGCCCAAACCTACAAATGCTCCGCTTTCTTCTGCTACCACTACGCTACTTGTAAGAGCCATAGCTGCAATAGAGCTAATTAACAATCTTTTCATTGTTATTCTCCTTGTTGTAATTTTTGCTTGTTTAAAAAACATAGCGGAGCGGTTGTAGCACCCCCCCCCCCCC